>JBNKCX010000018.1:0-111484 GCA_050287965.1 Sedimenticolaceae bacterium
CAGACTGTAGGAGAGATCGTCCCACCCCTCACCTTAAAGCGCCTATAAGGAATCTATCGGCTATCGACCGACGATTTAGGCAAGCCAGCGCCAGGTGAGCCCCGACAAGCACTATTCACCTTAGTCGGGAGGAACAACGATGGCAATGTCTGTACAACCGTATCTGGTCGGGGTCGATGTCAGCAAAGCGGAACTGGTTATTTGTCAGCATCCGGATTCACCCCTTGTGGTGCTGGACAATGAGCCCGGAGCGATCGGTGACTGGCTCCGAGGCCTTGGCGCCGCCCCCCTTTGCGTGGCCGTAGAAGCTACCAATACCTTTCATCTGGAATTGGTCGAGCAGTCCCACCGCCGCGGTCATACGGTGTATGTAGTCGACGGGTTTCGTCTCAATCGTTACCGCCAGAGCATCGGGGGACGGGCCAAGACCGATGCCGGCGATGCCCGGCTGCTTCGGCGTTATCTCGACCGGGAGCGGGCCGATCTTCGGCCCTGGAGCCCGCCTTCCAAGGGGTACCGTAGTCTGCAGCAGTTGCTTCGCCGCCGTGCCGTATTGGTGCGCGCCAAGGTTGCCTTGGAGCAGAGCTTAAAAGGGCTTCCCGAACTCAAGTCCGCTGCCGCTAGCCTGCGTCGGCAATTTACCCGGCTCGATGCCGTCCTTCAGCGGCGCATGCGGCAAGTCGTCTGTCAGCATCAATGGGCGGAGGATGTCGCCCGTTGCCAGGCCATCGAAGGCATCGGTCCTCTCACGGCCATGGCCTTGACCATGACCTACCAACGAGGGCACTTTCGTAGCAGCGACGCCTTTATTGCCTTTCTGGGGCTGGATGTGCGGGTGCGGGATTCGGGCACCTGCCGAGGCAGGCGAAAGCTTACCAAGCAGGGTGACCCCGAGCTTCGACGTCTGCTCCACCTCGCCGCTATGCAGGCTTGTCGGCACCCCTCTTGGCAAAGGTTCTATCAGCGTTATACCGACCGGGGCCTGTCCAAAATCCAGGCATTGGTCATCCTCGCCAGAAAGCTTGCGCGGGTCGCATTTGCCCTACTCAAAAACCAGTCAACTTATCAGCCCGGGGGGCGAGTGACTGCTTGTGCCGGGACATAGAATCTCCTACGGGATCTCCACCAACAGCCGGAATCCCCGACTGTCTCTCAGGTCGGCGGGATTGTTGCCGTCATCCTCCCCGGTGTAGGTTGCATAGGGCCGTGTGGTCCAGCTGCCCCCCTTGCCCATCCTGAAGCGCCCACCCGCCTTATCCTTTTTGGTATAGAAATGGCGATCGATCCAATCCTCCCCCTGTTCCCGCTGCCGATGCTCCTCCTCCGACGGTCCCTGGGGATCGGTGACGTCTTTCGTATAGTTGGGATGCCACCAGTCCTGAACCCATTCATAGCTGTTGCCCACCATGTCGTAGAGCCCCCAGGGATTGGCCGGGAACATACCGACCGGGGCGGTCTGCTCATAACCGTCCTCCTGGTAGCTTTCCGGGTTGGAGTGGCGGCCGCCGAGGTTGGCCTTGCTCCGGTCCCAGAACGCCTGGCCCCAATAGAGCCGGGAATTGGTTCCCGCCATGCCTGCATACTCCCACTCCGCTTCGGTGGGCAGCCGGTAGTGCCGGCCCTCCTTTTTCGACAGCCAGCGGGCGTAACGCTGCGCCTCCCGCCAAGTGATCGGCTCCACCGGATGGTGATCTCCCCCTTTTCCCCGCTGATACTCGGGCCGCCGCTCCTTATGGGAAGGATCGAACAGCTCATACTGGAGGTTGGTCACCTCGAAGGCGGCCAGGTAATAGGGCCTGGAGAGGGTCACCCGCGGGGACTCCCCCCCGTCACGCCAGCGGGACGCCCGCCGCAGCGACCACTTGTCCGGCAGGCTGCGAAACCCCGGAACCGGCCGGTAGGATCCGGCCTCTATGCGAACGAAATCCATACCGATGCTGTTGGTGTGGTAGGTGACCTCTTTCACCTGCAGCCCCTCCGGCGTCGCCACCTCCACGGACTGGACCTCACTTTGCCACGGCGCCGGCGTGGCAGGCCACTCCGATCTGTCCTCGGGAGGCAGCTGCTGCATGCTTTCCACCGGCCCCGGCCAGACATAGCGGTCGTACCAGGAAATCTTGAACAGGTAGAGGGCGCCGAAGATCGTTGCAAGTATTGCGATCCGCAAGAGGAATTTGAGGGGTTTGACCATTTAGTTTGAAGTTTGAAGTTTGAAGTCAACAGTTGGTAGCTACCAGGTCGATAATAGTTCTTCTCCGCGCATTATAACTCGCCCACTTCTAACTTCTAACTACTAACTTCGATACCTTTCCATCAGATAACAGAGGCAATCCTGCCTCACCACCGCCTGGTCTTTGGTCAACATGGAAGGAATCGCCGGATTGAGCAACTTGAGTTCATTCTCATCCAGAACAAAGTACTGATCCGATACCTCCTCGCCCCGCTCATTAATTATCTCCAGCCCCATTCCGGATTCCGCTTTCACGGTGCCCAGGACGGTACCGCCCGGAAGTTCACGGAAGTTCAGATGATCAAGTTCCTTTAAAAAACATATATCCGCAGCCTCATCTCCAAACCCGAAGGTCACTCCTTCCCGGACCTTTACGGTGGCCACCGTGTGCAGCAGTTCTATATCGTGCTCCGCTACCGGGTGGTCCGGGTGCTCGGAAAGATGCAGAACCGCCTCGAGAAATTCCCGCGCATGCTCCACACCATGGGCCTGCCCCACCTTACCGCACTCCAGGGTAACCGAAGGGCAGAGCCGCGCCATCGCCATGGACTGCACCCCGCAGGGCCGAATGAAATAGACCACCAGGCGTCCGAACATGGTAGCCAGATGGAGAAACCGGTTATCGACGACATTGATACAGGCGTAATGGGGATTGAGTCCGGTATTGTTATGGAGATCCACGCTGGCGAAGATACCCCTGCTTGCCATGGTATCCACCACCTGTTGCATCATCCGATGCTCTGCGCTGTCTCCCTCTTCACAACCCGGCCAGACCCGATTGTAATCCTGCTGCCCGTCGAGATGGCGTACGCCCTTGACCGCGGCACTGACATTGCCGATAAAAACACTCAGCGACCTGGGCAGGGGGTGTTCGCCTCCGCCGGGCAGATACCGGCGCAGCAGTTCCCGCACCGCATCCCAACCCACCGGTTCGTTGCCGTGCATCAATACGGACACAAAGAGCGCCGGATCACGGCGGCCCGGCAAGTGAATCAGCGTAGGACCACCCAACACCGCTTCCAACCGGGAGGCATCCAGCTCCAGAAGACCCGCTGGGATATGGTTCAGTTCCTGTAGCATTGTTTATTAGTTTGTAGTCGGAAGTTAGAAGTTCGTAGTTAAAGGCTGGAAATTAAAGAACCACATTACCACTAACTACCAACTTCCAACTTCTAACTAACATTCCATTCATACACCGGTGCTCCGGAAGCCTGGCGTTCCAGGTAGGTCTGGGTAAGACCCCGCATATCGGGACCGTGACGTTCCACCCATCGCCGCTGCCAGACCGCGCCGGTCTGCCCGGAAGTAATGCGCCCTTCGACAATCCCGAGCCAGTAATCCACCTCCTCCCGATCGACACCGAGATTCAGCAGGCCGTCCCGCGCCTGGGGCAGCAGCAGCTCCAGACAGAGTTCCGAGATCTCGCCGCTCTTGCCGTCCAACCAGAACACCGGCGCCCGCATCCCCAGCCTCGCGGCCTGATAGAAGTTTTCCCGCGCCACATCAAAGGGAAGACGGCTCTCGGGGGGCACCTCCTGGGTCGCCAGAAAGGTAACCGCACCGTAATAGAATGCAGCGTTCGCAATACTGTCCACGATCGACGGCCCGGCGGGCACTACACGGTGCTCGATACGAAGATGGGGCCGGCCGTCGGCATCAAAACCGATCAGTGGTCGATTCCAGCGCCAGATAGTCCCGTTGTGGAGACGCAAGTGCGCAAGTCGCTCCTCCGGCTCATCCATCAGTCTCGGCAGAAGCACCGGGTATCGCTCCAGGTTCGCCTGGAAATACTCCGCTATGGACCGATCTATGTAACGAATACCGAAGGTGACCCGCCTGTTCAACTCCGACTCACCCACCGCCACCGACTGTTCAAAAAGAGGTATACGGGTTTCATCCCAGAGATTCGATCCGAACAGAAAAGGAGAGTTGGCACAGGCCGCCACGATGGGTGCCGACAGGATCTTGGAGGCGTTGTAGAAACGGCCGCCCTTGTCCGCATCGATCTTAAGATGGATCTGAAAGGAGGTGGTGGCCGCCTCCAGCATCACGTCATCGTGCTCCATATGCAGCCGGTCATAACCGGAGATGTCCAGCTGCAACGGCTTTCCACCCCGCATCCTGAAGACCTGTTCGTTAAGGGCGTGGTAACGATGCAGCGGCGACATGTTTGCGAGGGTAAAGTCCGCCGGTTCCGCCGTGGGCAGAATACCGATCATCGCCAACCGGGCTCCGACCTGGGCCGCCACGCCATTACATCGGTTCCAGGTGCATTCCAGTTCGCTCCGCAAAGCACTCAGGGCGTCACCCTGCAAGCGCCTGGGGCTGCCGTTTAACTCCATATTGAAGGTGGCCAATTCCGGCACCGCCAATGGATCGTTCAGCCGCTCGAGATAGGACTCAATGATCGGCGCCGGCCGCGCCTCATCGTCCACCAGCCACGCCTCCAGCTCGAAACCTCCTTCACTGTCTCCCCGGGGAAAGGCCTCTTCCTCCAACCACCGGCATAGCAGCCGGGTCTCTCGCTGCAACCGCTCGGAAAAGACCCTGAAATCCGTCGGATCGAAATGGCTGTCGGTTATCTCCTGTCCCATTGCGTTTAATCCCGGTTGCGAAGGTAACTATCCAGCTCCTCGAGACGCCGGGGCGTTCCCACGTCTCTCCAATCACCCCGATACCACTCGCCGCTGACCAACCCGCCAGCCGCGGCTTTCCGCAGCAACGGCGCCAGGGGAAACGCCCCCGGATCACATCCGGCGAAAAGCTCGCGCCGATAGACACCTATGCCGCTGAAGGTAAGCCGACTATCCCCTTCGTTGACAACCTCGCCATCCCGTAGCTGAAAATCCCCGGCAGGGTTATGTTCCGGATTCTCCACCAGCACCAGGTGGACCAGCCTGCCCGGCGGACAGGAAAGCCGGGAGAAATCGTAGTCACACCAGATATCTCCATTCACCACCAGAAACGGCGCATCACCCAGCAGCGGCAGAGCGTTGAAGATGCCGCCGCCGGTCTCCAGCGCCCCGGGGGGCTCCGGGGAGTAACTGATGGAGACCCCCCAACCGCCGCCATCCCCCAGAAAGGCCACGATCTGTTCGCCCAGGTGGGCGTGGTTCACCACCAGATCGGCGATACCCGCCCGGGCAAGGGCTTCCACATGGTATTGGATCAGGGGCTTGCCCCCCACCTGGAGCAGCGGCTTGGGGGTATGATCCGTCAGCGGCCGCATCCGCTCACCGCGGCCGGCGGCGAGGATCATGGCGTGGGTGGGTCGCTGGGTCTGAGTCATGAGGTTTGAAGTTTGAAGTTTGAAGTTTGAAAAGGATAACACCGTATAACCCCAATATTATCAACCCCCCAACTTCCCACTTCTAACTACCAACTTCCAACTTCTAAATAAAAAAGACCGCCCCGATCACCGGCAGCGGTCTTTTCCCATCAGCAGCCGGATCTACCGACTACCGCTTCATGGCATCGAAAAATTCGTTGTTGGTCTTGGTCACCTTCAGTTTGTCCAGGAGAAACTCCATGGCGGCAAGTTCATCCATCGGATGCAGAATTTTGCGCAGGATCCACATCTTCTGCAGATCATCGGGCTTCATCAACAGATCCTCGCGGCGGGTCCCGGAACGATTGATGTTAATCGCGGGAAAGATACGTTTTTCCGCAATCCGGCGGTCCAGATGGACCTCCATGTTACCGGTACCTTTGAACTCCTCGTAAATCACGTCGTCCATGCGGGAACCGGTCTCCACCAGCGCCGTGGCGATGATGGTCAGGCTACCACCCTCTTCCACGTTACGTGCGGCACCGAAGAAACGCTTCGGCCGCTGCAGGGCGTTGGCATCCACACCGCCGGTAAGCACCTTGCCTGAAGAGGGAATCACGGTGTTGTAGGCACGCGCCAGACGGGTGATGGAGTCCAGCAGAATAACCACATCCTTCTTGTGCTCCACCAGCCGCTTGGCCTTTTCGATCACCATCTCGGCCACCTGCACATGGCGTGCCGCCGGCTCATCGAAGGTTGAAGAAATCACCTCGCCCCGCACCGAACGAGCCATTTCCGTCACCTCTTCCGGCCGCTCGTCGATAAGCAGCACGATCAGATAACACTCGGGATGGTTGTGGGCGATGGACTGGGCGATGTTCTGCATCAGCATGGTCTTACCCGCTTTCGGCGGGGAAACGATCAGACCACGCTGGCCCTTGCCGATAGGCGCGCAAAGCTCAATAGTCCGGGCGGTTATGTCCTCGGTACTGCCGTTGCCCATCTCCAGTTGAAACTTCTGATTGGCGAACAGTGGCGTGAAGTTTTCGAACAGGATCTTGTTCTTGGCGTTTTCCGGCTTGTCGTAATTGATCTCATCGACCTTGAGCAGAGCAAAATAACGCTCACTGTCTTTCGGCGGTCGAATCTTCCCGGAGATGGTATCGCCCGTGCGCAGATTGAAGCGCCGTATCTGACTGGGGGAAACGTATATGTCGTCGGGACCCGCCAGGTAGGAGCTGTCGGCGGAGCGAAGAAAACCGAACCCGTCCTGCAGGATTTCAAGTACGCCATCGCCGTAAATATCCTCACCTTTTTTGGCGTGGGCTTTGAGGATGGCGAAAATCAGGTCCTGCTTGCGGGAACGGGCCATGCCCTCGATCTTCATGGAACTGGCAAGTTCCACCAGATCGGCGACTGGCATTTTCTTAAGTTCGGTAAGATTCATGGCTTATGGACTTGTACTCAGGAAAGGACAAAAAGCGCGGAGAGCGCCCGGAAATACTGGGTTGAAGGAAAGTTCCGTTAGGGGATTAGCAGTTGTTTCTTCTGGAATCACACTCCGAAAGGAGCGTATAGGTTAGATTGTACTACTCTTCCGGGGTGTGTCCAGGTTTTTTGGTGAAATAAATCTCAGATATTGCTATCGATAAAGGCAGTAAGCTGGGAAACGGAAACCGCACCGACCTTGGTGGCTTCAACCTCTCCATTCTTAAACAGCATCAACGTCGGAATACCCCGAATACCGTAGCGTGGCGGCGTATTCGGGTTGTCATCAATATTGAGCTTGGCTATCTTCAGCCGACCTGCATACTTTCCGGCGATCTCATCCAACACCGGCGCAATCATCTTACAGGGACCACACCATTCCGCCCAGTAATCCACCAGCACGGGATCACTGCTCTTCAGCACCTCGGCGTCAAAAGAGTCGTCCGTCACATGAACAATTTGTTCACTCACTTAATCTCTCCAAATCGTCAGGGGAACTGCGCCGAACTGTGCAGATCCGCACCGACGCTTCCAAAAAATATCGGCAAAGGGCTCTTCGTCTAATCCTACATTGCGCGGCCCCACGCTTAAGGGTTTATTTGATCTGAATATTTTATGCTTTGCAAGTCCCAACGGATGGGAAATTCCTGTATCCTAGCGCGCCATGAGTGATAAACACCTATCAGATACCCGTTTCGATAGTTTCAACTTTACTCCCGAAATACAGCAAGGCATTGAAGATGCTGGCTTTTCCGCCTGCACGCCAATTCAGGCGGAAACCCTGCCCTTAGCCCTTGCAGGACGGGACGTAGCGGGTCAGGCACAAACAGGGACCGGCAAGACCGCCGCCTTCCTGCTGGCAACATTCCAACACCTATTGCAGCACCCTGCCGACGAAGAACGCAGACCGACGCAGCCCAGAGCCGTGATGCTGGCCCCCACCCGGGAGCTCGCTGTACAGATCCATAAGGACGCGGAGCTTCTGGGCAGGCATACCGATTTCAAACTGGGCCTGGTCTTCGGCGGTACCGGATACGAGCAACAGCGCAAGCAGTTGCAGGAGGGCGTGGATATCCTCATTGGAACACCGGGTCGTCTGATCGACTATTTCAAGCAGAACGTATTCGATCTCAAAGCCATTCAGGTGGTGGTATTGGATGAGGCCGACCGCATGTTCGACCTCGGCTTCATCAAGGATATCCGCTATCTGCTGCGGCGCATGCCGCCCCCGGAAAAGCGTCTGGGTCTGCTTTTCTCCGCCACACTTTCATATCGGGTTACGGAACTCGCATATGAACATATGAATAATCCGGAAACAGTAAGAATCGAACCGGACAAGGTTACGGCGGACAAGGTCAAGCAAGTCTGCTATATGACCGCCAACGACGAAAAGATCCCCCTTTTAATCGGCCTGTTACGGCACATGGATCCCCGGCGCACCATCGTTTTCGTCAATACCAAGCGGGGCGCGGATCTGGTCTGGGGATTCCTTGAGGGTAACGGAATCAAGGCGGCGGTACTTTCGGGTGACGTACCGCAAAAGAAGCGCCTGCGACTGCTGAAGGAGTTTCAATCCGGCGAGCTTCCGGTCCTTGTCGCCACCGATGTCGCGGCCCGCGGACTACATATCCCGGATGTCTCCCATGTTTTCAATTATGATCTTCCGGAAGACGCGGAAGATTATGTGCACCGTATCGGCCGCACCGCGCGTGCCGGCAGCAGTGGGGATGCTGTCAGCTTCGCCTGCGAAACCTATTCCTTCTCCCTGCCCGATATCGAAGAATTTATCGGCCACCGTCTGCCGATGGAACCGGTAAGCACTGAACTGCTGGCGGAGGTGGATCCAAGGAGCCGCGTTTACCCGGAACGGAGCGACCGGAATGACCGCAGAGGCGGCCGTGAAAAATCGAAAGATGGAAAAAGAAAGGGAACCAACAAGGATGACGGCGATTCGAAACCGAAGAAGCGCCGGCGCAGACCCCCCCGGAAACCGGATTAAACCGCAGCCGACGCCATTTTCCCTATATCCTTCTGATTAACGTTATTATCCATCGCATTCCGAGAACCATGTCGATACCTCTGGAAAACAAATGCAGCCGCTGTATCGGTTCCAAGTGCTGCACCTACACGACGGAAGGATTGGGGATCACGCCCCGTTCCAAATCCGACTTCGACCACCTCCTGTGGCAGATATCTCACGAAGGTGTCGAACTCTATAAAGATGAAGATGGTTGGTTCCTGCTGCTACAGGGCAAGTGCGAACACCTTAAGGAGAACGGCGCCTGCTCCATCTACAATACGCGCCCGCAGATCTGCCGGGACTACGAAAACGACTGGTGTGAATATGACACCCCGGCGGAAAAACATTTCGACCTCTATTTCCGCAACTACCATGAGCTGCTGAAATATTGCAAAAAGCGTTTCAAGAACTGGGGCAGGGGCTAGAGCAGGCCGCGCCTGTCGAATGAGTCAGCGGGCACAACCCGCCCTACAGGTTTTCCAAATCCCGCAGCAGTTCGGAAAAATCGTGTATGGCGTCGTATCCTTCCGCCTCCCGCGCACCCTCCCTGGAGTCCGGTCGCAGCACCTGCAATAACCAGCGGATACCGTAACTCCGGGCAGAAGCCAGCACCTTCGGGCTGTCATCCACAAACAGGGTCCGCGCTTTCTCAAACGACTCCGCCTGATACAACCGATCCCAGAACCGGGGGTCCTCCTTGGGCAACCCGAAATCGTGCGAACAGACCACGCTGTCCAGATGCCCGCCGAGCCGGGTGCGGTCCAGCTTCAGAGCCAGGGACTTCTGGTGCGCGTTGGTCACAAGCACCGTGCGTTTGTCCAGGGTTCGCATCCTGTCCAGGAAATCAACCACGTGGGGGTGGACGGCAATGAGGTGATCCACCTCCTCCTTCAGCAGAGCTATATCCAGCCCCAGTTCCCTGCTCCAGTGATCGATGCAGTACCACTCCAGGGTGCCTTCCAGATCCTTGTAGCGGGACAACAGCTCCTCCCGGGCCTTTTCCAATGCGATCCCTCGGGCCTCCGCGTAACGGCGGGGGACATGCTCCAGCCAGAAATGGTTGTCGAAATGGAGATCCAGCAGGGTCCCGTCCATATCCAGAAAAACGGTGTCGATTCGGCTCCAGTCGATCATGGGCAACAAAGTACTGCGTCCCATGCAACAAAACAAGGGAAGCCGTGGGAAGACGGACACAGTCCGGCTCATCGGCTTCGTTTGGCCGAAAACCATCTTAACCACAGAGAACACAGGGACACACGGGGGCATCACGCCGGAATATATATCTCCGCGTCCTCAGCACCCTCCGTGGTAATAAATTACTCAGCTTCCAGCACAGATCTACGGTCATTGCCACCTTCCATACCTTAACGGCAATAATCCCGGTAAAGAACCCGGCGGGAATTCCGGTTACACTATACAAATCTGTTTGAAACCCGCCTCGGAAGTCGCATGTCAAAAAAACCCACCGTCCACAACCGCCGACAGCTTGTTCATACCGGTGTCTTCCGGGTGGAAGAGATGGAACTGGAATTCGCAAACGGTCAGCAACGCACCTATCAGCGCATCGTCGGCTCACAGCAGGGTGCCGTTCTGGTGGTGCCGCTACTGGATCCGGAGACGGTTCTTCTTATCCGGGAATACGCGGCGGGCATGGACCGCTATGAGCTGGCGTTCCCGAAGGGGCATATCGAACGAGGCGAAGACCCCCTTATCGCCGCCAACCGGGAAATACAGGAAGAGGTGGGTTACGCCGCCGACCGGCTGGAGCAGATCGCCTCATTCACCATCGCACCCGGCTATTTGGGCCACACCACCCACATCGTGCTGGCCAGCGACCTCTACCCGAAGCGGCTCGAGGGGGACGAGCCGGAACCTATCGAGGTGGTGCCCTGGAAGATCTCGGCCCTGGAGGAACTGATGGGGTGCAAGGACTTTACCGAGGCACGTTCCATTGCCGCGTTCTATATGGTGCGCGACCTTATGTTTAAGAACTGAAGAGCCTTATCACACATGACAGACGCTATTCCTTCCATCGGGCTTCTCATCGACGTTGCCGAACAGGCCGGAGAGGCAATCCTCGCCATCTACAATACCGATTTCTCCGTATACGAGAAATCAGACCAGTCTCCCCTCACCGAGGCGGACATGGCCTCCAACCGCATTATCGTGGAAAACCTTAAGGCGCTGACCCCCGGCATCCCGGTCCTTTCCGAGGAATCGGCCGCGGTCCCCTTCGCGGAGCGGAGCGGCTGGAAGCGCTACTGGCTAATCGACCCTCTGGACGGAACCAAGGAGTTCATCAAGCGTAACGGCGAGTTTACGGTAAACATTGCGCTCATCGAGGAGCAACGTCCGATCCTGGGTATCGTCCACGTACCGGTATCCGGGGTCACCTTTTACGGCGGTGACGGTATCGGCGCCTTCCGCCAGAGTGCGGGCAAGGAACGGGAAGAGATTTCGGTTCACCCCCGACATAGACAGCCGATAAAAGTGGCGGGCAGCCGCTCCCACGCAGGCGAGAGCCTGCAGAAATTCCTGGCCAATCTCGGCGAGCACGAAATCGTGAGCATGGGGAGTTCTCTGAAGCTGTGCCTGGTGGCGGACGGAACCGCCGACATCTATCCCCGGCTCGGCCCCACCTCGGAATGGGATACGGCGGCGGCACAGGCGGTGGTTGAGGCCGCGGGGGGGCGAGTTACGGATACGGAGATGCGTCCTTTGCGTTACAACACCAAGGACTCCCTGCTGAATTCCCACTTCCTGGTCTTCGGCGACAACTCGGTGAACTGGGCAGACTATCTGGGGAGCTGAACGGCATCCAGCGGATGCGGGCTCCCTAAAATAAACTTTCCTCCCCTCCAGCGGACTGCTCCGGGGACTGAAACTGACTCTGATACAGAAAGGCGTACTCCCCGCCGCCTTCCAGCAACTGTTCGTGGGTCCCGCTCTCCACGATGGAACCGTCTTTCATCACCACAATCCGGTCGGCATGCTCGACGGTGGATAAACGGTGCGCGATCACCAGGGTCGTCCTCCCCCGGGTCAACTCCTTCAGGGCCTCCTGAACATACCGCTCCGACTCGTTATCCAGGGCCGATGTGGCCTCGTCCAGAATCAGAATCGGGGCGTCCTTCATAAAGGCCCGGGCGATAGCGAGCCGCTGCCGTTGACCGCCGGATAACATCACTCCGTTCTCGCCGATCAGCGTTTGCATGCCCTCCGGAAGCTCCTGGATGAACTCCATGGCGTAGGCCGCCTCGGCCGCTTTCAGAATCTCCCCTCCGTCCGGGTCTTCCCGGCCATAGGCGATGTTGCTGGCAACCGTATCGTTAAACAGGGCCACATTCTGGCCGACCAGGGCGATCTGACGCCTTAAACTGCGCAGACTGTACTCCTGAATAGGAACACCATCGATCAGAACCTCTCCCGAGGTGTGGTCGTAGAACCGCAGCAGCAGGTTAGTGATGGTGGTCTTGCCACTGCCGGAACGCCCCACCAGAGCAACCATCTCCCCGGGCCGCACCTCGAGATCCACCGCATTCAGGACCTCTTTCCCGGAACCGGGGTAATGAAAACCCACACCCTTGAGTTCCACTCGCCCCTCCACCCGCTCTACCTCGCGCCTCCCCAGATCCTCTTCCGGGATCTCATCCAACTGTTGGAAGATGGTCTCACAGGCGGCGATCCCCTTCTGGATATTGCCGTAAACCTCGCTTAACTGGCGGATCGGTTTGGGCAGCAACCCGGCGGCCACGACATATGAGACCAGTGCCGCGGTGCTGGTAGTCTCACGCATATAAAGTACCAGAAACATAACCACCGCCATCGCCACAACCACAAGAAACTGCAGTATCGGCGTATTGATGGCGCTCACTTTAACCATCTTCATGGCTTTTTTGAGATTGCGCAGACTGGCGGCGAAGAATCTCTGCTTTTCATACTCCTCCCCGCCGTAACTGCGTACCACCTGAAAACCGTGAATAGTCTCGGAAGTGACATGAGTGACCTGACCCATGGCGTCTTGAATCTTGTGGCTCAACCCGCGCAGCCGTTTACCCACCACGGAAATAATCGCGGCGATCAGCGGCGCCACTGCCAGGAAAACCAGAGTCAGTTTCCAGTTGGTCCAGAACAAATAGATCAACAGAAAAATAACCGTAAGACCTTCCCGGATCACCACCTTGATGGCATCCGTAGCCGCACCGGTAACCAGGGTCACGTTATAGGTGATCTTTGATATCAGATATCCGGAGTTATGGTGATCGATATAACGGTTGGGCAACACCAGTAGCTTATTGAACAGGTCCACGCGCAGGTCATGCACGACACTGTTCGCGACCTTTGCGATATTGTAGTTCCCCAGGTAGGAACCGAGCCCTCGAAGCAGGGCGATAATCACCCCGGCAACCGGCACCAGGTAAATAAGGTCTTCGGAATTACCCTCGAGCCCCTCGATGAAATACTCCATCAGCTTGGCAAAGGCCGGCTGGGAAATCGCGAATACGGCGTAGCCCACTATACTGAGGGCGAAAATCCCGGCATAGGGACGCACATACGACAATAGCCGCAGGTAGATCCGAACACCGCTGTCCTGTTCCGCTTTTCCGTCCATTCTTGAAATGTGTCTCACTCCGAGTGCCGAAAATGGCTGTCGCCGCTCTGGACATTATATCCATGTCCAAGATTTTTATCCTTTTCTGTCCTATAGTTGGTTCTTAAAGCTCACCGGGACTGTCAACAATTCCGCCATGATCAGACTCCGTTCCCTCAAGCCGGAACCAGATGTCACCACGGAAAACCGGCTCCTGCGCCAGCGCCTGCACTCCCTCACTAACGAAGCCTTCTATAACGAGGAGGTTCTAAGACGCTTCCATGAGCGGGAGCTGTCCCTGCTGCGGGCAGAGACACTCCCGGAACTGCTCGTCTCCCTCACCGAGGGCATGCGTAAATCCTTCAGCCTCCCGACACTCAGTCTCCTGCTCATCGACCCGAACCATGAACTACGCCACCTGCTGCTGCACAGCAGCAAGGGGCCTGACCAGTTTCCCGCAGTGCGCTTTCTGGAGCGGACCGATGAACTGCCCCCGATCATAAATAAGCTCTCCCGACCCTGGCTGGGACCGTTCCATTCCGAACACCGGCCGCTGTTTCCCGAGAACGAACCGCTTAGCAGTGTGGCGCTGCTTCCCCTTATCCGGCGCGGCACCTTGGCGGGATGCCTTAATCTGGGCAGCGATGATTCGAAGCGGTTCACCCGCCACCACGCCAGCGATTTTCTGCATCACCTGGCCTCCATTGCCGCCGTCTGCATGGAGAGCGCCGCCAACCGGGAGCACCTGGTCGTCAGCGGGCTGACCGATGCCCTCACCGGCCTCCATAACCGCCGTTATCTCGAGCGCCGGTTGCAGGAGGAAGTGGCCCGTGCCCGACGTTACCGGCATCCCTTGAGCTGCTTGTTCATCGACGCCGACCATTTCAAGCGCATCAATGATAATTACGGTCACGATACCGGGGACGAGGTTCTCAGGGAAATCTCCCTGCGGGTGCGGGAGTGTCTGCGGGCATCGGACATGGCCACCCGTTTCGGCGGGGAGGAGTTCACTCTGCTGCTGCCCCAGACCGATGCGGAAGAGGCTATCAACCTCGCTGAGCGCATTCGGCTCAAGATTTTCAGCAATCCCATCGTCACCAGATCCGGTACCGAACTCAGGGTCGCCGTCTCTATCGGAGTCAGCCAGCTGACGGCGACGGACGAAGACGACTTCGATGCCGCGGGAGAACGCCTGATAAAAGAGGCGGACAAGGCCCTTTACCAGGCGAAAGAGGAAGGCCGCAACCGGGTGAGACTCTTCGGCTCAGACTGATGTCTCTTCGGCGTGCAACCCGCGCATCAGCCGGTTACTCTGGGCGACTCAGGAAAGCGCGAATTTTTTCAGCCGATACAGCAGGGTGTCCCGACTGATCCCTAGCAAGCGGGCCGCCCGGCTGCGATTTCCATGGGTCCGCTCCAACGCCTGCTGGATCAGACTCTTTTCGATCTCATAGAGGACCACCCCTTCCGCCGGAAGGCGAATGATGTCCTGCTGCCGGATCTGCTCACGGAACTCCCGGGGAAGGTTTTCCGGGGCAATCTCGCGCCCGGGCAACAGAACGGTCAGCCGTTCGCAGAGGTTACGCAGCTCCCGGACGTTGCCCGGCCAGTGATACTGTTTTAACAGGCTCACGGATGCCCGAGAGAAAGAGGGGCTTTCCAGACCGTGCCTGCCGGCGAAGTCATCGAGAAAGGACTTCAGTAACAACGGAATATCCGACTGCCGTTCACGCAGGGAAGGCATCCACAAAGGCACCACGTTAAGACGATAGAAAAGGTCTTCCCGGAAACTTCCGCTGGCCGCCTTCTTCTGCAGGTCCTGATGGGTTGCCGCAATGATACGGACATTGGCCTTGGTGGGAATCGACATTCCCACGGTCAGGACCTCGCCCGATTCCAGAAAGCGCAGGAGCTTGGCCTGAATCGAGGCAGGGAGTTCCGCGATTTCATCCAGAAACAGGGTCCCACCCTCGGCGGCACGAATATGACCGTCATGATCCTCGGCGGCACCGGTGAACGCCCCTTTTTTATGCCCAAACAACAACGACTCGGCCAGCGCTTCCGGAAGCGCGGCACAGTTGACGGATACGAACGGGTGGTCGTTCCGGCGGCTGTTGTCGTGGATAAACCGGGCCAGCAACTCTTTGCCGGTTCCACTTTCACCGTTGACAAGGGTATTCACATCGGTGGCGGCAACGATTTTGGCCGACTGCACCACCTCCATCAGGAGCGGATCTTTCCCCAGTAACATACAACCACCTCTCACTTCCAAGTATCGGAACTCCCCTGACGGGCGTCTCAATCGATTATGGACGTTATCAGAGGCCCCTTCGTTGTTTTTGGCTTAGCTTTTCGATGATAACAAAAACAGCTCGGTCCCGAAAAGCAGCGTAAGCAGGCCGATGAGAACCATTATCATTCCGGCAATGCGCCGCAACAGGACCCTTCTCCCTAGACGGGCGAGCCACCCGGTAAACGTCCCGGTCGCCACCATCGCCGGCAGAGTACCGAGACCGAAAGCAAACATGAAGGCCCCGCCGGCCCAGGGATTGCTCAGAGGAAGGGCCAGGAAGAGCGCGTAATACACCAGCCCACAGGGCAACCACCCCCACACCAGACCGGCAAGCAGCGCGCCGGGAAGGGTCTTTATGGGAAGCAACCGACGCCCGAGGGGTTCCAGACGATGCCAGACAAATTCACCCAGCCGGTCCATATTCCGCAGCAAGGGAAACCATCCGGTAAGATAGAAACCGATCACTATCATGGTTATCGCGGCCAGAAAGCCGGCCACCTGACGCCACGCCTCGCCCCCCGCCCCCCACTCCAGCAGCCGGCCGGTAAACCCCACCACAACACCCAACAGTATATATATAAGGATCCGGCCCAGGTTGTAGAGCAATACGAAAGCCACGAGGTTCCCCGGTCGATCGCGCACATCTGCCGGAAGACTGAGAGAGAGGGCCCCCATGATACCCCCGCACATTCCCAGACAGTGAAGGGTGCTGAAGAAGCCGACGGCAAAAGCCAAAGCAAGTGACAATTCCAAGACAACATTCCCAACGGTAAAAAAGTCGGACGATTATACCCCCTTCCTCATCCCGTGCCCGAGGGATGCGAAACCACCACCGCAATTTATAAGATTTTCCGCATATATACGACGTAAAACCTTTCCCCCGATCTTTTCCCAAAAACCGGGCGCCGCGTTTTTATGAAAGACGGGATCAAATCGGCAACAAAGAGCGTCCATTAAACGTTAACGGCACCTCAAGAATGGCTATAAATCCCCCAAAAATCCCTTTTTTTTGCAAAATATATGGTGTAAGGTGCCTGACGTAGCAGCTTGTTCTTGTAGTTGTTTCGGCGGATCCTCGCGGTGTATTCAGTAGGCCCACCCGTAATTTCTCCATAACTGTCTGCGCACTAATATTTTGTTTTGTTAAAAAGTAGAGGCAACCTTCATGGCTACAGGTACAGTAAAGTGGTTCAACGACAGCAAAGGCTACGGTTTTATTACCCCGTCTGACGGCAATAAAGACGTATTCGTGCATCACTCCAGCATTCAGGGCGAGGGTTTTAAATCTCTGGCCGAGGGGCAACAGGTCACCTTCGATATCGAAGACGGCCCGAAAGGTCCGGCCGCGGTCAACGTCGTTCCGCAGTAAACGATAAGCGGGAGGGGAGACATCCCGCCTCGACCAAGGTAAAAAATAATAAGAACCGCCTCTCATGAGGCGGTTTTTTTATGCCCGCAGCTGACCGAAAACGAGGCCCAGGGATGAGACAATGTGCTTAGTGCCGGCTAATCCTCCGGCGGACGCGTAGCCCGAGATGCCCCAGGCAATTTAATCGGGCTGATCTTCATCCTAAAGTGGCGGAGGCGAATACGGAGCCTTCTCTTCCAGTGGAGATAGGTTTGTTTAAAATCGACGGACTCTCGAGTAGAGTCCGCAGAGGTGTTTCGAACGTATTTACAAACGGCGCCCTTGCAAAGAGAATGGATCTCACCGCGAGAGATATGTTCGCGCAAATCCTGCATGACCTCCCCGTTCCATATCTCGTCCAGGGACTGCTCATACATATTCCCCAATGCCGGCCGTGACATAAAACAGCACGCGGCGACCTCCCCATCGGAAGTGATCATGATCCATCTCCAGGGATAGGTGCAGTCGCATACTGTCAGGTTCGATCCAGTGGCATCATCAGTATGCCCGTCGTTAAACTCCGGGGAGAAAAACACCCGCTTATTGGGATCCAGATGTACCTTGACACCCAATTCTCGCGCACGCTGGAGCGCCGCACGAAGACAACGATCGGACAGTTCAGGATGCTTCCGTAACCCCTGCTCGTGATAGTCAAAAATCCATCCGTCTCGCTCCGCAACCCAATGCTCACCCTCATTTAGGTGCCAGAAATACACTCCATCCACGCCGAGTCTATGCGCCAATTCGACGAAGGACACCGCCTCTTCGATATTGCAGTACATAAGAGTCATGTTGAGAAGCACTTCTGGGGTATTTTGACCGAGCGAATCCCGTGATTTCACCAGCTCCCGGATGTTGTCAATAACCTGCTCAAAGTTGGCACCGCGTATTCGGGAGTAGGTTTCGGAAGTTGCCGCATCCAGGGAAATATTGATGATGGTCAATCCCGACTCGACAAGCTTATTAATACGGCTTTTATTCAAAAGCACCGCATTTGAGTTAACTGATACTTTCTGCCCACTCCCGCGCGGGATCAAATGCAATATCTTCCAGAAAGCCGGCCCTAACATCGGCTCACCAATGCCGTGGAGCTGTATCCTTTCCGTATTTCTTAGGTAGGGAGTTATAGACTCTATAAGATTCTCATCAAAGTGACGCGGTCTGTCACGACCGAGAGATTGCGGACACATGGCACAGCGAAGATTGCATACGACAGTGCATTCAATAGTGAGCAACACTGGTAGTGACTTAACGACGGGCGCTCGTGCTGACACCTCTTCTTCGTTTAAGCGTTTGTTTTCAAGGTTCGGCAAATCCACTCCTGATAACCTCGGAAGCATAGGAGATCAATTCAACATAAGCAGAACGTTAACAGATTTCCAGTCCCAAAACGCCTATATATTTCTCACCAACCACCTCCAGGAGACTGCGTCCTTGCAGTGATATCCGCCAAGCGATGATGCGTGAATTAGATAAGCAGTCGTTCTAATATCAGTGGGGAGTGATATGGCGGATCGAGGGCACAAATCCGACACTATCCAAAAACAAAACGGCCTACGATTAATCGTAAGCCGTTGATTCTTATGGTGGCCAGGGACAGAATCGAACTGCCGACACGGGGATTTTCAGTCCCCTGCTCTACCGACTGAGCTACCTGGCCAAAAAGAGAGCCGTATTAAAACGGCCCGGACCGGCCTAGTCAAGGGAATTTGCTTATACCTCGGGAGAAATACTGTCCGGATGGTGGGCTCCGCCCCCGAAGAAGAACTGTTCCATCTCTTTTTCCAGGAACTCCCTTGCCTTGGGCTCAATAGGGCTCAAGCGGTATTCGTTGATCAACATGGTCTGCTGCTGCAACCACATCTGCCACGCCTCTTTGGAGACGTTATCGAAGATCCGCTGCCCCAGTTCTCCGGGATAGGGAATCCGATCCAACCCTTCCGCTTCTTTATCCAGTTTTACGCACTGCACTAAGCGACTCACCATTGTTCTCCTCCTCTCTTTTCCGCACCCGGGCGAGAATCCGCGCCACCGGCGCCGCCAACCCGCGCGGATCGGGGTCATCCTGGTTATACCAGACCTGATCAGCCCCATCCATTACCCGCCCCGGCTCCCCGTCCAGATCTATCTCAACGGGCTCGATCTCCATATGGAAGTGGCTCAGGGTATGGCGAAAGACCGGATGCACGGCAACCCGGCCCTGTCCCACACCTAACCTCTCCCGGCACCACTCCAGGGGCGCCTGGCCCGAGGGGCACTCCGGGAGACTCCAGAGCCCGCCCCAGATACCGGCAGGCGGACGTTTCTGCAGCAGGATCTCGCCCCGGGGGCCGCGTACCACCAGCAGCCGGATCCGGCGGGTGGGCAGGGGGCGCCGGGGCCGAGGCTGGGGAAAGGCCTCGGAGTCACCTTCGGCAAAGGCCTGGCAGAAGGTGGCGAGAGGGCAGGCGGCACAACGCGGGGCCTTTCGGGTACAGACCAGCGCGCCCAGATCCATCAGGGACTGATTGTACTCACGGCACTTTCCGGCGGGGAGGTGCTGTTCCGCCAATTGCCAGAGCCGCTTCTGTACGGCGGACCGCCCGGGCCAGCCTGGCACGGCGAAACAGCGGGCCAGCACCCGTTTTACGTTGCCGTCCAGAATCGGATGACACCGCTCCAGGGCGAGAGAGAGGATGGCACCGGCGGTGGAACGGCCGATACCCGGAAGGGCCTGAACCGCCTCGAACTCGGTGGGAAACCGGCCGGCGTGTTCATCCCGCACCCTGCGGGCCGCGCGGTGCAGGTTGCGGGCCCGCGCGTAATAGCCGAGTCCGCTCCAGAGATGCAGCACCGCGTCCTCGGAGGCGTCCGCCAGAGAGCGTACGGTCGGGAAACGCGCCAGGAAACGCTGGTAATAGGGAATGACCGTGGTCACCTGGGTCTGCTGCAGCATGATCTCGGAGATCCATACCCGATAGGGCGTCGGCGATCGCTGCCAGGGGAGGTCCTTGCGCCCGTTGCACCGGTACCATTCCAGCATCTTTATGCAAAACGGATCGCTTTTCACCGGGTTCGCCTGTCCACGTCTATAAAATCTCTCGCAAAAATACACGGGCGCGGTCACGCGGTATTCTGCGCCAGGTTCCAGAGAGTGTCACCCGGGAGCGGCCGGACAACAACCCTGCTCTCGTCGGGCGATTCCGTACGGATTGAGAAACGCGATGGACTTTCTTCCGAAGATGGGAACCTGCGGCGGTAAATCGGCTTCAAATATGACAGAATATCCGCCGAGCTTATGATTTTGGCGAAGCAATCGTTTTGAGACCGACAACCTTCCTTCTCACCCTGCTCGCAGGACTCTTTCCTCTGACCAGCGCCGGGCTCAGCTTCCAGCTTCAACCGGGGCAGGAGGTAGTGGGGAAACTCATTGCCGTCGAGACCCACTATAAGGACACCTTCTCCGATATCGGCCGCATTTATGATGTCGGATACCGGGAGATGATGGCGGCCAACCCCACCGTGGATCCCTGGTTACCGAGAGACGGAACCGAGATTGTGGTCCCAACCAGCTTTATTCTTCCGGAGGGTCCGCGCGAGGGTGTGGTGATCAATCTGGCGGAACTCAGACTGTACTACTTTCCCAAGGGTGAAGACCGGGTTATCACCTATCCCCTGGGAATAGGTCGTGAGGGCTGGAATACCCCCACCGGCACCGGCCGGATTACCAGCAAGAAGGAACACCCGACCTGGACCCCGCCCGACTCCATCCGCGAAGAGGCCAAGGCCGAAGGCAGAGAGCTGCCGGCCATGGTGGGGCCCGGACCCGACAATCCCCTGGGAGATTACGCCCTCTACCTGAATCTCCCCGGGTACCTGCTGCATGGAACCAACAAACCCTACGGTGTCGGTATGCGGGTCAGCCACGGCTGCATGCGGCTCTATCCCGAAGATATTGCGGAGCTGTTCCCGCTGGTACCGGTGGGCACCCCGTTCCGCATCATCAACCAACCCTACAAAGTGGGCTGGCTCGGTGACCGACTCTATATTGAAGTTCACCCCCGGCTCCTGGAACAGCGCCAGGCTGACGGCGTCAATTTCACCCCGCTGATGACGGCCGTGGTCAACGCCGTGGGCGAACGTGACTTGACGATCGATTGGGCACTGGTCAAAGACATCGCCCTGGAGGAGACCGGGATTCCGATATCCATACTTCACGCTCCGCAACAGCCGGATATTGAACCCTGATCGACTTCCTTGGCGTTAATTTCACGCAAAAAAAAAACCGGGGCGTTTCGACCCCGGGTTTTTAATGAATAAAAGGCGGCCTATTTCGCCATCGCCTTTTCCGCGATACGACCGCAACGCTCGTTGCATTCATCAGCAGATGCCTGCGCTGCATTGGCGGCGTCCATGGCTGCATTGGCGGTTTCCTGTGCCTTGGCGATATCCGCCTGCATCTGTTGCAGCTGCTCAGTGGTGGCACAGCCGGTAACCAGTCCGAGACTCAAAGCCACAGCGGACAGTTTCAGCAGAGTACTTTTCATCATCTTTATCACGCTCCTGTCATCTAATTTGAACAAAGGCGCTGCCCGGCTCAGCCCGACAGTTTCCCCACCTAAACACCAGACGAATCCTAGCCCAATTCGTCTCCCCATACCATATCAATTAGGGTACGCAATTCCCACTTTCCACAGGCATTTCGCGGAACTCGACAGGAAAATCGTTGTCGTTCCGGCAGCAAACGACCGCCTAGAAAGGCAGTTTAAGCTTATCTTTCAGCTTCTTTTTCAATTTATCCTCGGCGCTGTCTTCTTTCGGTGAGCTGGTCTCAGCCGCTCCGGATTCCCCCGCTGCAGCTTCGCCGGTCGTGGATTCTTCTTTCGGCTTACCCTGTAACGACTCCAGCAGTTTCTCTTTCAACTTCTCTTTCTGGCTGTCCATAAGCACCTCGCCCCAATTGACGCTGTACTTCGGCGCACTGTAGCGCCCGGACACATGCACGGGGATGGTAGCACCCTCGAGAGAACCCAGCTCCTTTCCTCCCTGACCCTTGGAGGTATTTACCAGTACCGTCTTGAGGTTGTAATTGGTCGCCTCGTTCACCAGGTTGACGGTCCCGCTGCCGTCCACCCGCAGATAAGGGGATTTGGCCATCAGGTCCCTGTTGGTGAGGACGCCGCCGGTGATCACACCGGACCCGGAAAGCTCGGAGAAATCGGTCTGTTTCGGTTCATCGGACTCGGCCGCCCGTTTCCCGTCGAACAGGGCCTTGAGTTCGCGGATGGTCTGCGCCAGGTTGATGCCTTTCACCGCTCCGTCTTCAAAGCGGAAATTGAGATTACCTCCGAGGGAACGTTTGACGGCGTTGGCACTGTTACCGCTGGCCTGCAGTTCGGCGTTGAAACGCCCTTTCCCGGTAAGCCGCTCCTCGCCCGTCATATCTCTGAGTAGCGGCCCGGCCTGGATATCGCTCAGAGCGCTCTTTATCTTCAGCACCGGCGTCTTGCCCTGCACATCGATATCGGTCCGCCCGGTGTAACTGCCCTGGTAGAAGCTGTTTACCTGCTGATCCACCTGCATCCGGCCGCCGCTGGCCTTGATGGTGACCTTGACTCCCTCGGCCGACAGGCCTTTGACCTTCATTTTCTGGATCTGCAGAACGCCGTTGAGGTTCAATCCGCGCAGAAGCTCTACGGGGAACAGTGGTTCTTCCCCGGCAGCGGCCGTATCCGCGGGGGAACCCGATCCGGAAGCGCCCTCTTCCACCGGCGACAGATAACGATCGAGGTCGATGTCATCCACGTCGAGGGCAAAGCCGATGGCGTCGCCCCTGAGACTGGCCTTACCGGAGATATGGGTGTCGTCCAGCAGCAGGGCCAATTTTTCCGCCTCGGTGGCACTCCCCTTGGCGTTTAACACCAGATCCGCACCCACGCGGGTGAGGGCCTTCGGATCGGCGGTGTCCGGTACGCCCAATCCCTGGCCGGCCATCCAATCGCGCAGGTTGAACTCGGCCAGTTTCAGGCCGCCGCTGAATGCCGGCTGGGTATCCAGGTTTCGGCCCTGCAGATCTCCGGAAAGATGCAGTTCACCCGAATCGAGCCGGAGACCATCCAGCCTGAGAGAACGTCCGTCGAGGGTCATAGTGACGGCGGTCTGCAGTTCAACCCGCAGCTCCCCCTGGGGCAGCGCCTCGCCCTTTGCGTCAACGGTCACCCTCAGGGGACTGACCTTGAGTGCATTGGCCTTCTCATCGATCTCCACGGTACCGCGCAGATCGAGCTGTGCCGTAAGCTGGGGGTCCGCGCTCTCCAGCACCATACCCAGTTCCAGACCGACCGGCTTTCCGGCCACGATGGCGCCGCTCTTTAGATTGATCCGGTCCACCTCATAGTGCTGACCGCTCTGCCGATCATCCCAGCTCACCCGACCGTTGTTGATATCGATCCCTCCGATGGTGAGTTTCGCGGGCCCTTCTTCCTGCGCGCCCTTCTGCGCCGGCTTCTCCGTCGCCGGTTTTTCCGCACCAACCAGATCATCCCAGTTCGTCCGACCGTCCCTGGCCTTGGCCAGGTTCAACACCAGCCCGTCGACGCCGATGGTATCCACCTCCACTTCCTTGCTGAATAAGGGCATCAGCTTGACCCGCACTGCGGCCGATTTCGCGGCGGCAAAGGGCTTTTCTCCGAAGCCGGGGGCGTTACCCAGGGTCACGGCCCCGATCTCCAGGCCCAACCAGGGAAACACCGAGAGTTTCAGGTCTCCCTCAATCTGCAACGTACGTCCGGTCTCTTTCTGTACCTGGGCAATAATCTCGTCCTTGAAATCATTGGGATCGACCACTAAAGGCAGAATGATCACCGCCGCGACCAACAACAGTATCACCGTGCCGAACAGCCAACCCAAGATCTTGATGACCTTTCCCATTGAATCCTCCTCTTCTGATATCGCTTCCCATCCGTCAGGGTATGCGGACAAGCATGGCTCAACGCCTCCAGGATTCCAACCCCAAACCCCCTTTGTGTCTCCATGGTTGTGCGGCAGGCACGTCAGAATACGGGATAGGGAGCGGAAATCCGCAAAAATCCGCCGCAAGATACTAAAATTTTCCCCATTCGGGTCGAAATAATAAGTGGAGATAGACCACGCGCCGGGCGAGGAAATCAGATGAGGCGGTCGTTCATCAGCCCGAGAAACATAGCGGCGCCCGATCTACACTAAACTAAAGGAGCACATATCGTGAGGGATCTGCGTGTTAACGGATTTCCTGGGGTTGCGCCGGACCACGGTCCATCCAGGAAGGCGCTGGTCGGCAGCCAAGGATCAAACGGACCTAAAGCGGCATGAAAAAGTCGATATTGTTTGTGGACGACGAAGAGAGCGTTCTGAGCGGGCTTAAGCGGTCGCTGCACGGGCAAAGGAATGAGTGGGATATGGAGTTTCGGAGTAACGGCCAGGAGGCATTGGAGGCGATCTCTCAGAACAACTTCGACGCCATAGTGACTGATATGCGCATGCCCGGGATGGATGGCGCGCAGCTTCTGGAGCGGATCGCCAAAAGCCATCCCCAGATCATCCGCATCATCCTGTCTGGTCACTCTGATGAGGAGCTGATCGTCCGCTCCGCCAGCGTCGCCCACCAGTTCATTACCAAACCTTGCGACGCCGCGGTGCTGAAGGACACGCTTGACCGGGCCTTCGCTCTCTATGGCTTTCTGGGCAACAGCAAACTTCACTCCCTGGTTACCGGTCTGCAACGCCTTCCCAGCATTCCCCACGCCTATAAACAAATCATGGATAAACTGCGGTCCCCGAACGCCTCCCTCTGGGAAATAGGAGAGGTGGTAAGCAAAGATCCCGCAATGACCGCAAAAATCCTGCAACTGGTGAATTCCGCCTTTTTCGGTCTCGGGCGACGGGTCTCCGACACCAGGGAAGCCGCCACCCTGATCGGCCTGGATGCCCTCAAGTCCCTGGTGCTTTCCATAGGCGTGTTTTCCCAGTTCGAGCAGAAATCGATCAAGGACACCACCTTTTCCATTGAGGCCCTTCTGAACCACAGTCTGGCCGTCGCCAACCTGTCGGAACGCATCGCCAAGAGTGAAGGCGTTGAAAAGGCGGTTTCCGATGAATGCTTCCTGGCGGGCATGCTGCACGATATCGGCGTACTGATACTCGAACAGAATCTGTCTGAGGAGTACGTAAAGGCCAAGACCCTGGTAACGGAACAGGGTATCGACCTGAGCACGGCGGAAATGCAGGTGTTCGGCACCACTCACGGGGCGGTCGGTGCCTACCTGCTGGGCCTCTGGGCCCTGCCCTATCCGGTGGTGGAGGCGGTGGCGTTTCATCACACCCCCGGACTCTCCAGTTGCGATAGCTGTTCTCCGCTGGTGGTGGTGCATGTCGCCAATTCCCTGATCAATCAATCAAGAATGGCAAGCGATATGTCGCCGTTCCTGGCGAAAAGCGAGGATAAACGGTTCCTGGAAAAGATCGGCATGGGAGACAGGCCAGATACCTGGAAACAACTCCTTCCGGAACAGGAGGAAGAGGCGTGAGCGATAAAATTCTCTTCGTCGATGACGACCCCAACATCCTCAATGCGTTCAAGCGCCAGCTTCGCAAACAGTATGAACTGACAACAGCAGGCAACGGGCGGGAAGGGCTGGAGGTTATCAGACTGGAGGGGCCGTTCTCCGTGGTAGTGGCCGATATGCGGATGCCGGAGATGGATGGCGTCACGTTCCTGAAAAAGGTGAGTGAGGTGTCCCCGGATTCAGTCCGCCTCATGCTGACCGGCAATGCGGATCAACAAACCGCCATCGATGCCGTCAACGAAGGCAATGTCTTCCGTTTCCTGACCAAGCCCTGCCCACTTGAAACGCTTGTCTCCACCCTTGATGCCGCCCTGAATCAGTATCGACTGATCCATACCGAGCGGGAGCTTCTCGAGGGAACCCTGAATGGATCGATTGAGCTGCTGTTGGAGATTCTCTCCATGGTGGCACCCACTGTTTCCGGTCAGGCCATGGCCATGCGGGAAACCGCCGTCGAGGTGGCTCGATCATTACGGGTTGCAAATACCTGGGAGATGGAGATGGCCACCATGCTGTCACATATCGCCTACGTCACCCTACCTCCGGAGACACTGACCAAGACCCGGGCCGGAGAAGAGTTGACCCCGGCGGAAAGACAGATCGTCGCCCACCTGCCCGAAACCGGACATAAGCTGCTGGCCAATATCCCGCGCCTGAAAAGGGTCGCCGACATCGTCCTGTACCAGAATAAAAATTTCGACGGCTCCGGAGTGCCGGATGACGCGGTATCGGGGGAGGACATCCCCATTGAATCCCGAATACTCAAGATTCTTCACGACCTCAAGGAGCGGGAGGAAAAACTCAAGGTGACTCCGGAGAAAGCACTGGAGCAGATGCAGAACAGCACCAGCATCTACGACCCGCGGATATTACAGACGGTGGCCTGGTTCTTCTCTGCCGGGGCCGAAGAAGCGAACATGTCCCCACCGATGGATGTGCGCGTACGCGAATTGCGGCCGGGCCAGGTACTGGTGTCAAACGTGGAAACCGCAGAGGGGAGGCTGCTATTTGCTGCCGGACATAAACTTTCCCCGGCCATCGTGGAACGACTGATCAATTATCATCACATCCACAAAATAAAGGAGCCGATACAGGTCTCGGTGCCTCTGGACTGATACCTCCGGACGGCATCACGACTTACTCGCTATAGGGATGCGACTTGAAGCATGCTTACATTACAGAAAATGAAGACGGGTATGGGTCGGCAATTTTCATAGGCCTGGAGGACAAAGCAGTGTACAGATTAATGATTGTCGATGATGAAGAGAATGTTCTCCATGCATTACGCCGTATACTGTCCAAGACCAAAAACCTGGATATCGTCACCTGCAACAGCCCGTTCGACGCCCTGGAGATCGCCCGTGAATCCGATTTCCATTTGTTTATATCGGACTACCGAATGCCCGGCATGGACGGCGTCGAGTTTCTGATCGAAGTCAAAAAGATTCATCCTGGCGCCCTCCGCCTTATCTTGAGCGGACAAACGGATTTCGACGCCCTGGTCAGCGCCATCAACCAGGCCGAAATCTATCGTTTTATCATGAAGCCGGTACAGTCCTACGAGTTGATCGCCACCGTACAACAGGCGTTGCAGTACCACGATCTGGCAAAGGAGAACCGCTACCTTGCCGATCAGATCAGGAAACAGAAGGAAGAGCTGAACCGGAGAGAGACCGCCCTAAGAAAACTCGCCGATGAACATCCGCTGATTGCCGAGGTCAACTGGGGACCGGATGGAGCCATCATGCTGGATGAAGACGAAACCTGAAGATCGCTATCCCTGCGCCAACTCATCCATGGGGCGCGGCTCCGAAAACTGGTAACCCTGCCCGTAATCCACGCCAAGTGAACGGAGATGCTCTAGTACAGCGCTATTCTCCACGTACTCCGCGACCGTCTTCTTCCCCATGGCCCGCCCGATCTCCGCGATGGATTTGACAATCGCATAGTTGATTTTATCTGTATCGATGTTCCTCACAAACATACCGTCGATCTTAAGAAAATCGACTGGCAGGTTCTTCAGATACCCGAAGGAGGAGAGACCGCTGCCGAAATCGTCCAGAGAAAAAAGAAATCCCTCCCGCTTTAGGCGCCGCATGAATCGTATAGCTTCGTTCATACGGGCGATGGCCGCCGTTTCCGTGATCTCGAAACAGATCTTGCTTTGAGGGATCGATGACGAAGCGAACCTGCTGAGTACGAAATCCAGGACCTGCTGATCACCGAGAGAATGACCGGATAGATTAATGGAACACAGTGCCAACCTGCCCAGGGCATCCTGATGCAGCTCCAGCCACTCGATGACGGCACCGATTACCCAGCGATCGATCCTGGCGGCGAGATGAAAACTCTCCGCCGCGGGAAGAAAGCGTCCTGGAGCTATAACCTCGCCTTCTTCTCCCCGCATGCGCACCAGTATTTCAAAATGATCGCCTTCTTTACTCCCCGGATCCAGAGGCACGATGGGCTGAAAATACAGAAGGAAACTGTCTTCCACCAGGGCCTTCTGTATACGCGCCACCCACTGCATCTCGTCCAGGCGATCTGTGAGCTCTCTGTCCTTTTCACTGGCAATATGGATGCGGTTGCGGCCCCCATCCTTGGCTACATTACACGCGGTTTCAGCGGCACCAAGAATCGCCTCGACACTCTCACTCCGCGGGGTTATGGGGACGACACCGATGCATGCGCCCAGGGGAAACGGCTGGCCGTCCCATTCAAAGTGGTGCCGATTCAGATCGGCCAGAATTACCGCAACCAGTTTACTGGCCTTCTCCAGCGGGCAGTCCCACAGCAACATACCGAACTGATCAGCGAACAGACGGGCCACAAGGTCGCTTTTGCGGCAGTGCCGGGAGAACAGTTGCGCGACCTGACGCAACAGCTCATCACCGGCCGTGGGACCACAGGAGCCGTTAATCACACGAAAGTGATCGATATTGATATAACAGAGAATATGTTCGTGGAGCTCTTCCCGGGTGACTTCCAGGGCGGACTCCAATCGCGTCTTGAACGCCTGGCGGTTCATAAGCCCGGTAAGGGCGTCATGTTCGGACTGGTAGGAAAGTCTCTCCGCGAGATCCTTTGTCAGCGCCGCCTTCTCCTGCTTTCCCCGGTAATACTCCAGCGCCTGCTCAACCGCTTCCGCCATGACTTCCGGGGAACACGGCTTGTTGAGAAAGCGGAACACCTGACCGCGATTAACCGCATCCGCCGCGGTTTGCTGATCGGCGTTGCCGGTGAGCATAATGCGCACGGTATCCGGCGCCTGCTCGCGGATACGCATCAGCAGATCCAGACCGGTCATTTTCGGCATACGCATGTCGGACACCACTACCGCATAGGGTCCGTGGCGGGAAACCATTTCCAGCGCCTCCCGGCCGCTGGCCGCGGTATCCAGTGAGAAGCGTTTACGCAATAGACGCCGATAACCTGTCAGTATCCGCGGATCATCGTCGACGATAAGGACCTTGTCGTTCACCAGCCGAATTTCTCCCTCTGTTCTCGGCACTGTCAGGCCTGCCCCGTCAGGGCCCATGTATATCCAGCTAGCGGCTGCCGCAGGGAAATCTTGATCGGTTGTCCTGCCGATTTCCGATTCTAACGCAGGCGCCGCGGCATGCGGCGTGATGAAGATAGCGTGAGACAGATCGCAGCTTGAGAGGCCGCTTCTGCACCCCGTCCGGAGAGAATCGACAGAAGGGATATGGAGCGGGTGATGGGAATCGAACCCACGTTTGAAGCTTGGGAAGCTCCAGTTCTACCATTGAACTACACCCGCCGGATCAATGATCGCATTCGATTCTATTGGCAGAAAAGTACTGACGCAAGCAACTTTATCAATGAGCACCCTTGCTTGGCTTGGCAGGCCCTTCAGCATAGAGGGCCTTGATCTCCTTGGTGTATTTCCCTGTGATCTGGGAACGCTTGACCTTCAAGGTGGGAGTCAGCAATCCATTTTCCACCGTCCAGGGCTCCAACATCAGCGCCACCCGGCGAATCTTGGCATAACCCGGGAAATCCTTGAGGGCGCTCTTGATGCGGGATAACGCCTCCGAGACGACCCGGGGATTGGAGAGAGAATCCGGATCCAGCGGGTTCAGACCGCAATCCTGAGCAAACCCTGGCCAGAGATCCGCGTTCAGCACCACCAGAGCGCTCAAATAGGGACAACCCTCACCGATAACAAGCACCTGCTCAAACAGCGGGTCCAGAGCAATAGCCAACTCCATGTCCGAGGGGGGCACGTTTTCCCCATTGGAGAGCACCAGGATGTCCTTCAGGCGCCCGGTGATGTAGATATGGTTGTTGTCGATCCGTGCCTGATCACCGGTGTGCAACCACCCGTCCGAATCGATCATCTTGGCCGTCGCCGCATGATTGTTCCAATAACCCAGCATCACCCCGGGACTCTTTACCAGAAGCTCTTCATCTTTCCCGACCCTGACCTCGATGCCGCGCAAGGGAATGCCTACGCTGGCGGGTTCATTGTCGCCCACGGGATTGACGCTGATGACCGGACTGGTCTCGGTCAATCCGTAACCCTGCAATAGAGGTACGCCGAGACTTATAAATATCCGTGCGATATCGTGCGCCAACGGCGCCCCTCCGCTCACCGCCATTCGCAACCGCCCGCCCAACCGGGCGGTTATTTTTCCCGCCACCAGTTTTTCCAGCAACGGCCAGAACAGCAACGACGACCGCCACCCCTGACGACCCTGCAAATACCGGAATCGACGCCAACCCACGGCGACGGCCCTGTTGAACAGCCAGCGGGCCACCACCGATTTCTTCCTCATCTGCTCGCTGATCCGGCCATAGACCCGTTCAAATACCCGTGGAACCGCAATCAATATAGTGGGCCGAATCAATTGAAGATCTTCGGCCAATTGCGCCACGCTGCGGGCAAACGCAACCGTGGAGCCGGTCATGACCGGAAGATAATACCCGCAGGTCCTCTCCAAAGTATGAGAAAGGGGCAGGAAGGAAAGAAACACGTCCTCCTGGTAACAATCCAGAACCACTACAGAGGCGTGTGCCACCGAGAGGATATTGTAATGACTCAGCATCACCCCTTTCGGCCTGCCGGTGGTCCCGGAGGTATAAACGATGGTGGCCAGGGAATGGGGGTCACCGGTACGCCGCTGCGGTTCACCTCCGGTATCCGGCAGCCAATCCCCAACGATCCTGACGCGATTATCCCTCGCATGAAGCGCCTCGGCCTCACTGCCGGGGTCCAGCACCAGTACCCGTTGCAATGACAGTTGCTCCCCCAGCTCCGCCGCCAGCCGCCGCCAACGTCCGGCATCCTGCACCAGGAGCAATTTGACCGCCGCATCCTCCAGGATATAGGCCACGTTTTCCGGACGATCGTCCGTGTACAGGGGAACCACCACCAGACCCAGTCCCAGGCAGGCCTGATCGAATACCACCCAATCCGGACAGTTACGCAACTGGAGGGCCACCCGGTCCCCGGTCTTCAGCCCCTCACCGATCAGCGCCCTCTGCCACCTGGCGACCTGATCCGCCATCTCTCTCCAGCTATAACTCAACCAGGAGCCGGTCTCGCGATCAAAAGATCGATAGGCCTCCATATCCGGGGAACGTTCTGCGCGTTGCAGAAACAGGCCGTCCAGCGTACCAGCACTCTTTATTGGTATTAGGTCTTCGTGCCAAGTGGTCAAAACGGTATCCTTTGCAGGGTGATGTCTGCTGCTCGTGACGAGGTGTTTAGTGTAAAATCATTTTCATAATCTGTTAACAGCCTTGAGCAGTCCAAAAAGGAATCTAAATACTCAATGCAGATTTTCATCAACGGCGAGGAACAGCAGGTATCGGACAATCTCAGCATGGCGGTCCTGGTTCAGCAGCTGGACCTGGCGGATAAGCGCTTCGCCATAGAGGTTAACGAGGAGTTGGTCCCCCGCAGCACATTTGACGCCCACCTTCTGCAACCGGGTGACCGCGTCGAGATCGTCCACGCCATCGGCGGGGGGTAAATCAGCTGCGCCGCGAGGCCGGGACGACCGACCGAATGGCATTACAGGGTCCCAGTACGACGATAAACCGTTACTTCGATCCATACCCTATCAACCAATCGACAAAGAAATCACTGTTATGTCAGACCAGAAACAGGACACCTTCACTATTGCCGGCAAAGAGTATCACTCCCGCCTGCTGGTAGGGACCGGCAAATATAAAGACCTCGAAGAGACGCGCTTGGCCATCGAGACCAGCGGCGCCGAGATCGTAACCGTCGCCGTACGCCGTACCAACATAGGGCAGAACAAGGATGAGCCGAATATCCTGGAGGTGCTGCCGCCGGATAGGTTTACCATCCTGCCCAATACCGCCGGCTGCTACGACGCCACCACCGCGGTACGCACCTGCAAGCTGGCGCGGGAACTGCTCGACGGACACAACCTGGTGAAGCTCGAGGTTCTGGGGGATGACAAGACCCTGTTCCCGGACGTTATCCAGACCATCAAGGCCGCGGAGCAACTGATTGCCGACGGCTTTGACATAATGGTCTACACCAACGATGACCCGATTATCGCCCGCGAGTTGGAACAGATGGGCTGCGTCGCGGTAATGCCTCTGGCCGCACCCATCGGCTCCGGCCTGGGGATTCGCAACAAACTGAATATCCTCACCATCGTCGAGAATGCCGAGGTGCCGATACTGGTGGACGCCGGGGTCGGCACCGCTTCCGATGCCGCGGTCGCCATGGAACTGGGTTGTGACGGCGTGCTGATGAATACCGCCATTGCCGCCGCCAGGGATCCGATACTTATGGCCTCGGCGATGAAAAAGGCCATCGAAGCCGGCCGTGAGGCGTTCCTGGCAGGTCGCATGCCGGCAAAGCGCTTCGCCTCCGCCTCCTCCCCCCTGGAAGGGTTGTTCTTCTAAACGGAACTTTTCCGGAAAGTTGGAGAAAAAACGCAGAGTTCGCAAGGGCGCAGAGAATATTTTACCTTTGCGTCTCCGCGCCCTTGCGAACTCCGCGTTAAATTCCGATTATCCGGCAACAGACCTCCGTAACGACGCCCGCCCCGGACATGAAGAGCCGCGATAACCACCGCCCGATCAGAAGCTACGTCCTGCGCCAAGGGCGCCTGACGGTGGGCCAGAAACGCGCCTTCGACACCATCTGGCCCGGGGTGGGGGTGGAGTTCTCCGGGGAGAAACTGGATCTTCCCGATCTGTTCGGCAACCACAACCCGGTGTTTCTCGAGATCGGCTTCGGTAACGGTGACTCCCTGGCACAGATGGCCTTCGCCCATCCCGACAATAACTATCTGGGTATAGAGGTCCACTCCCCGGGGATCGGGCATCTGTTATTGAAGATTGACGAACTCGGTTTGAGCAACATCCGTATTATCCGCCACGATGCGGTGGAAGTGTTGGCCCGGGGCATCGGGGATGCGGAGCTGGCGGGGGTCTTTCTATTTTTCCCCGACCCCTGGCACAAGAAAAGACATCAGAAACGGCGCATACTCCAACCCGACCTGGTTTCCCAGCTATCGCGAACAATCCGCCCCGGAGGCATATTTCACGCCGCTACCGACTGGGAAGATTACGCGGAACATATGCTGGCCGTCCTGAGCGATGGCGATCAGAGCTTCAGCAATACCGCCGGCCGCGGTCGCTTTTCCAGTCGCCCCGGAGATCGCCCCCTGACCAAGTTCGAACAGCGGGGACAACGCCTGGGACATGATGTCTGGGACCTGATCTTTCAGCGCCTTTGACCTCTCCGGGAACTGCGGCATGCGGGGGCATATGCTAACGGCTCACCATCCCCATCCGCACCAATTTCAGCAGTAGCAGGACAACAGGCGCCCCATGCAGAAAAAGATCGAAGATATCGAGCGGCCGGCTGAGGGTACCCGCAAACAGCATCTTGAGCTTTTCCCACAGATGCGGCTCGGGAAAGAACGGGGCCAACCCGAGCAGAAGCGCCGCCAGGATCAGCATCGGAAGAGAAACATCATCCAACCAATTCAACATCTTCAAACTCGCATGTTTATTACAGAGACACAGAGATTAGGCATATAGAAAACCAGCCGAGAAAACTCTGCGTCTTTGCGTTCTTTGCGTTAATACCGAATCTATCCCGGAGCCGCCTTAACCACAGTCGGGGCACAAATGCCGATACAGCTCCGCATCCTCGGAGGAAAAACAGCAGGCGATGATCTCCTCAAACCCCTGCGCATTTTTCATCTCCTCCAGCGCTATACGAGCGGCCGCTTCTTTCGGATAACCGTACACGCCGGTGCTGATGGCGGGAAACGCGATGCTGATCGCACCCTGCTTACGCGCCAGGGCAAAAGAGTTACGGTAACAGGCATGAAGCAGTTCCGGTTCCCCTCCATGCCCGCCGTGCCACACCGGCCCCACCGTATGGACTACCCATTTGGCCGGAAGGCGAAATCCGGGGGTTATCCGCGCCTCACCGGTGGGACAACCACCCAGAGGCCGGCATGCCTCCAACAGCTCCGGCCCGGCGGCACGGTGTATTGCACCATCCACCCCGCCGCCTCCAAGCAGACTGCTGTTGGCGGCGTTTACGATGGCATCGACCTGTAGGCGGGTGATGTCGTCCTGGATGATTCTGATGGTCCTCATAACCACCTCCGAACAAGAAGCCCCGTGATGACGAATCGGGTAGCATACCCTTCATGGCGCCCCTTATCCTAATCCTGTCCATCGTTCTTATCATCTGGTTCTGGCTCGACAGCGCCAGGGCCAAGGAGATCGCCACCGAGGTCAGTACTGAAGCCTGCCGCCTCAGAGGCGTCCAGTTCCTCGACCAGACCGTGGCGCTCCGACGGATTATGCCCAGATGGACGGCACAGGGAATACGGCTTCGCAGGACCTATCTCTTCGATTACAGCGATCAAGGACTGGAGCGTCACACCGGCCGGATCATCCTGATCGGAACCGAGCTGGAAGAATTCAGCCTGGGATTGTTCTAGCGAAATGGCGAATAGGGTTCGCCCTGCACGGTGCTCTTTGTTCCGCTATTTAATGACCTTCAAATGGGGTCGGGCGGAAGAGGTGGGCTCCGGATCGTCACCGGATGGCCCCTCCATGGAATCGGGAAGCCCATCCTGGGGGAAAAGCATCCCCTGACCGTTCTCTCGCGCATAGATCCCGAGCACCGCTGACGTGGGCACCAGGATATCCGTAGGAGTTCCGCTGAATCGGGTGTTGAAGGTGATCCACTCGTTTCCGAGATCCAGGTCCCGAACCGCGGTGGGGCTGATATTGAGCACGATGTGCCCATCTTCCACATATTGACGCGGTACCATCACGGACTCATCGCTTACTTCAACCAGCAGATGCGGGGTCAGCCCGTTATCCACAAGCCAGTCAAACAGCGCTCGGATCAGGTAGGGTCGTTTGGAAGTCATTGCAACCTCGGCGCAGAGGAAAAAGCCCGCCCCGGGGTCAATCACGCATTTCCTGTTCCAGCTCGGTCAGACTTTCCCTGAATGATGGCCGATCAAAAAGCCGTTTGGAATAATCGTTGACGGCCTTTGCCTGTGCCGGCAACTCCACCCCCAGGGCCGGAAGGCGCCAGAGCAGAGGAAGAATACTGCAATCCACCAACGTCAGATCGTCGCTCATAAAATAGGGTTTGGCCGCAAATACCGGGGCCGTGGCCGTAAGGCTTTCGCGCAATTCCTTGCGTGCCTTGGTGGCGCTTTTGCCGCCGGCAAGAATGGTATCCATAAGGCTGTACCAGTCCCGGTCGACGCGATACATGAACAGGCGGGAATTAGCCCTGGAGACCGGGTCCACCGGGAGCAGCGGCGGGTGCGGAAAACGCTCGTCCAGATACTCCATGATGATACGGGACTCATAAAGCGTCAGGCCCCGATCCACCAGGGTGGGCAAAGTTCCATAGGGATTCAGATCTATGACGTCCTCCGTAAGCTCCAGAGGATCCACATCTATGATATCGACCGTAATATTCTTCTCGGCCAATACCATACGCACCCGATGACTGTACGGACTCTGGGTGTCCGAATAGAGGGTCATCACCGATCTTTTGTTAGCAACAAGCGCCATTTAACCACTCCAGTCATAAAATCTTACGCAGGGCGTCCTGCCATGTGCCTTAATTATGATTCCAGCTCAAAATGGAAAGGGGCGCACAGTATAACCCAACCGTGCGCCCCCGTGTTATCGATCGAGGCAATAACCGATCAATGGACGTCCTTCCAGTACTCCTTTTTCAGCAGATAGGCCAGGACGAAAAATACTGCGATAAAAAGCAGCACCCATTTACCCAAAGCCCGACGCTCCATCTGGATAGGCTCGCCGACATAGCTCAGGAAAGCCGTCAGATCTCGAGCCACCTGGTCATACTCCTCCGGGCTCAAGGTGCCGGGAGTAACCAGCTCAAATCGCTCAAACTCCTTTTTGCCGTCTTCCGCTTCCTTGAAAACAGCTTTCTGCATCCCCTGCAGTTCCCACAGCACGTGTGGCATTGAGGCGCCTACCAGAACAGTATTGTTGACGCCGAACGGGCGGGTCTCGTCCACATAAAAACTGCGCAGATAGGTGTAGATATAGTCCACTCCACGGGCCCGGATCAGCACACTCAGATCGGGCGGGGCGACGCCGAACCACTTCTCCGCCTCATCCGGATTCATGGCGATATTCATGGTTTCGCCGATCTTGTCGGTGGTGAACATAAGGTTCTTCTCCACCTCTGCCTCGGTCAACCCCAGATCCTGGGCCATGCGGTTATAGCGCTGAAACTTGGCCGAGTGGCAGCTCAGACAGTAGTTAACAAAATACTTGGCACCCCGCTGCAGGGAAGCCTGGTCGGAGAGATCGATATCGGCCGCATCGTATTGGGGGCCCTCAGCGGCCAACCCCAGGAGGGGCGTCATGGCCAGCAGAAATGCGATGATCAACTTTTTCATTGGGTCACCCTCTCAGGAACAGGCTTGGTCTTATCGGTTTTTATAAACGTGGGGACAAACATGAAATATACCCAATAACCCAGAACAGCCAGGGAGGCGATGCCGGCCACGAAAAAGGGGTATATATCCTGATTGGCCTGGCCAAGCCAGTAATAAACGATGCGCACCACCACAAGCAAACTCAGTACCGTCGACAAACGGATGAGAATCGAGGAACCCAGCTCATCGCGGGTATAAACGGGCATAAACAAAAAGAAGCCGAAATAGAGCACCGTCATTACCTGTGCGGTCAGCGTACGTATAGGCGTCGCTGACTGAACACCCAGGTAACCCAATACAACAAAGGACACTACGAATATGGCCAGCGCCAGTTTGAATCCTATCCCTTTGTAGCGGATGGACTTGACCGGGCTTCGATCCAGCCATGGCAAGAAGAAGAACACCACAATGGATATCAGCATCGCCGCCACGCCGGGGAAGGCCGATCCCGCCACCGACGGAACCGCCCGCAGGATGGCGTAGAAGGGGGTAAAGTACCAGACCGGTGCGATATGCGCCGGCGTCTTCAACGGGTTGGCCGGCTCAAAGTTGGGGTGTTCCAGGAAGTAACCGCCCATCTCCGGGGCGTAGAACAGCACCGCCGCAAAGACGAACAGGAAACCCGCCACAGCGGCGATATCCTTCACCACGTAGTAAGGATGGAACGGGATACCGTCCTTCGGGATACCGTTTTCGTCCTTGTTCTTTTTGATCTCAATACCGTCCGGGTTGTTGGAACCCACCTTGTGAAGGGCCACCAGATGGATAAACACCAGGGCCGCCAGCAGGAACGGCAGCAGGAAATGCAGGGCGAAGAAGCGGTTCAGGGTGACGTCGGAGATAACATAGTCACCGCGGATCCAGACACCCAGATCTTCACCGACAAACGGTACGGCACTGAACAGATTCACGATCACCTGGGCACCCCAGAAGGACATCTGGCCCCACGGCAGCAGGTAACCGAAGAAGGCGGTGGCCATCATCGCCAGATAGATGATCACGCCGATGATCCATAGCAGTTCGCGGGGCTTACGGTAGGATCCGTACATCAGGCCGCGGAACATATGCAGATAGATCACGATAAAAAAGGCCGAGGCACCGGTGGAGTGGAGATAGCGGATCAGCCAGCCCCAATCCACATCCCGCATGATGTACTCCACGGAGGCGAACGCCAGGGTCGCATCCGGCTTGTAGCTCATGGCCAGCCAGACACCGGTGAGGATCTGATTCACCAGCACCAGCAGCGCCAAGGAGCCGAAGAAGTACCAGAAATTGAAGTTCTTCGGCGCATAGTACTGCGCCAGATGCTCGTTCCACACTTTGGTCAGCGGGAATCGCTCATCGATCCAGCCGACGAAATTCTTCATTGCACTCATCAGGAAGCCCCTCCGTCATCGCCCACAAGGATCCGGGTATCCGAGAGGAACCGGTATTTGGGTATCTCCAGGTTCTTGGGCGCCGGGACGCCGGAATAGACACGCCCCGCGAGGTCGAATCTGGAGCCGTGGCAGGGACAGAAAAAGCCGCCTTTCCACTCCGGCCCCAGGTCCGCCGGCGCCGCGTCCGGCCGGTAGGTGGGGGAACAGCCCAGGTGGGTACAGATACCGATGGCCACCATATATTGCGGCTTGAGTGAACGGATACCGTTCTGACAATAGGAGGGCTGCTGCGGCATCTCGGACTCGGGATCCAGTAACTGGCCGTCCAGAGTCGGCAGATCCTTCAGGTTCTGCTCGGTACGATGGATGATCCACACTGGCTTGCCGCGCCACTTGACGGTCATCATCTGACCCGGCTCCAGCTTGCTGATATCGGCTTCCACGGGCGCACCGGCCGCCTTGGCCTTTGCACTCGGCTTCCAGGCAGCCAGGAATGGGTATACCACGAAGATGGTGCCAACAGCACCGACCACACTGGTTGCGACAGTCAGTGTCCGCCGCTTCTTCAAATCCACGCCATCTGCGCTCATTTACATGACTCCCCGAGTAGGATGGACAATTCTGGAATGTAGGTTCGCGCCGGCCGTGCGCCGCAAATTTTGGGCAGGAAAAACCGCGGATACAGCCTTAAAAACCGACTGCGCATTCTCCAACAATGAGGCCTGGAGGTCAAGATTGGCGCGGGCTCAGTAAACTTAAACCGGGTTGGCGCTATCGAGGAACCGGTGCTCGATGCCGAATTCCACCGCCAGATGCTCCCCTAACGCCTGGATGCCGAATCGTTCGGTGGCATGGTGCCCCGCCGCAAAATAGTGGATCCCCAGCTCTTTGGCCAGATGAAAGGTCTGCTCCGAGACTTCGCCGCTGATAAAGGCGTCCAGTCCCAATGCCGCCGCCTGCTGAATCTGCCCCTGAGCCGCTCCGCTGCACCAACCCAGACGACGTATCGCATCACCCCCACCCGGCAGATGCAGCGGATCACGGTTCAACCCCCGGCGGATACGTTCCGTCAACGCCTCCGCCGTCTCCGGCACATCCAGCTCCGCGTGCCAAAGAAGTCCGTCAGATTCCCGCACCAGAGTGGTCCCGCCTAACCCCAGTCGCTCGGCCAGCAGACGGTTGTTTCCCAGTCGCGGATGGGCGTCGAGGGGCAGATGGTAGGCCATGAGGCTGATCCCGTGACGGTACAGAGCCCCCACACGCCGACCCTTCATCCCCACCAGCGGTTCCGGTTCGCCCCTCCAGAAGTACCCGTGGTGCACCAGCAGCAGGTCCGCATCCAGCCCGGCGGCAGCGTCGATGGCCACCTGGCTGGCCGTCACGGCGGAGACGATTCGCCGTACCGGGCCGTTTCCCGCATCCAGCTGAACACCATTTGGGCAATGATCGTCAAATTCGGAGACCGCAAGCAGGCCATTACAGTAGTTTTCCAACGCATCGAGTTCAACCATGATCCCACCGTTCATCTGTTGCAGATTCATGGGACATGTTAGGGTATGCCCACCATGAAATTCCAGAGAATCTTGACCTTCCTCGCGGTATCTATCGGCGCCGGTCTCATCGCCGCCTTTATCGCATTGCAACTGCTTCCGGAGGAGGAGCAGAGCTCCCCCGGACGGCTCCCCACCGTCATTCGCTCCAACGTACCGGAAAACGGCCCGGCCTCTTATGCCAACGCCGTGGCGGCGGCCGCTCCGTCGGTAGTCAATATCTTCACTACCAAGGTTACCGTTGAGCGCAGCCCGATTTTCAACGATCCGATTTTCCAGCGTTTCTTCGGCGACCGTTTCTTCCGCCCCCAGAAACGTCTGCAGACCAGCCTCGGTTCGGGGGTTGTGATCAGCCCGGAAGGCTTCATCATTACCAACCACCATGTGGTGAAAGGGGCGGATGAGATTAAAGTAGTGCTTGCCAACGGCCGCACGCTCAAAGCCGAGATCGCCGGCAGCGATCCGGATACCGACGTGGCACTGTTGCGTACTGATGAGAAGGATCTGCCGGCCATCACCCTGGGAGACTCCGACAAGATCCAGGTGGGCGATGTGGTTCTCGCCATCGGTAATCCCTTTGGCGTCGGTCAGACCGTTACCCTGGGGATCGTAAGTGCCACCGGGCGCAGCCAGCTCGGAATCAACACCTTCGAAAACTTTATCCAGACCGATGCCGCCATCAACCCCGGCAACTCCGGCGGCGCCCTGATCAACGCTTCCGGCGAACTGGTCGGCATCAATACGGCCATCTATTCCAACAGCGGCGGGTCCCTGGGTATCGGTTTCGCCATTCCCATTGACGTTGTGGAAAACGTAATGGCCCAGATCCTCACCAACGGCAGAGTGGTGCGGGGATGGTTCGGCATCGCCGGCCAGGACATGACGCCGGAGCTGGCCCGCTCCTTTGGGCTAAAAGAAGTCAAAGGGGTGTTGGTCTCGGGGGTACTGGAAAACGGCCCGGCCGACCGGGCGGGGATAAAGCCGGGTGATATCATCACCCGCATCGGCGGTGAAGTCCCGACCAGCTCCCATGACGTCCTGAACACCATTGCCATGATGACGCCGGGTACGCGGGTCAAGGTAGAGGGATGGCGCGGGGAAGAGTCTTTCCAGGCGGAGGTAACGGTCTCGGAAAGGCCGCCGGCGGAGTAAAGCCTTTTCAGGGTTTGGAGGCGTTTAACCGTTCTTCCCACTGCAACGGTTGCGGCGTAGCTATACCGTATCCCTGCACATAATCCACGCCTATCTCACGCAACCTCTCCAGGATCGCGTCGTTCTCGACAAATTCGGCGATGGTCGCCTTGCCCATCACATGACCGATATCGTTAATGGATCGGACCATTGCAAAATCGATTTCATCCTCGACGATATCACGCACGAAGACACCGTCGATCTTGAGAAAATCCACCGGTAGATTCTTAAGATAGGCGAACGAGGACATACCGCTTCCAAAATCATCCAGAGCGAACCGGCAACCCTTGTTGCGCAGAATCTCAACAAACCGGAACGCCCGGCTGAGGTTGGCTACCGCCGCGGTTTCGGTGATCTCGAAACAGATCTTGCCGGGCGGGATTCCGTGCCGGCCCAACTGATCCACGATGTACTCACAGAAAGTTTCATCGGTTACCGAATGCCCGGACAGGTTGATGCAGCACATGGCCAGGCTGTCCATCTCCTCGGGGTGGGATGACAGCCACTCAAAATACGTCCGCACCACCCAACGGTCGATAGAAGACATCAAATTATAGTGTTCGGCGGCGGGCAGGAAGGTGCCCGGGGAAAGCAGATCACCCTTCTCGTCACGCATCATGATCAGGATCTCATAGCGTTCCTGATCCCGACCCGTTTGCTCCTGCAGCGCAACCAACGATTGCCGATAGAGCAAAAACCGCCGCTCCTCGAAGGCGGCGTGAATACGTCCGATCCAGTGCATCTCACCCTGGCGACGCACGAGTTCCACGTCATCCGGACGAAAGACATGCAGTCGGTTGCGCCCATGATCCTTGGCCGCGTAACACGCCGTGTCGGCGGCACTCAGAACCTCCGCCAGGGTCTGCCCTCCCCCGATGATCGGCACCACACCGATACTGGCCCCAACCGTGAACCGCCTATCCTTCCAGGCGAACTGAAATTTCTGAATCGCCTCCAGCAACTCCTGCCCCACCTGGCCGGCCTTCTCCAGGGAGCAGTACTCCAGCAGCACTCCGAACTCGTCACCACCGAGGCGCGCCAGGGTATCTCCGGCACGCATGTTACTGTGCAGCAACCCGCCGATCTGCTGCAGCAGTTCATCGCCCGCCGCATGACCGCAGGTATCATTCACGACCTTGAACTGATCCAGATCGATATAGAAAAGGGAATGGACCCCCTCCCGATACTGGTCATCCTCAAGCAGTCTCGCCAAACGGCGTTCAAACTCCCGCCGGTTGGGGAGTCCGGTAAGGGAATCATGGCTGGCCTGGTAGGAAAGACGTTCCGCCATCTTGCGGGCCCTGGTTATATCCCGGAGATGGGCGGTGAACAGCGACCGCCCTTCGATCTCGATCCGGGTAATGGCGATTTCCACGGGAAACTCGCTGCCGTCGGAGCGCATCGCCGTCATCTCCACCCGGTTGTTCAACATTATTGCCTTACCGCCGCTCAGATATCTGCCGAGGCCCTCATCGTGAGCGCGCCGAAGATGTTCGGGAATCAGCATCTTGCTCAGTTCCTGACCGATCACCTGGTCTGCCCGGAAGCCAAAAGTGTTTTCCGCGGCCGGATTGAAATCGACGATCCTGCCGCGGTGGTCCATGGTGATAATGCAATCCAGCGCCGCCTCCAAAATGGCGCTTTTGCGCACCTCGCTCCGCAGCAGATCATCCTCCGCGCGACGCCGAACCTTGTCCCCGGCGGATAGCCAGCGAAATCCGCCGCCTATACCCACGAGCCCCAGCAGCCAGATACTGCCGTAGGATATCAAGGTCTTCCGGAAGTCCTGGTTTTCCTGCCGCAGCAAATCCGTCATCGGGACCGCTACGCCGACGCCGCCACCGATCTCCCCCACCTCGTATCCCTGAAGACTGTGGCAAAGAAGACAACCTTTTTTCACCCGCAGCGGCTGCATCAGCCGTAAATAGGGTTCACCGTCGATGGCGGTAAATTCGAACACCTCTTTCTCACCGGCCTTAAACGCCTTTAGGGCACGCGCCTCCCATTCGTCCGGCGCGTTCTCGGGCCGCAGCACCTTAAACCCGGTAATGTGGCCCGCGCCGGTATAGAGGTGGCCAAACTCCTCGTCCAGCTGACGGACGATACGGGCCGGATTCATCAGGGTCAGTCGGATCCCGGAGGGTGTTTCGATGTCCCGTTCCGGGATATGGGCAAGGTAGGGATCCGGCGGATTGGCCTCCGTAACCGGCACATAGATCAGCTTCCGCGTCGTAGCCCAAAGACGGAAGGCCACATCCTTATTGAAATGGGCGCGCGCCTGGTTGGTGGCCAGCTCCAGAGTAAACTGCTTTCTTTGATCAACCTGCCAGAAAAACAGACCGCCGATTATCAGGGTCCAGATGACCACGAGCATCAGGAAATACTGAACGAAACGGCCGGCCGGTATCTTTTTCATTTTAGGGTCGGAGGGAGGCGCCAAGGATGTATTTATATTTCCTCGGCCGCAGTAGGGAAAACTTTAGGTACTTCCGACCCGATCTGACGCGGAAATCCGGAACCCGGGAATTCAGCCCACTTTATTCAATCCGGCCGCTTACCCCAACCGCAAGCAAACACAGATTTCTTATATCCGGCTTGCGGGCTTTTGCGGTAATTTGCGGCTTGCTAATCCCTTCGTTATTCCGGGCGAAGCGCGGTTCTACTGCAGCAATATTCGGTATTACAGCAAAGCCGCGAGAACCTGCAGAAACCGGTCGTTTTCCTCCGGCGTCCCCACGGTGACGCGCAGACAATCGTTCAGGGCGGCATGGGCACCGTCAAGCAGCTTCACCAGGATCCCGTTTTCCCGCAAACCGGCATGGATCTCTCCGGCACGTCCCTCAGGCATCCGCAACAGAATGAAGTTAGCCTCACTGGGATAGGAGGTAACACCCTCCATCCGGGACAACACCTGAAAAAGACGTCCCCGTTCCGCACGAATGGCGTTGGTCTGGTCATCGAATATTGCCCGGTGCTGCAGCGCAAACTCCGCCGACACCTGGGTCAGAACATTGATGTTGTACGGCAGCCGCGTCTTATCTATCTCTCCGATCAGCTGCTCCGGCCCCGCCAGAAACCCCAGGCGCAATCCCGCCAGGCCCATCTTGGAAACCGTGCGCAGAACCATAAGGTTTGGATAGTCTCCCACCCGATCCATAAAGCTATGGTCGGTAAAGGGAGCATACGCCTCATCGATCACCACGATTCCCGGCGCCGCTTCGACGATCCGCGATAGCTGATCGGGCGCGAAGAGGTTGCCGGTGGGGTTGTTGGGATAGGCCAGGAAGATCAGAGCCGGTTGATACTGATCCAGCGCCTGGAGCAACGCCGGCATATCCAAACTGAAATCAGAGGCTTTAAGCGGAACACCGATGTATTTCATGCCGCAGAAAGTGGCGATCATGCGATACATGACGAAACCGGGATCCACCGACAATACCACCCGCGAAGGACCCGATACGGTCATGGCAAGCATCTGGATCAGCTCATCCGAACCATTGCCCAACAACAGTTCCGCGGACGCCGGAACGCCCATATTTCCCTTGAGCCGTTCGACGAGAGAGGCCCCCTGAGGATCGGGATAACGATTCACATCCACCGTCCGCAACAGCGCGAGCCACTCCTCTCGCAGTTCCGAAGGCCAGGTATAGGGATTCTCCATGGCATCGAGTTTCACCAATCCCGACGCATCCGGCACATGGTAGGCGGAAATCGCCCGGATCTCCGGCCGCACCCAATGCTCTATAAGATTCCCAATATCCTGTTCTTTCATAGCATCATATCTGTTATTGCCGCAGAGACACGGGGGCCGCAGGGTTTCCTTCCTTCCGCTGTCGAAAACGACCGCATAACCGATACCTCGATAATTGCAACACTCTGTGGTCTCTGTGTCTCCGTGACTATTTTTTCAGACGAAACTCGGCAGCGCGGGCGTGGGCGGTCAATCCCTCCTCCCGGGCCAGGGTGGATGCGGTGCGACCGAGCCGATCCGCCCCCCCTTCCGACACCATGATCAGACTGGAGCGCTTCTGAAAATCATAGACACCCAGGGGAGAGAAGAAACGGGCGGTGCCCGATGTGGGCAACACATGATTGGGTCCGGCACAGTAATCGCCGATGGGCTCTGAAGTGTACCGGCCCAGAAAGATCGCCCCGGCGTGGCGGATTTGTCCGGCCAGCTCCAGCGGATTCTCCACCGACAGCTCCAGATGTTCCGGTGCAATCCGGTTAGCCACCTCGCACGCCTCCTGCAGATCGCGACAGTGGATAAGGGCGCCGCGTTTGGCAAGGGCTGATTCAGCAATAGGCCGTCTTTCCAGAGTGGGCAGCAGACGGGAGATACTCTCCTCCACCCGCTTGATGAATTCCTCGTCCGGGCAGACCAGGATGGACTGAGCATCCTCATCATGCTCCGCCTGGGAAAAGAGGTCCATCGCCACCCAGTCCGGATCCGTATTACCGTCACAGATCACCAGAATCTCTGAAGGCCCGGCAATCATATCGATGCCGACCCGTCCGAAAACCGCCCGTTTCGCGGTGGCGACGTAGATATTGCCGGGACCCACGATCTTATCCACCGCCGGCACGCTCTCCGTTCCATAGGCGAGAGCGGCCACCGCCTGAGCACCACCCAGCGCGAATACCCGGTCCACACCACACACATGAGCGGCGGCCAGGACCAGGTCATTGAGCTCCCCACCCGGGGTGGGAACCACCATGATCAACTCTCCGACACCGGCGACCTTTGCCGGCAACGCGTTCATCAACACCGACGAAGGATAGGCGGCCTTGCCCCCCGGAACATAAATGCCCACCCGGTCGAGGGGGGTCACTTGCTGACCCAGCAGGGTCCCGTCCGCTTCGGTGTAGCTCCAGGATTCGAGCTTCTGACGTTCAGCGTAGGTGCGGATACGCTCCGCCGCATGTTGCAGTGCATCCGCCTGGGAATCCGCCAGACCGTCCCAGGCCTTTGCCAGGTCATCCTGGGATATCTCCAGATCCGCGCTGCCTTCCGGCCTCCATCCATCGAAGCGGCGGGTGTAGTCCAACAGCGCCTCATCACCCCGGGAGCGGACATCGGCGATGATATTATCGACCGTCCCGGCCACCTCGTCGTTGGAGACGGACTCCCACGCCAGCAGGACCTGGAGCTGCTCTTCAAAATCGGGAGCTGCGGTTGATAATGTGCGTATTTTGATCATAGTTGGAGCTTAAAGTTTGAAGTAAGCAGTTAGAAGTTTGTAGTTTGTAGTTTGTAGTTTGTAGATATTGAGGATAACACTCCAACGTCCAAATACGACCCACTTCTTAACTACTCACTTCCAACTTCTTACTACTTACTTCCCACCGCCTCCCGCAACACCGCCAACAGCTGCATAATGGTGCCGTGCTTCATCTTCCAGGACGCCTTGTTGACCACCAGACGGGAACTGATGTCGGCGATATGTTCCAGTGGCATCAGCCCGTTGGCCTTGAGGGTATTGCCGGTATCCACCAGATCCACGATCAGATCCGCCAATCCCACCAACGGCGCCAACTCCATGGAACCATACAGCTTGATAACCTCCACTTGCTGACCCTTGGCAGCAAAATGGCGTCGTGTGGTATCTACGTATTTAGTGGCAATGCGCAGCCGGCTTCCGCTCAACTCAGCCTCCTGTCGGCCGGCCACCATCATTCTGCAACGCGCGATCTGTAAGTCCAGGGGCTCATAAAGACCTTCCCCGCCGTGCTCCAGCAATACGTCCTTGCCCGCCACCCCCAGATCGGCGGCACCCCATTGCACATAGGTCGGCACATCGGTGGCACGTATAAGGACCAGTTTCACCGAGGCATGATTGGTATCCAGAATCAGTTTACGGCTGGTCTCCGGATCATCCGCCGGCTCGATGCCGGCCTGCGCCAACAGCGGCAGCGTCTCCTTGAAGATGCGCCCCTTGGAAAGGGCGATGGTTATAGGGGTTTCAAATTTCATTTTGTTTGCTTCTGCCACAGAGACACAAAGCATGCAGAGATGTTTGTAAGCAAAAAACGGTTCGCCAAATTCCGGGATTCAACCCAACAACATCAAAATACCAGCCTCTGCGGGCGGCCGAATATCAATCCGGGACACGGCGTATCTGGGCTCCCAGACCGGCCAGTTTCTCTTCGATGTTCTGGTAGCCGCGATCGATATGGTAAATACGATCCACCACCGTCTCCCCCTCCGCAACCAGCCCTGCCAGCACCAGACTCGCGGAGGCGCGCAGATCGGTCGCCATCACCGGCGCGCCGGTCAACCGTTCCACCCCCTTACAGATGGCGGTGTTGCCTTCAAGGCGTATATCAGCACCCATCCGCTTCATCTCCTGAACGTGCATGAAGCGATTTTCGAACACGTTTTCGGTGATGATGCCTACCCCGTCCGCCACGGCATTTAGGGCGGTGAACTGCGCCTGCATATCGGTGGGAAACGCCGGGTAGGGGGCGGTGTGAATATCCACGGCGTTCGCCCGCTTTCCCTGCATATCGATTTCGATCCAATCTTCACCGGTTTCGATCCCGGCGCCCGCCTCACGCAGCTTGCCGATAACGGAATCCACCAGGGAGGCCTGAGTATCCCGCACCCTGATGTGACCGCCGGTAATGGCCGCAGCCACCAGGAAGGTGCCCGTTTCGATACGGTCCGGCAGGACCTGATAATGGGTCCCGTGCAGCCGATCCACTCCTTCGATGACGATGGTATCCGTACCCGCCCCGCTGATCTTGGCCCCCATGGCATTGAGAAAGTCGGCAAGATCCACGACCTCCGGCTCCCGGGCCGCGTTCTCAATAACCGTTTCACCGTCCGCCAGAGCGGCCGCCATCATCAGGTTCTCCGTACCCGTCACGGTAACCAGTTCCATTAACAACCTTGCCCCTCTGAGCCGGTTGGCGCGAGCCCGGATATATCCCCCTTCCACCTGGATATCCGCACCCATGGCCCGCAAGCCCTCGATATGCAGATTTACCGGCCGGGAACCGATGGCGCAGCCGCCGGGCAGGGAAACATCCGCCTGCCCAAAACGGGCCAGCAGCGGCCCCAGCACCAGAATTGAGGCGCGCATGGTTTTCACCAACTCATAGGGAGCGGAAAAATCATGTATAGAGCTGGTATCAACCTCGATACGCATTCGCTCATCCACCATCAGCCGCACTCCCATACGCCCAAGCAGTTCCATGGTGGTGGTGATATCGTGCAGGTGGGGTAAATTCCCTATAACAACGTTTCCCTCCGCCAGTAGCGTCGCCGCCAGGATTGGTAATGCGGCGTTTTTAGCGCCGGCGATGCGTACGTCACCCTGTAACGTGGTACCGCCTTTAATGATCAGCTTATCCATTGAGAATCTAGTTGGTGATTGGCCAGCAGGTCGGGGCCGCCGGGGGCCTCGGTTGGGAAAGCGCCCTATGATATAGAAAAAGGGGGCGTAACGGAAAGGAAAAAGCGGCTCAGCCCCCCGCTACAGGAAGCAGGCCGTCGACATTACTGAGCTTGGCGATCCTGATCAGCGCATCCGGAACATTGCGGAATTTGATGTCGGCATTGTTGTTCCTTGCCCACTCCACCCACTCAAGCAGCAATGCCAATCCCGCGCTGTCGACGCGGGGAACTTTTTCAAAATCTATAATGATGCGACTGCATTGGGCAAACAGCGTATTTGCCTGATTCCACAGCGAAGGTACCGATCCGATCACAAGATCACCCGCCAGGTGCAATACCTTGGCCTCTTCCGGCGGTTTTACCGTAGCGCTAGGCATCCTTGCTGTTATGCTCCGCGAGCATCTTGATCAGGCCGCTCAGGCTGTAGCGGCGTATTTTCGAGGCGTAATTGGTTCGGTAGGTTGATACCAGGCTCAGATTATCGATAACAACGTCATATACCTTCCACTCCCCCGCGTGAAGATAAAGCTTGTAGCCGATAGGGATGGCCGGAGCGCCGTTGTCACGCAGGATGGTTTCCACCTCCACCCGCTCATCTTCCGGCGCGCTTTGTACCGGAAGATACTCGATTTTCTGGCCGGAATAGTTCAGAAGCGCCGTTGCATAGGTGCGCACCAGCAGCTCCCGGAACTCTTTTACAAACGCTTTTCTCTCCTCCGGTTTCGCCTTTCGCCAGTATTTCCCGAGGACCAACTGCGACATCCTCTCGAAGTCGAAGTGGGGCAGAACGATTTCTTCCACCAGCGGGTAGATCCTACCCGGGAACTGATTCAGCTCCTTCTTGCGGCCCTGCATCTCTTCCAGCATCCGGTCGGAGGTGCTCTTCACGACCTCCAACGGAGCCTGGGCCGCCAGCGGCTGCACCCAGAACAGCAACAGCACTGCCCACAGCAAATTACGCCTATTATTGGCTAGCTTCACCATCGCCACCTTCTTCGGCCTGATTAAACAGGAACTGACCAATGATCTCCTCCAACACCAGCGATGACTGGGTCAGAGTTATCTCACCACCCTCCTGCAGATATACATCGCTCCCACCCGGATCCAGCCCTATGTACTGTTCGCCAAGCAGTCCCGCGGTAAAAATTTTCGCGAAGGTATCCTCAGGGATCATATTGTACTGTCGTTCGATGGTCATAGTGACCACCGCTTCATAAGTTCGCTCATCAAAGGTGATATTGGTCACACGCCCGACGCGGACACCAGCCATGGTAACCGGCGCCTTAACCTTGAGACTGCCAATATTGTCAAAACGGGCGGTAATCACATAGCCTTCCTCGTTGGACATCAAGCTCAGATTACTGACCTGCATTGCAAGGAAAAACAGCGCCACCAGTCCCGCTGCCATGAATGCACCTACCAGAATCTCTACCGCTCTGCTCTTTCCCATCGGCTCAGTCTCCAAACATCAGTGCCGTTAAAACAAAATCGAGGCCCAATACCGCCAGCGAAGATTGCACCACGGTCCTGGTGGTGGCCCGGCTCACCCCTTCCGAGGTCGGAACGGAATCATACCCCTGAAACAGCGCGATCCAGGCACAGACAATGCCGAAAACCAGGCTCTTGATAACGCCATTATATATATCATCCTCCAGGTCGATCTTGGCCTGCATCTGCGACCAGAAGGCACCGTCATCCACTCCCAGCAATCCGACGCCCACGAAGTATCCGCCCAACACGCCCAGGGCGCTGAAAAGCGCCGCCAGCAGCGGCATGGAGATAAATCCGGCCATGAATCGCGGGGTGAGGATCCGCTTGACCGGGTCCACCGCCATCATCTCCAGCCCGGAGAGCTGTTCCGTCGCCTTCATGAGCCCTATCTCCGCGGTCAGCGCGGAACCGGCACGACCGGCAAACAACAGCGCCGTAACCACCGGCCCCAGCTCACGCACCAGAGATGCCGCCACCATAACCCCAAGGGTCTGTTCCGCACCAAACTGAGAAAGGATGTAGTGCCCCTGAAGTCCCAGCACCATCCCCACAAATATACCCGAAACCGCGATAATAAGGACCGTGAGCACGCCCACCGAATAAAGCTGCACCAGCAGCAACCGGGGCCGCCGCACCAGCCCGGACAGGCCGCTCAGGATCCAGAGAAACAGGATATGGGCCCGGCCAAGACGTTCGACAACTCCGAGGCCGACCCTTCCCAGGCGGGCAAGCTGCTCTAACATGGACACCTCACCATCGACATACTATGCCTCCGCCGTTTCATTTCCCAAACAGATCCTGCACCAGGCTGTCTGCCGGATAATGAAAGGGAACCGGCCCATCCGCCAGCCCGCGCATGAACTGCCTCACCCACCCGGAATCCGAATCGATCATCGCCTTTGATTCGCCGCTCCCCACCACTTTGCCGTCGGATATCAGATAGATAAGATCGGCAATCTCCGCCGTCTCTTGAACATCATGGGAAACAATAATACTGGTCAACCGGCTGGCATCGTTGAGCGCGCGTATCAGGTGGACCAGAATGCCCATAGATATGGGGTCCTGGCCAGTGAAAGGCTCATCATACATGATCATCATCGGATCAAGAGACATGGCGCGGGCCAGCGCCACTCGCCGCGCCATACCGCCGGACAGTTCACTGGGCATGAGATCACGGGCACCGCGCAGACCAACCGCCTCCAGCTTGAGCAGCACCAGTTTGCGTATCATGGATTCCGGAAGCGAAGTGTGCTCCCGCAGAGGGTAAGCCACGTTTTCAAAAACGCTGATGTCGGTCAACAACGCCCCGCTCTGGAACAGCATCCCCATACGCATGCGTAGCTTGTACAGCTCGCCGGTACCGAGTTTGTGCACGTTCTGACCGTCTACATGGATGGTGCCTGCCTGCGGCCGGAGCTGGCCGCCGATAAGTTTCAGCAGCGTTGTTTTGCCGGTGCCGCTGGGCCCCATAATGGCAGTGACCTTACCACGTGGAATATCGATATCGACACCGTCGAATATCGCCCGTTCCCCGCGAAAAAAGCGCAGGCCTCTTATTCTGACCAGGGGATCACCGGTTGAGGGGGACTCAAACATGACTATTCTTCTCTCCGTTCAGGCACCGACTCCCATCCTTGCACGGCCTGGAGGGGCGAGACCTCATTCTCACCTTTGCCAACCGGGAACGTCAACTTACCATTCTACCATCCATCGCCTGCGAGAAAACGCCGGTCGGAAAGTACCGCGTGCCGATCTTCCTCAACGGTCGGCCTTGATCAAAGCAACGCTCCCCCGTAACGGGTGGAGTCCCGCCCATGCAACCACCAGAGCAGCAGCAGTCCGGGTATCGCAATCAACGCGCAGAACAGGAAGAACCCGACCCATCCCATCCACTCCGCCATAAAGCCGGTGGGCGTGGCCGCTATTACCCGCGGAATTCCCATGAAACTGGTAAGCAGGGCATATTGAGTGGCCGTGAATTTTTTGTTGGTCAGACTGGCCATGAAAGCGATATAGGCGGCTGTACCCAAACCGCTGCTGAAATTCTCAAAGGCGATCACCCCCGCCAATCCCGGCAGGCTGTACCCTATCAGCGCCAGAACCGAGAACCCCACGGTGGAGATCCCCTGAAGAATCCCGAAGGACCAGAGCGAACGATAGATCCCCAGCCGCATAATCAGAACACCCCCCACGAACCCGCCCGCAACCGTCGCCCAGAATCCGAACAGCTTCACAACCGCGCCGATCTCAGTCTTGGTAAAACCGATATCGAGGTAAAACGGAGTTGTCATGTGGGATGCCATGGAATCCCCGATCTTGTATAGCAGTATGAACAGCAGTATCAGCACCGCATCCTGCCGCCGAAAATACTCCACGAACGGATGCACCACCGCTTCCAGCAATGTCCTGGGGCCGCCTTCGGCAACCGGCGGCTCCGGGGCCAGCAGGGTGAGCGCTACCGCCAGCAGCATGATCCCGGCCATCACCAGGTACACCTGGGTAAAGGGGATATGGTCGGCCAGTATCAGCCCGCCACCGCCTGCAACCAGCATGCCGGTCTTGTAGCCATAGACATAGAGCGACGCCCCCAACCCCTGTTCTTCGTCAGCGAGGGCCTCCCGGCGATAGGCATCCACGACGATATCCTGGCTGGCGGAAAAAAAGGTGACCAGCAGTGCCGCAAACGCGACCCCAAAAGGGTTGATTCCCGGCTGGGAGAACGCCAACCCCACCAAAGACCCGATCAGAGCAAGTTGAGAGAGCACCAGCCAGCCCCGTCTCCGGCCCAGCAGCGCCGGCGTATAGCGGTCCATCAGAGGTGCCCAGAGAAACTTCAGGGTATAGGGTATGCCCACCAGGGCGAAGAGACCTATGGTAGTAAGATCCACCCCTTCCTCTTTCATCCAGGCCTGCAGTACAGAGCCGGTCAGCAGCAACGGCAACCCACAGGCAAACCCCATGAACGCCGCCACCAGCATGCGGCCGCTGAAGACGGCCCGCAGGATCTCCCTGCCGTTTTTCGTTTTGTAATTGGAAGAGACCACCGATCATGGATCCTTTGGATTCAGCCGAAGCAAACAAACGGGAGAGTATACCATCGCGCAATGCCCCTACTTGCGTCCAACTTCACCGCCGCCGACAATGGACCCCATCTTCCTGGAGAGTGAACAATGCAAGATTACCAACGGGAGTTTCTCGATTTCGCCCTGGATACCGGCGTGCTGCGTTTTGGGGAGTTCACCCTGAAATCCGGCCGCCTCAGCCCCTACTTCTTTAATGCCGGCCTGTTCAACACCGGCGCCAGCCTGGCGCGGCTCGGACGTTTTTACGCCCAGGCCATTGTTGCTTCCGGATTGCAGTTTGATCTGCTGTTCGGGCCGGCCTACAAAGGCATTCCGCTGGCGGCGGTCACCGCCGCCGCTCTCTATGACCAGCACGGAATCGATATCCCTTACGCCTTCAATCGCAAGGAAGCCAAAACACACGGCGAGGGGGGATCCATCGTCGGCCATGAACTCCAGGGGCGAATTGCAATCATAGATGATGTAATCACGGCCGGAACCGCCATTCGGGAATCGATGGAGATCATCAGGACCCAGGGGGCGGAGCCGGCAGGCGTGGTGATCGCCCTGGACCGGCAGGAGCAGGGAACGGGTCCCCGCTCCGCGATCCAGGAAGTGGAAGATGAGTATTCCATTCCGGTGACGGCCATCGTGCGGCTGGAGGACATGATCGATTACCTCGCGCAACAGCCGGATGCCGAGGCCATTTTACAAAGTATTCGCGGATATCGTTCACAATACGGTGTCTAAAATGTTGCTACACTTTTGAAACCTTAAATGTTCAATCAGTCTGGATTACCACTTTTGAAAACGACCTTTGCACAACCCGAATCCCTTACGTGGAGAATTGTTTTCAGCGCCGCCCTGCCTGCAATAATCCTGGCCCTGGCCGCGACCACCGCCGACGCCAAGATGTACCGCTGGGTGGACAAGGATGGAAACGTACACTATTCCGACAAGGTTCCCCCGACCGAGGTGGATCAGGCGCGTACCCAGCTCAACGAGCGGGGCATTGCCGTGGAGCAGGTTGAGAGGGCCAAGACGCCGGAGGAACTCGCCCGCGATAAGGAATTGGAAGAGATGCGCGCCGAGCAGCAGCGCCTTATTGAAAAACAGAAGGCGGAAGACCGGGTGCTGCTCGCTACCTTCCGCAGCGAAGAAGATATTCATCTGGCGCGGGACGGCAAGGTGACGGCGGTTGGGGTCATGATCCAGATCCTGCGCAATAACATCGAAAATGCCAAATCCCGCCTGGAAGATCTGCAGATGATGGCCGCCGACCAGGAACGGCGTGGCGAGAAGGTCTCCAAAGCCACGCTGGATGAGATCGAAGGCAAACGGAACCAGATCAAGGACAGTTACGCATCCATCCTGCAGCGGGAACAGGAGCAGGAGGAGATCAGGAAAAAGTTTCAGTATGACGTAGAGCGGTTTCGTACCCTGAAGAACCTGCGCCCCCGGGAGCAGGATGAATCCGCCGAAGATAGCGGTGAAGGAACTCTGCTGGAGACAGTCGTCATGTGCGAGGACGAACCCACATGCGGCGCCTTGTGGAAACGGGCGGAAGGGTATCTGAAGGCCCATGCCACCACCCCGCTGCAACTGCTCGGCAAAAGCATCTTGATGACCAAGGCGCCGTTGAAGGATGATGACATCAGCATCACCATTTCCCGCATTACCGACAAGGAAGATGCCGGGGTCCGTCTGTTTATGGACCTACAGTGCAAGAACTCCCCTCTCGGCAAAGAGTTATGTCGTAGCGACAAGGTACGGAATATCCGGGCCGATTTCCGCCGCACACTGACGGCCGGAACTGAAGCTGAAACCGGAACCGGAGCCGAAGCTGAAACCGGAACCGAAGCCGAAGCCGAAGCTGAAGCTGAAACCGGAACCGAAACTGAGGCCGGAACCGGAACCGAAGCCGACACCAACGCCGAATAACACTGCTACCCGAGTATCGCCGGTTCCAGCATCCGCCACTGCTCCTCCCAGCCCTGGAGGGGCGAGTGGCGGAAGCGGCTGCGCAGAAATCGCTGCAGGCGTCCTTCGACGAAGGCCAACAGAAGATCGGCACCGACTTCAGCCGCAACCTCCTTATCACTCCCGCGCATGCGCGCTTCCCGCAGGATCTGCCGGAACTGAGTCTGCAACCGGTCAAAAAACCTCTCCACCCGGGACCGCAGTGGCTCGCTCTCACCTGTCAGCGCATCACCCAGCAACACCCGGGTGATACCGGGGTTTCGATCCGCAAATCCCAACAGCAAGTAAAGCACCTTTGAACAACGGTGATAGGTGTCCTTTTCCTCTTCAAGGATCTGATTGATACGGGAAAATACCGTCTCTTCCGCGAATGCGATGAGCGCCTCGTACATCTTCGCCTTACTGGGAAAATGACGATAGAGCGCAGCCTCCGAAACGCCGGCGGCCCGCGCCAGCAGTGCGGTGGTTATTCGCTCACCGGGACTTTTTTCGAGTTCGGCCGCAAGGGTTTCCAGAATCTGCTGCCGGCGGGAAATCTTCTCACCCATGGAAAAACGGCGTCAGCGACGACGAATAAGGGTTCCGACACCCTCGTCGGTAAAGATTTCCAGCAAAACCGCGTGCTGCACCCTGCCGTCGATGATATGGGAGGTCTGCACTCCGGCGTTCACCGCATCCAACGCGCAACGTATCTTCGGCAACATGCCGCCATGGATGGTACCGTCCGTTATCAGTTCATCCACTCGCTCGGTGGTCAAACCGGTGAGCAGTTTCCCGTTCTTGTCCAGCAACCCCGCCGTGTTGGTCAGAAGGATCAACTTCTCCGCCTTCAGCACTTCGGCCACCTTGCCCGCCACCAGGTCGGCGTTGATGTTGTAGGAATGGCCGTCCTCGCCGATACCGATGGGCGCGATCACCGGGACGAAACCCCCGTTTACCAGCATATCAACTACGCCGGCATCGATGCTTTCCACCTCACCGACATGTCCGATATCGATGATCTCCGACGTCTCCAGTTCCGGACCGTTGTTGACCAGCTGTAACTTACGGGCACGTATCAGATCGCCGTCCTTTCCGGTCAGCCCCACCGCTCCGCCGCCATGACGGTTGATAAGGTTGACTATCTCCTTGTTTACCAGGCCGCCGAGTACCATCTCCACCACGTCCATGGTCTCGCTGTCGGTTACCCGCATCCCCTGCACGAACTCGCTGCTTTTTCCGAGCCGTTCCAGCAGACTCCCGATCTGCGGACCACCGCCGTGCACCACCACCGGATTGATGCCCACGAGCTTCATCAGGACGATGTCACGGGCGAAGCTACTCTTCAGATCCTCGTCCACCATGGCGTTCCCACCGTACTTGATCACGATGGTCTTACCCCGGAACCGTTTTATATAAGGCAGGGCCTCGGAGAGGACATGAGCAACGTTGTGGGCCGCTTCTGGCGAGAGACTCATAATTGTTATCCTGAATAAACCGTATTATTCGCCGCGGAGGCGCAGAATTAACGGAAAATGGCTGTTTATTAAAAATCGACGGAAGTAATTCACTTCTCAAGATCGCACCGTAGGCGACGTTTGCGCCATTCTACTTCGATCCCGTTATATATTCTCCGTGTCCTCTGTGTCCTCCGCGGAAAACATCTTCAGGGCTGCAATATAAGGCAGGGTAGTCTCTCAGAACGGCAGCTTCAAATTCCCGTCGATCTCCAGCATCTGTTTCCGGAACTGCTCCTGGATATTCCGCAACGCGTTTTCGTCATCCGCCTCGAAACGGAACACCACTGTCGGTGTGGTGTTAGAAGGACGCGCCAATCCCCAACCGTGCTCGAACTCCGCCCGAACGCCGTCGATGGTAATCAGCTTAGCTCCGAGAAACCCTTCCTTTGCGATTAGTTGCTGCACCAACTTGACGTTTTCACCTTCCGCAGTGGGCATATTGAGCTCCGGCGTGCTGACACTTTCCGGCAAATCGGCAAACATCTCGGCCGAACCGCCGGGCTCAAACGACAACAGCTCGAGCAACCGCGCGCAGGCATACAGGCCGTCGTCAAATCCGTACCAACGCTCCTTGAAAAAGAAGTGGCCGCTCATCTCCCCAGCCAGCAAGGCCCCGGTTTCATTGAGCTTGGCCTTCAGCAGGGAGTGTCCCGTCTTCCACATCAGCGGCCGGCCGCCATGGGCGAGAATATCCGCGGCCAGGTGACGACTCGATTTGACGTCGAAGATGACATCGGTACCCGGTTGACGCGACAACACGTCCCGCGCGAACAGCATCATCAGCCGGTCCGGCCAGATGATCTTGCCGTTCGAGTCCACCACACCGAGCCGGTCTCCGTCCCCGTCAAAGGCGATGCCGATGTCCGCCTGCTGCCTGTCCACCTCGGCAATGAGCGCCTGCAGATTTTCCGGCTGCCCCGGATCCGGATGGTGATTGGGAAAATTACCGTTTACTTCGCAAAACAGCTCCACCACCTCACACCCCAGGGCCTTGAACAGCGCCGGAGCAACCGCTCCCGCAGCACCGTTCCCGCAGTCCAGTACCACCTTGAGCGGTCGTGCCAGCTGGACGTCTTCCATGATCCGATTGATATAGTCTGGAACCAGGTCCTGTTCCTGACGCGACCCCTCGCCCTCCAGCAACTCACCCCTCTCCAGTCGCAACCGCAGCTTCTGGAGGGTATTGCCCGACAGGGTCTCGCCACCGATTACAATTTTCAACCCGTTATACTCCGGCGGATTATGACTGCCGGTAATCATCACGCCGCTGTTACTCCCGAGAAAATGGGTGGCAAAATAGAGCACCGGTGTGGGCACGATGCCTATATCCAGAACGTCTCGCCCGCTCGCCATCAATCCCCGGCACAGTTCCACCGCCAGATCGCTGCTTGATAACCGGCCGTCGCGGGCGATTATCACGGTCTGCTGCCCCTGGGCGTAAGCCTCACTGCCGACGGCCCGCCCCAACTGATAGACCACCTGGGGAGTAAGATCACGGGCAACTACGCCGCGTATATCGTAGGCCCGGAATATGACACCCGGCAGCCTTATCCCCGCCGGGGCGGCCGGAGCCGGGGTCTGGGTGGGTTTTTTGGCCGGTTTTGCAGCAGCCGATCGACTCTTCGCCGGTTCGATCTGTCTCTGCAACACTGCCGGTTTGGCCTCCTGCGCCATCTCCACCAATCTATCCAGCGTCCCCTGGAGTTCCCCGACCTTCGCCCTCACGGTATGCACCGGGCGACCACGCACCAAACTCTCCACCAGCCCCAGAATCACTGCCTGATCCTGCGCCAGCCCCTTCTTGAGGCGCCCCATTGCAAGATGCACAAATATCGCAATAAGCAGCAATCCCACCGATGTAATCCCCAGATCGATATAGATATTGCGCTTACCGGCTACGGACTCCCCCGGTTGATAGGCCACTCGCCAGATGGATGCGGAAACAGGAAACCCCTGTGCGCCGCCGTCACTGACGGTCATCCCCGGTCTGGTGGAAACCACTCGGAATGATTTGCCGTCCGCCGATTGCTGGAGTTCAATAGCGCCGGTCATGCCGCCGCCCGCCTTTATCCCCGCCGCCAGCAGGTCCATAGGAAGGGCGAGATGTATCACACCGACCACCGACCCGGCCTCTCCACCCAGTACCGGCGCGGCTATGGCGATATGCTGCTGCGGGGAATTGAACTGATGAACCTCGGCGGGCGTCACTTTACCGCTACGCTCCACCGTACGCTGCATGGCGAGCGCCGCAAAACTCAGCTGCCGCTCAGGCTCCTCTTCCAGGCGATCCCATTCGGCAGGCAGCAGATGGATCCGCAGGGCGTTTGGAATCCGCTGTTTTAGCCGCTGCTCCATAGCACCCAACGCAGCCCCGTCCTGCTGTATAAACAGCTCAGGCAGCGCCGGATCAGCGGCCAGTTCAAGCAGCAGGGCGCGGTAGAGCAACATCTGCTGCGACAGCTGGCTGGCCACCCCTTCGGCACCGGTGGCCGCCTGATCTCGTAGCGCCCCCTTTTGGCTGGCCTCCTGAAGGTAAACCAGAGCGGCCCCGCATACGGCGATAATCACTATGATGATGATCAGGGTATTGACCACCAGGGCGTTAAAGCTGCTGCCCTTGGCTTTCGCGACAACGCGCGCCGCCCCCTGTATCTGTACTCCTTTCCCCTTCATCTCGCCTCCTCAGATGTCCCCGGCCTGCCGGGTCAACAACCTGCACACCCAGGCTTAACGTTAACTAACAGTAACCCAGATCAGTGACGACCGGAATGGCCGAACCCACCTTCTCCACGATCGCTGGCCGCAAACTCCTCCACAATTTCGAACTGCGCATGAACCACGGGGACCACCACCAATTGCGCGATCCGTTCTCCCACCTCGATACGGAACGAGGTACTACCGCGGTTCCAGCAGGATACGAACAGTTGGCCCTGATAGTCGGAATCGATCAATCCCACCAGGTTCCCCAGCACAATGCCGTGCTTATGCCCGAGACCGGAACGGGGCAGGATCATTGCCGCCATGTGGGAATCCTCGATATGTATGGCCATCCCGGTGGGAATAAGACGGGTTTCCCCCGGCCCGAGCTCCAGGGGTTCGTCCAGAAGCGCCCGCAAATCCATGCCCGCGGAGCCGGCCGTTGCGTACTGTGGTAAAGGAAACTGCTCCCCAAGCCGGTGATCAAGTATTTTCAGTTCGATTTTTTTCATGGAATTTTTCTGTAATTATAGATACCAAAGCCTCCGCCAACCGCTCTTTTCTCGCCATCGGCAGATCCTGTCGCCCCCCCGCCCAGATTACCGATAAGGCGTTCTCATCGCGCTCGAAGCCGCCCTGCTCTCCGCCGACCAGGTTGGCGGCGATCATATCCACCCCCTTGGACCGCAGTTTATCTTCCCCCTGCTCCGCCGGTCGGCTCGTTTCCGCCGCAAACCCCACGGTAAAGGGCGCCTCGGCCAGCGCCGCCGCCTGCGCCAGGATATCCGGATTCCGGACCAGTGTTATCCGCAACTCCTCTTCACTCTTCTTGATCTTCTGCTCCGCCGCTTCCGCGGGACGATAGTCCGCTACCGCGGCGCAGGCCACAAATATGTCGCACCCGCCGATCCGGGACATTACCGCCTGTTCCATCTCCAACGCCGTCTCCACGTCCACGCGCTCGATTCCGCGGGGAGTCTCCAGGGTTACCGGTCCGCTGACCAGCGAGACCTCGGCTCCGGCGGCGACAAAGGCACGGGCAAGGGCATAACCCATCTTTCCGGAACTGCGGTTCCCCACGAACCGTACCGGATCGATCGGCTCCCGGGTGGGCCCCGCGGTCAACAGAACACGCACCCCTTGCAGGGGGGAAGCGGAAAACCACCCTTCGATCCGCTGCCGAAGCTCTTCCGGCTCCAACATCCGGCCGGGACCCGTCTCTCCGCACGCCTGTTCCCCGGTCGCCGGGCCCCAGATCGACACGGCACGCTGTTCCAGCCGCCGGACATTCTCGCAGGTGGCGGCATTGAGCCACATCCGGCTGTTCATGGCCGGTGCCACGGCCATAGGCGCATCGCTGGCCAGACAGAGAGTGGTCAACAGGTCATCGGCCATCCCCGCCGCCAGCCGGGCAATAAAATCGGCGGTTGCCGGCGCCACCACCACCCGATCCGCCCAGCGGGCAAGCTCAATATGGCCCATGGCCGCCTCATGGTCGGGATCGAAAAGTTCGAGCCGGACCGGACGGCCGGAAAGGGCCTGCAGGGTCAGGGGGGTAATGAAGTGGGTCGCGGCAGGGGTCATCACCACCTGCACTTCCGCTCCGGAGCCGCGCAGCAGACGCACCAGCTCCGCGGTCTTATAGGCGGCGATACCGCCGGTCACGCCCAGCAGTATCCGTTTCCCGTTCAGTATCGTCATGGTTCTATTCAGAGTTCATCAGCCACGGAGGCACGGAGCGTTCAATTCGCTATAGACCCCAGAGGGGACATACTCGCCGAGCCGTAAAACCGAAACACAGAACATTGAAGGAAATCCGGGTTTTTCTCTGTGAGCTCTGTGGCAACATTTCCATGCCAAGGGTAACTGAATGGGGAAACCACGGCTAGCTATACAACAGTGACCAAAGTATGCTTTTCCCGCTCCCCACAACATCACATGGAGGTGATCATGGCCATCAGGGACTGGCCCGTGGATGAACGGCCGCGGGAAAAACTGCTGCAACGGGGGTGTTCCGCGCTCTCTGACGCGGAGTTACTCGCCATATTTCTGCGTACCGGCATAACAGGTAAAAGCGCCGTGGATCTGGCGCGCGAACTCCTGGTCGAATACGGCTCCCTGCGGGCCCTGCTTGCGGCCGACCGGCACCGTTTCTGTTCCAGTCCGGGCCTCGGCCCGGCCAAGTATGTCCAGCTCCAGGCCGTGCTGGAAATGGGGCGACGCCACCTGCAGGAATCCCTGCAGCGTGAGGATGTCCTGACCAGCCCCGACGCCACCCGTGACTACCTCCGAAGCCGGCTGCGCGGCTACCCCTACGAGGTCTTCGCCTGTCTATTCCTGGACAGCCGCCACCGGGTGATCGAATACGAAGAGCTGTTCCGGGGCACCATCGACGGCGCCACTGTCCATCCCCGGGAAGTCATCAGGCGGGCCCTCGCCCACAACGCCGCCGCCCTTATCCTGGCCCACAACCACCCCTCCGGCGTGGCCGAGCCGAGCGACGCCGACCGGAGGATTACCCGGCAGATCCGGGAGGCGCTGCAACTGGTGGATGTGCGTGTGCTTGATCATATAGTGATCGGGGACGGAGAAATGCGTTCCCTGGCGGAAATGGGATGGATCTGAAGCAGGCCGGGCGTACATCCCGGCCCTCGTTATACCCGGCGATTTTCCCGGACAAACCTGGAAAAATCGGGACAAAACTTGTAACCCCCACACCTTTCTGCTATAAATCCGCCTCTTTCGCCCCCCGTGGGGGGCGGCGACGCAATAGAATTGAGGATTTGACAATGTCGAAAGTGTGTCAGGTTACGGGCAAACGTCCCATTACGGGCAACAACGTATCCCATGCCCATAACAAGACCAAACGCCGTTTTCTGCCGAATCTGCACTACAAGCGGTTCTGGGTAGAGGGTGAGAAACGCTGGGTGCGCCTGCGGGTCTCCTCCAACGGTATGCGTATTATTGATAAGAAAGGCATCGACGCGGTGCTTGCGGACCTGCGCGCCCGTGGCGAGAAGGTCTGAGGAGGAACAGTCTCATGCGTGATAAAATCAAGCTCGTGTCCAGCGCCGGAACCGGCCACTTCTACACGACCACCAAGAACAAGCGGAATATGCCGGGCAAGATGGAGATCAAGAAATTCGATCCCAAGGCCCGCAAGCACGTGATGTACAAAGAGGCGAAAATCAAATAACGCCCGGTGCTCACGACGCTGTCCGAAAAAACCCGCATAGCGGGTTTTTTCTTTTATATCAGTAAAATAATCCCCTGCGATTGCCGCCCCCCGGGTACGCCGCCTCGCATATTTCGCGCCTGCCCCGGTCTGCCCCCCGTTGCGCTTTATGAACAACCTGATGAACAACCTGTGATTTGAATCTAAGTTTCAATCAGTATAAAGGAATAAAGTTCCCATCCTGTAGAAGTGCCGCTCCGGCATGACGACACGAAACCGGCGCATGGAGTTTCGTGTATTGCCGAATTCAAGAGCGCATAGTTCGACGAAGTGCATGACGCGGATGTTGCATTTGGATCGAATCGTTACGCGTTTCCATTCGTCGTGAAATCCCGAAAGCTGTAAACGGCGCATAACAGATTTCCGCCGAGGCCGGAGATACCGACCGCCCACTGACCCAAGCCGGCGGAAAGCAGTTTCACTATCAGTCGAGGGAGTGCCTGGTATGAAAACAAAACAACAAAAGACGTTCGACCCGGCCCAGGAATCAGCACCGGCCGCAGGAACCGGACAAATTCGGGAAGCCGACCCGAATCAACCCGAAGAAAGGCCCGATATTCCACCCACCTTCGCCTCGCGCCTGGGAGAAATGGTCTGGTTGCTCAGCCAGTCTCCGGCACACCGGCATTTCAGTATCGGCGATCTCGAGTGGCTGCTGATGCCGCCGCTGCTGCTGGGCCAGTACAAGATCTATTACGAACAAGGACGCCCGATCGCGCTGGCCCTTTGGGCCTTCCTCAATCAGGAGGACGAACAGCGCCTGCTGTCCGGCGTCAATCGCCTGAAGCCGGAGGCTTGGTGCGCCGGCCAACATCAGAAACTCTTTGCAGCAAACGCCGCGAAGAGTGACGCCCCCGCAACCGTAGATCGTGAGATGTCAGATGCCCAACTCTGGCTGGTAGACCTGATCGCGCCCGGAGCAACGGCAAAAAACCGTCTTCGTGAAAAAGCACTTGCCGATCTGATTGCCACGTCGTTCAAAGAGCGATGCTTTAAATTTCATGCAACAGATCCGGTGACCGGAGTCAAGAATGTTCGAGAGATTGGTTGTAGCTGACCGCTTGCGCGGTCGCCAAAAGCGCACCGGAGCGCGGTGAATCCATTTCACCGCCCTCTGTTTGAAGGAAACGAATAAGTTACAAGGAGCGAAACAATGGGAAGTTCAACTCATTATAAAAATGGCACAGCGATATATTACGTCGGCGCAAATCCGACAAATATCGACAGCAGAATAGAGAAACTCCCATCCCCCGCCTTCACACCGCAAGATTGGCGTTTATTTCTAGCGGGAAAAGTTACTTGGCACAGTATCTACACCAAAATAGGCGGGGGCACAGACCAGGAATCCGGAAAAAAATCGTTTTCAGTAAAAGTTTCTGCCGACCTCCCCAAGCTGGCAGTAGAAATTATGGACCTTTGCCAAAGATTCATAACCAAAACCGAAAACGAGCTGTTTGACGGTAAAGTTCGTGTTTCTGCCGAGTTTGGAACTTTAGAAGATTACGGCCTGTATATAGAACTTAGTATGGATGTTGAGGCCAACTTCAACTTTACTCCCTGGGTTAACAGGCTTTTTGAGAAGACCGGGCAAAATCCTCTCCCGGCGGACACCACGGGCAATGTCGGAGTAGCAACATCATGTTCAGTAACAATCCCCTTGAAGGACGGATTGCCATCACTAGACACCCTATGGAATACAGCCCTCCCCGTACTGGCTCGGTCGTGCCTGCTAGGCATGCGTACTTTAAGCATAGAGAATGCGCCCTCCCAAAAGGCGTTAACGGATGGACTATCGGATGAGCTCTATCCCGGCTGGATTACTTCGGTTTCTCATTCAGCCATGACAGGCATGAAATCGGGCCTCTTTACCGCATCCTATTCAAACGACGCGACATTGGTTGTATTCAAGGACTTTGAAGGTATTTCAACAGTCAGTTATTGGCCCTCCCACGAGTTAGAGCTAGGCTATCGGATGTTCTCAGGCAGCGGAATACTCTATCCGGAGCTTGGCTATAGGTACATGTATGAAGATCCGGCCTTAACCGCGAAAGCAATAGAAGAGCGGTTTCTTAGCGTTTTGACTTATTGCGCGGACAACCCCAACAGCAATCACGATAATATTTTGCGGGATTGGATGCAAAATCAGATAGTTACGCTCAACAACTATTATGGTACCGAATCCATACCTTCCGAAATATACGATAAATTAACCCTGCTGGAACAGGCAAGGGATATCTATCTAACCGGTGACAACTACTATGACGCCGTTTTATATATCCAAAAAAATGGTGACCCTGAAAATGCAAATTTAATCAGCCAGTACCTCATAAATCATGGATTTGCCAATGATTGGATGTTTGGTGATCAACTTCAGTATCCGCCACAAACATTCGATGGCAGTATCGTGTCTATCATCCCGCCAGACACCCTTGAAGACACAACAGAATACCATTTCCTCATTGCCAGAGACGGCTCAGTTGAAGTTTATGGACTCGAGGGTCTGGCCGGCTATCTAGAGTGCGCCGAAAAGTATGGCCCTGCGGTTGCCGGAGCTATCTACTCTGCGGCAATACAACAATACTTCGGTTCGCCGGATACTGAGGTTCCTCCGGAAATCAAGACCGAGATCAAAGAGATCAAGCAAGAGCTTATAACGGGCGATGAGCCGGGCCTGAAGATCTACTATCGGCAGACCGGTCCGGACGGCGTCAAAGAATTTCAATATTTCTATCCAAACATAACCGACAGGAACGCAGTAGACAACGCACTGCTGCGGATTCGAATTGATCCGCTGAATCATATAGGAAACGGTTCCGAGGTTCGCAAGACGGAACAAAGAAATAACAACAACTGGATTTTGGTCTCAACAAAAGAACTAAGAAATTATGGGGACTTATCGGTCATCAAGACAATCCCGGCCGATAAACCCGACAACTACAGCGTCGACGTGACGCGCAACGAAGACAGTTTGTTCGGAAAACCTGTCTCTATCGGCGCGATCGGCAGCGCCCTCGGCTCTTCCATCGGCAGCATCGTGTCGGGCGACAACCTGTTCAAGCAGCTGACGCTATCGCCCCTGCTGGAGACGATAGGTCAGAATCTTTTCCAGGCTATCGGCGTCGGCCTGGCGCAGAATCGAGGAGATCTTTCTGATGATGTCCTTGACGTATTTAATGATTTCTCTAATGAGCTTGGCGCTAACGTGCGCGATGCGGCTGGAGGAGTCGTCAGCTCCCTGTTAACCGCCGAATTAATGCGCGCCATAGATGCGGAAGGGTTGGGCGGCGAACTCGCATCAACCATAACCAATGCCATGCTCGGCCAAATCAGCCGCAACATCATAACCATCGGCATCAACGAACTGACTGAGGGCGCAACTTCGGGCGTGCTGGGCAACCCCGACAGCATATTCAGCGGGATCAACATTGATCTGATAGGGAACGCGGTTGGGAGTTTCATCGGCTCGAAGCTCGCCTATGAGGCATTGGCCGGCTACGACAGTGAGGAAGAAGCGATAGGCGCACAAATCGGCGGTGCCGTTGCCGGTGCGGCGACGCTGTTCGCGATCGGCTCCATTGCGGGGCCCGTAGGATGGGCGGTCGCGGCCCTCGCCTCTTTCGTAGGCAACTTCCTGGGCGGGACCATCGGCGACCTGATCAATTCCGCGCGACCGGACAAGGCCTCGGCACAACTGGTTTTCAATCCGGATACCGGCGAGTTCGAAATCGGTTATGTCTGGAAAAAACGTGACGGCAGCGTCGAAGGCGTTAAGGCCCTCGCCAACGCCGCGGGCGACGCCATGAATTATGTCGTTGATATCGTCGGCGGCGATATCCTCGATGGAAAAGACTTCTCCGGCCTGTTCCTGTGGAAAGAGAGCCGCAACCTGCACGGCCCCGGATACTTCGAGAAAGGAACCTATTTCGAAAATGCCGGCGGCCTCGGCTACTGGTATAGGGATCGCTCGGACTTTAGCGATGTGGTTGAACGCGGTGTGATCGATATGCTCGGCCGCTTGGAAATCGCGGGCGGTAATATTTATTTCAAGAGGGCGCTCTATAACTCCTTGCCGTCCTTGCTTGAAGAAAACGGCCGCCCCATCGAGGATCCGCTGCAGGTTCTATCGGGCAATCTTAAAATCGCATCGGACTATGCCGCCTATCTTGAAAGCAGGGATTTGATCAATTCCCTGATGGCGCTGCAACCGGACAGCAGCTTTGCGGCCGGCTGGCTCGCCACCCTGGCCCGCGCCGCGGAACTCAACCTCAATCGGCGCCACCGTTCGGATTTCTACGGCGGATGGAGCTACCTGCTCGACTCCGCCGGCGCCGTCGCAGCCATGAGCGGACTGAACTACGGCAACAGATCACGCCTGATAGGGCTGGCAAACGATATGGAAGGATACGTCCTCGGCGACATAGTGGATGTTGAATCCAAGACCATTGTCGCCGGCAGCGGCTTGATCGATCTGCGTGAGACTGTCCGTCATCTCATAGCCGAACTGCACCAGGAAGGGAACTTGTTGATTCAGCGCGATGGCGAAATGCTGCCCGAGGAGCTGAAGGAACTGCGCCTGGAGGGGAATGTGCTCTGGCTCGGCGATACCAAGCTGGCGCTTTTGGGTTCCAGCGGCATCAGCCGTTGGTACAATCTTTCCCCTCTGATCGGCATGACGGACGGGCTTTCCTATGTCATCAATCTCGCAAAAGGACTGGCCACGGGCAACAAACGCCTGGCGGACGGCGAGGTGGAAAAGATTGTCGCCCAGATCGAAAGTGACGGCACACTGGTCCTTACGACACCCAATGAAACCCTCGACGGCGCGGCGATTCAAAATGGTGAGCTGGTGCGAGACGGTTACGTCGTTGCCGTTCAAAACGAAGACGGCAGCTTCAGTGACGGCTATGGCGACGAGATACCGGTCAGCGCGGTAATTCTGGGCAGCGATGAGGACGACATAATCTACTCCGGTGATCTGGGTAACGACATCTTCGCCGGAGACGGCAACGACACCATATACGGCGGCGCCAACGCCGACTGGATCTACGGCGGCGAGGGGGATGACACCCTTTATGCGGGCGACACTGACGGCAATGCGCTGTTCGGCGGAGCCGGCAATGACGAGCTGCACGGGGGCAAGGCCTCCGATTGGCTAGAAGGCGGAGAGGGGGACGACCATCTCTATGGCGGAGAGGGCGGCGACATCCTTAACGGGGGCACCGGAAATGATTATCTCGAAGGCGGACTCGGCGACGATCACTATGTGTTTCAGCGGGGGCATGGAGACACCCTGATTGCGGACCATGGTGCTGACAGCGCCTCGGAAGACACAGACCCGACCGACATCGGTGACATGCTGAGCTTCGGCCCGGATATATCTGTCGAAGATCTGACCTATGGGCGCAGTGGTAACGACCTGTTGATATACGTGGGCGGTTCCTCCGACGACACTGTGGAAACAATTACCGCGACCGACTGGTTCACCGAAGAGGGCCGGATTGAACGTTTCGAGTTTTCCGACGGCACCCGGATCTCCATTGCCGAGATCGATCAATTCATCAACGGAACGGCGGAAAGCGACAGCTTCGGCCTCGCCGACATTGAAGGTGACGTGCTGATCAACAGCCTGGCCGGTGATGACATCATCGATCTGAGAGACGACTCGGCGCCCTCGGATAACAACAACACCATCAGCACGATCTGGAACCTCATCCCTACACTCCTCAGCATCGGCTCTGAAGACAGCGGCCATGTAGTCATCTCCGGCGACGGCGAAGATATTGTCTACGGCGGTTCAGGCGACGACGTATTGCTCGGCGGCAACGACGACGACGCGCTTTACGGCGTGTCGGGCGACGACACCCTGGACGGAGGTTCAGGCGACGATCAGCTTACGGGAGGCGAAGGTGACGACACCCTTACCGGCGGTCTCGGCGATGACTCCCTGACCGGAGATGCGGGCAGCGATCTGCTGTGGGGCGACCGAGGCAATGATCTGATGGACGGCGGCGGGGGCAGCGATACCTACTGCTTTGCCCTCGGTGACGGCCAGGACGCCCTGATCGATGAACATACAACGGCCCCGGAAGATGCCCGGCTCGTGGCCCTGCTGGAGGATATCGATGCGCTATTGCCCGAGCAGGGAATCGCCGACACATCCATTGATTTGCCACTCGTATCCCAGGTAATTGTGGATATTGGACAGCCCGAGGCCCGCGTCGACGCGCTTCTCGCCATGATCGGCAGGTTGCGTCCCATCGCGACAGCGGCAGGCGGTATCACGGCTGAACGCGTGGTTAAGGCACTCGATCAGATGCAGCGCGAACTGAAAGAAAACAAGAACCACATCGGGTCCGAGGACCTGGAGCGGTATGCGCGCCAATTCAAAGGCCAGGTACTGGACACCGCCGGGCTTTTCGATGTGGTCAACTTCGGTGACGGCATCGATGTCGGCGATGTCAACATCGCCTGGGAAGGTGACGATCTGCTGCTGCGGCTGCAGGACGATATGATCACGGACCAACCGGAGGAGAGCGGAAGTACCGATCAAGGCGCAGATCAGGGTTCAACAACCGACAACAGGAGAGGACCGACTCCGGCCCTTTGGAGTTCGACCCCACCCCAGGATGACACTGCAGACGACGATAGCCCCGATAACAATACTGCCGCGGATGTCCTGCGCTTACAGGAATGGGGAATCTCCGCCCCCTATATCGAACGTTTCGATTTTGCCAACGGCCAGGTCGACGCCGCGGGCATTAATCAATGGATAGGCGGTAGCGACGGCGATGACCAGTTGAGCGGCACATCGGATCACGACTGGATCACCGGCGGCGCCGGCAACGACACCATTGCGGCCGGCAGCGGCGACGACATACTCAACGGCAACAGCGGTGACGATATCCTGCGAGGCGAGGACGGTGACGACCTGATCAATGGGGGCAGCGGCGACGACCAGCTGTTTGGCGGCAGCGGCGACGATCTGATCAACGGCGGCGACGGCGACGACCTGATGAACGGCGGCGGCGGCGCCGATCAGTTCGACGGCGGTGACGGCATGGACAAGGTCTCTTATGCCGATGCCGCCGTCGGCGTGCGTGTCTACCTCGACAACGGCGCCTCTCTGGAGATCGATCGCGGGCTGAGTGGTGAGATTCACGAACGGACCCTCGGTGATGGAACCGGTGCGGAACGTGACGCATTGATAAAACAGATACTGGAGGCCCTGCCCGACCCCGACGAACTCATTCAGGACATCGCCGACACGGTACCCTGGGCGGAAAACCTGAAGCTGCCCTTCACCACGGCCATCGCCGCCGGACAGCGGGAGACGGCCGTCCAACTGCTTCAGGATGTATTCGACGGATCGAGGGAAATACTACTGAGCGAAGAGCGCACGGCCCTGCTCGAGGCAATCGATTTCGTTAACCTCGAACCGCTGCCCGCGGAAGCGGAGATGGAGGCGTTCTGGGATCAGGTGGTTCCGGGTGTGCCCGACCGTGGCAAGCTCATCGAACGCATCGCCGATCAGGTGCCGAGCCAGGAGGAGCAGGGTGAAAAGATTGCCGCGTTCATTATTCAGGGTAACAGGACGGGGCTGATCAACGCCATCAACAGCTGGCTGTCGCCCCTGTTCGGAGAAGAAGCACAGGCCAAGGCGGAGGAGATCCTGGCACTGATCCCTGAACAGTTGCCGGCAATGCGTGGCTCTATCGGCAACCTGGCGACGGCGGTCGATGTCATTGCAAACACGGATGCATATGCGAGCTTCACCAGCACCGGGCTCGACTACGGTCCCGAGGATAAAGATACCCTGGGTTCCTTCCTGAGATCCGACGGCGCTTCCCTGGCCGAGGAGCAGCGGGTGGGGCCCTTCGATAACCTGGCGGTAATGCTCTCCGGGTATATCTACCTCGAGAAGGGCCGGCACGATTTCACCGTAACCTCGGACGACGGCTTCGAACTAAAGATCGGCGGCACCACGCTCACCAAGCAGAGCGGCAAGGAGATCAGCGCCGATTTCGAGAGTGGTTTCTACCGTTTCGAGCTGACCTACTATGACCGCCAGGGTGACGAGGAGCTGAGCGTTACCAGCGAAAGCCTGGCGGACGGAAACGCCTTGGATGCCAGCTTCTTTTACATCGACCCCTTGCAGGTGGATCCACGTTTGACCGAGCAGAGCGACGTCAACGGCCGCGGCTATCTCAGCTACCCCGATACACCGGAACAGGGTGACCACTACCAGAATGTCGAAGGCGTCATCGGCTCCGCCCACGATGATCTGTTGCGGGGCGACGCCGCTGACAACCTGCTGATCGGCGGTGAGGGCGACGACAGCCTGTACGGTGGCGCCGGCAACGACCGGCTGGAGGGCGGCGCCGGCAACGACAGCTATGAGTTTGGTCGCGGTGACGGACGGGACGTGATAGCGGACAGTGCCGGCGAAGACTTCCTCATGCTGGGCGAGGAGATCACTCCCGAGCAACTCTGGCTCGCCCGGGTGGGCGATGCCCTGGAGCTCAGCATCATCGGCAGTAACGACACCCTGACCATTGCCGACTGGTACAGCGATCCTGGCAGTCACATCGAGTCCATCACCACCAAAGAGGGATTGACGCTGTTGGACAGCCAGGTGGAGTCTCTGGTGCAAGCGATGTCCGCCTTCTCACCGCCGGCCATGGGCGATGCCACCTTCGGCCTCTCACAAGAGGATCAAAACACCATCAGCGGTTTGATCGCCGCAAGCTGGCAGTAACCATAAAAGCCAAGGCGGCTTACCGCTGCCTTGGCTTCAGAGATCGTGTAAGGAATCGGCATGCCGCACAGCATAGAGTCGGACGGGTCCATCGATACAGGTTCCGCCTGTCTGGCGCTCCTGGCGAGATACCTCGGTCTTCCCGCGGACCCGGAGCACATTCGCCATCAACGCGGCACGACCGGACCCTTTACCGCACAGGATATCGTCCTCGCGGCGAAATCGCTCGGACTAAAGGCGAAGTCCATCAGGAGCGACTGGACGCGGCTGCCGAAAACACCGTTACCGGCTATCGCCTGCCATCGGGACGGCCACTTCTTAATTCTCGCCCGGCTTGATGAGGAGAAGGTGCTGATCCAGGATCCCCTGGAGAAGCACCCGATGACGCTGCCGCGTGACCTCTTCGAGCAGAGCTGGAGCGGCGAACTGATTCTGATGACCCGTCGCAGCGGCCTGCTCGGCGGCAGCGGCAAATTCGATTTCAGCTGGTTCATTCCGGCCATCGTCAAATACCGCCGTCTTTTCACCGAAGTGCTGGCCGCCTCCTTCTTCATCCAGCTCTTCGCCCTGATCACACCACTTTTCTTCCAGGTGGTGATCGACAAGGTGTTGGTCCACCGCGGCCTTACCACCCTCGACGTACTGGCCATCGGTCTGCTGGCGGTCTCCGTCTTCGAAGTGGTGTTGAGCGGCCTTCGCACCTACCTCTTCTCTCACACCACCAACCGTATCGACGTCACCCTGGGAGCCAAGCTCTTCGATCACCTGCTCAGACTGCCCCTGGCTTACTTCAAGGCACGTCGGGTGGGCGACTCGGTGGCAAGGGTGCGCGAGCTGGAGACCATCCGCAACTTCATCACCGGTTCCGGTCTGACGGTGGTTATCGACCTGTTTTTCACCGTGGTCTTCTTCGTCGTAATGTACATCTACAGTCCGATGCTCACCCTGGTCGTCCTCGGCGCCATCCCCTTCTATGTCCTGCTCTCCGTCTTCGTCACCCCGATTCTGCGCAGGCGGCTCGACGAGAAGTTCGCCCGCGGCGCCGAGAATCAGGCCTTCCTGGTGGAGTCGGTCACCGGCATCGAGACCCTCAAGGCGATGGCGGTGGAGCCGCAGATGCGCCAACGTTGGGAAGAACAGTTGGCGGCATACGTCACCGCCTGTTTCCGCACCACCAACCTGGGTAACATCGCCAGCCGGAGCGCCGGACTGATCAACAAGATCACTACCGTGCTGATCCTCTGGATCGGCGCCACCCTGGTCATGGAGAACCAGCTCAGCGTCGGCCAGCTGATCGCCTTCAACATGCTGGCCGGTCGGGTCAGCGGCCCGATCCTCCGCCTGGTGCAACTATGGCAGGATTTCCAGCAAGCGGGCATATCGGTGCAGCGCCTGGGCGACATCCTCAATACCCCCCCGGAACCGGGATACAATCCGGGCCGGGCGACTCTGCCGGCGCTGGAGGGCGAGGTCCGCTTCGAGCACGTGGGCTTCCGCTATGCAACCGACCTCCCCAAAGTGCTTGAAGACATCAACCTTAAGGTGCGTCCCGGCGAGGTGATCGGCATCGTCGGCCGCTCCGGCTCCGGCAAAAGCACCCTCGCCAAGTTGATCCAACGGCTCTATATTCCGGAATCGGGCCGCGTTCTCGTCGATGGGATCGACCTGGCCCTGGTGGAACCGGCATGGCTCAGACGCCAGGTGGGCGTAGTACTGCAGGAGAATACCCTGTTCAACCGCAGCGTACGCGAGAACATCGCCCTGACCAATCCCGCGCTGGAGATGGCGCCGATCATCAATGCCGCGAAACTGGCCGGTGCCCATGACTTCATCCTGGAACTGCCTGAAGGCTACGACACCCAGGTGGGGGAACAAGGAGGAACCCTCTCAGGCGGCCAACGCCAACGCATCGCCATCGCCCGCGCGCTGATCACCAATCCACGGATTCTTATCTTCGACGAGGCCACGAGCGCGCTGGACTACGAATCGGAGCGCATCATCCAGGACAACATGCGGGCCATCGCGGCGGAGCGCACCGTCTTCATCATCGCCCATCGTTTAAGCGCGGTGCGCTATGCCGACCGTATTATCGTCCTCGAACAGGGCCGCATTATGGAGGAAGGAAGCCATACACAGCTGATCAACCATGGCGGTCTCTATGCCCGTCTCCACGCCTTCCAGAACGGCGATAGTCAAATGGAGGGTGCCGGTTGAACGAATCGCAAACACTCGTCTATCGGCGCAGCCAGGAACAGGCCTTCCTCCCCGCCGCCCTGGAGGTACGCGACACCCCGCCTTCCCCCATCGGAAGAGTCATTCTTTGGACCATCCTGCTGTTCTTCCTGTTGGCAGTGGTCTGGGCCTTTTTCGGCAAGGTGGACATCGTGGCGGTGGCCCAGGGCAAGATCATCCCCAGCGGCCACAGCAAACTGATTCAACCGCTGGAGACCGGCGTTATCCGCAGCCTGCATGTCCAAGAGGGTCAACACGTCTCCCGGGGCGAGATCCTGGTGGAGCTGGATCCCACCATCAGCGTTGCCGATCTGCAGCGACTCCAGAGGGAAGCCGACGAACTACATCAGCAGATGACGCGTCTTCAGGCGCTCAACGAACGCCAGCAGACGCAGAATTATCCAAGCCGCATGCCCGGAATCATCAGGGAATTGAGCCCGCTGCAGGGTCAACTTCTGCAGGCTCAGTGGCGGGAATATGAAGAGGGGCTCAATACTCTGGTAAGCGAACGGGAGAAACTCCAGGCCCAGGGCGCCACACTGGAACGCCAAATCGACAAACTGGAGGCGACCTTACCGCTGATTTCGGGGCGCGCCGACGATATGCAAACCCTGCTCAAGACCCACGCCGTTGCAAGACATAAAGCGCTGGAGGTGGAACAGGAGCGGATCAGCGCCGAGCATGACCTCAAGACCGCCATCAGCCAGCGAAAAGAACTTGAGGAAGCTGAAGCGGAACTGACAGCCAAGATCGAGCACTACAAAAGTCAGTTTCACAAACAGACTACCGAAAATCTGGCCGACGCAACACATAAGCTGGATGCCGTCCGACAGGAGATCATCAAGGCAGAGGTCAGAACCCGGGCACAGATCCTGCGCGCACCGGTGGACGGCGTGGTGCAGCAACTGCAGATATATACCATCGGCGGCGTAGTGACCCCCGCCCAGGAACTGATGCTTATTGTCCCGGATGAAGAGAAGCTGGAGGTGGAAGCGCTGCTCGAAAACAAGGACATCGGCTTTGTAGAAGAGGGGCAAGAGGCTGAAGTCAAAATAGACGCCTTTCCCTTCACCAAGTACGGCACTATCGATGGGAGGCTGACCAACATCTCCAACGACGCAATGATGGATGAGGCCAAGGGCCTGGTATTCAAGACCCAGGTCAGCCTCGCCAAATCCATAATGCAGATCGACAAGCGACAGGTTCATCTGACACCGGGCATGAGCGTGACGGTGGAAGTCAAAACCGGCAAGCGAAGGGTTATCGAGTTTTTTCTTTCGCCCTTGTTACGTTACAAGCAGGAGAGTATTCGCGAACGATAAAATAGCAAATAAATAGTTGGACTAACCGACGCAGCGCGCACTCTCCCCCTTGTCTCACGGTTGTTCACGCTGACGGGACAGCAGCAGATTGCCGACCCTGTCCACCCGCCAACACCAGCCGGGGGCGATCCAGGTGGTGGCCACGGTTTCGGTGATCAGCGCCGGCCCCTCGGCGGACGCACCGCCGGTGAGCAGATCCCGATGGTACACCGGCACCATCTCCGATATGCCGTAGGCCCGCACCCGGTCTGACAGGACCGGGGGCTTCGAACCGCTCACCGGGACCAGATCAAAGTCCGCCGCCCTCCCGCTCAGGGCGGCACGCAGATTCACCAGTTCCACCGCAACCCCCATCCGGTGCCCGTAGCGTGTTTCATGGGCCTGTTCAAAAGCGGTTATGGATCCCGTCACACCCCGCCAGGGAATATTGAGGGTATAGGATTGCCCCTGATAACGAAGATCCAGGGAGTACCCCACTTCGATTTCCTTGTCCGGCACCCCTTCCGCCATCAGGGCCGCCCGTCCCTCAGCGGCCAGGGAGGCCAGATCATCCTCCAGCTCCCGATCTCCCAGCTTCCGTAACAGACCCAGGCGGGTGCGCGAGAGCCGCCGCCCCGGCCGTGTCGCGAGCATTCCCAGCGCCGACAGCACCCCCGCATGCACCGGAACCAGGGCCTGTTGCAACCCCAGCGCCTGAGCCAGGGCGCAGACGTGGAGCCCCCCTGCACCGCCGAAGGAGACCAGGGTAAAGTCCCGGGGATCTATACCACGCTGCAGGGAGATAACCCGCAGGGCACGGGCCATATGCTCGTTGGCGACCTGCACTACACCATGGGCCGCCTCCTCGGGGGAACATTCCATGGTATCCGCCAACGGCTTCATGGCGTTCCGCGCGGCATTCGGGTCGAGTCGCATGCGCCCGCCGAGAAAGGCCTCCGGTAGCAGTCTGCCCAGCAGCAGGTTGGCGTCGGTGACCGTCGGCTCCCGGCCACCTGCTCCGTAGCAGGCCGGCCCCGGCGCCGCACCCGCGGATTCCGGCCCGACCTGGAGCATGCCGCCGGCATCTATCCGCGCAATGGAGCCGCCGCCGGCACCGATGGTGTGCATATCCACCATGGGCACGGCCACGGGCCAGGGCCCGATCCGTCCCTCACTGGTCAGCCCCGGCTCCCCATCTAAAAGGGCCACGTCGGTGGAGGTGCCCCCCATATCGAATGTGAGCAACCGCTCCCGCCCCGCCACACCGGCGATGAAACGGGCCCCCACCAGGCCGCCCGCAGGCCCCGACAGCAGCATGCGTACCGCCTGGTCCGCGGCCTGATCCGCGGCAACGGTATCTCCCGAACTCAGCAGAACCGCCACCCTCGCTCCCGGGAGCCCTTTCACCAGACGTCGCAGATAACCGGCCACCTTCGGCCCGATCCAGGCGTTGAGCCAGGCGGCCATTCCCCGCTCGTATTCCCGGATCTCGGGCAGCACCCGGGAGGAGAGAGAGACGAAAACACCCTCGGGAACCACCCGGGCGACGGCCTGCTCCATGGCGCCGTCCAGGTAGGAGAAGAGCAGATTGATCGCCACCGCCTCCGGCTGCAGCCGCTCCAGCTCGGCGCGAAGCCGTTCCAGTTCTTCCGAGGTTAAGGGCTCCAGTTGCCCGCCCCGGGCATCCGTCCGGCAGGCCGCTTCCAGGCGGAGTTCTTCGGGCACCGGCGGAACAATCGGCTCCGGCTGCAGATTGTAGAGCTCCCGCCGTGCCTGTCGGCCGATAGCCAGCAGATCCCCAATGCCCTTGTTGCCGATATATACGGTACGCACGCCTTTGCCTTCCAGCACGGCGTTGGTGGCCACGGTGGAACCATGTACGACGCCCAACCCCTGCGGGTCGAGTCCCAGATCGGCGATCCCCTGCAGAATCGCCTCCTCGGGCGCGTGGGGCGTGGAGAGCACCTTGTGGATTTGCAGGCGTTCTCCGTCGAACAGCACGAAATCGGTGAAGGTGCCGCCTGTATCGATACCGATGAGTTTCAAGGTGTTATTTTGGTTTGCTGTCCGCAGATGAACACGAATGAAGGCAAATATTACTATGGCCGCTATGAGAGAACCGCTATTCCCAAAAGTCTTCCGGCACGGTCTCATTAAGGCAGAGGGTATGCGAAATTATCCTATAGATTTCCGCCTGATCCGCTCCCCCTTTGGTATTTCAGGAAATAAATATCGGCGATCGTTCGCGTTCATCTGCGGATAATCGGTCACTCCCAATGCCGCTTGTACGTTGTCCCATGGCATTTGGGACAGGGCGGGATATGCCCCGCCTTGTGGAAATGCAGCGCCTTGCCGCACTCGGTACAGACCAGGGTGCCCGGACCGGTAATCTCACCGGTCTTGTAGTGCGAGGCCTGCCAGGCGCTCTCCGCCAGACGCGCCAGTTCCACCCGCGTTTTGTCAGCCACGCCGGCAAACATCTCCAGCAACCGTTTTTCAATCAACTGGATATCGAAACGCAACCACTCCTTGAAGCCGTCCGCGTTCTCCGCCAGGAAGTCGGCGGCATCCTTCATGTCGCGTTCCACATAGAAAGCGATCTTCTCCGCCTCTTCGCGGGTCAACTCTTCCAGTTCGACCGCTTTCTCCCGCGCCTGATCCAGCGCCTTCCTCAAGGTGGGCAGAGCGCTCTCTTCGGCCTTTTCCAGCACCTCATCCACCCGCTCGAGCATGCGTTCATAGGCAGCCGCCATACGGTCCAGTGGGTCTTGTTTATTTTCCGGGGCCATACTTCCGTTCCTCGTCAGTTATTGCGACTACTTATATAGTTTGCACCATGCCGACAGGATGGCAATCGAAAATCATCCTATTTAGGGATTATTTTCTATTGGATGCCGGTCCGCCGCGAACAGGCGAAGATATGCAGGTAAAAGGCGTCGATCGGCTGGTGCAATATCCGGGCTAGCTACGGTATCCTTAGCGGGTTTTATTATTCACGCGCTGAGATACACATCCATACCATGCAAGAAAACTACAAACCGGCGGAAATCGAGGCCGACGCCCAGCGGTTCTGGGAAGAGAACGGCAGCTTCCGGGTCAACGAGGACCCGAGCAAGGAGAAGTTCTACTGCCTCTCCATGTTCCCCTACCCCAGCGGCAAGCTGCACATGGGGCATGTGCGCAATTACACCATCGGCGACGTGATTGCCCGCTATCAGCGCATGCTGGGCAAAAATGTCCTGCAGCCCATGGGCTGGGACGCCTTCGGCCTGCCTGCCGAGGGGGCGGCCATCAAGAACAACATGCCCCCCGCCCGCTGGACCTACTCCAATATCGATTACATGAAGGGCCAGCTCATGCAGCTCGGTTTCGGCTACGACTGGGACCGGGAACTGGCCACTTGCCGGCCCGATTACTACAAGTGGGAGCAGTGGCTGTTCACCGAGCTCTACCGCAAGGGACTGGTCTATAAAAAGAACGCCGTGGTCAACTGGGACCCGGTGGACCAGACGGTGCTGGCCAACGAGCAGGTGATCGACGGCCGCGGCTGGCGCTCCGGCGCCCTGGTGGAGCGACGCGAGATCCCCCAGTGGTTCATCAAGATCACCGACTACGCCGAAGAACTGCTGGACGAACTGGACAAGATGGAGGGCTGGCCGGAGAAGGTGCGCACCATGCAGCGCAACTGGATCGGCAAAAGCTACGGCGTGCGTTTTGCCTTCCCTTATGAACTGGACGGCAGACAGGAACAGCTCTGGGTCTACACCACTCGGGTGGATACCATCATGGGGGTCACCTTCTGCGCCGTAGCCGCGGATCATCCCCTGGCCCAGTATGCCGCCAAGGACGATCCGAAGCTTGCCGCGTTTATCGAGGAGTGCCAGCAGGGCAGCGTGGCGGAGGCGGACCTCGCCACCATGGAGAAGAAGGGGATCCCCACCGGCATCTCCGTCACCCACCCCCTGACAAATAAACCGGTCCCGGTCTGGGTGGGCAATTACGTGCTCTCCGGCTACGGCGAGGGGGCGGTGATGGCGGTGCCGGCCCACGACGAACGGGACTTCCACTTCGCCAAGAGTTACGACCTGGCCATCGAGCAGGTGATCGGCGTGGAGGGCGAGACCTTCTCCACCGATGCCTGGCAGGAATGGTATGCGGATAAGGAGCGGGGGATCTGTGTCAACTCCGGCAAGTACGACGGCCTCGGTTATACGGAGGCGGTGGACGCCATCGCCGCCGACCTGAATGCCATGGGACTGGGCGAGAAACAGGTACAGTACCGCCTGCGCGACTGGGGGGTCTCCCGCCAGCGCTACTGGGGCGCGCCCATCCCCATGGTCCACTGCCCGAGCTGCGGCACCGTGCCGGTCCCGAAGGAGGAACTGCCGGTGGTGCTGCCGGAAGATGTGGCCTTCGACGCCACCGGCGGCTCCCCCATCAAGAAGATGCCGGAGTGGTATAAGACCACCTGCCCCGAGTGCGGCGGCGAGGCGGAGCGGGAAACCGACACCTTCGACACCTTCATGGAATCCTCCTGGTACTACGCCCGTTACGCCTGCCCCGACAACAAAGAAGCCATGCTGGATGAGCGGGCGAACTACTGGCTGCCGGTGGATCACTACATCGGCGGTATCGAACACGCCATCCTGCACCTGCTCTATGCGCGCTTCTATCACAAGCTGATGCGTGACGCCGGCCTGATAAGTTCCGACGAACCTTTTACCCGGCTGCTGACCCAGGGCATGGTGGTGGCCGACACCTATTTCCGTGAGGAGACCGGTGGCAAACGGCACTGGTTCAACCCCGCCGAGGTGGAGGTGGTGCGGGACGAGAAGGGCCGCGTAGTCAACGCCAAACTGGCCGCAGACGGACAACCCGTGGAGGTGGGCGGCATCGAAAAGATGTCCAAATCCAAGAACAACGGTGTCGACCCCCAGGCCATGGTGGACCGCTTCGGCGCCGACACCGTACGTCTCTACACCATGTTCACCGCCCCCCCTGACCAGTCCCTGGAGTGGTCGGACGAAGGGGTGGAAGGGGCCCATCGTTTCCTCAAACGCCTCTGGGTGCTGGCGGCTGAAAAAGGACAGGACAGGGTCGAGGGAGATCTCTCCGGCCTGAACGACAAACAGAAAGAGGCGCGGCGCGAGATCCACGACGCCCTGAAACAGGCGGCCTTCGATTATGAGCGCCAGCAGTTCAACACCGTGGTCTCCGCCTGCATGAAGATCGTGAACACCCTCTACAAACTGGGCGATAGCGCAGAAGACCGGGCGTTGCTGCATGAGGGTCTGGGCATCACCCTGCGTCTGCTCGCCCCCATCGCCCCCCATGTCAGCCACCACCTGTGGCGGGAACTGGGCTACGGCGACGATATCCTCGACAGCGACTGGCCCCGACCGGACGAGTCCGCGTTAGCGCAGGACACCATCCAGTATGTGGCCCAGGTAAACGGCAAGGTGCGTGCCCAGCTGCAGGTGCCGGCCGACGCGGATAAGGAAGCTATCGAAAAGATGGCCCTGGAAGACCATAATGTGCGGAAGTTTACCGACGGCAAAACTATCCGTAAGATCATCGTCGTGCCCAACAAACTGGTCAATATCGTCGCGAATTAACCGGAGAACACCATGCCACAATCCTTTCGCCGAATCCGTCTGCTTCCGGTACTGCTTGTCCTGACCCTGATCCAGGGATGCGGCTGGCATCTGCGCGGCGACAGCGAACTGCCGGCCTCCATCAGCCCGGTATATATCCAGGGTGTTGCGGAATACGACCGGTTTCGCATGGACCTGGTCAAGATCCTGCGGAGCAATAACATAGAGATCTCCACGGATCGGAAACAGGCCGCCACGCTGCTGCGTATCAGGGACCGTGACTTCAACAAGCGCGTCCTCTCCGTATTCGGCGAAACCGGCAAAGTGGCCGAATATGAACTCCATGACGAAGTGGTGTTCGATATGATGGATGCCTCCGGTAATGTATTGGTACCGGAACAACGCATCGGCGTAACACGCAGTTACCTCAACCAGGAAGACGAAGTCCTGGGTAAGCGACGGGAGGAAGAGATCTCGATACAGGAGATGCGCCAGGATCTGGCCTCCCGCCTGGTACGCCGTCTGCAGGCACACCTGAAGTAATTTATTGCTACACAAGCTGTGCGGATTCGTCTCCCTGACCTGAAGCAACACCTGAGCAGGGGTCTCGCTCCGATCTATCTGGTATCCGGGGACGAACCCCTGCAGACCGGGGAAGCAGCCGATACCATCCGGGAAGCGGCCCGGACGCAGGGGTACGGCAGCCGTGACATCATCGATGCGGACCGCAATTTCAACTGGGACGAACTGGCGGCGGAGGCGAGCAGTCTTTCCCTGTTCGCCGAACGACGCATTCTCGACCTGCGGATCCCCTCCGGGAAACCGGGAACCGCCGGCGGCAAGGCGCTGGTGGAATATGTGGAACGCCCGGCCGACGACACCCTGCTCCTGATCACCATGCCCAAGCTGGAACAGAGCCAGACCTCCAGCAAATGGCTCAAGGCAATCGACAAAGCGGGGGCGATCATACAGATCTGGCCGTTGACCGGCACCCAGCTCGTATCCTGGATCGAACGACGCATGCGGGAGCGCGGGCTCAACCCCGGACCGGGTGTCACCGCCCTGCTGGCGGAACGGATTGAAGGCAACCTGCTGGCGGCGGCCCAGGAGATAGATAAACTGCTGCTATTGCAGGGCCCCGGCGAGGTGTCCACGGAACAGCTGCTGGAGGCGGTAGCCGACAGCGCCCGCTATGACGTCTTCGACCTGGTGGACAGCGCCCTGGCCGGTAATCGTGGCCGCTCCTTGCGTATCCTCGGCGGTCTGCGGGGTGAAGGCACCCCCGCTCCGGTGGTCCTCTGGGCGCTGGCGAGGGAAATCCGCACCCTGGCGGAACTCGCCTTTCAGGTGGAAAGCAAGAGACAGAGTCCGCATCAGGTTGTGGGTGCGAGGCGTGAGATCTGGGACAAACGCAAGCCGCTCGTGACCAAGGCCTTACAGCGACTTTCCGCGGGAAGCTGGCGCCGTCTGTTACTGCTGTGCGGACGTGCCGACCGTGCCATCAAGGGACGGGAAAGAGGGGATCCCTGGCTGATGTTTCAGGATATCGCCACGGAAATGGCCGGGGCGCCCATACTTAAGGACCAGGGCCCTCGCGGTTAAACGCCCCGCAAAGACCCCGTCCCCGCGGCCCTTCAATCAGTGGCCCTGTCCCATTCCGCCGGATTTCATCTGCATCATGATTTCGCGAACCGGCGCCTCCAGCGCCTGGGTGCTGCCGTCGCTGAACTCCAGCGTCAGAGACACGTTGTCACCCGGCTTCAAATCCTGGGTCAGATCGATCAGCATCACATGCAGACCGCCCGGCTCAAGAGCCGTGCTGCCCTGGGCCGGCACATCGATCTTGTCGATGCGGCGCATCATCATCATGCCGTCTTCCATAACGTGGGTGTGCAGCTCGGCCACTTTGGAGACACTGCTGGTGGCACCCACCACGGAAATCGGCGTATCGCTCTGATTGGTGATGGTCATAAAGGCGGCGCTGTTCGGTTGCCCCGGAGGCACGGCCCGCACGTAAGGATCTTGTACCGTAATGCTGCCTTCGGCAAAGGCCGGAGAGCACACAAAAGTTGCGATCAGGGTAAAGGCGACAAAACTCAGTATTTTTCTCATTGATATTCTCCTTAGACTAAGAAAATTCATCGGGGTGTTTAATTACGCTGAACTGAGGGAACGCTGAACCGCCTCGCAATCTATTGTTCCGTGCGCGGTAGCAGTCGGCGTACCGTTTTCACAACAATCTCCGGCGCCGTGCCATGCGGCAGGGAATCAATCAGTTTCCCTTCCTGATCGATCACATAGACAAGGGAGGTGTGATCAACCATATAACCGACGGCGGAGTCGCTCTTCACCTTGCGATAGGCGGCGCCATACATCCCTGCAACCTCGGCCACCTCTTCCGGCGTACCGGTTATGCCCAGGATGTTTTTATGAAAATATCCGCTATAGCTCTCCAGGCGTTCCGGGGTATCCCGCTCCGGATCGACACTGACAAAGACCGCCTGCACCTGTTCCAGTTCCCGCGGTTCCAGTTGATTCAGGGCCGTAGCCAGGTATGCCAGCGAAGTGGGACAGATATCCGGACACATGGTGTACCCGAAATAGAGCAGCACCACCTTGCCCCTCTGGGAATCGAGGGTGAACGGACCGCGAGAGGAATACAGGGTGAAATCTCCTCCGGCGGGACGGCCCGCGCTCTCCAGAGAAGAACCGGGGGCACCGTTCTCAGCAACCGGATCCCAGACAAAGGCGGCCCAGATCAACAGAATAACGAGGCCGAAAATGAGCGCAAAAAGAACGCGATTGCCATTCATAACAAGAAACCGTTTGTCTGCCACATAAGCCCGATCACCCTGCCGCAAAAAAACACACACAAGAATCCGGCGAATGGATCAATATATCCAAACTGCCCGCACCGGACTACCGGTCATTTCGCATAAAAGCGGGTGAAATGCCGCAACCTTAGAGAGTTAGCGAAACAGTAAAGCAAATACCTGTTAAAATCCCTTCGTTCCAACGTAATCTGGATACCGTCATGTCTGAACAGCCCCTTGATATCGAAGCCTACCTGACCGAGGTCGGACGGCAGGCCCGCAGCGCCTCCCGCGCCCTGGCGGCGGCCAGCACCGGAGAGAAGAACGACGCCTTGCTCGCCATCGCCGAGGATATCGGGGCCAACCGTGACGCCCTGATGGCGGAAAACAGAAAGGACCTGGAAGCGGGAACGGCGAAGGGCCTGGACGCCGCACTGCTGGATCGCCTGGAGCTGACCCCTGCACGCATCGATTCCATGATGGAGGGACTGCGCCAGATCGCCGCTCTGCCCGATCCCATCGGTGAGATCTTCGATATGAACTACCGTCCCACCGGCATCCAGGTGGGTCGCATGCGGGTCCCCCTGGGGGTGGTGGGAATCATTTACGAGTCCCGCCCCAACGTCACGGCGGACGCCGCCGCGCTGTGCCTGAAAGCGGGTAACGCCACGGTGTTGCGGGGCGGCTCGGAAGCCTTTCACTCCAATCAGGCCCTGGCCGCCGGCATTCACCGCGGCCTGGAGCAGGCGGGTCTGCCCAAACAGGCGGTGCAGGTGATCGCCACCACCGACCGCGCAGCGGTGGGCAGGATGATCACCATGCCGGAATATATCGATGTCATCATCCCCCGCGGCGGCAAGGGGCTGATCGAACGCATCAGTAACGACGCCCGGGTGCCCGTGATCAAACACCTGGACGGCATCTGTCACATATATATTGATGACGAAGCGGATCTGGAGAAGGCGATCCAGGTCTCCTTTAATGCCAAGACCCAGCGCTACGGTACCTGCAACACCCTGGAGACCCTGCTGGTCTGCGAGGAGATTGCAGAGAACGTCCTGCCGGAACTGGGCAGGATGTATCAGGAGAAGGGCGTGGAGTTGCGCGGCTGCGAAACCACCCGGCGTCTGCTGGAGGGTGTCCTTGCGGCCAGCGAAGAGGATTGGGATACGGAGTACCTGGCCCCCATTCTCGCCATCAAGGTGGTGAAAGGGCTGGATGAGGCCATCGACCACATCAACACCCACGGCTCCCAGCATACGGATGCCATCATCACCGAAAACTACACCCGTGCCCGCCGCTTTCTGCGGGAGGTGGACTCCAGTTCAGTGATGGTCAACGCCTCCACCCGCTTCGCCGACGGTTTCGAGTACGGCCTGGGCGCGGAGATCGGCATCTCCACCGACAAGTTTCACGCCCGCGGCCCGGTGGGGCTGGAGGGGCTGACCTCGGTGAAGTTCATCGTCCTCGGCGACGGTCACATCAGAACGTAACCGGGTGCCAGGATTGAAAAAAGATTATCAGTCCCTAGGCCCTAGGCCCTGATCCCCTGGCCCTGTTATATGATCGGCATCTTCGGCGGCACCTTCGATCCCATCCACTTCGGGCACCTGCGGACGGCACTTGAGGTGCAGCAGGCCCTTGATCTGCAGGAGGTCCGCATCATCCCGTTGCGTGATCCACCCCACCGGGATCGCCCCTCCGCCACGCCTGAACAACGTCTGGAGATGCTGCACGCGGCGGTGGCGGGGCAAGCGGGGATACGGATCGATGAGCGGGAACTCCACCGAGAAGGCAAATCCTATACGGTCCGGACCTTGCGGTCCCTGCGCCGGGAACTGGGGGACACCCCGCTCTGCCTGATTATCGGCTCCGACGCCTTTCGTGACTTCCCGAACTGGCACAAACCGGAGGAGATCCTGGAGCTGGCCCATATTGTCGTGATGCAGCGGCCGAATGAGGGTCGCCCCGATCCTTTTCCGGAACGCGTCACGGACTCCCTCGACGATCTCCGCTCCTCCCCCGCGGGACGTATCTGGCTGCAACCGGTCACCCAGCTGCAGATCTCCGCCACCCGCATCCGGGAACTGCTGCAACAGGGCCGGTCGGTACGCTACCTGCTCCCCGACAGTGTGTTGCTGATTATTCAGCGGGAAAAGCTTTACGGTGCCGTATAGGAGGGCACCGGGCCGTCTCCACGGTGATAATCCTCAGCCATTTACGATAGAATGCTGTTTTTTAGTCAAGTGAACGTTAGCGTTATTTTTATATGCAGGTAGAAGAGCTGAGGGATCTGGTCCTCAAGGTACTCGACGACATGAAAGCACGGGATGTTATCGTGCTCGACGTGCGCAACAGGACCAGTATCACCGATATCATGATCATCGCCAGCGGCACCTCCGACCGCCATGTGAAATCCACCGCCGAAGCCGTCGCCTTCCAGTCCAAGCTGGCAGGTGAACCGCCCCTGGGCACGGAGGGCCTGGAGGACGGGGAATGGGCGCTGGTGGATCTCAACGGTGTCGTGGTCCACGTAATGCTGCCCAAGGTGCGTGATTTTTATCAGCTGGAGCGGCTCTGGAGTTTCGACCAGCCCGCGGCGGAAGAGAACGCAGGCAAGACGTGAAGCCGGGGCGGGGCGACGGTTGCCTCGCCCCTTCTACCAACGCTGAAACCGCCCGCTTACCCCATAGATCGGTAATGAACGGCCTCTGCTACCGATTTGATGCGGGGGATGTTGCGCCCGAGAAGCGGAAATTTTCCTCTCCAAATCCCTAAAAATGACAACAGCACTTTACAATGGGGCCCGAAAATAATAAAAGATAGGCAACAAAAATAACCGCAAAGGATTGCTGTCTGTGAATAATCCAAAAACACTCATTGATTATCTAAGCATTGGCTTCATCGTCTGGTTTATTGCCTGGCTGATCCTCTCTCCGTTCCTTCCGCTGGAGATCCCCTTTACCTACCACCTGGTATTGCTGGGGATCCCGGTTGCCGGCTTTTTCCTGGTCAAACCGCACCGCCTCAAGTGGCTGTTTGTGGTGCTGCTTGGCCTCAACGGCCTGGATGACCGCCATACCCGGAATTGACGGTAGCACCGCCTGACCCGCGAAAATTCCACATCTGCGCTCCCCGCGAGGGCGGCGTCCTCGAGTCAAGGACGATCCGGGGAACGGCTGGTACTGACGGTCTCCGTCGATTAGCCGGGGATGCCCCTTTCCCCTACAATCCCAAACCATGAATATCCACCTTATCTCGGTCGGTAACCGCATGCCCCGCTGGGTCCGGGAGGGGTTCGAGGAATATGCGAAACGGTTACCCAGGGAGTGCGCGCTGAAACTGGTGGAGATCGCCCCCGGCCATCGCGGCAAGGGAGCCGATATTGACCGGACGGTGAGGGAGGAGGGTGAGCGTATACTGCACGCACTGCCCCGCGACTGTCTGGTGCTGGCCCTGGAGGTCAAGGGACAGGCGTGGGACACGGAGCAGTTGGCGCATAGATTGGGCGATTGGCTGAACGGCGGTCGCGACGTGGCCCTGTTGATCGGCGGCCCGGAAGGTCTGGCCTACGGTTGCCGGCAGCGGGCGGACCTGCTCTGGTCCCTGTCACCTCTGACCCTTCCCCACCCCCTGGTCAGGGTGGTGGTGGCGGAACAGATCTACCGGGCGTGGACGGTCCTCAACAACCACCCCTATCATCGCGGATAGGTGCAGCCCATTGCTTGTCGGGGCACCTCATTATATTTCTAAATTTCGCATATAATTTAATGATTATTAATGAGAACAACTGAAACATGCCCCTTCAAATATACCTTGCATCGCGCTCTCCAAGACGCAGAGAACTCCTCACCCAGATCGGCGTCATGCATGAGACGGTGACCGCCCGAGTGGACGAGACACCGCAGCCCGACGAGGTCCCTGCCGAGTACGTGCTGCGCCTGGCCCGCGAAAAGGCTGAGGCCGGACGCTCGGCCTTGAAGGGCTCAGCGGGCGGCATACCGGTGCTGGCGGCCGATACGGCGGTAGTGGTGGAAAACGAAATCCTGGGAAAACCGTCGGACCGGGAAACGGCCCTGAGCATGCTGGCCCGTCTCTCCGGCCGCAGCCACAAGGTATTGACCGCCGTGGCCCTGGCCGGTGAACACACCGAAAGCCGCCTCAGCGTCAGCCGGGTCACCTTCCGTACCGTGACCGAAGAAGAAGCAGCGGCCTATTGGCGTAGCGGAGAGCCGGCGGACAAGGCGGGCGGCTACGGCATCCAGGGACTGGGCGCCGTATTCATTTCCCACCTCGAAGGAAGTTTTTCCGGGGTCATGGGACTGCCCCTGTTCGAGACGGCGGAACTGTTACGGACGGCAGGTATCGAACCTCTTGGCGCCGATTTAAGCTAATACATCATGAGTGAAGAGATCCTGATCAATGTGACACCCCCGGAAACCCGGGTTGCGCTGGTGGAGAACGGCGTGGTCCAGGAGGTAATCGTTGAAAGGGAGAGCAGTCGCGGCATCGTAGGGAATATCTACAAGGGTCGCGTCTGCCGGGTATTGCCGGGCATGCAGGCCGCCTTTATCGATATCGGTCTGGAACGTACCGCGTTCCTGCACGCCTCCGACATCGTCGTCGACGGCAACGGCGAGGAGCGCCTTGACAGCATTTCCGAGCTGATACGGGAAGGGGGAGAAGTCACGGTCCAGGTGACCAAGGACCCCATCGGCTCGAAGGGCGCGAGACTGACCACCAACATTGCCATCCCTTCCCGCTATCTGGTGTTCATGCCCTCCCTGGCCGTTTCAGGCATCTCCCAGAAAATCGAAGACGAAGGGGAACGGCAGCGACTGCGGCAAATCATAGACAGTGAATGTTGTGAATCGGAATGGACCGGTAACTTCATCGCCCGTACTGCCGCCGAGGGTATGGATCGCGATACCCTCATCACCGATATGCGTTTTCTGATCCGGCTCTGGCACTCCATCCGCGAGCGCTGTGAAATAGCCAGCGTTCCGGAGCTCATCCACGATGATCTGCCGTTAGCCCTTAGAGCGTTGCGCGATCTGGTGGGGCCGGAGGTGGAAAAGATCCGTATCGATTCCCGCGAGACCTGGCTGCGGGCAGTGGATTTTGCCCGCAAGCTGATACCCGACATCCGTGCCGGGATCGAATACTACCCGGGTGAACGGCCGATCTTCGATCTCTATGGTATTGAAGGCGAAATCCAGAAGGCGCTGGAACGCAAGGTGGAGTTGAAGTCCGGAGGTTATCTGATCATCGACCAGACCGAGGCGATGACCACCATCGACGTCAATACCGGCGCCTTCGTGGGTCACCGCAACCTGGAAGAGACCATCTTCAAGACCAACCTGGAAGCGGGGCAGGCGATCTGCCGACAACTGCGTTTGCGCAACCTCGGGGGGATCATCATTATCGATTTTATCGACATGAGCGATGAGGAACACAAACGCCAGGTGCTTCGGGCCCTGGAGAAGTGCCTGGCACGGGATCATGCGCGCACCCACATCACCGAGGTTTCCGCTTTGGGACTGGTGGAAATGACCCGCAAACGCACCCGCGAATCCCTGGAGCATGTCCTCTGCCAGCCCTGCCCCTGTTGCAGCGGACGCGGCTCCGTTAAGACGGCGGAATCCACCTGCTATGAGATCTTTCGTGAGATATTGCGGGAATCCCGTCAGTTCGACGTGGAATCCCTGCTGGTGCTTGCGTCCCAGGAGGTGGTGGACCGCCTGTTGGATGAGGAGTCGACCAACCTGGCCAATCTGGAGAGTTTCGTAGGGAAGACCATCAAGTTACAGGCGGAAGCCCTCTATTCCCAGGAACATTACGATATCGTCCTGTTATAGAACGACCGGCCCGAGGAAATGATCCGACTGCTGCGATCCTTTGCCGCCAAAGTGTGGCTTGCGCTGATCCTGCTTACCATATTGGGCGGTATCGTAATCCTCGTGGTGCGCCTGCTGCTGCCGATGGTAGACCAGTATCGACCGGATGCTGAGAAAATGGCCAGCGAGATGCTGGGGCAACCGGTTGAGATATCCAGGCTTTCCGCACGCTGGCGCGGGTTCGGCCCGGAGCTGGTCCTGGAGGACGTACGCCTCTTGGACCCGGAAAGTCATCAGCCTTCCTTCCGGCTCGATGCCATCCATGTGGCGATCAGCCTGTTCGACACCCTGAGAACCAAGTCCATCAAGCCCCGGGAAATCACCTTCGACGGTGCCAGCCTGCTCATCAAGCGCCGGTCGGACGGCTCCGTGGTGATTTCAGGCCTGGAAGGTGTCGGGGGCGGCGGCCGGGCCGGCGGCGAACTCTTCTTCCTGCCCTTCCGTATCGCCCTGAAAAACAGTGAGCTTTACTGGGAAAACCAGGCCATCGGAGCCGCACCCCTCCGTTTCGTCGACGTGGACATTATCCTCACCAACGATGGGGACCGGCACCAGTTGGACGCTCTCCTCAGCCTGCCCGACGACAGTGGCGCAAGAATGCAACTGGCGGCGGATATATGGGGTGATCTGCAGGAGCCCGGGGCCTGGAGCGGCGACTTCTATCTGCGCGGAAACAACCTCCCTCTGGCAAAACTGCTGGGGGCCCGAATACCCGCGGGTTATGCCATCAATAGCGGCACCGCTGAAATGGAGATCTGGAGTCATTGGGAAAAGGGATACCTCTCCAGTATCGAAGGCGAAGCACGCTGGCGGGATCTGAATCTGGAAGGGAGCGTTACGCCTCAGGAGGAGGAACCGCGCCGGCTGGAGCTGGAACAGATGGGGGGATATTTCCGATGGCAGCGAACGGAGAGTGGCTGGCGCCTGGGGGTAGACGACATAGCGGTAACCCGTAACGGCCGCAGCTGGCCGGCTTCCAGCCTCGGTATGGAAACGAGCTATGACCAGGAAGGCCACGTTCACCTGCGAACCGGTATCGATTTTCTCCGCGTCGAGGATGTCATAGCCCTGATACGCATGTTCCCCCTGCCGACGGAGAAACTTGATCAGACCCTTGCCGAAATTCGCCCTCAGGCGGGCATATACGATTTGCAGTTCCGCTTTGATGAGACATCCGAGGGGCCGGTCTGGGCGGGACGGGGACAACTGGAAAACCTGTCGACACAGCCATGGCGGAGCGCCCCGGGCATAAACAATCTGGACGCCCGTTTCTGGCTGACCCAGGAACGGGGGGCGATGGATCTGCAGGGAAAGCTGGTGTTCGCGAAATTTCCCGGACTGTTCCGTGACACCCTGCAGTTGCAGGGGGTAAACGGCCTGCTGAGATGGGAGCGACAGCCGGAGCTGGGATGGGTCATCGAATCGGCCGGACTGGAGGCCTTCAACAGCGACGTCAAAACCCGTACCCGCCTGCGGATGGTGCTCCCCGACGATCCCGAAGAATCCCCTCTTCTCGATCTGCAAACCGATTTCCGCGACGGCGTTGTGAGCACCACCTCGCGTTACCTGCCGGTGGGTATCATGCCGGACGGGGTGGTGGAGTGGCTGGATCGGAGTCTGGTCAGCGGCCGCTTGGTTAATGGCAGTTGCGTCTTTCGCGGTCCGGTCCGGGATTTCCCGTTTGAAAAACGCGCAACCGGCCGCTTTGAAGTGCTGTTTGGGGTTGAGGACCTGCTCCTGGATTACTGGCCGGAATGGCCCCGTTCGGAAGAGATGACCGCGGAGATACGCTTCCTCAACAACCGGTTCGACGCCTGGATTGAGTCGGGCAAGATATTTGAGAGCAATCTGCACAACCTGCATGGCCGGATCGAGCACCTCAACAAGGCCTCCCCTTTCCGTCTCAGCGGCAGTATCACCGGGCCCCTGAGTGATGAATTACGGATATTGAGCGAATCACCGCTGCGCGAGAAATTCGCGCCGTTGACGGAAGCGGTGCGGGCGGAGGGCGATGCCCACCTGGACCTGGAATTCGCCGTTCCTCTCAGCACCGGACAGTTTTCTATTGACGGAAAACTGGCATTGCAGGATGCGACAATCCACATCGACGAATGGCAATTACCCATAACCCGCATCAGCGGCAACCTGCTTTTTGATCAGGACGGGATCCGCTCCAAGGGGCTGCAGGGTCAATTAATGGGCAGCGAGACCAGGGTAGAGGTGGCCCCGCTCAAGGGCAAACGAGGCACTACTCGCATCACGGCCAAAACCACCCTCCCCGGAAGCGCCTTCGCTCAACGGTTCCCCGCCCTGGGCCTGGAGGGGTTAAAGGGCACCACCGACTGGCAGCTGGATCTGGATATCCCGCCGTTCGCGAAAGGCAAAAGACCGTTAGTGGATATCCGACTCTCATCCAACCTCAAGGGGATCCGCCTCGACCTGCCCGCCCCCATCGGAAAGAGCGAGCGGGAGCAACGGAAACTGGTGGTCACCACAACCCTAAGCAACCGCCCCGAACGGCGCCTGGGAGTCCGTTACGGGGATATCCTGGACTCGGCCATGCTGCTGAACGTAACGGACCCCGACAGGATTCATTTCATCCGCGGCGGACTGATGTTCGGCGGCGCCCCAGCGCGATTGCCGGAAAAGGATCAGTTGCTGATGGAGGGAAAGTTGGCGAACCTTCATATCGATCCCTGGCTCAACTATTTTCATCCCTCCGGTTCAAAACTGGCATTGCCCGCGATTACCACCAAGGACCTGCGCATTGATAACCTCCGTTACGGAGACACCTATCTCCAGAATGTAACCTTTAATCTCGACACGGATAAAACGGGCATTCAGGGCCGCGTCGAGGGCGACCGGGTTAGCGGATCCTTCCAGATACCGGTGTCGTTAAAGGACAATCCGATCACTCTGCGCCTGGATCGGCTCAGTCTTGATTTCAACCCTGAACAGATCGCCGAAATCCCACAACAGGAAGACGACACCTGGACCGACCCCAGGACTCTGCCCGCCGTGGATCTGCAAAGCGAAAAGATCATCCTCAACGGAAGAAACTACGGCCAGTTCACCCTGCTTACCCACAGCACCCCGGAAGGTGTTGCGTTGGACACCGTCTCCCTGATTTCGGAACGACTGAAGTTCTCCGCCCGCGGAGAATGGATCGTCTACCGCGGAACCCCCCAGACCGCCCTGGACCTTACCCTGGATGCGGAATCACTGGGAAAACTACTTGATCATCTCGGATATGCGCCCAACCTGAGAGACGCGCCCGCCAAGGTTGAAGCCAGTCTCCGCTGGAGCGGCAATCCTCGACAGTTCAGCAGCACCGATCTTAACGGCGAGATGAAGATGAGCCTGGGTGAAGGACGCTTTCTCGAGGTAGATCCCGGACTTGGCCGGATCTTCGGCCTCCTGAATCTGAGTGCCCTGCAGCGCCGCCTCAGCCTCGATTTCAGCGACCTGTTCAAGAAGGGATTCAGTTTTGACAGTATAGAGGGCTCTTTTACCCTTGATGAAGGGGATGCCTATACCAATGATCTGCGGATCCTGGGACCCGGCGCCGATATCGAAATTGCCGGCCGGATCGGCCTGGTGGACCAGGATTTCGATCAACTGGTTTCCGTCACCCCAAATGTTACGGCCTCCCTTCCCATCGCCGGCGCCGTGGCCGGCGGGCCGGCGGTCGGCGCTGCCGTCTACCTCGCTCAGAAACTCCTGGGTAAGCGCGTGGACCGCGTCACCAATATCGTCTACACCGTCAAAGGCCCCTGGGAGAATCCGGAAATCACCCGGCAGGAACAGAAACTGGAGTCCCGGCTCTCCACGCTGTTTGATTTCCAGAAGAACCCGCCTGATCTGTCTGCATCTCCCGGCGCCGAGACTGAAGAGGCGACGCCGTGGAGCAATCCTTTCTCCATCTCCGGGGAACCGGCGCCTGAGTAATCGACATCGAGAGGATTATCCGAGTTTAATCGGGAAATACCGCCGGTTTTCCAATGTTTACTTGGAATGGTATTCTGCCGACCCCATTAATTCTATTTGGCACGATAACAGACCGAAAGATGGAACAAATCAAACCCAAAGTAGCTGCCATTCAGATGGCTTCCGGACCCAACATCAGCGCAAACCTTTTGGAGGTGGAGAAGCTGGTAGCAGAGGCCGTCCGGGCGGGGGCCGGACTTATCGTATTGCCGGAAAACTTCGCCTTTATGGGCAAAGAGGATCGCGAACTGCTTACTGCGAAAGAGCCGGAGGGGAAAGGACCGCTGCAGGAGTTTCTCTCACAACTGGCCAAACGCCACGCCGCCTGGGTGGTGGGCGGCACTATTCCCCTCGCCGCGACCAACAGCGAAAAGGTTCGGTCGGCATCGTTGATATTCAATGACAAGGGAGAGCAGGTCGGGCGTTACGACAAAATTCATCTCTTCGATGTACAGCTTCCGGAAACGGCAGAGACCTATGTGGAATCAAAGACCATCGAACCCGGCAATCAGGCGGTGGTGGTGGACTCCCCGTTCGGCAAACTCGGCGTTGCGATCTGTTACGACCTGCGCTTCCCGGAGCTTTTTCGTAATATGCTCGACAAGGGCATGGAGGTCCTGGCCGTTCCCGCGGCCTTTACCGCTCTCACCGGCAAGGCCCATTGGGAACCTATGGTACGTACCCGAGCCATCGAGAACCTCTGCTATGTGATCACGTCCGCACAAGGCGGGTTTCACGTCAGCGGCCGCGAGACCTTCGGCCACAGCATGATCGTGGACCCCTGGGGGTCAATTCTGGATATCCTTCCGCGCGGAAGCGGTTTTGTCATAAGCGAGCTGAATCTGGATCACCTGTTGAATACCCGCCGGACTTTCCCTTCCCTCAATCATCGACAAATCCACTGCAATTAAAGACGGTCAACATCAAATGAGCCATCTGGATATCGCCCGCGACACCATCCTGGGACCCGCTGAGTTGAATGATTCAGACCTGGACCGGTTGTTGGGACAACTATTGGGAAAGGGTATCGATGCCGCTGACGCCTATTTTCAGTCCAGCCGCCTGGAATCCTGGGCGCTGGAAGACGGGATCATCAAGGAGGGTGCCCACAACATCGAGCAGGGTGTCGGGGTACGGGTGGTCAGCGGGGAAAAAAGCGGTTTTGCCTACACTGACGACGTCCGACTGACAACCCTGCTTGAGGCCGGGCGCACCGCCAGGGCGATCTCCCACAGCGGCATCGAGGGCAGCGTGAGGGTCAAAAACGCCCCCGCGGTGAAACAGCTCTACGCCCCCATCAATCCCCTGGAGACCCTGCTGGAGCAGGAAAAGGTGGAACTGCTGCAACGATTGGACAGGGAAGCGCGGGCCCAGGATCCGAGAATCAAACAGGTGAACGTCAGTCTGGTCGCGGCCCATGATATCGTCCTTATTGCGGCCGCCGACGGCACCCTCAGCGGAGACGTCCGGCCCCTGGTACGTTGCAGCGTGCATGTGATCGCAGAACAGAACGGCCGCCGGGAGCAAGGCTACGCCGGTGGTGGCGCCCGCCAATCACTCGGTTTTTTCCTGGATCAGGAACGGGCGCTCAATTACGCCCGCGAGGCCGCCCGCCAGGCTCTGGTCAATCTTGAGGCCATTGAAGCCCCGGCGGGCGCGTTGACCGTGGTTCTCGGCTCGGGCTGGCCCGGGGTCCTGCTGCACGAGGCGGTGGGGCATGGGCTGGAGGGCGACTTCATCCGCAAAGGGAGTTCCGCTTTTGCCGGCCGGCTAGGTGAACGGGTCGCATCCGAGGCCTGTACCGTGGTGGACGACGGCACCCTCCCCGGCCGACGCGGCTCCCTGACCATCGACGATGAGGGAACGCCCACCCAGCAAACCGTACTCATCGAAAACGGCACCCTCAAGGGATTTATGCAGGACCGTCTCAATTCACGGTTAATGGGGACGGCCTCCACCGGTAATGGACGCCGGGAATCCTATGCCCATCTGCCTCTTCCCCGCATGACCAACACCTTCATGCTCCCGGGGAAACATGAACCGGAAGAGATCATCAGCTCGGTGAAAAACGGACTGTATGCGGTCAACTTCGGCGGCGGGCAGGTGGACATAACCTCGGGCAAGTTCGTTTTCTCCGCCAGCGAGGCATACCTGATCGAGAATGGAAAGGTAACGGCTCCGGTCAAGGGAGCAACCCTGATCGGCAACGGGCCCGAAGTGCTCACACGGGTCAGCATGGTCGGGAACGATCTGCGCCTGGATGACGGTATCGGTGTTTGCGGCAAGGAAGGCCAGAGTATACCCGTGGGTGTTGGACAACCGACTCTCAAAGTGGAGAATCTCACCGTCGGCGGTACCAATGTCTGACCCTGTATCTAAACAGGAATCTCGTTGCCACAGAGACACAGAGGACACGGAGAATTTTTTGCCAAGCACTCGGAACTCCGCTACCGGGCTACAGGATTCTCAGATCCTTTACGATAATTTCTCGCCCAGTGGTCTCCGTGCCTCCGCGGCTAACAAACAGATGAAATAAGCACCTCATGCAAATAACGGAAGATATAAAAAAGCGCCAGGCGGAATTGGAGCAAAAGGTCGATGATCTTCTTGCGGAAGCGAAGCGGCAGGGAGCGAGTTCCGCCGAGGCCGGCATCAACAGCGACGCGGGTCTGTCCGTCACCGTACGCAAGAGTGACGTGGAAACCATCGAGCACACCCGTGACAACGGCCTCGGCGTCACCGTTTATTTCGGACAGCGAAAAGGCTCGGCCAGCACCTCCGACCTGAGCGCGAAGGCGATCAGGGAGACAGTTAAGGCAGCGTGCAACATCGCGCGCTATACCCAGGAGGATCAGTTTGCCGGGCTAGCTGATGCCGAGTTGATGGCTGCCGCGATACCTGATCTCGACCTCTACCACCCGTGGCGGGTCGAGGTATTGGACGCTATCGAGATAGGCCGGGCGTGTGAAGCGGCCGCTCTTGAGTACGATCCGCGCATCGTCAACTCCGAAGGCGCCACCCTGAACAGTCATGCCGGCCTGCACGTTTACGGCAACAGCCACGGCTTCATCGGTGGTTATCCCAGCAGCCGGCACAGCTTGAGCTGCGCCGTTATCGGCCAGGAAGAAAGGGGCATGCAGCGGGATTTCTGGTACACGGTTGGCCGGGCTGCGAAGGATCTGGACGCCGCCGCAGAGGTTGGAAGACGCGCTGCGGAACGCACCGTGGCGCGCCTGGGGGCCCGCGCAATCGATACCCATGAGACCCCGACCCTGTTTCAGGCCGAAGCCGCCGTAAGTCTGCTACGCAGCCTTGTGGGCGCCGTACGCGGCAGCGCCCTTTATCGTGAGGCCTCATTTCTGCTCGACCACCTGGGGAAACGGATCTTTCCCGAATTCGTACATATCCACGAAAACCCGCTGCTCCTTCGCGGACTTGCCAGTGCACCCTTCGACGGTGAAGGGGTGGCGACAAGACCCAAGGATATCGTGCGTGAAGGGGTATTACAGAGCTATATATTGAGCAGCTACTCGGCGCGCAAACTCGGCATGCAAACCACAGGCAATGCGGGTGGAGTGCGCAATCTCTCCATCAATCCCGGCGATCTCGATCTGGACGGCCTGCTCAGGAAGATGGGGCGGGGTCTGTTGGTCACGGAAATGATGGGGCACGGTGTGAACATCGTCACCGGCGACTATTCCAGGGGTGCAACCGGATTCTGGGTGGAGAACGGCCGAATAGAGTTCCCGGTCGAGGAGATCACCATAGCCGGCAATCTGAGAGACATGTATCAGCGATTAATCGCCGTGGGTAATGACGAGGAGTGTCGCGGTACTATTCGTACCGGCTCCTGGCTTATTGAAAAGATGATGGTAGCCGGGAACGGCTAGCTCGCATTACCCGCGAAGGCGGCGAAGAAATAGGACCCGTCAGCTAATTCTCCTCCGTCGGGTTGTCCGCCGACTTTTCTCCCTCAAGAAACTCCTTGAGATCGTATTTAAGCCACGGGTACAAGGTCACCCCGTCCTCGGGACGGGAAATGGCGAACCAGAAGTAGGTCGCCCGTGCTACTCGATTGGTAAGTTCTGTCCCATCGTCAAAGGTCTTGGTGGCAATAAGGACGTGATAGATAACCAATAGTCCGATGATGCTGGGAAGAAGACTGAAACCAATAACGAAGCCTTTAAAAAACCTTCCCATTGGACCTGCTTCACCCCTTCTATGCTCTCTAAACATTATGCTCCCCTATCAAAGCGTACAGCAGTAAAGATCCCTCAGTAAAAGGTGCTTCTTCCCTGCTCAGCCGGCCCCAGGGGTCGGTTCGCTAGCGTTTTTTCCTGGCCGGTGCCTTCTTCCTGGCCGGCGCCTTCTTCCTGGCCGGCGCCTTCTTCCTGGCCGGTGCCTTCTTCTTGGCCGGCGCCTTCTTCCTGGCCGGCGCCTTCTTCTTGGCCGGCGCCTTCTTCTTGGCCGGTGCCTTCTTCTGGGCCGGCGCCTTCTTCCTGGCCGGCGCCTTCTTCTGGGCCGGCGCCTTCTTCCTGGCCGGCGCCTTCTTCTTGGCCGGTGCCTTCTTCTGGGCCGGCGCCTTCTTCTTGGCCGGCGCCTTCTTCTGGGCCGGCGCCTTCTTCTTGGCCGGTACCTTCTTCCTGGCCGGCGCCTGTTCTTCCGCCGACTCCTTACTCGCCACCGGGGGTGCCTGTTCTATCTCCGGTTCTGACTCATTTTTCCTCGGCCTTTGAACAGAAACGGGCGGCTCGGATACCTGTCCCGCATCAACCACCGTGGGCGGATGTTTCTCAATTACCGTTCGCAAAAGCCTGTTAACGGTTTGGATTTCGCCTTCGCCATCGATCTGCCGCAATTTCCCGTGCAGCGCATAGTATTGAATCAAGGTGGCGGTGTGCTGTTCGTAGATCTTCAGGCGATTGGTCAGCGTCACCTCATTGTTCTCGCTCCGGTGACGCAGCCGCCCGCCGCACTCATCACAAATTCCGTCGACCCGCGACGGATCAGTATAGATATTGTATTGCTGCCCGCAGGATATACAGAAACGCTGACCTTCCAGCCGCTCCATGGTGAGGTCGTCATCGACCTCCAGCAACAGCACCAGATCCAGGGGCATTCTCAGCTCATCGAGCATCATATCCAGGGTATCCGCCTGAACCGTGGTCTTGGGAAATCCCACCAATAGAAAGCCGTTCTGCAAATCGCCCCCCGACAGCCGATCCCGCAGCACTTCGAAAAGAATCTCGTCGGGAACATGCTGGCCTGCATCCATATAAGCTTTGGCCTGTCTGCCGGCTTCGGTACCCGTCTCCCCAGCGGCTCTCAATAGATCCCCCGTCACCAGAAGCGGCAGCTTGTAGCGCTTCGCCAGTTCCGCCGATTGCGTGGCTTTTCCGGATCCCGGGGGGCCAAGAAGGACAATTTTCACGGCTATTCCTTGATTCTGTTTTCTTGTTAAAGTTTTTTATTTATGTTTTTCATAACAGGCGGCGGCGCCATCTTAAACTATTAACATATTGTTTTTACTGGCCTATCTCACAAATCCGCTTGCCCGACCGGCACTCAGAATCCACTGCGTGAAGCGATTTTCGCCGATAGAGTTATCCGATAATTCCGGCAAAGTCAACGCGGCCGTGAAACGGAACCTGCTTTGGGATATTCTTGTGCCTTTACAATGCCCTCAACAATCGTCATGACCGAAGTAGCTGATATCACCGACAAAGAGAAATGGATTGTCGAAACAACGCTAAAAGAGCGTTACGGATACGAAATTCCCTTACAGATCGCCGACAGTGAACTCCGCCTCCGCCCCTCGGATCGGGATTTGACCCAGTGTCCGCTGTTCTTCTGGGAGGTGGGTGACTGTCACTTTGCCGTATTCAAGACCGGCGACAGCCGATACCGCTGCCTGTTTTACTATCGTCTATATCAACAGTACGGCACCGGTGTTAATGAATACGACAACCTGGCCGAATGCGTGGTCTCCCTGCTGCAGGTTCAGGCCGACCATGAAGCGAAGGAACGGGGTGATGTTTAGAACCAATCTCATTATCAGGGAGCATGTATGAGTAAAAAGAACGCTTTCTACGCCCAGTCCGGAGGAGTGACTGCGGTTATTAACGCCTCCGCCTGTGGCGTCATTCAGGCCGCGCGGGAAAACGGCGACCGGATCGGCAACGTATATGCCGGGCGCAACGGCATCATAGGGGCGCTGACCGAAGAGTTGATCGACACCAGCGAGGAGTCTGATGAGGCCATCGCCGCACTACGCCATACCCCCTCGGGCGGCTTCGGCTCCTGCCGCTATAAGCTGAAAAGTCTGGAACAGAATCTGCGGGAATACGAGCGTCTTATCGAAGTCTTCAAGGCGCACGATATCGGCTACTTCTTTTATAACGGCGGCGGCGATTCCGCAGACACCTGCCACAAGGTCTCCCAACTCTCGGAGAAGATGGGCTACCCCATCCAGGCGATCCACATCCCCAAAACGGTGGACAACGACCTCCCCATTACCGACAACTGCCCGGGATTCGGCTCGGTAGCCAAGTACATCGCGGTTTCCACCCTGGAAGCCAGTTTCGATGTCCGCTCCATGGCCAAGACCTCCACCAAGGTCTTCGTGCTGGAGGTCATGGGACGCCATGCCGGCTGGATTGCCGCGGCGGGAGGTCTGGCCGCGAACAAGAATTACAAGCTCCCGATCCTTATCCTTTTCCCCGAGGTGGATTTCCACCAGGAGACCTTCCTTGCCAAATGCCGGGAACGGGTGGAGGCCTTCGGTTACGTGATCGTCGTGGTTTCCGAAGGGGCGAAATGGCCGGACGGGAGATTTCTCGCCGAGCAGGGCACCCGGGATGCCTTTGGCCATGCGCAACTGGGCGGGGCGGCCCCGGTGGTGGCCAACATGATCAAAGACGCCCTGGGCTACAAGTATCACTGGGCGGTGGCGGATTACCTGCAGCGGGCCGCCCGCCATCTTGCTTCCCGGGTTGACGTGGAACAGGCCTACGCGGCGGGAAGGGCGGCGGTGGAAATGGCCCTGACCGGAGAGAACGCCATAATGCCCGCCATCATCCGCACCTCCAATGATCCCTATACCTGGGAGATCCGGAAAGCGCCGTTGGCGGAAGTGGCTAATGTGGAGAAGATGATGCCGCCTGATTTCATCTCCGCGGACGGATTCGGCATCACCGACGCCTGCCGGGAGTACCTGTTGCCCCTGATCCAGGGAGAGGAGTACCCGCCGTATGAGAACGGCCTGCCGCGTTACGTCACGCTGAAAAATGTGCTGGTCCCACGCAAGCTGCAGGATGATTTTGAAATAAAGTAATCCGGGTATAGAAAAATTTCAGGGGGCATAACTGCCCCCTTTCCTTATTATCTGTGGGTCATAACCGATGTCCCCTCGGAATCGGGACCATCGGCGCCGGATCTCCCGTTCGGAGGAGTGAAATAATCTCGCGAGGGAGGTGGGGAAACCGGCAAAAAGGCCGTAGAATACGGCAGGCCGAAATCCGGCCCCGTGCGATTTCGTATAGATTCCGAGACATCGTTAAGAGAAATAAAGAGGAGAACCCCCAAATGACCCCCGGACTGATTTTCGCCCTGGTCTGCGCCGTAGCTGCGCTGGTTTACGGTATCGCTTCCCGGAAGTGGATCCTGCGGCAGCCGGAAGGCAGCGACCGCATGAAGGAGATCTCAGGCGCGGTCCAGGAGGGCGCCAAGGCCTACCTGAACCGCCAATACACCACCATCGGCATAGTCGGTGCCGTGCTGTTCGTGGTGCTGCTGATCGGCCTCGACGTCGCCACCGCCATCGGCTTCGCCATCGGCGCCCTCATGTCCGGCGCCGCCGGTTATATCGGCATGAACATCTCGGTCCGCTCCAACGTGCGCACTGCCCAGGCGGCCCATGAGGGCATGAACGCGGCCCTGCAGATCGCCTTCCGTGGCGGCGCCATCACCGGCCTGCTGGTGGTGGGTCTGGGCCTGCTCGGTGTCGCCGGTTATTACACCGTACTCGTCATGATGGGTGTGGAAGACCCCCTGCATCCGCTGGTCGGCCTGGCATTCGGCGGCTCCCTGATCTCCATCTTCGCCCGTCTCGGCGGCGGCATCTTCACCAAGGGTGCCGACGTGGGGGCAGACATCGTGGGTAAGGTGGAAGCCGGCATCCCGGAAGACGATCCTCGTAACCCGGCAGTGATCGCCGACAACGTGGGCGACAACGTGGGTGACTGCGCCGGCATGGCAGCCGACCTGTTCGAGACCTACGCCGTGACTGTTGTGGCCACCATGCTGTTGGGCGGCCTGCTGGTAAAAGGCGCCGAGGCGCAGGCGGTCCTTTACCCCCTGGTCCTGGGCGGCGTCTCCATCATCGCCTCCGTGATCGGCACCTTCTTCGTCAAAGTGAAAGAGGGAGACACCAAGATCATGAAGGCCCTCTACCGGGGCCTGATCGTGGCCGGCGGCATCGCCGCCATCGCCTTCTATCCGGTCACCTCCTTGGTGATGGGCAATATTGAAGGCTACAGCACCATGGCCCTTTACGGCTCGGCCCTGATCGGACTGGTCCTGACCGCCGCCATGGTCGGTATTACCGAGTATTACACCGCCACCGAGTTTTCCCCGGTGCGCCACATCGCCGAGGCCTCCACCACCGGTGACGGTACCAACGTGATCGCCGGCCTGGGGGTCTCCATGAAGGCCACTGCCGCGCCGGTACTGGCGGTCTGCGCCTCCATCTGGGGCGCCTACGAACTGGCCGACCTCTACGGCATCGCCATCGCCGCCACCTCCATGCTCTCCATGACCGGCATCATCGTGGCCCTGGACGCCTACGGCCCCATCACCGACAACGCCGGCGGTATCGCCGAGATGGCGGAGCTGGACGACACCATCCGTGGCATCACCGACCCGCTGGACGCGGTGGGCAACACCACCAAGGCCGTAACCAAGGGCTATGCCATCGGCTCCGCCGGTCTCGCCGCCCTGGTGCTGTTCGCCGACTACACCCACACCCTGGAGATTAAACTTGGAAGCGCTCTTTCCTTTGATCTCTCCAATCATATGGTGCTTATCGGGTTGTTCATCGGTGGTCTGGTGCCCTATCTGTTCGGCGCCATGGCCATGGAAGCAGTAGGTCGCGCGGCCGGCGGCATCGTCAACGAGGTACGCCGCCAGTTTAAGGAGAAGCCGGGCATCATGGACCACAGCGAGAAGCCGGACTACGGCCGGGCCGTGGACATGCTGACCAAAGCCGCCATCAAGGAGATGATCATCCCCTCTCTGCTGCCCATCGCCGTACCTCTGCTGGTGGGCCTGCTGCTGGGTCCCCAGGCCCTGGGCGGCCTGCTTATCGGCACCATCGTCACCGGGCTGTTCGTGGCCATCTCCATGACCACCGGTGGTGGCGCCTGGGATAACGCCAAGAAGTACATTGAGGACGGCAACTACGGCGGCAAGGGCTCCGACGCCCACAAGGCGGCGGTAACCGGCGACACCGTAGGCGACCCGTACAAGGATACGGCCGGCCCCGCGGTAAACCCGCTGATCAAGATCATCAACATTGTCGCGCTCTTGATCGTACCCCTGCTGTAACCCCCGCGGGAGCGGTTTTTAGGCCGCTTTCGTTGTAGAATAAAAGAGGCCGGCAACCGCCGGCCTCTTTTATTTATTGAGGTCCTTGTTCATGAATCTGGATAGAGTCAGCTCCGGCGATAACGTCCCCAACGAAATCAACGTCATCATCGAAATCCCCGCCCACGCCGAGCCGGTCAAATACGAGCTGGATAAAGAGACGGGAGCCATGTTCGTGGACCGCTTCATGAGCACCTCCATGCGCTATCCCTGTAATTACGGTTATGTCCCTCATACCCTCTCCAGAGACGGAGATCCTGTGGACGTTCTGGTGCTGACCAGTCACCCGCTGATCTCCGGTTCGGTGATCCAGTGCCGACCCGTGGGGGTCTTGAAGATGACCGATGAATCGGGCGACGATGCCAAGGTGCTGGCCGTACCCGTGGACAAGCTTTCCCGACTCTACCGCAGCGTGCGGGACTTTCGCGACCTGGCGGAGATTCTGCTGGAACAGATCGCGCATTTTTTCGAGCACTATAAGGATCTGGACGAAGGCAAATGGGTACGTGTGGACGGCTGGGGCGGCCCGGATGAAGCCAAGGAAGAGATCATGGCAAGCATACAGATGTTCAAGGATGCGCCTGAGAAACCCCACTTTTAAGGGCATTCCGAACGGATCACCGCTCTATTAATTTAGAGCGTGCGGCGGAAACGAGCGCCACACCCGGATTGCAAGAGAAACGATGAAAATCTGTATACTTTCGGACAGCCACGACCATATCCCCCTGCTGCAGGCGGCGGTGGCGGAAGCCAAGGAGCGGGGTGCACAAGCCATCCTGCACTGCGGTGACGTGGTGGCGCCCAACACCCTGCGCCACATAAACAACATCGGCCTGCCGGTGCACGTAATCCACGGCAACAACACCGGCGACCTCTACACCCTGGGACAACTGGTAGCCAGATCCGACAGCGTCATTCAGTATCATGGAATGGACGCGGCGGTGGAGCTGGCGGGGAAACGGATATTTCTGGTCCATTACCCCCATTACGCCAAGGCAATGGCCGCCACCGGCGATTGGGATCTGGTCTGTTGCGGCCACAGTCACACTCTGAAGATTGAGTCTCTACCGAATATCAAAGGCGGCACTACACCGCTGGTCAATCCCGGCACCGTAGGCGGCGTCGGCAGCGCCCCGGCAACCTACGTAATGGCCGACCTGGAGATCATGGAGTTCGAGGTATTCGAACTTTCCAAGAGCATCGAACAGAGCACCCGGCCGGAGGGACTGTAAGCCGTGTCCGGGCTTGTGCAATATTTGCGGCGAAGGGGCTTTGTTCTAGAGCCGGGATTTCCGAACCTACCATGAACCCCTATTATCACCGGACACATTTTCTCACCAGCGCCGCACGGCTCGCCCAGTCCCCCCCGGACGAGGGCATGGAGGTGGCATTTGCAGGCCGCTCCAATGCCGGCAAGTCGAGCGCCATCAATGCGCTCTGCCAGCAAAAGGGACTGGCGCGAACCAGTAAGACTCCGGGCCGCACCCAATTGCTCAACTTTTTCATCCTGGATCCGAAGCGGCGCCTGGTGGATCTTCCAGGGTACGGTTACGCCAAGGTATCGGAATCCATAAAGCGGCAATGGCAGGCGGAACTGGCCGCTTATCTCGAACAGCGCCACTCTCTGCGGGGCCTGATCCTGCTGATGGACATCCGCCACCCGCTGAAGGAATTCGACCGCCAGATGCTGGACTGGTGCGGCCACCGGGGACTGCCGGTGCATATCCTGCTTACCAAGGCCGACAAACTGAAACGGGGCGCCGCCAGCAAAACCCTGCATCAGGTGCGGAAAGAGTTGGCGCCTTACGGGGAAGAGGTGACGCTGCAGCTGTTTTCCTCCCTCAACCGCCAGGGCGTGGACGAGGCCCATGCCCTGCTTGACCGGTGGCTGGAACTCACCGCCGGGCAGGACTAAATGCCTACATAACCCGCTGATTTAACAGACAAAAAGAAAGATCCCGGAGCCTTAGGGGAGACAAAGCTACCGGGATCAGAACGCCCGGCAAAGGGAGTGTGCCGGGTCTATTTGGCCGCTCGGGGAAAAGCGGCCAGCGTCCGAGAACGCTTGCTATAAGAGACCCGGGAAATCGCCGGAAGTTCCCCGGCCTTGCCTGACCCCATTTGAGGGCCAACACTGGGAATCCACATAGCGTTAACAGGCCCTAATGGGCCTCGTCCCAGTTGGCCCCTACGCCCACATCCACCAGCAGCGGGATCCGCAGCTCCGCCGCCCCCTCCATGAAGCCACGAATCCGGCCTGCGGCCTGCTCCGCCAGATCCTCCCTCACCTCGAACACCAGCTCATCATGCACCTGCATGATCATGCGCACCGCGGGACGTTCTTCCTCAATCCAGCCATCCACGGCCAGCATGGCCCGCTTGATGATATCCGACGCGGTGCCCTGCATGGGGGCGTTGATGGCGGTACGCTCGGCGGCCGCCCGACGTTGGCCGTTACGGGAATTGATCTCAGGAAGATAAAGCCGGCGCCCGAACAGGGTTTCCACATAGCCCCGGTCATGGGCCTCCATACGGATCCGATCCATGAACGCCTTCACTCCGGGATAACGCTCAAAATAGAGATCCACGTAGGACTGGGCCTCACCACGCCCGATACCGAGCTGCCGCGCCAGACCGAAGGCGGACATGCCATAGATAAGCCCGAAATTGATGGCCTTGGCGGAACGGCGCTGATCGCCACTGACCGCCTCCAGATCACCCCCGGTAAAGACCTCGGCGGCGGTGGCGCGATGGATGTCGAGCCCGTCGTTGAAGGCACGGAGCAGGGCCTCATCCTGCGACAGATGGGCCATGATCCGCAGCTCGATCTGAGAGTAGTCCGCCGCCACCATGCGCCACCCCTGCTCCGGAATAAAGGCCTGGCGAATACGACGCCCCTCTTCGGTGCGCACCGGGATGTTCTGCAGATTGGGATCCGACGACGAGAGCCGGCCGGTGGCCGCCACCGCCTGATGATAGGAGGTGTGAACCCGCCCCGAATCCGGATTCACCATCTCCGGCAGTTTGTCGGTATAGGTGGATTTAAGCTTGCTCAAACCCCGGTGTTCCAGAATCAGCCCCGGCAGCTGATGCCCCTGGTCCGCCAGTTCCTGCAACACCGCTTCAGCGGTTGAAGGAACGCCCTTGGGGGTCTTGGAGATCACCGGCAGCTCCAGCTCCTCAAAAAAGACCTGTCCGATCTGCTTGGGGGAACCGAGATTGAAAGGGTGTCCGGCAATCTCGTAGACCTGCTGCTCCAGATCGTGCATGCGCTTCGCCAGCTCCCGGCTCTGTCGTGCCAACATGGCGCCGTCGATTCGCACGCCGGTCCGCTCCATGCGCGCCAGCACCGGTACCAGGGGCATCTCTATTTCCCGGAACAGGCCCGCCAGGGCGGGCTCCGTCTCCAACCGCGTCCACAACACCTGGTGCAGGCGCAGGGTGATATCGGCATCTTCCGCGGCGTAGGGCGCGGCCTGCTCCAGAGGCACCTGGTCGAAACGGAGCTGTTTGGCCCCCTTGCCCGCCACATCCTCGTATTTGATGGTCCTGTGGGCCAGGTAGTTGGCTGCCAGAGAGTCCATATCGTGTCGCGTGGCGGTGGAATCCAGGACATAGGACTCCAGCATGGTGTCGAAGGCCACGCCCCGCATCTCTATACCGTGGCGCACCAGGACATTCATGTCATATTTGAGGTTCTGGCCGATCTTCGGCAGCCCGTCGTCCTCCAGCAGAGGCTTAAGCTGAGTGAGTACCCACTCACGCTCTAACTGCTGTGGGACACCGGGATAGCTGTGGGCCAGAGGCACATAGGCGGCCTCCCCCGGCTCCAGGGAAAACGAGACCCCCACCACCTCGGCCTGCATGTAGTCGAGACTGGTAGTCTCCGTGTCGAAGGCGAAAATCTCAGCCTGCTGCAACCGCTTCAGCCAGGTGTTGAAATCGCTCTTGGCGAGAACCGTATGGTATAGGGTCTCCGACGCGGTATCCGGTTCGGGTTCCGACGCGGCCTTTCCGAAAGTCTCTCCGAGGCTCTCAAGCAACCGCTTTGATTCCAGCCACCCGTACAGCTCCCGCAGTCGGTCCGTATCCGGCGCCCCCGGGGTGAGATCCACGGGGCCCAGGTCCAGCGCCACATCCAGTTTGAGAGTGGCGAGTTCCCGGGAGAGGGGCAGAATATCCAGACTGGCTCGCAGGTTCTCTCCGATCTTGCCTGTTATCTCCTCCGCGTGAGCCGTCAGATTGTCCAGGTCTCCATACTCCGACAACCATTTGGCCGCCGTCTTGGGACCGCACTTGGGCACCCCGGGGATGTTGTCCGAGGAGTCCCCTACCAGGGCCAGATAATCCACGATCTGCTCCGGCGTCACCCCAAACTTCTCCACCACCCCGTGGCGGTCGGTGACGGAATCGGACATGGTGTTGATAAGCGTGATCTGATCGTTCACCAGTTGTGCCAGATCCTTATCGCCGGTGGAGATGAGGGTGTCCATCCCCTGTTCGGTGGCCTGCTTGGCCAGGGTCCCGATCACGTCGTCCGCCTCCACCCCCTCGATCATCAGCAACGGCAGCCCCAGGGCGCGGATGATGTCGTGCAGGGGCTGAATCTGGGACCGCAATTCGTCCGGCATGGGTGGCCGATTGGCCTTGTACTGATCATAAAGCTGGTTGCGGAAACTCCCGCCCGGCGCATCGAACACCACCGCCACGTGCTCCGGCGCATACTCCTGCAGGAGCTTGCGCAACATGTTGATAACACCCACCACGGCGCCGGTGGGCTCTCCCTTGGAGTTGGTCAGGGGCGGCAGTGCATGGTAGGCACGGAACAGATAAGAGGAACCGTCGACCAGGATAAAGGGTTTGGTTTTTATCATGTATTTAAAAAATTTTTCCGCAAATGAACGCCAATTAACGCAAAGTTGATTGTAGCTCCAAGGAACTTCTTATTTACTCACAGATAAGCTGAGTTTGTGCCCAAAAGGCGATGACTGTACGGAAGATCTGGATTCAGGCCCACAACCAGCATCGAGGTTTCCAAAGACAGATGACCCCAGCTAAAAAATCCACCTAACCTCAAGGGGTTACTCGCGTAACAAAAGCAGTATTGGTGTATTTGCGTTTATTCGCGTTCATTTGCGGACCCTATCGGAAGATAGCCTCATTCTTCGAGGTATGTGTACCCATGCAGCCCCGCTTCGAGTTCCTCGAAATAGCGCTCCCGCTCCTGCGCCTCGATACCGGAGTTATCCAGCTTGCTCCTGAGTTCATCCAGCATGACCGCCGGATCAAAGTGAACATAGCTCAGCAACTCATCCACGGAATCGCCCCGCTCCGGTTCCAGCAGCCGGTATCCCCCTTCACCGTCCAGAACCACATTTACCGCATCCGTATCGCCGAACAGGTTATGGATATCTCCGAGGATTTCCTGGTAGGCGCCAAGCAGGAATATCCCCAGGAGATAAGGCACTCCCGGCTCCCGTTCATGTATCGGCAGACTCGGCTCCACTCCATCCCGGTCTACATAGTGTTCGATACACCCGTCCGAGTCACAGGTCAGGTCGTGAATAACACCACGCAGGCCGGGGGGCTCCTGCAGCCGCTGTAACGGAACGATGGGGAAGATCTGATCGATGGCCCAGGCATCGGGCATGGACTGGAATAGGGAAAAATTCAGGAACAGTTTCTCCGCCAACAATACGTTGATCTGATCGCCCACCTCCCGTTGACGACGAGAACCGCAGGAGAGCCGCTGGCGCAATTCCCGGCAGACTGCCAGGAACAGCTCTTCGGCCCGCGCCCGCTCTCGCAGACCGAACTCCCCGCGTTCGAAATGTCGCCGGGCTTCGAAAAACACATCCTGTGCCTGATCAAAGGTCTCGATCGGTGAACGCCTCCCCGGGTTTTCAAGAAATTCCGTCAACTCCTTGAGCAGCTCGTTATCCCTGTCCTGCTGCTGAACCACCACCCCTTCACCCAACGCCTGCTCCCGCTCTATCAGGTTGGTAATCAATACCGAATGGTGCGCGGTGATCGCGCGCCCGGACTCAGACACGATATCCGGCGGCTGTAATCCCTGCTCCCGACAGATCCGATCGATAGCGGCAATCACCTCTCTGGCATAATCATCCAGATCGTAGTTTATGGAACAGAAGTGCCTGCTCCCCGATCCTTCATAGTCGACGCCGAGCCCTCCACCAACATCTATCATATCGATGGCGATCCCCAGGTCGTGCAGCTCGGAAAAATATCGGACCAGCTCACGCAGTCCCTTGCCGATATCGTGCAGATTGGGGATCTGAGATCCCAGATGAGCATGCAGCATGGAGAGCCAGTGCGGTTTCCCCGCCTTCTGCAACCGCTCAACCAACTGCATGACCTGAGGCGCCAACAGACCGAACTTGGCTTTTTCTCCACCGCTGTTTTGCCAGTTGCCGGTGGCCGAGGCCGACAACCTGACCCGCACCCCGAGCAGCGGCTCCACTTCCAGGCGCCGCGACTCCTCCAGGATCAAATCCAGCTCATGGAGCTTCTCCACAACCAGGTAGAGCCGTAGACCCATACGGCGGCCGATCAGGGCCAGGCGCACATATTCGCGGTCCTTGTAACCGTTGCATATCACCAACCCGCCAGGAGGCGCCAATGTCAGGGCCATCATCAACTCAGGTTTGCTTCCCGCTTCCAGACCGGTCAGGCCGTCGGCGACGATCTGCTCAACCACGCTACGTTGTTGATTCACCTTTATTGGATAAGCGGTGCTGTAGCGGCCGCTGTAATCCAGCTCCTGGCGCGCACGGTTAAAGGCCGCTCGCAGGCGTTCCACCCTGTCGCTCAGAATATCGTTAAACCGCACCAACACCGGCAGCGAGAGGCCGGCCTGCAACAGCTCGTCCGCCAGGGCACGAAGGTCTATGGAAGCTTTCTCTTCCGCCCGCGGCCGGACCGCAAGATGTCCCGCTTCATTGACGTAAAAATAGCCCGCTCCCCACCGGGGAATGGCATAAAGCTCTTCACAATTTGGGGTATCTTCGAGGCTCATGACTTCGCAGATTATGCGCCATTACCCCCGCCTTACAAAGTACCTGATACGGTATCGACAATAATATTTGTCGGGTGTACCCTGCTCGGCCAATCCGACTTAAAATCCCTCCCATAATCCCGCCCGGTGATAAAGATTATGCTGAAACAAGACGAATGGTTTACCGAATGCCACATGGAGGGAGGCTCCGCTTTCTCTCTACAGATCAAACGCCGGCTTCACGAGGAGCAATCCCCGTACCAGAAGATTGAGGTCTACGAAACCACGCACTACGGGAATCTGATGGTGATCGACGGCTGCACCATGTTGAGCGATCTGGAAAATTTCATCTATCACGAGATGATGGCGCATCCGGTCCTGTTTACTCATGACGCGCCACGACACGTCGCCATTATAGGCGGCGGTGACTGCGGTACCCTGCGAGAGGTCCTGAAACACCCGCAAGTGGCGCAGGTCACCCAGATCGACATTGATGAACGGGTGACTCGGGTTGCCGAACAGTATTTTCCGACACTCTGCGAATCCAACGGCGACCCACGGGCACAACTGCTGTTTATAGACGGTATCCAGTGGATGAAGGACGCCGATCCGGACAGCCTGGATGTGATCATTGTAGATTCCACCGATCCTATCGGACCCGGCGAAGTACTTTTTACCGCGGAATTTTTTCAGGCCTGCTACAAAGCCTTGGCGAAGGGCGGGCTGATGATTCAGCAGAGTGAATCTCCCCTGATCCACCGGGATATCCAGGAGCGCATGTACGGCAGTCTGGAAAAAGCCGGTTTCGGAGATGTTCGCACCCTTTTCTTTCCGCAACCGATCTATCCCACCGGATGGTGGAGTGCCACCATGGGAAGAAAGGGGAACGATATCGGCGCATTTCGCGAACAGGACGCGAAAAACAAACCGTTCGAGACACTGTATTACAACGCCGAGATTCACCGGGCGGCACTGGCGGCGCCGGAATTCTTCAAGGCAGGGAAATAAGAGGCAGGGATGCTTCAAACTTCAACAGGATTATAATCCCTCCCACCCCACTGATAACTGACAACTATCAATCACACCACTGCCGTACCTCCGCTCGAGCGGAGGCCAGCGCCTTCTCGTATTCGGCCTCGGAGAGATAGCGGCGCTCACCCCCGGAATCCAGTTCATACAGGGCGCTGCGTTCGTAGGTACTCAGCCGGTTCTTTGCGATAGCGCAATTTCTCTCTCTCTGCTTATCCTCCGCCTTTTTCTTCTCGGTGGCCTCTTTCTTCTGCAAGCGCTCCTTCTGGTATTGCTCCAATAGCCGTTGACGCGTCTCCGCCCGATCCGCTTCATGCGGTGCCGATTGGTCTGACTCCCCTTTCTGTTTGATCTGGACTTCGTCTGCATCCTCAGCGGTCCCCGGACGGTCGCTGAAGTGCACCTTGCCGTTTTCATCCACCCAGCGATATACCCCCGCCTCGACGCACCCGGCCGATACCAGCACCCAGACCAGAACAGGCATCAGCAACCGGTTTATCCTCTGCTTCATTCCCTCCACTCCTTGTTCTTTACCGCAGACCGGATCAGCCCCCTTCCAGGCCCACCCGATGGCCAGATTCCCGGCATAATCCACCACATAGAAGGTCGGTACGGAATCGATACAGAAACATTATACCCGCCAAATTGCAGCATATACGCGCAAAAAGAAAACGGGGCCCGAAGGCCCCGTTCTTGGTACTGCTTCAGACTCTAAGCGAACTTAGAAGTTGTGCACCATACCCAGGGAGAAACCGTCCCAGGAGCCGTCAACTTCGCCGGCGCCGAGGGTCTGGCCCTGGTCAACTTCTACGTCGGTGTAGACGATGTAGGCCTTGGTGCGCTTGGAGAAGTTGTGGTCCAGACCAACAGCCCACTGGTC
>JBNKCX010000019.1:0-14990 GCA_050287965.1 Sedimenticolaceae bacterium
CAAAGGCCTTGACCTCGCCACCGTGCGTCTCCGCCATCACCTTCGTGATCGCCGCCGTCAGCGTCGTCTTGCCGTGGTCAACGTGACCAATCGTTCCCACATTTACATGCGGCTTTGTGCGTTCGAATTTTTCCTTGGACATCGGTTTTATCTCCGAAAGACTTATAAATTAAAAAATAACTATATAAAGACAAATTCGCGCGCTGTTCCGCACGCCACCCCAACAAACTGGAGCCCATGAGCAGATTTGAACTGCTGACCTCACCCTTACCAAGGGTGTGCTCTACCGACTGAGCTACATGGGCCAAAACCCTAGGGCCCGGACACCAGGGCCCTGCATACTGGAGCGGGTGATGGGAATCGAACCCACGTCATCAGCTTGGAAGGCTGAGGTTCTACCGTTGAACTACACCCGCGCTGATCCAGTCCTATTTACCCACCGCGCCGCTTCGCGATCACGCACGGTGACCACGGCGAACCGCCAGCGGTACTCATCCTCCCCGCAAACCGCTGGAAGTGATATCCACCTTACTGGTGGAGGGGGGAGGATTCGAACCTCCGAAGGCGGAGCCGTCAGATTTACAGTCTGATCCCTTTGGCCACTCGGGAACCCCTCCGAAATCAAGCCCGCTATTCTCATCCACACGAATATCCCGTGTCAACAGCGAAACACGGATTTCTGCAGCCTCCCGGGCCGTTCCGGGATGCAGTCGTCGGGAGCGGAGCATCCCGACCATCCCGGACTCCCCCGCGGATCCGGAAAGTCCCGATGAAGAGTTATTCACTATCGCCCGGTTTCTGGTGAAGGCGGTTCATAACCCGTTGGTAGTCCCCCCGGACGATTTCCGGGAGGGCCTCCGCCGCCGCTTCCAGGGCCGAATGGATCGCCGAGGCGTCTTCGCGGGAAGGGTTTTTCAGGACATAGTCCACCACCTGGCCGCTATCGCCCGGGTGATTGATGCCGATCCGCAAACGCCAGAAATCGGATCCGTCCATGGCACTGACGATATCCCGCAGACCGTTGTGGCCCGCCGCGCCGCCGCTCCACTTCAGGCGTACCGAACCCGCCGGCAGATCCAGCTCGTCATGGGCCACCAGCACTTGTTCCAGGGGAATCTTGAAATAACGGGCCAGACTGGATACGGACTGGCCGCTACGGTTCATAAAGGTGCCCGGTTTCAATAACCAGCACTCTCCGCCGCCCACCATGATCCGGCAGGCATCACCGAAGAACTTGGATTCCTTTTTAAACTGGCCGTTGTAACGGCGGGCGATCAGATCCACGAACCAGAAGCCGGCGTTATGTCGGGTCTCCTGGTACTCCGGACCGGGATTGCCCAGACCGACGACAAGGCGGATAGGGTTTGACATTGAGGCTTGTTAACGACCGGGATACAGACAGATCCTCTGCTGTACCCCGGCCCCGTAACCGCGAACCGGCCGGTTACTCCGTGCTTTCGGTTTCGCCGCCCAGCCCGACCGCGCCCTCTTCGGCGCCTTCCTCCGCCTCCATGGCACCGTGACCCGAGTGAATATTCACCACCACCAGATCCTGTTCAGGACCCTGGGACAAGGCCGGGATCTCCACGCCTGCAGGCAACTTGAGTTCGGACAGGTGCACGGCGTCACCCACATCCATCTTGGATATGTCGACCTCGATATATTCCGGCAGATCCTTCGGAAGACAGATGATTTCCACGTCGGTTACGTGGTGGGAGGCGGCTCCGCCCATCTTGATGCCGGGCGACGCGCTCTCACCGACAAAGTGGATCGGCACGTGAGTCTTGAGCTTCTTCTTGGCACTGACCCGCTGGAAATCCACATGCAGGACGAACGGCCTGGACGGATGCCGCTGGAGATCTTTGAGGATCACTTCCTGCGCCTTATCCCCGATGTTCAGGGTCAGGATATGGGAGTAGAAAGCCTCGTGCTCCAGGTGTTGCGCCAGTTCATTGTGTTCCAGGGAGATCATCTCCGGATTCTTGGCACCGCCGTAGACGATTCCGGGAACCAGCCCCTGGCGACGAAGGCGGCGGCTCGCACCCTTCCCCTCATCGCTGCGCGGCTGCGCGTTAATGGCAAATGTATCACTCATGATTTTCTCCAAATCATTCTCAGGTTGAAAAAACCGCCGTTCCGCGACCAGAACAGCGGCGGTAAAAAAATTCCGTCTCAGTCCATAAACAGGGAACTGACCGATTCATCAGTGGCGATACGGCGCACGGTCTCCGCCAACAGCTCCGCAACACTGATCTGCCGAATCTTGTCGCACTCCTTCGCTTCCGGACGCAACTGTATGGTGTTGGAAACTACCAGTTCGTCCAGTACCGAAGCGGATATGTTGGATACCGCGGGCCCGGAAAGCACCGGATGGGTACAGTACGCCACCACCCGTTCCGCTCCCGCCTCCTTCAGGGCGAAGGCCGCCTTGCAGAGGGTTCCCGCCGTATCCACCATGTCGTCGATCAGCACGCAGGTCCTGCCTTCCACGTCACCGATGATGTTCATCACCTGTGATTCGTTGGCGCGTGGACGCCGTTTGTCGATGATGGCCAGGTCCGCGTCATCCAGTTGCTTGGCCAGCGCCCGGGCACGCACCACACCGCCCACATCCGGCGACACCACCATCAGGTTCGGATACTTCTGACGCCAGACATCACCCAGCAGAATCGGCAGGGCGTACACATTGTCCACCGGGATATCGAAGAACCCCTGGATCTGGTCCGCGTGCAGGTCCACGGTCAATACCCGGTCCGCACCCGCCGCGCCGATCTGCTTCGCCACCAGCCGCGCCGTTATCGGCACCCTGGCGGAACGCGGTCGCCGGTCCTGCCGCGCATACCCGAAATAGGGGATCACCGCCGTCACCTGTCTGGCCGATGCCCAACGCAGCGCATCGATCAACACCAGCAGCTCCATCAGATGATCGTTGGTGGGCTGAGAGGTGGACTGCACCACATACACGTCCCGCCCCCGGACATTCTCCTGAATCTCCGCCATCACCTCGCCGTCACTGAACTGCCCCACCACGGCCTTACCCAAAGGCAACCGCAGATGGGCGGCGATTTCCGACACAAGCTCGGGATTGGAGTTACCCGAAAAGAGCATCATGGTACTGGAAGGCACTTCTTGACCCCCTCATTTCTCTGGCTTATCTATAAGGATACCGGCCCGGACCCTGCCGCCAGGGACGGCTCAAAGCCCTACCCCGAATCCAGCACTGCATTTGGCTGGGGCGCCAGGATTCGAACCTGGGTATGCAGGGATCAAAACCCTGTGCCTTACCGCTTGGCGACGCCCCAAAACTGTCATTCGCCCCCTGTCGCGCCTGCTCGGGCGCCAGGTTTGGTCCGGGCATACTTCTACCCGGCATCCAACCGGTCAAGCAGCGGTGACCGATTCAGCCCCCGTGCCACAAATCCGGAAAAACGGGCCGGCAACTGGTCCAGCACCTCCCTGGCCGCATCCCGGTCCGGAAAGACCGCGAATACGGAAGCGCCGGTCCCACTTAGCCCTGGTTCTGCAAAACGCCCCAACCATCGGTAGGCTTCCGCAACCTCTGGGTGGCGTCGGGTAACTACGGGCAGGCAGTCATTCCCTCGGCTGCCGGAAAAGAAGTCGGCTATTTTGATCTGCGGTGAGTCACGTGTCAATTGCGGGTCGGAAAAGATTGCGGCGGTGGAGACATGGCAATCCGGCACCACAACCAGGTACCACTGCTCGGGAAGCTCCACCGGAGTAAGCCTCTCGCCGACACCCTCCGCCCACGCCGCGAAGCCATGCACAAATACCGGTACATCCGCGCCCAACCCCAGGCCGAGCTGTGCCAGCCGGTCGGTGGAAAACCCCGTCCCCCAGATCCGGTTGAGCGCCACCAGCACCGTGGCCGCATCGGAACTCCCGCCGCCGAGCCCCGCCCCCATGGGGAGCCGCTTGTGAAGTTCGATATCGGCCCCCAGGGGGGTACCGCCGGCCTCCTGCAGCAAGCGGGCGGCCCGACAGGCCAGATCCTGCTCTTCCGGCACCCCGGCCAGATCAAAGGTTCGGGAAATCACCCCGTCCTCGCGCACCCTGAATCGGATCTCGTCCCAGCGATCCAGAAACTGGAAGACCGTCTGCAGCAGATGATAGCCGTCCGGCCGTCGCCCCACCACACGCAGCATCAGGTTAAGTTTGGCGGGTGCGGGCCAGGCCTGCTCCAACACACCAACTCCTTTATTTATCCAGCCGCCGGATGGTCCGCAACAGGTACTGGTTGTCCGGATCCTCGGCAACGGCCTGGTTCCAGACCTTTCTTGCCTCTTCCCTGCTGCCGGTTACCCAGAGCACCTCGCCGAGGTGAGAGGCGATCTCCACGTCCGGGAGTTTGCCGTAGGCCTCGCGAAGATAGCGCAACGCTTCCTGGTTGTTTCCAAGCCGGTACTGTACCCACCCCATGCTGTCGAGGACGGCGGGGGACTCGGGCTGGAGAGCGAGGGCCCGTTCGATATACCCCAATGCCTCCTGATAACGATCGGTCTGGTCCGCAAGCGTGTATCCGAGGGCATTGAGGGCGTCCGCATGGTTGGAATCCTGCTGGATTATCTTGCGCAGATCCTGCTCAGCCTCGGCCAGCTGACCGTGGAGGGAGGCAAACAACCCCCGCGCATAAAGCAGCTCGCTGTTCTCCGGATGGGCCTTGAGCGCTGTGTCATAGTGTTCCCGAACCATCTCCGGCGAAGCGTTATCCTGCAGCAATCCGCCTTCCAACAAATAGATATCCACGGACCGCTCAGGCATCTCCCGCCGCAATTCCGACATAAGCTCCCGCGCCTGCTCCAGATCGCCCCGCTCCGCCAGCAGACGTGCGATACGAGCCTGGGCATCCAGGCGCAGGGTCCCGTCGGTGATCACCTTCCGGTACCAGGCAATCGCCGCATCCGGCTTTTTCTCCCGCTCCTCAATTCGGCCCAGATAAAACGCGGCCTCGTCCGTGCCCCGGTTCAACCGGAGCATTTCCTGCAGATAATCCCTGGCCTCATCCAACCGATCCAACTGGATCGCCAATATTCCCAAGGATAAGAGTATCTCCGGCGTCTCCGGCAATAACCGTCGCATCCGCTGGAATTGCACATAGGCCTGATCAGTCTCGTTCAGTTCCACCAGCAGCCGACCGTACGCGGTATTCAGTGCCGCGTGCTTCGGGAACCGCGCCACCGCGGTCTGCAGTACGGTCTTGGCCCCCGTCTTGTCTTGTTTTGAGATCAGTATCCTCGCCAGCAGGATATAGGCCTTGGTCATCTCGGGACTGCTCTTCAATACCCGCCGCGCTTCGCTTTCGGCGGTCTCATAGTCCGAGGCCAATACCGCCGTCAGCGCCAATGCGTAGCCGGCACGGGGATCATCCGGATACCCCGCCACAAGCTGCCGCATCAGATCCAGGGCCATCTGGTGTTCCCTCGCCTGGGCCACGGTGGACACCGCGTGCAGAAAGCCATCCTCCTTTTTTGCCTCACTGATGGTGACGATCTTTTGCAGATGCACCAGCACCCGATCAGCCTGCTGCGCCCGCATGGCGACCAACACCATCATCATCTGCGCCTGCAGATCTTCCGGAGCGATCTCCACCCAACGCTCCGCCGCCAGTAACGCCTTGGGATAGTCCTGTTGATGAATGGCGATGCGGGTCGCCCTCTCCGCGGCCTTGGCATCACCCGCAAGTACAGCCCCTTCCAGCTGATGAGTGTAGGCAAGGTCCAGTTGCCGTCGCTGCAACGCAATCTCGCCCAGAAGGATGTTGTAAACGATATCGGGGGTCAGCTCTCCGAGGTTGCCGTCCCTTGGCGCCAACGCCTCGCCGCCATCCGTTTCCGCAGGCGCCTCGCGCGGCGTCTCGGTGGTGGCACATCCCGCCAGCAGCGCGGGCAGGATCCAGTAAACTTGCTTTCGGAGACGACGGCTAGACATGAAGATATAACCCAAAGACAAATTAGAGATAATAGTACGTTTCCCGCAACCAGACCATTGGCGGAGGATTTTCCGGGAACCCGCGCCGCTTGAATTTAACCCTTTGATAATACAAAATTTCGCATCGTATAATTTTAATCCCTACAATCCCCAATGCCGCTGCTCACTCTCGGTCTGAATCACAAGACCGCCCCGGTCGATATCCGGGAACGAATCACCTTCGGCCCCGACATCATTGTCGGCGCTCTGCGCAGCCTCGCGGAATCCGCGGGGGTGGAGGAAGCGGTCATTCTCTCCACCTGCAACCGCACGGAGATTTATTGTGAAACAGGTGGCGCGGGGCCGGATGAGGTGAGCAGCTGGCTCAGCGACTTTCACGGCCTGGAACTGGAAACCATCTCCCCGTATCTCTACAACCATGAGGACAAAGAAGGGGTGCGCCACCTGCTGCGGGTAGCCAGCGGATTGGATTCCATGGTGCTGGGGGAACCCCAGATCCTTGGACAGGTCAAGAGCGCCTATCAGACCGCGAAGGAATCGGGGACCGCCGGCAAGGTACTGTGCCGACTCTTCCAGCACTCTTTCTCGGTCGCCAAACAGGTCCGGACCGATACCGCCATCGGGCGCAGTCCGGTTTCGGTCGCATTCGCGGCGGTCAGTCTGGCGCACCAGATCTTCAGCGATCTGTCGGACCAGACCGCCATGCTTATCGGCGCGGGAGAGACCATAGAACTGGCCGCGCGCCATCTGCATCAGCAGGGTATCGGGCGGATTATCGTCGCCAACCGTACCCTGGAACGCGCCCACCAGCTGGCCGACCAGTTTGACGGATACGCCATCTCCCTCACCGAGATCGCCAACCATCTGGCGGAGGCCGACATCGTCATCTCCTCCACCGCGAGCCCGCTGCCCGTTCTGGGCAAGGGGGCGGTGGAAAGCGCCCTCAAGAAACGGCGGCATCAGCCGGTTTTCATGGTGGATATCGCGGTACCTCGGGACATCGAAGCGGAGGTCAGCGAACTGGACGATGTCTATCTCTACACCGTGGATGACCTGGAGGAGGTTATCGAGGAAAACATGCGTTCGCGTCAGGAGGCGGCGGAACAGGCTCAGGAGATCATAGATTTCCATGCCGAGGAGTTCATGGCCTGGCTGCGTTCCCTGGATGCGGTTGAGCTGGTCCAGGATTACCGGCATCAGGCGTTGCGGATGCGTGACGAGGTTCTGCAACGGGCTCTGCGCCAACTGCAAAGCGGTAAGAGTCCCGAGGAAACACTGGAGTATCTCGCCCATACCCTCACCAACAAGATCCTGCATACCCCCAGCGCGCGAATCCGCCAGGCGGGGGAGGAAGGGCAGCTGGAACTGCTGAAAGCAGCCAATATGCTGTTGAAAATCAAGGACAGTAGCAACGGATAATGAAGGCCTCCATCCGCAGCAAGCTGGACCAGATCGCCGAACGTTACGAAGAGATCACCGCCCTCCTCGCCGTGCCGGAGATTCAGTCCGATCAGAACAGGTTCCGCAACCTGGGGCGGGAATACGCCCAACTGGAACCGGTAGTGGATTGTTATACCCGTTACCGGGAACTGGAACAGGGGATCAGCAGTGCCCGGGAAATGCTGGGGGATCCGGAAATGGCGGAGCTGGCCCGGGAGGAACTGGAAGCGTCGGAAAAGACCCTGGCTGAACTGGAGCCGGAACTGCAGCTGCTGCTGATCCCGGCCGATCCCAACGATGATCGGAATATCTACCTGGAGATACGGGCGGGTACCGGCGGCGCCGAAGCGGCATTGTTCGCCGGCGATCTGCTTCGCATGTATCTGCGCTACGCGGAGGCGCGGGGCTGGCAGGTGGAGACGGTGAGCGAAAGCCCGGGTGAGCAGGGAGGATACAAGGAGGTGGTAAGCCGGATCAGCGGCCGCGGCGTCTATTCCCGCTTCAAGTTCGAATCCGGCACCCATCGGGTTCAGCGGGTGCCCGAAACCGAATCCCAGGGACGCATCCACACCTCTGCCTGCACCGTGGCCATCCTGCCGGAGGCGCAGGAGATCGATGATGTGGAGATCAACGGTAACGACCTGCGCATCGATACCTATCGCGCATCCGGGGCCGGCGGACAGCACGTCAACAAGACCGACTCGGCGGTACGCATCACCCATCTCCCCACCGGTATCGTGGCGGAGTGCCAGGACGAACGCTCCCAACACAAGAACAAGGCCCGGGCCATGTCCCTGCTCCAGGCCAAGCTGCTCTCCCAAGCCCAGGAGGCGCAGATCAACGAACGGGCGGAGAACCGCAAGCTGCAGGTGGGAAGCGGCGACCGTTCGGAACGTATTCGGACCTACAATTTCCCCCAGAACCGTATCACCGACCACCGCATCAATCTCACCCTGTATAAGCTGGAAGAGGTGTTGACGGGGGAACTGGACCAGGTCATCGATCCGCTGCGACAGGAATACCAGGCGGAACAACTCACGGCCCTCGCCGCCAGCGAGACCTGACCGCATCCCGCATGGCCGGCACTTCGGCACGTTAAAAGGAAACCCCGTTTCCCCTTTCCGGTTCCGGGATATGCTGAACACCATCGCTCAAGCACTCAAAGAGACGGCAGACCTCCTTGCCGGACTGCCGGAAACGGACCCCCGGCTGGAAGCGGAGGTGCTGCTCGCCCATGTCCTCGGGAAATCCCGCAGCTATCTCGTGGCCTGGCCGGAGCGTTATCTCAATGAAGCGCAACTGGATCACTTTCGAGGACTGGCGGCACGCCGCCTGAATGGCGAACCCGTCGCTTATCTGACCGGCCATCGGGAGTTCTGGTCCCTGGACCTTACGGTGACACCGGCGGTGCTCGTTCCGCGACCGGACACGGAACTGCTGGTGGAACGGGCGCTGCACCGGATCCCCGCAGGGTGCCCCTGGTTGCTCGCGGACCTGGGCACCGGCAGCGGGGCCATCGCCGCGGCCCTCGCCAAAGAACGGCCGGACTGCCGCATAACGGCTACCGACGCCTCTATCGAGGCCCTTGCGGTGGCGGAGTCAAACTTTAAACAACTGGAACTCGACCGTATCGCGACGGCCCACGGCCGATGGTGCGCCGCCCTGCCGCCGGGGAGCCGTTTCAACCTGATCGTCAGCAACCCCCCCTATGTGGCGGAGGGTGATCCCGCGCTGGAGACGGGTGATCTGTCCTGGGAACCGCAATATGCCCTTCGCTCCGGTGCCGACGGCCTGGACGATATCCGCCGGATCATCAGGGAGGCACCGGCACACCTGACCGCCGGCGGCTGGCTGCTGCTGGAACACGGATTTGAGCAGGGTACGGCGGTGCGTCGCCTGCTGACGAAGGGGGGATTCGGTCATATCGCCACCCACCGCGACCTGGCCGGACACGAGCGGGTAAGCGAAGGACGTCTCTGAGCTCTTGCGGCAGTATCCTTACCTGACTTCCGCAATAAAACGCGGAGTACGCAAAGGCGCGAAGTCGCAAAGACCATTTAATTCATAAATATCTCTGCATTAATAGCCGAATCCGATTTCATACCGGTTTGGAACTACTCTTCTTTGCGCCACAGTCGGGACAACTTCGTAGGGCGGGCGGTGCTCACCGGAGACCAGGAATTCCGTTCGTTCCCTTTTTTGGCCGCAAAGTTACGCGAATCACCGCAAAGACCCGCAAATTCGATATCCCCCCTCAAGACGGGCTGAATGATGAGGCCATCTGGGGTAATACGTAGAGCGGGCAAGCAATTTTAGAAATAGAATCCTTTGCGACTCCGCGCCTTTGCGTTCTTTGCGTTAATAACCGAACCAGATCTCAGGCCGGCTCAAATTCGCTCTTTCTGGCGCCGCAATCGGGACAGACCCAGTCCTCGGGCAGGTCTTCGAAGGCGGTTCCCGGCGGAATACCCCCGTCCGGATCACCCACCGCGGGATCGTATTCATAGCCACACACCTGACACACATACTTGGTCATCTTCCGCTCCTTAAATTTGCCAAAGAATATTCTTCAATCCGCCTCGGCGGCAGGCGGATTTTTCAGGGGATCCGCTTCACGGATCAGGGTCACCAGATCCGACAGGGATTCCCGGTCCGGCACTGTTTTCCCGGTTATCCAGTCCAGGAGGGTAGGATCAGGATACTGCAACAACTGCCGAAACAGGTCCCGCTGCTGCTCGCTGAGCCCGGGATATCCGCTGTCCAGAAACCGCTCAAAGGCGAGGTCCAGTTCCAGCATGGAACGCCGGCACTGCCAGCGTAACCGGTCCGTAACCGCGTCCATCGCTACCGGGATCTCGTCCATAACCGGAACATTGGGATCAGATCGACTGTTTCAACATCAGGGCGCGAATATGGCCGATGGCCTTGGTGGGATTAAGATGCATGGGACAGACATCGACACAGTTCATGATGTCATGACAGCGAAACAGCGAGTAGGGCCCCTCCAGGTAATCCAGCCGCTCCTCCGTCGCCTGGTCTCTGCTGTCCGCCAGGAAACGCCACGCCTGCAGCAGCGCCTGCGGCCCCAGGAAGCGCACCGGATTCCACCAGAAAGAAGGGCAGGCGGTGGTACAGCAACCGCACATGATGCACTCATAAAGACCGTCCAGTTTGTCCCGATCCTCGGGAGATTGCAGTATCTCCACCTCGGGCACCGGATCCTTGCGGATCAGATAGGGCTGGATCTTCTTGTACTGGGTATAGAAGCGCTCCATATCCACCACCAGATCCCTGATCACCGGACGGCCGGGTAACGGACGGATTACTACCGGTTCCTTGAGTTCCGACACCGGGGTGATACAGGCCAGGATGTTCCTGCCGTTCACGTTGAGACCGTCGGACCCGCATACACCTTCGCCGCAGGAGTGCCGGAAGGCGAGGGACTCGTCCTTCTCCTTCAACTCCAGCAGCACATCCCGCAACATCATGCCCGGCCGCACCTCGGTCTCGAAATCCTGCAGATAGGGCTTTTTGTCTTTTTCCGGGTTGTAGCGGTAGATACGAAACTTCATTCCTGCTTCCTCAATAGACTCGCTCTTTCGGTGGGAACGGCTCGACGGTGATCGGCTTATTACGCACCGGCTTCCAGTCCAGCCTGTCGCCCTCCTTGAAATAGAGACTGTGCTTCTGCCACTGCTGGTCATCCCGGTCGGGATAATCGACCCGGGAATGGGCACCGCGGCTCTCTTTACGCGCTTCCGCCGCCATCATGGTGGCCATGGCGATATCGGACATGTTCTCCAGCTCCAGGGCCTCGACCCGGGCGGTATTGAATGTGCGGCTGTCATCTTTCAGGCAGACCCCCGCGACGCGCTCGCGGATCTCTTTCAGCTTTTCGATCCCTTCGCGCATTACCGTTTCATCACGGAATACGCCGCAGTGATCCTCCATGATCTGCTTCAAGTCCTCCCGCACGACACTGACACTCTCGCCGCTGCAGCTGCGGTACCAGCGATGCAACCGCTCCAGGGCCTGTTCCACGCTCTCTTCATTTAGGGGGCGGTGATAACGGTTCTCCTTGAGAAAACCACTGACATGATTGGCGGCGGCCCGACCGAATACCAGGATATCCAGCAACGAGTTACCCCCGAGCCGGTTGGCACCGTGCACCGAGACACAGGCGCACTCTCCCACCGCGTACAGCCCGGGGATCACCTCCTCCGGATTATCTATCTGGGTGGTGACCACCTGGCCGAAGCGATTGGTGGGAATACCCCCCATGGTGTAGTGGGCGGTGGGAAATACCGGGATCGGTTTGTCCACCGGATCGATGTGCAGAAAGGTCTTGCAGGTCTCGCGTATGGCCGGCAATCGTTTGGCGATGGTCTCCTCACCGAGATGATCCAGCTTCAGGAAGACGTAATCACCCTTCGGGCCGCAACCCCGTCCTTCCCGAATCTCAATGGAGATGGCGCGACTCACCACATCGCGACTGGCCAGATCCTTCGCGTGCGGCGCGTAGCGCTCCATGAAACGCTCACCTTCACTGTTGATCAGGTAACCACCTTCGCCCCGCACGCCTTCCGTGATCAGCATGCCTTTGCCGGCGACACCGGTGGGATGAAACTGAAAGAACTCCATGTCCTGCAACGGAACCCCGGCCCGCAGCGCCATGGCCATGCCGTCCCCGGTGTTAATGCGGGCATTGGTGGTGGTACGGTAGATCTGGCCGCTGCCGCCGGTAGCGATGAGGGTGGTCTTGGCCTCGATCAGCAGCGGTTCCCCGGTTTCGATATTCATCACCAGGGCGCCCAGAATGTAGCCCTCGTCATCCCGGATCAGATCAATGGCGAAGTACTCGTCGAAGAAGTGGCTCTTGGCCCGGATATTCTGCTGGTACAGGGAATGGAGAATGGCGTGCCCGGTACGGTCCGCCGCGGCACAGGTCCGGGTCGCCTGGGCGCCGCCGAACTCCTGACTCTGACCACCGAACGGCCGCTGATAGATCTTACCGTTGTCCAGGCGGGAGAAGGGAACACCATAGTGCTCCAGTTCGTAGACCAGTTGCGAGGCCGCCCGGCACATATATTCGATGGCGTCCTGATCACCCAGGTAATCTCCCCCCTTCACCGTGTCGTACATGTGCCAGTGCCAGTTGTCCGGGGAGACATTGGCGAGCGCCGCGTTGACCCCCCCCTGGGCCGCCACGGTATGGGAGCGGGTGGGAAACACCTTGGACACCACCACCACTCGCGCTTCCGCTTCCGAAAGCTGCAGGGCGGCGCGCAATCCCGCGCCCCCCGCCCCGAGTATCAAGGTATCGAACCGCCGCCGCTCGAGATTTCTCAACCCCTGTCCGTCCACATCAGCCCCCTCTGCCCGCCAGGATAACCACCTTCAATACCCACAGACCGCTGCCGATCAGGGCCGATCCGAAAAGCGCCAGGACCACAACCCGGATCATCAGCGGATGAACATAGTCGATCACCACATCCCGCATACCGACCCAGGCGTGTACCAGGATGGCGAAGCAGTACAGCAACAGGGAAACGGTGGTGAACGGGGAGTCCATCCACGCCTGCCAGGCGGCATGGGACCGGGGCGGATCAAACAGAAACCAGGTGATCAGAAAAAGTGTGTAAAGCGCCAGGTAAACCGCAGAGACGCGTTGTAAAATCCAGGCCCGGACTCCGGCAGCGCGTCGATTACTCATAGGTACAACCACCCTCCGAAGATTGCGGCCACAACCGCGGCCGCAATAAGAACCACCCAGGCGGTAAACCGACCCTGCGCCTTCTCAATTCCCAGATCAAAATCGAGACACAGATAACGGATACCCGCGAACAGGTGGTGCATCAAACCCCACGCCAGCAGGATCAGAAACAACCGGACCCAGCCGTTACCCAACAGTTCCCGTACTTGCTGAAACCCCTGCTCGGACGTCAGCGACAAATCCAGCAGATAGACCAGGGCCGGGATCACCAGCACCATCAGCACGCCACTGGCGCGATGGGCCACGGACATCACCGCCGGAACCGGGAAACGGAATAGGAAAAGGTTGAGAAATACCGGTCGTTGATCTTGCATCTGTATACTCTAGTTTACGACAACACCTGAGGAGATTTTCATCATCGTTCCGACATGGGCACCCATTCCCGCCGCGGCGACCCGGTATAGAGCTGACGCGGCCGCCCGATCGCCTGATTCTCCTCGCTGATCATCTCCATCCACTGACTGATCCAACCCACCGCACGGGCCAAGGCGAATATGACGGTAAACATATTGGTGGGAATACCGATGGCCGACAGGATGATACCGGAATAGAAATCGACGTTGGGATAGAGTTTCTTCTCGATGAAATAATCATCCTCCAGTGCAATCCGTTCCAGTTCCATGGCGATCTCAAACAGCGGATCGCTCTCCCTGCCGACCTCCTGCAGCACTTCGTGGGACGCCTCCCGCAGAATCCGGGCCCGCGGGTCGTAATTCTTGTAGACCCGATGACCGAACCCCATGAGTCGGAAGGGATCCTTCGGGTCGCGGGCGCGTTTGAGAAACTCCTTTATCCGGTCCGCCGAACCAATCTCGGCCAGCATTCGCAGCACCGCCTCATTGGCGCCGCCATGGGCAGGGCCCCAAAGGGCGCTTATCCCGCCCGAGATACAGGCAAAGGGGTTGGCCTGGCTGGATCCGGCCAAGCGCACCGTGGAAGTGGAGGCGTTCTGTTCATGGTCCGCGTGGAGGATAAATATCTTATCCATGGCCTCGGTCAGAACCGGCGAGACATGATAATCCTCACACGGTGTGGCAAACATCATATTGAGGAAATTTTCCGCATAACGCAGCCGATTGTCCGGATATATGAACGGTTGACCGATGGAATATTTATAGGACGCGGCGGCAATGGTAGGCAGCTTGGCGAGAATGCGGATCGCCGAGATCTCCCGATGCCGCGGATTATGGATATCCAGGGAGTCGTGATAAAAGGCCGAGAGCGCCCCCACCACGCCCACCATGATTGCCATAGGATGGGCGTCCCGACGGAAACCCTTGTAGAACCCCAGCAACTGCTCATGCACCATGGTGTGCTCGGTCACCAGCCGGCGGAATTCCTCGAACTGATCCCGCGTCGGCAGCTCACCGTTCATAAGGAGATAACAGGTCTCCATATAACAACTCTTTTCCGCCAGCTCCTCGATGGGATATCCGCGATACTCCAGGATGCCCTTCTCACCGTCGATGAACGTGATCTGGCTGTTGCAGGAAGCGGTGGATCGGAAACCGGGGTCAAGAGTGAAAAGCCCGAACTGTTTGTAGAATTTGGAGATATCCACCACGCCGGGACCAACGGTACCCTCGATGATCGGCAACTCCACTTCCTCACCGGTACGGTTATCCCGGATGGTCAGGGAATTTTTTGACATCTCACCCTCCTATTCCACAGGGGTCTGTGCGCTGTTCGCATAACAAATGGAATGGACCCATTCCCCTTCAATATAGCCATCAGTTAGGCCACGATAAAAGGGTAACATCCCACCACCGAAACAGGAGGGTCCAAAATGAACGTTAAAACCATAGGCATTGATCTTGCCAAGAACGTTTTT
>JBNKCX010000020.1:0-7245 GCA_050287965.1 Sedimenticolaceae bacterium
GGTGAGGATCTCCTTCATACGGATGGTGCCGATGCGGCAGAAGGTACATTTGCCGCAGGACTCGATCTGGGTGAAGTCCAGGAAGAATTTGGCCAGGTCCACCATGCAGGACTTCTCGTCCATGACGATGATGCCGCCGGAACCCATGATGGCGCCGGTGGCGTTGATGGCCGCGTACTCGATGGGGGTATCGAACATGGATTCCGGGATACAACCGCCGGAGGGTCCGCCCAGCTGCACCGCCTTCAGGGGTTTGCCGGTCTTGGAACCGCCGCCGATGTCATAGATCATCTCCCGCAGGGTCATGCCCATAGGGATCTCCACCAGACCGCCGCGCTTTATGGCGCCGGCCAGGGCGAACACCTTGGTGCCCTTGGAGTCCTCGGTGCCGATAGCGGCATAGGCCGCGCCGCCGTTGTCGATGATCCACGGCAGATTGGAGAGGGTCTCCACGTTATTGATGATGGTGGGTTTGCCGAACAGGCCCTTGACCGCCGGGAACGGGGGGCGGATGCGCGGCATGCCCCGCTCGCCCTCGATGGAGGCGATCAGCGCGGTCTCCTCGCCGCAGACGAAGGCGCCCGCACCCTGTTTGATCTTCAGGTCAAAGCTGAAGTCGCTGCCGAGGATGTTATCTCCCAGATAACCGGCGGCCCTGGCGTCTTCAATGGCCTTGCCGAAGTTCTTCACCGCCAGCGGGTATTCGGCGCGGATATAGGCGTAGCCGCCGCTGGCGCCGATGGCATAGGCGGCGATCAGCATCCCTTCCAGCACGTTATGGGGGTCGCCCTCCAGCAGGGAGCGGTCCATAAATGCGCCGGGGTCACCCTCGTCGCCGTTGCAGATCAGGTATTTCTTGTCCCCCTCGGCCTGGCGGGCGAAGGTCCATTTGACGGCGGTGGGGAAACCGGCGCCGCCGCGTCCGCGGATACCGGCGATCTTCACCTCTTCGATCACCTGCTCCGGGGTCATGCCCTCGCCAAGGATCTTCCGGATCGCCTTATAGCCGCCGCGCGCCTCGTACTGGCTCATGTCGGTGGCGTCTATCAGGCCCACGTTACGCAGGGCCAGACGGGTCTGGCGGCTGAGGTATTGGCCCGCCTCCTTCTCCGGATCGTCACTGGAGGTGAGGACCAGATCTTCCGGCAGTTCATCCTCGCCCCGGTGGAACTTCAGGATCTTGCTGACGCCCTTTTTATCCACGTTGCCGTACATGTAGGATTTCTCGCCCTGACGAATCTCCACCATCACCTCGGCGTGGCACATGCCCACGCAACCGACGGTGCGGATGGTGGCGTCCGGTGCGTTCTTCTTGAACAGCTCCAGAACCTCGGTGGAGCCGGAGGCGCGGCCGCAGGTGCCTTCGCCGACGATGATTTCAAGATTCTGATCGCTCATGCCCGGGCCTCCCCGCTCTTGTCTTTCTTGGCGGCCTTTTTGGCCTTCGCCTCGTTCTCTTCTTCCGCATGGCCGGGGAGGATCTCGCCGCAGCTCTTGGCGTGCTTCTTCAGCTCCCGCTGGGCGTTGGCGCCGGTCAGATTGCCCACGATGGTGTCATCGATGACCAGGGCCGGTGCCAGGCTGCAGCAACCGACGCAGGCCACGTCTTCAATGGTGTAACTGCCGTTGGGGGCGGTGTCCTTGTCATTGTCGGTGATGCCCAAGGAGTGCCGTAACGCCGTATTCAGGCGATCCGCACCACGCACATGACAGGCGGTGCCGTGGCACACCTTGAGCAGGTGCCGGCCCACCGGTTTCATCCGGAACTGGGCATAGAAGGTGGCTACCCCGTAGAGCTGGCTGGCGGTGATATCGGTTTTGGCGACCACCAGATCCATGGCGTCCCGCGGTAGATAACCGTATTCGCCCTGAATGGCCTGCAGGAGAGGTACCGCGGCGGAGACATCGCCGCCGATTCCTTCTATCCATTTGTCGACCAGCTTCGGATCGACAGTTGCTTCCAGGGATTCATTGCTCACGTCGTGACCTCCTTCTAGAGCACAAATATGCTTAAGAATTGAATTGCGAAAAACCGGAAGAATACGTTGTTTTTCGCCCCCCAAGATCACGCCTAAGGGCGACCCGGGGAAGAATGCCGATTACGGATCGGATCCGTAATAATAACTAAATCTGAACTGCCCATATTACTGAATTAGCAGGTTCTTACACAACCTTTTCGCTAGATTTGGCGGGGTTTTCGTCGGGCCGAAAGCCTTAGGTATTTTTATGATTACTATTAATTTCCCTTTAAGTTGGCGCTCTTGGGGCAGGGGGCCGGGTTTGGGGCGGGAATTTTTTTCCTTGCTGTTAAGCTGCAGTGTTATGTCTAGTTCCCGGACCCAAAGAAAGCTTGATGATGGGATCGAATTCGGAAAGAAAGAAGTCAGTAGCAAGGGTTAAGACGCCGAAAGGTATCAAAAAGCTGATTCAGAAGTTCGAGTGTTTCATGGGTGTCCTATCTCACTTCTGAAGCGGGAGGAACAAGTCTTCTCTTGGTAGTGCTCCTATTATTTCTCAGTGCGGCGGGGAGTTCTCTCCGAAGAGACAGACTCGGTGTCCAGAGCAATGGGCGTGGTAGTGATAGAAGTGCCGATGGGGTTTGGCGGGTTACGACGATGGGGCGAGAGCTTTGCCTTCAGGCGATTCAGAATGCCATCTCTGTTTTGGTAATAGCAGGTGATGTATCAGTGAACCGAGAGTCGTCAGCCTTATCAAAAGTGGAATAATTGACCTAAAAAAACCGGTATACAATAATCGACTGCAAATACTTGTTTCATTTGGCTCATACAAGGGGCGTTCAGTGAAAAGAAAAAAGCTAATAGTGTCCATGATGGTCCTCCTATTTTTTATTTCCGCAAGCGCTTCCGGAAATAACCCCGAACCGAAAGCAATAACTATTGAAAGTGCGAAGCAATATCTTGCGGGACATTCCATGGTGCTTGGTGAGGGATTTAATACAAGTTATTTCTATTTTCACCCTAATCAGAAAGTGGCAATGCGACAATATTTGAAACACGCCTCTAATGTTGGCGAATGGCGCGTTGAACATGGGGAATTGTGTTTCGATTTCGGGGTCAATGACAGAGGCTGCGTACCAAGTAGATTGGCGGAAGGAACGCTGGTTTTTGGACAGAACTACACAATTCTTCAAAAGGGGGATCGGTATAGCTTAGTGGACGACATTGAAGAAGGGAATCCATATAGCGATTTGGCAAAACAGGGCTTGCTCTATAAGTACAGGATTTCCGCTGCAAATAAATGCCTTGACGATCCATCAGTGACCCATACAGCGTTTGAGGATCGGCTGGAAGGCGCCGGTATTTTTGATTGTGCTGAATACCGTGTATATGCCAAGCAGTTGGAAAAAGACTGTGAGGGAAGTGGAGATAGAAATAATTGTGTGGCACGGATGCTGCTCACACCGAGAAGCGACAAGGGGATTGATAGCAAAACACAGTCAACCTTTTATAAATGATTAAAGCTGGTTTGGTCGCCATCTCCGGCGACGAGACATGAAAGGGCGCTGCCGTTTCATCGCGCGTGGAAATGATAAGAGCGGGCGAGATTGGTTAAAGATCGCCCATTTGCGGCCAGATGTCATTTTCAGCTACCAGTATTTTTCCAGGTGTATCTGGCCGGGACTCTTCTTGGAGTGTTCCTTGAATCCCTCCCCCTCCAGCAGGCTGGTGGTTTCCATCACCATGCGGGGGTTTCCGCAGAGAAAGACGTGGCTGTTTTCGGCTGTGGGGGTCAGGCCCCATGCCTGGGCGATGGCGCCGCGTCTCCAGAGGTCCTGGATATATCCTGTATTGCCGCCCCAGGGGATGGTCTCTTCTTCCGGTCGGGTGATGATGGGAATGTAGAAGAAGTTGTCCAGCATCCGGTCCAGGGTGGCGAGCTCGGAGCGGTAGCCCAGATCCCAGGAGTGGCTGGCACCGTGAATGACGGCGATCTTTCGCGCCGCCTTCGGATCGACGGTGGTGCGGATCATGCTCATGTAGGGGGCGAGACCGGTGCCGGTGGCGATCATGATCAGATTGGATTCCGGCGGTATGTCCTGCAGGGTGAACATGCCGCTGAAACGGGTGCCGAGGTGTATCCGGTCACCGCGCTGCAGGGCGAAGATGCGCGGCGTCAGGGTCCCCGAGCGTACCAGGGAGATATAGAACTCCAGGTACTCTTTCTGCCTGGAGGAGGAAGCGATGGAGTAGGCGCGAATAACGATCTGATCCGGATCCCCCGGGTTCTCCTCCTCCGGATCGGAAAGCTCTATCCGGGGCGCGGACAGCGGCAGTCCCAGGACCACGAACTGTCCCGGGTGGTACTCATCAAGCTCCCAGCCCTCGGGGATGACGCGCAGAATAAGCGCCTCCGAGGTGACCTGAGTGATCTCGCCCACGATCGCATTGAGTTCACGCGCCATCGCTATAGCTCCTTTCCGTTGTTATTTTACCAGCGGGCCGGTTCCGGCAACCCTATTTTAGACGGGAGCTCTGCAATATAGCCAGGATCCGTTGACGCTGCACGGTATGATCCGCGCTTTGCGACAGCTAGGCACGTCGTGTTCCGGATTTCCGGAATATCAAGGATATTCGACGGATAAAAAAACCGGCCACCACAAAAGTGATGGCCGGTATGGCGGGGGACAAACGCCTAGAATTTCAGATTAACACCGGCCCAGAAGGAGCGGCCCGGTTCGTTGATCTGAGTCGCAAGCGGATCAAAGCTGTTCGGCTTGTTTAGATGTTGGGCGTACTCTTCGTTAAACACGTTCTTCACCCCCAGCTCCAGCTCACCGTGTTTTCCGAGACTGTACCCCAGGTTCAGATCCAGGGTGATCCAGCCCGCGGTTTCATCGGCGTCGAGGCCGCTGCCGGTGGTCATGTCGTCGTCAACCCGGGTCTGTTTGGCGGCGGCCCGGACAATGCCGCCGACACTCCAGGGTCCGTTCTCATAGTCCAGGCTGAAGTGTCCTTCCAGAGGAGGCGTTTGGGCTATCGGCCGTCCGTCGGTATCGTTTTGGGCATGCACGTAGGCGAGTCCGAAGCCGGTGTTCCAGTTGCCCCAGCGCTGGCTCAACTCCAGTTCGATCCCGTAAAACTCCGCGTCAATGTTGCGGTAGATGACGGCGTTGTCGGCCAGGAGAATCCCGTCCTGCCCATGGGCGCGGTCGTACAGGATGAAATCGTCCACATCGTTGTAATAGGCGGAAGTGGAAAAGTTGGTGCCGGCATCCTGAAAGACAAATCCGATCTCTGCCTGATGGTGTTTTTCCGGGTCCAGATCGGGGTTGCCGATCCAGCGCATGGCGGCTGTTCCCACCCACTTGGCCATATAGCGTTCGGTGGAGTCGGCGGTGCGGACGGTGCGGCTGGCGCTGACGTAGACGTATCCCGGGCCCTCTCCCAGTTCCTGCTTGAGCCGGATGAAGCCGCCCACGTTGTCCTCGTTGGAGTCGTGGCCGGTGGTGCCGTAGTACATGGCAAACATCTGATTAGGTGAGCGCATACCGGCGGCGTCCGGGTCGCCCAGTTCCGTCTCCACCCGGTCGTAACGCAGACCCAGGTCCAGGTGGGTGGAATCGGTCAGGTCGCTGCCGAGCTCGGTGAACAGTCCGAACTGCTGTAGCTGCGCATCCGCCCACATATGAGACATGACGGTGCCGGCGGTGTCGTTGTGTAGAATCGCCTCCCGCTGGTTGTCCTGGTAATCGGCACCGATGGTCCAGGTGGTGGCGGTGCTAAGGGAGATATCACCGCTTACCCGTCCGCCCCAGGTGTCCGACTCGGTGGGGGTGCGCAGCAGGGTGGCGGGTACCGTCGGCCGCAGACTGTAGTTGTCCATTACATGATCAACCGCGGTGTAGTAGAGCTCGGCATTGAGGGCGCCCCCGGTATCAGTGGCATGCTCCAATTTGAAGCGGTACATGTCGGCGTCAGACTCGGGGGCGTCCATCATTGCGCCGGCATAGAGCACATCGTCCTCGCGGGTGGCCTCTGCGGATAACTGGATCAGGGTATTCTCGTCCGGGGTTATACCGAAGGTCAGACCGGCACCCTTCTCCTCGTAGGCGGCACGGACCTCATCGCCGTCGCCGTCCTCGTAGTCGTCACCCTCGCCGTAATGGGCGTTGCCGCGCAGGAATATGTTACGGTTGCCGACGCTGAGATCGAGATAGGCCTGATGGGCGTCCGGGTTGCTGTCGTAGCTGTAGCCCGCGCTTCCGATGAAGTGTTCGCCGTCCTGAAAGTTCGGCCGGCCCCGCTCCAGCAGGATGGTGCCGCCGCTTCCGCCCCCGCCGTAGCGTACCGTCTGTGACCCTTTGATTACCGTCACGCTGTCATAGCTGTGCAGGGGGCCGTAGGCGACGGGAGGGTCCATGCGGTTGGGGCAGCCGCCGTGAAGATAGGCCCCGTCCAACAGCACGTTCAGGCGGGTCTGACTCTGGCCGCGAATAACCGGGTCGATGCCGTGTCCGCCCATGCGTACACCGGAGACGCCGGTGATGCTGCGCAGCATTTCACCGCTGTCGGCCGCCGGGGCCTTCTGCACGGTATAGGCCGGGACGTTGGTTCTGCCTTCAGGTTCCGCGATAGGGGTGGATTCCACCAGTATCTGGAGCAGTTCGTCAGGTTCCTCTGCATACGCCCCGTTGATTCCGATAATGCAACCGATGGCCAACACCAGCTTTTTTTGTTTCATGACTGCCCCTGTAATTTTTATATGTATAAATCAGAACAACTGGCAAGCAGATTCCGCGCCAGATAATTTGGCTATAGAAATCAGTCGGTTGCCGTGTCGCATTTATTGGAGGGGGGGTTATATCACGCGCTGGTGAGGCATTTCATTTAGTATTCGCAATCTGTCGGGAGTGGGGTTTTGTCCTAACCGGAAACCCGTGATTCAAAATTGATATCCAGTTTCGTGACGTGTCTATAGTGGTTTTTCTAGTCCGGTAACTAGTTTCGCAGCCTCTAGGCTTCTGCGCTTTTATTTGCTTTATCTCAAAGGCTGCGAGCCTATTTCTTTTGCTTGCCCAAAAATCCGCCGGGAGCGGATTTTCACGCAAGCCCCGAAGGGGTGAGGCGCAGGGATGCGCCGAATAAAAGAAATAGGCGAAAGAAAAGGGCACTCCACGACTTGCCCCTTCGGGGTACCCTGCGTTCCTCACCGTCCCGGGGGCTCCAGCCACGGGCGGTCCCTCGCCCGCGCTGGAGGCGCCGCGTCCATGCGGCGCCCCTCCGG
>JBNKCX010000021.1:0-40285 GCA_050287965.1 Sedimenticolaceae bacterium
CCGGGACGGTGAGGAACGCAGGGTACCCCGCAGGGGCAAGTCGTGGAGTGCCCTTTTCTTTCGCCTATTTCTTTTGGGCAAGCAAAAGAAATAGGCTCGCAGCTTTTTAGATAAAGCAGGTGAAAAGCACAGAAGCCTATATGCTGCGAAATTATTTACTGGACTAGCAAATTCGCAGCAAGCAAATCGCGAAACCGGTTACCGAACCTGTCACAGCTACAAAACCGCTCCTACAGACGGGTCGGTATCTTTATCCCGCTCGATTAGAATCCACTCCGGAGCATTACCACCCCTACTCGGGGGAACCTCCGTCTTCACCCCCCACGGAGCGGGAAGCCCGGCCGCCCAGCGCTTGACCTGTTCCGTCTCCTCCCGCCCTCCGGGATGCCCGGTATAGGCGATAACCGAAATCACGCCAGCGGGGGCCAGCCACTCCGCCGCATTCGCCAGGGCCGCAAGGGTGGTGCCGGGGCCGGTAATGATCTCCTTATGGCCTGCCGGCAGATAACCGAGGTTGAACAGCACCGCCTGTATCCTTCCCCGCTCCTCCTCCGGAAGATATTCACCCATCTTCTCGTGCCCGGCGAGCAGAAGCCGAACCCGCGCCGCAAACCCCGCCGCCCGCAACCTCGCGGAGGTGGCTTCCAGCGCCGGACCCTGAATGTCGAAACCGTACACCTTCCCCTCCGAACCCACCTGCCGGGCGAGGAACAGCGTGTCATGACCGTTGCCGATGGTGGCATCCACCACCGTGTCGCCTTCCTGCAGCCTCTCCGCAAGCAGCCGGTGAGCCCGCTGGACCAGGGATTCGCAATTACTGTTTTCCATCTTTCCAGTAACGCAGGATATCGCACTCTTCGGGAAGCGGCCGCTGTTCCAGCAGATAAGCGGCAAAACGGTCCGCATACCACGGCATAAGCAGGGATCCTTTGGAACCGAAACCGTTGAAGATCCCGATCCCGGATCGCTCCGGATGCATGCCGATGAAGGGCCTTTTATCCAGGGTATTGGGACGAACCCCCGCCCGGTGGTCCGCAAGTCTTGCCTGGGGCGGATTCAGAAACAGCTCCCCCAGCGCCGCCAGCAGGGTCCGGCGTCCCTCGGGGGTAGACTCCTCATCCAGCTGCTGCCGATCATAGGTGGCGCCCAGGCGGTAGCTTCCATCGCCCCGCGGCATCAGCCAACGGCCGGCATTGATGATATAACGGGGCAGGTGTTCCGCTATCTCCAGAGAAAGTATCTCCCCCTTTGCCGGTTGGAACGGCAACCAGCCGAACCATGGATTGTGCATTCCCCGGTAGCCCTCGCAGAAGATGGCCCGCTCCGCATACCGGCCCCGCCAGTTCACACCCTGCTCCGTGATCTCCAGATCCCGATGGACAAACTCATCCGCGCTGTAGGCGCCCGCTTCCTGCAGATGATCATGGAAGCCGTCCATCAGGGCGCAGGTATCCATATACCCGGTCTGCAGCTGAATAAATCCCCCTTCCGGTGCGATCAGTCCATGCGGACAGGTATTTTCCGCAAGCCGTTCCCCCAGGAAGGGTCTGTAGGCGGGATCCCCGAATCGCTTCTCCCATGCTGATTTCTCCGCAGGATTGCGAATCAGACGCAACATGGGGATTTCGAACAGGAGTTTGCGGTTTAAAAGCTGTTCCAGTGTACGGTAGGTTTCTCGCGCTACAGGCAGACATTCCTCCACCCGCTCGGTCTTTACCAGGCGCATACCCGTCACCGGATTGATAAGACCGGCCGCGGTCCGTGACGCCGCCGTGCGATGATTGTTGTCCACCACCAGCACCCGCTGTCCGTGCTGCATCAGCTTCCAGGCGAGCAGCGTACCGGCCAGTCCCTGACCGACCACAAGCACATCGAAATTGGTTGAAGGATTCACAACAAGGTCCGGATATTCTTCGGTCAAGAAAGCGTGTTACAACATAGTCCGTGTGCCGTACTATACCCTTAATGTCAGCACCCTTCCCACATCTATGAAATCCTGGAGCGTCTACATCGTCCGCTGCTCCGACGGCAGCCTCTATACCGGTATCGCCAAGGATGTGGAACGGCGCCTGGAGGAACATAACCATAATGACCAACTGGGCGCAAAGTACACGCGCGGGCGGCGGCCGGTGAAACTGGTCTATACTGAAACCCTCGCCACCCGGTCCGATGCCGCCAGACGGGAGCACGAAATCAAACGGATGAAACGTATTGAAAAGCGGAAACTTATTGCCGGAGCCGGAATCTCGTAACGTCTGAAGAACCTGTATATTAATGGCGGAACTCCATCCACAACTTAAAAAAGACTGCCTGGCTATCGGACGCTTCCCTCTCTGCCGTCTTTTGTTGATGCTGGATGTCAATTACCCCTGGTTCATTCTGGTGCCCGACCGTGAGGGGATCACGGAGATCCATCAGTTGACGGAGGAGGATCAGCAACAGCTGATGTGGGAGTCCTCCCATCTCTCGGCGGCACTGGAGCGGGAATTCAAGGCCGACAAGATCAATATCGCCGCCCTCGGGAACGTGGTATCGCAACTGCACATTCACCATGTGGTTCGTTACCGGGATGACGCGGCCTGGCCGGATCCGATCTGGGGCAAGGTAAAATCGGAACCCTACTGTGAAGATTGCCTATCGAACATGATCAGCCGCCTGCGGAAGGTACTGGTGAAGGATTTTATCTTCGGAGCACAGTGACCGGCACCCCCTGTCGAAGCTATTCCCAGCCCTCTCGGTTGCTGCGGGCAATCTCCTCCTCGTCCGCCGTCAACACCCGTTCCAGCTGCTCCCGCGTCTGCAGGGAGAGGGATCGCCTGATTTCCGGCGCCTCGGTCCGATATAGCTCCCGCAGAAGCGCCTGGTCGTGGTCATTAAAAATGTGCGCCGCCTGCTTTGCGCGATAGGCGCTGAATCCAAGCTGCTTTAGTGCATCTTCCCCGAGTTGCAGGGCGGAAGCGTAATACTCTCTGCGAAACAGTGTGACGTCACGTCGCAGAAGTTCATAGGCATGACCGTTGTTCTCCGCACGCGCGAGTATCGTAAGATGAGGAAAATATTTTTTCGCCTGATCGATCACTTGCAACGCCATCTCCGGATCATCGATGGCGACGATGAGAAGACGTGCCTCCTCGGCGCCCGCGGCAGCCAATATGTCGTGTCGACTGGCATCCCCATAGTAGACCTTGTAGCCGAAGGAACGCACCGCCTCGATCTGATCCGGATCGTGATCAAGAATCGTGGTGGGAACCCCATTGGCGTGCAGCAAACGTCCCACGGTGCGCCCGAAACGCCCGAACCCGGCAATGATGACGGGATGTCCCTTATCCTCTACCACATCGGGCTGCCGCGGCTGATGCAATGTCACATGCCGGCGCGCAATGACACGTTCATAGTAGAGCAGAAACAGGGGCGTCATGATCATGGAAAGGGCCACCACAACCACCAGCCGGTCAGCGGTTACGGCATCCAGAATACCGCTGCCGGCGGCTTCACCGAAAAGGACAAATGCGAATTCACCTCCCTGAGCCAGCAGGAATACGAACAGACTCTTCTGACTGGTCGGAATGGTACAGAAACGGGAAAGGCCCCAAAGAACCGCGCCCTTGAATACCACCAGCAACAGCACCAGCCCCAGCAGCAGAACCGGCTCCGCCAGTAGCAGCCCGAAGTCGATGGACATACCCACGGAGATAAAGAACAGTCCCATCAGCAGACCCTTAAAAGGCTCTATCTCGACCTCCAGTTCGTGACGATATTCCGATTCCGCCAGCAGCACGCCGGCAAGAAAGGCGCCCAGAGCCATAGACATGTCTACCGCGGCCATCAGCAACGCAATCCCGAAAACCAGCAGCAGGGAAAAAGCGGTGAAGATCTCGCGCATCCGTGTCTTGGCGATAAAACGGAACACCGGACGCGTCAGATAATGTCCTCCCACGATAATCACGGCTATCACGGCCACCGCGTTCAGTATCCCGAACCAGGGGCTACCGCCCTCACCCGGCGCGGATACCACGCCCAGCAACGGCAACAGAGCGAGCATGGGAATAACCGCCATATCCTGGAACAGCAGCACGGAAAACGCCGAGCTGCCGGCCTGGGCTGAAAAGAGATTGCGCTCTTTCAGGCTTTGCAGGGCGATGGCGGTGGAAGAAAGTGACAGCCCCATTGCCACTACCAGCGCCACGCTTAAAGAGAATCCGAACATGGACACGGTCACCGTAAGCAGCGCTGTCGTCAGCAACACCTGGCTGCCGCCGATCCCCAGGATAGGCCGGCGCATGGCCCACAACCGTTTCGGATTAAGCTCCAGACCTATGACGAACAGCAACAACACCACCCCGAACTCGGCAAAATGGCGGATATCCTCCACATTCTGCACCAGCCGCAGACCCCAGGGCCCGATCACCGCCCCGGCAGCAAGATATCCCAACACCGAGCCCAGACCCAGGCGCTTGGCAAGGGGCACCATGATGACTGCCGCAGCCAGATAAATGATCGCGTTTAAAAGCATGGGGCGTTCATTTCTTCAGTTGTCCCTCTCCCGACCGGTATTCCGCTAAACGACGGCGGTAGGTCCCTACCCAGTCTTCAAGTTCCCGGTCACTCAGCCGGTGGGAACTATGAATGATTATGGGCTCCAGATAATGCATCCCACAGTGATTGGCCGAACACTCGTAAGGTCGCATCAGCTCGCTGACGCTGTACCGGTTATGCCCATCGGGCAGATAAGCCTCTTTACTCTGACCAACCGTTACCACCGACAACCAATCCTTGCAGCGCAGTGCATCCCCGTCCGTCCCGAAGGCGAATCCATACTCCAGCACTATATCCTGCCACTGTTTGAACAGGGCCGGGGCCGCATACCAATAGAAAGGATGCTGCACCACCAAAAGATCGGTGGCCCGCAAACACTCCTGCTCGTATTTGATATCGATATGAAAATCGGGATAGCGCTCATAAAGATCGTTCACTACCACACCGGGGATATCGCGCACACCATCAAGCAACGCCCGATTCACCCTGGAACGGTGAGGAAACGGATGCACGAAAAGCAACTGTATGCGGGGCGTATCGTCACCGGACATGAAAGCATTCTTCTCCATCTCAATACCCTGTTCAACCAGTGGTTTCCAGGAAAATTGCGGTTCCGGGCATTTTCATCCATAGCCCGCAAGACGGGCAACCGACTATGGACTAAGCTCCCCTTTCACGGTTGGCCTGAATTTATATCAGGCATACCTTTTGCCGGAGTTCCTCCGTCAGCACCCGTTTGTTTTCGGAATAATCCACCGGCACCTCCAGCAAGTGTACACCTTTGGCATTAAGACACATCTCCAACATCGGCATAAACTCATCGGCACCGGTAACACGGTGCCCGAATGCTCCATAGCTCTGAGCATACTGAACAAAATCCGGGTTGTTGAAATCCAACCCGTAACTGGCGAATCCGGCGTCCTCCTGTTTCCACCTGACCATGCCGTATCCGTTATCGTTGAGGATAACCACCACCAGATCCAAATTCAGCCTTACCGCGGTCTCGAGTTCCTGGGAATTCATCATGAAACCGCCGTCACCGCAAACAGCCACGACCTTACGATCGGGTCGGGCGATCTTCGCGGCAATGGCTGCCGGAAGTCCGGCACCCATGGTGGCGAGGGTGTTGTCCAGCAACACGGTGTTGGGCTGGTAGGCAGGGTAATTGCGGGCGATCCAGATCTTATAGATACCGTTGTCGAGGGCGATGATGCCGTCATCGGGCATCCCGCGCCGCAGATCATGAACCAACCGCTGCGGAATGATGGGAAAGGCGTCGCTATCGCTTTTTTCCGCCACCATCTTATGCGTCTCTTCCCGCATGCGATGAAAAAAACCGAACTCCCAATGCGCCTGGGGAACAATCGCATCGGATAACATTTCTATGCCGTCGGATATATCGCCGATTACCTCCAAGGTCGGGAAATAGACATCGTCCACCTCTGCCGGATCAAAGTTAAAATGGATCACCTTCGCAGTGTTGCTATGACCCATAATGGCCGGTGGTTTTTCCGTTACGTCGTGGCCGACGGAGATGATCAGATCTGCTCGATCAATAGCACAGTGCAGATAGTCCCCTTCGGTAACGGCGGCGGTACCCAGGTATTTATCGTGGCGCTCGTCTAGCACGCCCTTGCCCATCTGGGTGACGAAAAACGGAATGCCGGTCTTTTCGATAAAGGCCTCCAGATTGTTGGAGATCCTCTTGCGGTTGCCTCCCCCCGCTATCATTAATAGCGGACGTGTGGCCGCCGTGATCATCTCCGCGGCCTGCTCCACCGATCTCCTATCCGGTGCCGGGCGACGGAAAGCTATCTTCCGTAGCGGCCTGATCTCCGTCTCCTCACGGGCGATATCCTCCGGCAGCTCCAGATGTACGGCACCGGGCCGCTCCTTCTCCGCCAGCTTGAAGGCCTGTCTGACAAGGGAAGGTATCTTCTCCGCCGAATGGATCCGCTCCGCCATCTTGGTCAAAGGACGCATGGTCTGCACCACATCAACGATCTGGAAACGCCCCTGCTTGCTGGTCTTTATGGGTTTCTGACCGGTAATCACCACCAGCGGCATGCCGCCGAGCTGCGCGTAGGCGACGCCGGTAACCAGGTTGGTGGCCCCCGGACCAAGGGTGGAGAGCGCAACCCCCGCCTTACCCGTCAGCCGACCGTAGGTGGCGGCCATGAAGGCGGCGCCCTGCTCATGCCGTGTCAGAACCAGCCGAATCGGAGATTTGCGCAGGGATTCGAGAAGGTCCAGGTTCTCTTCTCCGGGGATCCCGAATACATGCTCGACCCCCTCCTCTTCAAGGCAACGGACAAAGATATCGGACGCCTTCATGACGAGTCTCCCATACCGGTGTTATGGATCAATACCTTGGGACGATCATAGACATTACAAGCGCTCTATCAAGCCGGCCTAACCCGGGGATCCCGGCGCCTACCAGGTGAATATTTCTCCCGACGCCTTCGTCCTATACCCGGAAAATCCTATAACTTATTGATTTTATTCCTTTCAAAAGGCACAATGCGCGGCTGGGTAAAAGGGCCGTACATGCGGCCTGATTCTGCATCCAACCGTATTAATAGACACTGCAACGTTAGAGGAAAACCGATGAGACTTATTCTTCTGGGCGCCCCGGGCGCGGGCAAAGGTACTGTGGCCAAGATGTTGACCAAGCTGGACGGCTCCGTACAGATCTCCACGGGCGACATCCTGCGCGCCGCGGTAAAAGACGGCACCGATCTGGGCAAGCAGGCCAAGGCCTTCATGGACGCCGGCGACCTGGTCCCGGATGAACTGATCATGGGCATTATGAAAGAGCGCCTGAAAGAGGACGACTGCCAGGCCGGTTTTCTGCTGGACGGCTTTCCCCGCACCATTCCGCAGGCGGAACAGCTGAAAGACCTGCTGGCCGACCTGGGCATCACCCTGGAAGCGGCGGTGAATCTGGATGTGCCGCGGGACGTTATCCTCGACCGGCTTACCACCCGCCGCACCTGTGTAGGTTGCGGTGCCATCTACAATGTAAAATCCATGCCGCCGAAGGTCGAGGGTAAATGCGACAAATGCGGTGCCGAGGTTGTGCAGCGGGATGACGAGACTGAAGAAGCCATCTCCAACCGTCTCGATGTCTACAATGAAAAAACCGCCCCGCTGGTGGATTTTTACAAGAACGAAGGTCTGCTGCTGGACGTGAATGCCACTTCCAGTGATGCCGTGGTCGCCGCCATCCAGGAAAAACTGGCGGGCTGATCATCACCCCTTCCCCGGCGGGATCCCCACCCGGGGCTCTTGACCGGAAAAGTATGAGATCAGGCCGGGATGCAACGTAACCGTTGCATCCCGGCCTTTTTTATTGAGAATAAACCGCCTATGAGTACCGACTGCTATTTTCGGGTTCTGGGCAGGGTCCAGGGCGTAATGTTTCGCCAGACCTTCATTCGCGCGGCGCAAAAAAGAGGACTTACAGGTGCCGCCACCAACCTGCCCGACGGCAGCGTCAGCTGTTATCTTTCCGGCAGCGAGGAACAGATCAACGAAATCCTCGACGGCCTCCGCTCCGGGCGGGAGATCAACTCCTGGGGCGCGCGGGTGGAACAGCTTATCCCGCTACCCCCCGGCAAAGGGCTTGCCTTCGACAAGCACCAGGTAACCACCGCGAATGTGGACGCCTTCAACTGGAGTCCGGATGTAAAGATGCACCTCTGATGGACCCTTCCCCACAGCCATCACGGGCAGACAATATCCGGATAGTTCAGTGCGCAGGCAGTTTCGGCGGTTTCAGTCCCACCACGTCCTGCATCAGGCGTATCACCTGGGCGCTATATCCATACTCGTTGTCATACCAGACGTAAAGTACCAGTCGATCACCATCCACGATAGTGGCCTGGGAATCCACCACACCGGCATGAGATGAACCCACCAGGTCGGTAGATACCAGCTCCGTGGAAGCGGTGAAATCGATCTGTTCCTGCATCGGTGAATGAAGAGCAATATCCCGCAGGTAATCGTTGACCTCCTCCTTGCTGGTCTCCCGTTCCAGGTTGAGATTCATGATCGCCATGGAAACATTCGGGGTCGGTACCCGGATGGCATTGCCGGTGAGTTTGCCCGCAAGTTCCGGCAGCGCCTTGGCCACCGCCTTGGCTGCACCGGTGGTGGTAATCACCAGATTCAGCGGGGCGCTGCGGCCGCGGCGATCGCCCTTGTGGTAATTGTCGATCAGATTCTGGTCGTTGGTATAGGAGTGAACCGTCTCTACATGTCCGTTCCTGATACCGAACTCATCATTGATCGCCTTGAGAACGGGGGTAATGGCGTTGGTGGTACAGGAGGCAGCGCTGAGGATGGTATCCGTTGAATTGATATCACCCTGATTCACCCCGTAAACGATATTCTTTATTTCACCCTTTCCAGGAGCGGTAAGTATCACTTTGGAGGCACCCGGGCACTTGATGTGCTGACCCAGACCCTCTTCATCACGCCACTTTCCGGTATTGTCCACCACCAGGGCGTTGTCAATTCCATATTTGGTATAGTCCACATCCGCCGGTGAATCGGCGTAGATAAACTGGATGTAATTGCCGTTCGCGATGATGGCGTTGTTCTCTTCATCGATCCGGATGGATCCGTTAAAGGGACCGTGCACGGAATCCCGACGCAGCAGACTGGCCCGCTTCTTGATATCCCCCGACTTACCTCCACGCACGACGACCGCGCGCAATCGCATCTTGTTACCAGCACCCGTGCGGGCGATAAGCATCCGCGCCAGCAGACGGCCGATACGTCCGAAACCGTACAATACGACATCCTGCGGCTCATCCAGGGTGCTGGTCCTGCCGGTGTTGACACTGGCAAGCTCCCTGCTGAGGTAATCGGAAACACTTTCGTCACCGCCGGAGCGAATGTAGTTGTGACACAACTTACCCAGATCGATGCGGGCAGGCGCCAGATCCATCGCGGACATGGTCTCCAGCATCTCGTAACTCTTGTTGATATCCAGCTCCTCACCCACCATCTGCCGGGCGAAGCGGTGCGCTTTGAGAATATCGATGGTGGAATGCCCCATAAGCCGGCGCCCGAAGATCCTGATGACCACACCGTTTTCCCGGTACATCTGGCCCACGAGCGGGATCATCTTTTCCGCCAGGTTCTGGCGGCCCTTCCATTCCTGAAGATATTGTTCGCTGGTCTTGATGCTCATCTATCTGCCTGCTCCTGAAAAAATAGGGTTGGCTTGATGCCGAATTCCGAGAAACAGAGCCGCCCCGGGGCGGACCCGCCTTTAAAGGGGCGTAATGATATCAAATTGAAGCGGTCGGGTGGGCGTAAAAACCGTTATTAAACGGCGTTATTCAATACTGTTTGCAGGGGATTTAACTGTCGAGAGGTCCCAGATCCGTACGCTGGCGTCGTCACTGGTGGTGGCCAGGAATCGACCATCCGGTGAAACCGCCACGGCGGCACCGCAGAGATCATGTTTCTGCAGACGCTGTAGGGTTTTTCCGCTTTGCGGGTCGAGGATCAGAACGGAACTGTCCGTCTGTCGGCTGATACTGGCCAGGCGACGACCGTCAGGCAGGAACCTGATATCGTTGATTCTGCCCCCGTGTTCTGTCCGAATCTCTTCCAGCTCTCCGCTCCGCAGGTTCCAGCGATACAGCACGAACCAGCCCGCCCCGTAGAGGTGCAGACCGTCCGGTGCAAACGCGAGGGTCGCTGAACTGTTGCGGGAACGGGAAAAATAACGGGGCTCGCTCCGGATCGCCCAGTAGGCAAGCCCGCCCTTATGGCTCGAGGCCGCAAGGTGCTTCCCTTCACCATCCACGGCCACCGCCTCCACCTCTTCCGGAAACACCTGCCACTCCTGCAGCAACGCGCCGCTGGAGAGCTGCCAGAGCCGGACCATTCCATCTGCATGCCCGGTCACTATCCGGTCCACCCCCTCATGGGCGACCATGTGGCTGACCGGAGAAGGTGTCTGCCAAGCCTTTTTCATATGACCCTGCAGATCCCACTCCCCGATCATGCCGTCATACCCGGCAGTGACCAGCCTCCGCCCGCGCCGAAGGAAATGAATTCCGTTCACCGTCCCCTGGTGCGCTCTCCAACCGGCCGCCGGAACACCTCCCTGCAGACGCCAGAGCCGCAGCCGGCCGTCCCAGTCTCCGGAGGCGAGAATCTCGGCACGGGGATCAATGGCCAGAGTACTCCCTCCGCTGTGGGCATCCCGGATAATCACGTCCGCCGGCCTGCCCGGCGGTCCGGCGCATCCGACCAGCAGCGAAAACAACAGGACCGAACCGATTATTTTCCCGCGGAGCGGCATGGGGCGTTCCTATTCAGGCCGCATATGTGGAAACAACAAAACATCCCGAATGCTCGGCGAATCGGTAAACAACATTACCAGACGATCGATGCCGATGCCCTCACCCGCCGTCGGCGGCATACCGTGCTCCAGAGCGCGGATATAATCGGCGTCAAAGTGCATCGCCTCGTCATCACCCGCGTCTTTCTCCGCCACCTGCTGGCGAAAGCGGTCGGCCTGGTCTTCGGCGTCATTCAGCTCGGAGAATCCGTTCGCAATCTCACGCCCCCCCACGAAGAATTCGAAGCGGTCGGTGACAAAGGGATCACTATCATTACGGCGCGCCAGAGGCGAAACCTCGGTGGGATAGGCGGTGATAAACGTGGGATTCATCAGCCTGTGTTCCACGGTCTTTTCGAAGATCTCGATCTGCACCTTGCCGAGCCCATAGGAATCTTTAAGCGGAATCTCCAGTCTTTCCGCAAGGGCGCGCGCCTGCCCCAGGTCATCCAGTTGAGACGCGGAAATTTCGGGATTGAAATGCAGGATGGACTCCTTCACCGTCATACGCACGAAGGGGCTGCCGAAATCATACTGCTCACCCTGATAACTGATGGTGGTAGAACCGATAATCTCCTCTGCCAGGGCGCGTAACATATCCTCGGTCAAATCCATGAGATCGTTGTAATCCGCATACGCCTCGTAGAATTCCAACATGGTAAATTCGGGATTATGGCGGGTGGAGAGGCCCTCGTTCCTGAAGTTCCGGTTAATCTCATAAACCCGCTCGAAACCGCCCACCACCAACCGCTTGAGATAGAGTTCCGGCGCGATGCGCAGAAACAGCTCCATATCGAGGGCGTTGTGTCGGGTGGCAAAGGGCCGGGCCGCCGCTCCGCCGGGGATGGCCTGCATCATGGGGGTCTCCACCTCCAGGAATCCCCGCTCATTGAGATAATTGCGGATAAACTGCACCATCCGCGTGCGCACCAGAAAGGTCTGCCGCGAGACCTCGTTCACGATGAGATCGAGATATCGCTGGCGATAACGCTGCTCCTGATCCGAAAAGGCGTCGAACACCTTACCGTCCGCCTCCTTCACCACCGGCAGCGGCCTCAACGCCTTGGTCAGCATCCGCAGTTCGTCACAACGCACGGACAACTCCCCGGTCTTGGTCTTGAACAGCTGTCCCTCGGCACCGACGATGTCTCCGAGATCCCAGTGCTTCTTGAATTCCTCGTTGTAGAAACCCTCCGGCAGACTGTCACGCTGGATAAAAAGCTGGATTCGGCCCGACATATCCTGGATATGGGCGAAACTGGCCTTACCCATAATGCGCCGGCTCATCAAGCGTCCGGCAACACAGACCCGGACATTCAGCTGTTCCAACTCTTCGCTGCTCTTTTCGCTGTATTCGGCATGCAACTCACCCGCCATTACATTGCGGCGAAAATCATTGGGGAAGGCGACGCCTTTCTCCCGCAACCGGGCCAGCTTCTCGCGGCGCTGGGCAATGAGTTTGTTTTCGTCTTGGGTCTGATCGGTCATTGTAAAATGTTACTCGTAATCAATATCTGGATAGTAACGCAGAGAACGCAAAATCGCTAAGACGCAAAGTCATCCAAAAGCTTGCTCTTACCCTATCTAAACAGGCGCAACAAATATCACTCTATAAATTGATATCAATCAAAAAAATAAGCCCCTTCGCGCCTCCGCGTCTTTGCGAACTCCGCGTTGAATTGCGATCTCTAACATTGCTCAGAGTCCGCTTTTGAGGCTGGCTTCGATGAAGATATCGAGGCCGCCGTCCAGCACCGCCTGGGTGTTACCGGTCTCCACGCCGGTACGCAGATCCTTGATGCGCGACTGGTCCAGCACATAGGAGCGAATCTGGCTGCCCCAGCCGATATCGGACTTGGACTCCTCCAGGGCCTGCTGATCGGCATTGCGCTTCTGGATCTCCAGCTCATAAAGCTTGGCCTTGAGCTGCTTCATGGCCTGATCCTTGTTCTTGTGCTGGGAGCGGTCGTTCTGGCACTGCACCACGATCCCGGTGGGGTTGTGGGTTATACGCACCGCCGACTCGGTTCGATTCACGTGCTGCCCACCGGCCCCGCTGGCCCGGTAGACGTCGATGCGCAGATCGGCGGGATTGATCTCCACCTCAATGGAATCATCGATCTCCGGAGAGACAAACACCGCCGCAAATGAAGTATGACGCCGGTTTCCCGAATCGAATGGTGATTTTCTTACCAGCCGGTGAACGCCGATCTCGGTACGCAACCAGCCGAAGGCGTACTCCCCTTCAAACCTGACGGTGGCGGACTTTATTCCGGCCACCTCTCCGGGTGAAACCTCCATTAATTCCGTCTTGAATCCCTTGTCCTCACCCCAGCGCAGGTACATGCGCAACAGCATTTCCGCCCAATCCTGTGCCTCGGTTCCGCCGGAGCCGGCCTGAATATCGAGGAAGGCGTTGTTGGGGTCCATCTCTCGGGAGAACATGCGGCGGAACTCCAGATCGGAGATGCGGTTTTCATACTCCTCGAGATCCACGGCCACGGCACCGACCGTCTCCTCGTCGCCCTCCTCCACCGCCATATCAAGGAGATCCCTGGCATCGATGAGGCCTTTCGCCAGTTGCTCCAGGGTATTAACCACCCCCTCCAGGGAAGCACGTTCCTTACCCAGGGCCTGGGCCTTCTCCGGATCGCTCCAGATATCGGGATCTTCCAGTTCGCGCAGAACCTCGGTCAGCCTCTCCTTCTTGCCGGCATAGTCAAAGATACCCCCTCAGGGAGTCGCTACGCCCTTGCAGTTCGCCGATTTTTCCGGTGATTGGATTGAGATCCTGCATACTGTGCCTCAAAAAAATGGAATCGCGCATATTACACTACCTGGATGTGGGGTAAAACAGCCGAAATTTGGGGGGTCCCAGGCAGATCTTACCTTTCCCACTCAGCCTTCAATAGGTTATGCTCCTATCCAAATAAATATAGATAACGCTTTTCCAAAAGCGAAACAACAACAGCTCCCGGACTGACTTATGGAACTGGATCTCAACAAATTCAGAACCCTCATACCGATCAACGCCTTGTACGAGGATAACCTGCTGCAGTTGGCGAAGCAGACCCGGGTTGAACGATTCTCCAAGGGAGAAAAGGTATTCAGCGTCGGCGATCTCGACCCCGACTCCCTGTTCCTGATGTCCGGTACTGTCGCTATAGACCTGGATGAAACCCATGTGCACTCCGTCACCGCAGGAAGCGATGCGGCCCAATATGCCCTGACCACGGTAAACCCCCGCCAATTTAACGCATTCGTTGTCTCCGACAGCGCCACCGTCGCCCGAGTGGATGCCATGCTGCTGGAAAAACTGTTGGCCTGGGGCCAGGCGGCACCGCTCGCCGGGTGGGATACCCATACGGAAGAGAGTAAAGGCGCCTCTGCCGTGGACAGCGAATGGATGATGGCCATGCTGCGGACGGGTATCTTTCTCAAATTACCTGCCTCCAATATCCACGAGCTGTTTTCACGGATGCAGGAGCTGAAGGTCTCCGCAGGCGAGGAGATTATCCGCCATGGTGAGGAGGGTGATTACTATTACATGATCAAGAAGGGACGCTGTCAGGTATCCCGACCCGAGAACGGCAGACAGGAGGTCCTTGCCGAACTGCAGAAGAACGACTGCTTCGGCGAAGAAGCGCTGCTGTCCGACGAACCGCGCAACGCCTCGGTGACCATGTTGACGGACGGTGTGTTGATGCGCCTCGCCAAGCAGGATTTTATCGAGCTGCTCAACGAACCCATTCTCAAATGGGTGAATAACAAAGAGATGAAGGCCATGGTCGCGGATGGCGCGAAACAGGTCGATGTGCGGCTTGAAAGCGAGTATGAAAACTCCGGACTGAAAAACGCGCTCAACATACCCCTGCACGAGCTGCGCAAAAAATCCAGTTATCTGGAACCAAGCAAAAAATACATCCTCTACTGCGACACCGGCCAGCGCAGTTCGGCTGCCGCCTTCCTGCTGGGACAGCGGGGTCTCGATGTTTATGTACTGAAGGGCGGGCTTTCCGGCAGCCCATCCTGAGCTCCATTCAAACTGTAGGTCCCGCTTTAGCGGGATAGGTTTGTTCCCGACAACCCTTTTGCATTTCCCCCATCCTTGGGTGTCAAATCCCACCTACTAATCAGGGCGCAGGGTGAAGCCCTGCTTCACCAGGATAACTTTGCGACTCCGCGCCTTTGCGTTCTTTGCGATTAGATCCGAAGTAAAACGGAGATTTATCGGATTAAATCAGGCGCGATCAACCGCCTCCACGTCACCGGCAATACCGATCACCTCTTCAAGGGTGGTTATGCCCTGCACCGCATAGTCCAGCGCCGCCTGCTCCAGAAACTTAAAACCCCTGGTTTCTCTGGCAAGATCGGAAAAACTCTGAAGATTCTCGTCCCGCAGGGCCCGGGCCAGCCCGGCATCCATGTGCAACAGCTCATAAACACCGATTCTTCCCCGATAACCCCGGTTCTGGCAGCTGTTACAGCCGGCCCCATGATAAAACTGGACCCCGGCGTACTGGGTGCCTTTGCTTTCCAACCAGGCCCGCTGCTGTTCATCCAACTGCACGGGTTCCTTGCAGTCCTGGCATATTCTCCGCACCAATCTTTGCGCAACAATGCACAGCAAGGCCGACGCAAGCAGATAGCCCGGCACGTTCATATCCAACATACGGGCCACGGTTCCGATGGCGCTGTTTGTATGCAGGGTGGAAAGTACCAGATGCCCGGTGATGGATGCACGTACAGCGATCTGGGCGGTTTCCGTGTCGCGTATTTCCCCCACCAGCAGGATATCCGGGTCCTGGCGAAGAGCGGTTCGCAATATGGAACTGAAGGTCAATTTAATCTGTTCATGCACCTGCACCTGGTTTGCCCGGGGCAGACGATACTCCACCGGATCCTCCACGGTGATGATCTTTTTCTCCGGCTTATTGAGTTCGGTCAGAGCGGCGTAAAGGGTGGTGGTCTTACCACTGCCGGTGGGGCCGGTAACCAGAACCAGACCGTGGGGATGATGAATCAGTTCGCGCAACTCTTTCCGCATCGCGTCCGGGATACCCAACTGATCCAGACTCAAAATTCCTGCACTCTGATCCAGCAAACGCATAACGACGGCTTCACCATGTTGCACCGGCATGGTTGATAACCGCACATCAACGCTGTGGTCTCTGACCTTGATCTGAAAACGACCATCCTGGGGCAACCGCTTCTCCGATATATCCAGGTGGGCCATCAACTTCAGGCGCTGCACCAGGGCGGGAGCGATGCGCAGTTCATTCATCACCTGCTCCTGCAGCACACCATCCACCCGCTGCCGGATACGCAACACATCCTCATCCGGTTCAATGTGAATATCGGAAGCATTGACCTGCAAGGCATCTTCGAACAGGGTTCTGAGAAGGCGAAATACCGGGGCTTCGTTCTCACCTCCGGTCTCCATCATGACCCCCAGGTCGATATCCCCCTGGGACAGTTCCTCATCCAGCTCCCCTGCCAGGCTGGTAATCTCCTGGGTTCGCCGGTAGGTAAGATCGAGAGCCCTGAGGAGATCGGACTCCCAGACCACGGCCTGGCGCACATGCCGCTTCAGCAGGCTGGATATCTGGTCAAACGCAAACAGGTCCGTCGGATCCGCCATCCCCACCAGGGCGTCCTGGGCACCCGCCTCCAGGACCAGCGCCCGATAGCGCCTCGCCTGTGCCTCCGGCAGCAACTGCACCACCTGAGGGTCGAGCTTGAATTTTTTCAGATCGATAAACGGAATATTCAGTTGCTGGGACAGGAACTCCAGAAGCTGCTTTTCGTTGATATACCCGAGCTCCACCAGGGTGATGCCCAGTTTGTGTCCGGATCGTTTCTGTTCCGCCAGCGCCGTCTCCAGCTGGGTTTCCGAAATAATGCGGTGCTGCACCAACAGATCACCGATCCTTATCTTCCGTCGTGCTCCCCCGGCAGACGTATTCATATCCGGCGTATTCATCTGTTCCGTCCTAGGGTCTGTTGTGTTGTCAGTCGATCATTTCGCATCGCTAAACTTCTCTCCTTCCGCCTTGCTGGACAAAAAAATGGCCGCCAGCGACGATAAGCTAACGGGTATTAACAGACCCTAATATCTCTATGCGGTTATTTGCGTAGGCACGCAACGCCTGCGCCAGATTCGGCAAATTCACTGCCTGCTGATAGGCAGCCAGGGCCTCATCCGGGTTTCCCAGAGCTTCCAGCGAGATCGCGGCACCGACCCAATTGGACGCCAACCCGGGTTCCCGTTCAATAAGCATGCGGTAGAGTTCCAGCGCACGGTCGTGTTGTTTCTGTTGCTGGTAGAGCACCGCCAACAGGGCGACAACCTCGCGGTTTCCTTTACCATTCCTCAGGACCTCCTCCAGCACCCGGGCAGCACCCGGACGATCCCCCTGCTGCATGGCGATGCGCGCCTGGAGCAACGCGAAACCCGCATGATACGGCGCAAGAACCATACCCTCGCTAAGCAGATCCTTCGCCTCCTGGTCGCGGCTGCCGCGAATCAGAAGCCCCGCCAACAACTCCCGCGCCCTGTGATTCTGCCGATTCTGCTCAAGGGTTTCCCGCAGGGCGGACTCCGCCTCGGCCAGACGACCCTCCCGCAGATAGCGCTGTGCCTTGCTGAAACCGCTCTCCTTCCTGGAGGCCGCCTGCTTGACCGGCTTGGGCTGGGTCCTGACCGGCTCCGGCCGGGTATCCAGCAACGGTTCGATGGGTGGCAGGGGTTTCTCTGCGGCACTATCCATTTCCTCCTGGTGTGCGGCGATTGCCCCGGTATTGTCCGCTGGTGGCTGCAGGTCCGGTACGGCCTCCGCCTGCCGGGGCATGGAAGATTCCGCTTTCGGCGCAACCGGCCCCGGCTCCTCCCTGACCTGCGGTTCAAATACCGCGGGGCTCTCCGAAACAGCCTCCGGTTCCGATAAACCCTCTTGCTGTTCCTCACCCGAGGCACCGGTTGCATCGGGACTGTCGGTATTGATCTGCTCAAGTCCCGCCTGACTCTGCTCCGCCTCCGCCTTTATCGGCGAATCGCCCTGGTTCATCCAGAAAACCGCCAATACAACCAGAAAGAGCGCCGCACCTCCCGCCCCCCAGAGCAGAAACCTGCCACCCGGTCGCCGATCCGATAGAACCGGTATCGGTTCAGGGACGGCGTTTTCTCCCGTCCCGGAACGACCTTCCCGTCGATCCAGATCCTTCAGCATCTGGTTGATCAGACTCATATCCGCCACCCCGCGATCTGTTCAATCCAATAGGCGACCGTCGCCGCAACCGCCAACCCGGGAAGGCTGGTGCCGAAGGTCAGGAAACGGGAAAAAATCGATCTGTTCCGGACGTTTTCCGTATCCGCTATAGCCCGACGCACATGAGGAGCAAGCACCTGTTTTTGTCCTTCCCCATATGCAGCCATCATCGCCTTGTGCGCCAGGATATTGACCAGTCTCGGAATCCCGCCGCTCGCCTTGTAGAGTAATTTCACCGCCCTGGGCGCGAACAGGTCGGGGCCCTGATACCCGCCGATATCCAACCGGTGCCTGAGATATCCTTCCACCCCGGCGCGACTCATGGGCCGCAGGCGATGGGAAAAGGTTATACGCTGGCGAAGTTGTCTTATTTGCGGTTGGTTCAGGCGTTGATCCAGTTCCGGCTGACCGAACATGACAACCTGCAACAACTTGGCTTTCTCCGTCTCCAGATTGGTCAGCAAGCGCAACGCCTCAAGAGTCTTTTCCGGCATCGCCTGCACCTCGTCCATCAGCAGCACCACCCGTTTGCCTTCCCTACGCAACTGGATCAATTTGGCGGTAATCAATTTAAGCAAACGGTGCTGTCCCACATTCCCCTTGGAATTGATCATCAACTCTTCCGCCAACGCGTAACGAAAAGTGGTCGGCTCCATAAAGGGATTAGGGATATAGGCGGTGACAAACTCGCCGTTCAGAGCGTTAAGGAGCTTGCGACAAAGCAGGGTCTTGCCGGTGCCCACTTCACCGACGATCTTGATAAACCCCTCCCCCATGCGCAATGCAACCAATAGGACATTGAACGCCTCCTGATGGGCGGCATAGTTATAAAAATAACTGGTATCAGGAGTCAGTCCGAAAGGCGGTTCGCGCAGGTTGAAATGGCTTTCGTACATGGCACCGGCATGGTCAGGGTGCTGATTCTCTATGGGTATCGAACACTTCGGGCTTACTGCCGAAATGGAATTCCCGATCCAGTTTGCGGAAGCGCTGCGAACTCCCCGAGATGCTCTGCTTCCATACTTCCGGCTTATTCACCACCAGCGGCCTAAGGACGATTACAAGCTCGCTCTTCCTGGCATTCTGACTGGTGGAGCGGAACAGATTACCTACCATCGGGATGTCCCCGAGGAACGGCGTCGATGCGACATCCTCCGCGGTGGTATCCTGCATCAATCCACCGATCACCACCAACTGCCCGCTCTGGGCATGCACGATACTGTCGGACTCGCGCACCGTACTCAGCGCCAAAGGCACGCTCTGCTCAAGATTACCGACGACTATGTCTTTTTGCTGATCCTGCACGACGCTGACCGAGGGATGGACATGCAGAGTTACACCGCCATTGGCGTCGATCTGCGGCGTGACATCCAGGGCGATACCCGAGAAGAAAGGTGTCAGGGTGATATCCGGTGATGTGGTGGTACTGGTTCCTGTGGTGGTGGTGCTGTCCACGTCGGTCACGAAAAACTCATCGGTACCCACCTTAATCACCGCCTTCTGGTTGTTCAGAGTGGAGATGCGGGGGCTCGAAAGCACCTGCACGTTTCCTTGCGACTCCAACAGCTCAATGAATGCGAGAAAATTGGTGGTACTGATGGTAGCGCCGAAGAACCCGCCAAAGGCCTCAAAGCTGGTAAAACCGACCGGCGAAGAGGTTGTGGGATCCACTATCCCCCCGGTGCGGGTGTCGATCCCGACCATGGACGGATAGCTGAAGGGTTCGCCGCCGCCGGACTGCCCGATGGAGACCGTGGTACCGTTCTGCTTCATCAGCTTGGCCCAGTTTATACCCGCCTGGTATCCGTCATCCAACTGCACCTCAAGGATCTTCGCCTCAAGAATAACCTGCCGGTGCATGGTCTGCTCGGTGGAATCCAGATACTCCTCCACTTCACGAAGCTCGGACGGTATGGCACGAACCACCACCAGTCCCGTCTGCGGGGAAACCACAACCGAGCGCCCTTCACCGTTACCCACGATAGCCGTCAGAGACTGGGTCAATTCCTGCCAGAAATCTGTTTCGCTGGTGGTATAGATCTGGCTTCCCGAGGTTGAGCCGGTATTGTCGGAGCTGGAAGAGTCTGAACTGGAATCCGAGTCAGAACTGCTTCCACTCTGATCTCCCCCGCTGACCTGCCCGGAACTGACCCGGGTCTGCGACTGGCCCGCCCGCTTCACATTCAGATAGTTGACCTGAAACACCCTGGACTGGAGCCGGATGGGGAGCACATAAAAACCGCCCTCATTCTGCTCGTACTCATAACCGTATACGTCCCGAAGGATTTTCATTACCTCGGGAATGGTTACATTCTTCAGGTTCAGTGAAATTCCACCCTGTACCGAAGGATGCACGACCATGTTGTAGCCGGTGCCTTCCACCAGGCTCATGAAGAAATCACGGGCCGGTGCGTCGACCACACTGACGTCAAAGCGGGGAGAGTCTGATTGCTCATCGCCGGAAGCAACCGCCAGACTTATTTCCGGCACCAGGGCGGCTGCCACCTCCGCGGGCGGCTCCGCCGGCTGTACCCCGGTCTCACCGGGCTGCTCCTCCAGGGCCTGTTGGATCCTGTCTATAGACGGTCCCTTTTCCGGGGCCATGCTCTCACAAGCACTCAATAACAGAACCAGACACAAGGCCAATGGTTTGAATAGAGAGTTTATCTGGCACTTCATTTTTCACCCCTGCCGATATCGACCGGTTTTTTTACCTTTAAGGGAATCAGCGGAACTTCGATCCGCTCATCCTCCATTTCAATCGTGACCTTATCCGCCTGGATGGAGACTAACCGCCCCCCGGCGAAGCTGTCACCCTGTTCAAGACGCTGGCCGTTTATTACCGCCACACGACGATCAGGCGAGAGCACAATCTCCGTCACCCGGAAATCCGGGGCGGAAAGTGCCTCGGCGTCTCCGACCGCGGGACCGGCGGTATATCCATCCGGCATGGTCGGATCGGGCAACTGCTCCGCGACGGCCTGCAGCGACCATAACAAAAAGAGCAATGGAACGCGCCTAAACACCGATCCACCCCTCCGAAAGTCCCAACGTATGCAATTCAATCCGCACCTTGGCCTTGGGATACTCCTGAACATCGAATAGCACCGCATCCCAGAAAAACCGCCAGGGAAGCTTTTCCAACTCTTTCAGGTAGGACAGGGTGGAATGGAAATCCCCCTCGAACTCGATGGCAAAGCCGTGCCGGAACAGATTGACACCCCTTTGCGGCTGCGGGTTTTCCGGAGTTGCCTGATCAAGAAAAGAGCGTGGCTCCAGGTTCTCCAGTTTAATGAGTTTCAGTCCCTGTTCCCGCATCAGCAACTCTTCCAGCAACCGCGCCATCTGCTCCGGTTCGATGAGAACCTCCGCGACTTCCTGGATACGCAGGTGCAGCTGGGCTATTTCGCTTTGTACCGCCTGCATCCGCCCCTTGTTTTCCGCATCCGGATCATTCTGGATTATCTCGCGAAAACCCTGCACCTCCTGCTCCATGCGCTGCACGTCCTTATTGGTCTCGGTGATGCTCTGAGTTATCTGCTTCGCCTCCCGCTGCAACGGCCGGAAAAAATAGGTTTCCCAGGCGAGATGAAGAAGCACGACGCTTATTACCACCAGCAGGACCCGTTCGCGCAGGCTGAAACCGTTAATAATGTTAACCAGCTTGCTGAGTTTTTCACTCAGGGGCGTCATTTCTCCTCTCCCACGGAGGTCTGTAAATTGAATTCCACGAACGCCTCCTCCTCGTCACGGTTGAGCTGCAGAACCTGGAACGTTTTCCCCTGAAAGGCCGGTTCGTCCGCAAGCTTGCCAAGGAATTTAGGCACCAGCTCGGGTCGGGAGACACCTCCTCCCAACTCCAGTTTCTCTCCACCCTCCCGTATCCGGATGCTGCTGAGCCACAGCCCGGTCATATCCTGCCGTGCCAACCCCGTGAAGTAATCGGAGAACGGCACCGCACCCCGTTTCATCTCCTGATTGAGCTGGTTCAATACCTCCTGCGTGGACTTGCGTTGCTCCACCAGCTGATTCAGTTCCTGCTCGAGTGCCAGGCTGGGTTCCCGGTGGGGCAACTGCTCCCGTAGCTCAGCCACCTGCTTTTCCAGCGCATCGCGGTTTGTGCGCGCCTGTTCCAGCTGCGCGTCAAGCCCACCCACCTTCCAGAGAAAGGCCCCGTAGATCGCCGCATACACCAATACCAGCAGCGCCAGAATCTTGCCCACCGTTGCGGCGGCAAACGGAATCCGGCGTTTGCGAAACAGCGGCTGATACAGATTGATCTGCTGCGGTGTTCTGCTCATCGCTGCATCCTCAGCGCGCCACCCAGCGCCGGCAGACAGCGCAGGATCTCATCAGAGGAAACCCCTTCCACTCCGTCCACCCACTCTGAAAGGTTATAGAGACTGACGGGAACCGTGAGATTCTCTTCCGCGTATCTGATCAGCGGCTGGATGGCCGAAGATTCCACCGGTATCATGGTCACCCGGGATACCACTCCTTCTCCGAACTGGCTTTCATAGAAATCCATGGAGCGTTGGATCTCCAATACCAGGGAACTGTAGAGGGCGCTGCTCAACGCCCCCTCCCCGGCCACCGCCATCTGTTCCAGATCCCGTGCGGTGGCATCGATATTGCGGCTCAGATAGAGCAGGGAATTTCCGGTAATCTCTATCAACCCGTAACGGGGCGAAAGATAAAGAAAGGCCTGGGCACGGTTCGGCTCTTCAGTCAACACGGCAAGATTGCGTAATGCCAGCTCTGTGATGTCGATCGCCGCGATCTCCAGACCCGCGTCATCCAGGAGATCCACCCGCTCCTGGATCAGGCTGTTCTTGGCCGCCACCACCGACAGCATGCGGGTGGCCCCCGCCCGCTTCGGCTCCGGCAGATCAAATACATCGATGGTGACATCGTCCACATGGGAATCGATGAGATCCTTGATACGCCAACGCACGGCGTTCAGCAGTTCCTCCGGCTCAACCGCCGGGGATTCCACCTGCAGCAGGGAGTAGTTACCGGGCTCAAGAACGAACACGGCACGCATACCCTTCAACTTCAGGTCGGCCGCGAGGCTGGAAAAGGTTTCGCCATAGGCCTTCGGCCCGGCACAGGGCTTAAAGGCAATACGCTCCAGTAGCGGTACCTTCCCCTCCCGCTGCAGGACCACAGCAACGGAAATCCCGTCGGGGTGAAAACCGATCCCCGCCTGGAGCCCTTCCCGCACCTTTTTCTGTAGTAATAGCGCCACAGATTCCCCTAGAAAGGTTTCCCCCACCTTCTATAGTAAATTCTCAATATTATAACCCAACTATATTGAAATAATAGGAAAATTTACTGTTTGTAACATTCGAGCCGCGGTATTATCGGCACGGGCAGGAGCACGCCCCGTATATCCCGGATGCGTTTTTTGACGCCGTTTGCTGCCACCAAGCCGTTTCAAAAGCGTATACCCCGCAATTTTTAACAGAGATACCTACCGGACACAACCGGCGTTTCCCGCACCCGATTTCCCGCCGCCAACGCCTGTCACCAGGCGATACACAACGTCGCATGACCTACGGCATGAACTTGACCACGATCTGCCGTTGCACCAGCGGGTTACCCGCGGTCCCCCCCGCTTCCCCGGTACTGGTGATGGTGTACTCGGTCTTGGTCCCAACGGTGACCGAGGTGACGCTGGTGGTAAACCAGGAAGACCCGGCTGTCACCGTCGCATCCACCGTCGTCCCCGTTCCGGCCGCGTACAGGATGTCGTAAACCGCCCAGTCGACACCGCTCTCCGCCGCCACCAGGGCCTGACCGGAATACCACTCGTTGATAGTCTCTTTGCTGCCGAGGACCATATAATAGGTCATCAATGCGGCAAGAACCGCCAGCGCGGTTATCAGGAATATCGCTGTGATTAAGGAGACGCCGGACTGTCGCTTGATCTCTTTCATTCCGCTCCCGTTCACGGTGTATTTCGGATGTGCACTTCGTGGTAAAGATCGATGGTTTCATCCCCGAAATCCAGAGACAGTTCGATCTGCAGCAATCCGGTGGATACGGTATTTCCCGGCGTATAGCGGAATCGGATATTGCTGACGCCGTTCACCAGCACCGGATCGGCCGCGTTCCAGTCCTGCGCCTGATCGTAAAGGCCGCCCGAAAAAGCCCCTTCATGCCAATACAGGGTGGAACCGGACAAACCCACCTCGATCACATCGTCGGCTATAAAATAGTGTTTGCCCGGAGAATCGTACGGGAACCGGTTGGCGCCGAACTGCAACACCTGGCCGGCGGCTGTCCCGTCAGCCGCGAGGCTGGTGGCGGCAACACCGGTCAAGGCGACAATGGACGAGGGAGAACCGATGACCAGGTCCGACGGCGAGGTATTGCCGATCACCAGCATGTCGCCTGCGGCAAAGGAGTAATCCGTACCCATCTTGTACAGCTCCGTTTTGTTTGCGTTTTTTATAAAACGCCTCGGCATCTGGGTGAAGGCGGTGCCATAGTTGTCTTTCTGTTCGACGTAACGCCCTCCGGTCCGGCCCCGGAGAAACTCGATTCCAACCCCCCCGCCTATCTCCGACAGGCTGTTTGGAACCGCATGCCGGACTTCCCGCGCAATACGCTCAAGGGCCAGGCGCCCCATACCCACGAGCCTTGCACGCTCCTTGGTATCGTCGTAAGCGCTCATGGACTCGATGATCATCGGCGCCAGCACCCCGGCCAGAATCCCGAGAATAACAATGGTCATCACCAGTTCGGTCAGGGTAAAGCCTCGCTGCTGTCGCTGCTTTCCGGCCATCAGTTGTTTATCCTGTATCCGGTCAGGGTAATGATCTCGCCGGTGGGGGTCTGAACATCCACCGTGATACGCCGCACGTCATTGGCATTGATACCGTTCCAGGCGGCTGCCGGCTGCGTCACCGAAACGTCCACCGTAAAATCAGCGTTGTAACCGGTCATGACATTTCCCAGGGAATCCCTCGGGGGACTCTCGCCGGAGATCGCCGCATAATCATCCACATCGTCGTACAACGATCGGGAACCCTCCTCCGCACCGATCCCGGTGGGCGCGGGTCCGCCGGTGCAGGTGGGACTCGCCGTATCCACGCAGCCTCCTCCGATGGGGGTATTTTCGTTCCAGCGCTTACCCATGATCTCGTCCAGATAGGCGCCGGCCACCGCCAACGCCCGTTGCCGCAGAAACGGTTCGTGGCTGTGACTGACATTCTGGCTGAATTGCAGCGTAATGGCGCCCACCGCGATACCGACGATGACGATAAATATCACCAGCTCCAACAGGCTGTATCCCGACTGCCGACCGTTCATCGCGCAAACCCCGTTTGGCGTTCGATGTCGACCGTGACCGACTCCCCGCTTTTGCTCAGGGTAATGGTGACATCCGCGGCCAGATCGGGACGACCGCGGCTATCGAAGTTGATGGTGGTGGCGGGACCCAGAGATATACCCGTCCAGCTTTCGGTGTAGCTGGCCGCATTGGTCACCGGATTGGGGACATTGGAGGTGGAGTTGCTGTCCACCAGGCTGACCGTGTAGCCGCCGGCGGACAGGGTGATACGGTAGTTATCCGGGTTGCCGTCACCGTCATCGTCAATACCCGAGTGGGACATGGCCATTTCCTGGGTATAGCGGATCGCCTCGATCAGTTCATCCGCCGCGGAAGCCACGTCAAAGGCATCCCTGTCCAGGCGTGGAGCGGCATAGACCGCCAACACCCCCACGATAACGATGACCAGGATCAGTTCCACCAGGGTAAATCCGCGCTGCGCCGTCACTTGACCTCCTGCCAGTAGATAAACCGGTCGTCACTCCGGAATATGCCGAAGGTGGCGGTAGCCGAGGGATTATCATCGTACAGATTGCCGTCTGCGGGAAGATTATCGACGCCGTCAAAGTCGTACCTTAACCAGGTATCCCAGACGGTATCCACCAGACTGCTGCCGCCCGGAGTGGCGTCGTCCGCGGCGATGCTGATGGTCAGATCGCCGACACCGGCCGTAACGGAAACCGGCGACACCGGGGCGCTGTTGGTGGTAATGCCGGTATCGGTCACCGTGTAGGTGTAAGAACTGCAATTGTCGTCGCTATTGATTACCCAGTTTCCGGAGGCGTCATAATACTGCACGCCCACAGGCATGATCAGGCTCTCACCCACCTGGCCCATGGTGCCGTATACGTCATTGGCAAAGGCACTGCCGAAGCGCTGCTCGTTCCCGGCCGGGTTGATCGGTTTGCCGTCCGGTGACGGCAGATCATTGGCACTGGCTTCACCGTCCGAGACCGAAACCAGGCCTATGGTCAGGTCCGCACTGAACGGACTGATACGCCCGCTGGCGCGCTCATACTGAAATGCGTCGGCGGTTGCTCCTCCGAGGGTGAGGGTCAGAGTACCGTCTCCGTTATCCGCCAGGCTGTGGGTGCCTTCGGTGCTGATCACCGCGATATTGGTTCCACCCTCATCCAGGGTGGTATTGTCCGCCGTCGGATAATTCAACCCGATGCCGGACAGGGTAAGCCTGGCAAAGTCGCCGGTGTAATTTGCGGTTATGGCGGCTCCGGTGGTTTCCGCCGTAATCACCACCGTCGGCGCGGTATCGTAACCGAAGTTCTGGCCCAGATAAGTAAAAGGTGTGGCGCCCGTGGTGCAGCCGTCGGCGAAGTCTCCGCTACCTACCGCGGTGGTAAAGTGGTCGGGATAGAAGCGGCCGATATTCACCGTCGTAGCCGCGGCCACATCCCCCGCACCCAGATAGTCGCCGTCCCAGATATGGGGCGTCAACCGGATAATACCCACCTCGGGCCAGCTATAGGTCGCGGTGGCGATACCGTTGCTGAACGCAGGCGCACCGCCGGTTACCAGAGGCGGGTTAACCCCGTCATCCGGGGCGATCAGCTCCGGCAGGTATCCGCTGTAGTCCTGCCAGGTGACCCCGCCGTCGGTGACCGATCCACCCCCGGTGGGCCAGGTGGGCTCGCTGCCGGAGGATGTCCCGGCGGTAATCACCCGGTAGGAGTGACCGTTGGGGCTGGTGGGAACCACCACGTCACCGAGACTGTAGGCGGTGGAGCCGCTCCAGGCGGACGCCGCCAACCTCGCTGATTCCCCTTCGTTGCCGAAGTTCGGGGTGGTATCCCCCTCGGCGTCCCGGGCGGCGATGGTAACGGTGAAGTCCTCCCCGGCAGGGCAGAATGGATCTCCCGCGTAATCGGCGGCCACGGGGTTGACGGTGCCGTCGTTGCACTGGATGGCGGAGGTATCGAAACGATCCGGTTTGACCACGAACTGGGCATTACCACGGATACCGTCGGGGAGGTCGGGATCGGCGACGCTGGTGTCCTTCATACTGATGGTTATCAGACCCACATCCTTGTACTTACCGGTGACCTGCGCCTGACCGCTGGTAAAGGTGACCGCACGCGGCGTGGCCGCCGCCTCGGAGGTACCGATGGACTGGGTGTCATTGTCATCGGTCACGGATACCTGGACGGTCCCGCTGGCCGGGTTGTCGTAGCCGGACCAGAACTGCAACGCCTTCTGCCCGCTGTAGGCCTCAATGACCCCGCAGACGGGATCGGCCGGGGTAACGCCGTAAGCGGTGATATAGATCGGGAAATCGGTACCGGCCACCTGGCTGCTGAAGGCGGGAGAGGGGATCACCGGGGGATTGCCGATAGCCGATGAGGTAACGGTAAAACCGCTGGGGCTGAACGGAAGCGGCCCGTGGGTACCGTCGTCGCTGACGCTTCCGTCACTGACCGTCAGGGTAATGGGGCTGGTTCCCTCCAGGTAGTCCAGTCCGAACTCCACACTGGTCTCCCCGGCGGCAAAGGTATAGGTGGCTATGCCGTCGTCCGCGGTGCCGTTGGCAAAGATTCCGGAACCGGTAACCAGTGACCAGTCGCCCCGACCTGACTGGGTATCGATGGTGATGGTAAGGCCGTCCGCATCATAGGGTTGGCTGGGGAAGCTGTCATCCATGGCTTCGACCGTTATGGTCTCGGTGGCGCAGTTGATGCCGAAACCATCATGCGTGATGACATAGTGATCGAGAAGAACCCCGCCGCAGTTTACCGCCGGGCGCGAGCTGCCGTCGTAGTTGTTGCCCGCGAGCTGATTGGTATAGGCGGCGGAAATCTCACTGGAAGAGAGGGCCATGTTATAGATGGTGTACTCATCCAACGGCGCACGAAAACCCTGTGCCGAGTTTGTACCCACATCATCGTAGGATGTACCGAGATAACTGAACGTCCCCGTAACCTGGCGGGAGACCCGTTCGATATAGGTACCGTCGATATAGAGATAGGTTCTACCCCCGTAGCCCACCAGCGCCACATGGTGCCAACCGTCGCTCAGGGAACCGAAACGGAAGTTTCCGTAAGTGGTCCCGCTGGTGTTGTATACCCCCCAGCGGTAGCGCTGTGAGGGCGATCCGGTGCCGCGTTCGAGAAACATCACGTCTCCGCCGCCGGCCACGGCACCCAGAACATAATACTGGCTGTGCCCCGTGGTAAACGGGGTCTGGAACCAGGTGGAGATGGTCCATTCGCTTCCCAGGGGGACCGAGGTGGAGACATAGTCCCGCCGGTCGCTGCTGTCGAGATGACGGTTGATGAAGCCGGGAATATTGGTATCCACCCCGAATTGGGCCGTTCCATTCGCATGCCCGAAGGTGTCGATCACTTCACCGGCGGCGCCGGTGTACTGGCACTCGTCAAACCGATACTCCGAGTAGGGACGCACGGCCCCCAGCGCGACCACCGGCTCATCCTCCACATAACGCCGGATGACGATGTTACGCAGGCGGGCGCGGTCCTGAGCCGTCATCACCGCGGCGAAACCGCGGCTCTGGTAGGAACTGTCGGTACCGCTTACATGCAGAGAGCCGGCATCCGGCCAGCCCATGGCGGACCAACCGCTGTCGCTGTCCCAGTACTTGAGATATGTCGGCGTACTCCCCCAGGCAGCCAGGGCCTGCTTGCGCCACTGGTTGGCGGCGACGGCCCCGGGATTGACTCCGTTGACCGCAATCGTTTCCCGGAACGACTTTACGATATCGCCGTCATTGGCATAGCCGTTACCACAGGCCGACTGCTCCCCGCGGTTGGTGGCATAATAGTGGCTGGCATCCTCCGAACCCCCGCTGCCGCTGTCGATAATACCCCGCACCATGACACCGGTGGTCATGTTAATTTCGTAACAGCCGGTGTGGTAGAACTCCGCCTCGATCAGGACATCCCGTTCATCCACCTCTCTGCGGTAACCGCTGCTGTAGTTGTCGCCGTTGTTGTAGGTGTAATAGCCGCCAAAATTCCAGACCAGGGAGTTGTCCCAGCCGGTACCGTGCCAGGCGTCGATGCGGCCGTGAACATACATCCCGCTGCGATCGATGGAGGCGTCGTCATACCAGAGATAGACATTGGTGGTGGAGACGGGATTGGGCGCCCAGGCCCAGGGATTGCCGTAATAGATGAAATAACTGCTGTCTGTGGTGCTGTCGGCGATGTCCGCCTGCAACATGAAACGGATCTCGGTGGTGGCGCTGTTGCAGTTAACCACATGCCGGTCCACCTCGTTCCAGTTGCTGCCGTCATAATACACCACCCGCAGGTCATCGCAGTCGGCCTGCATCTGACCGCCGGAAATGAGCGTCTGGGTATCCAGTCCGGTGAGGCGGACGGTGTAGTCCTGATAACCCTTATCCGGCGCGGTGGCGCCGGTGGTGATAAGCAACTGCTGACGGTTTGCGTAATTGGTGTTCCACCAGGCGCCGGCCTCGAACGAGGCCAGGGTCAGGGACAGTAATAACAGCCTGCCGAATAGTCTGGGAAACCGTCTGTCGCTTAGAGCTGTCATGGACTTGAGTACCTAATGATCACCACATCGGTTAGCCGCAGTCCCGCTACCCTGCCCCCAAAAGACAAAAACGGGCTGGAGCAGATCCCCAGCCCGTTTCCCTTTACCGGCTGATCAGCACGTGACTGCCAGCTGACGTACTCCAAATTGTCTAAGCTACTTGGCGCATACCGCGGTGATATCAGCGGTATAGGCATTATCCGCAGCATCCCGCAGGGTGCAGGTGGCACTGTCGCCGTTGGCGGCGGTGGTGCAGTTCAGGGTACCCGCGCTGATCTCGTAATCAACCTGATCAATCGTGCTGGAGAGGAGGCTGTTGATGGTGGTCATATCGCACAGCTCCGCATCGGTTGACAGATCGGTTCCTTTGCCCACCTGCATCGCGGCATAGTTGATGGCAAAGGCGGAGGTGGCGCCGCCCGCCAGACCCTCGACCGCCGCCTGACGCGCATCGCTTTCCAGGTCGACAAAATTCGGCAACGCCATGGCGGCCAATATGCCGAGTATGACGATCACCATTATCAATTCAATCAGGGTAAAACCGCTCTGTTTCTTCATCATCTGTGTATTCTCCGCAAATTTTTGCAACTATTTGTCGCTGTTTCGATCGTCTTACATCTCCTGCGGGCGTTGACTCGGCAACCTCAAGACCGCCGCACCTTCTCCAGATTCCTTGCGGAGATGTTTCTTTCGCTTATATCTAGCGTCAACGTCCGAAAAAACTTTAATTCCGCATGAAAATTATTTTTGACTTAAAATTCACAAGGATAACGTTAATTCGTTGACATTTTTTTAAAAATAATGTCATAACGACTTGAAGATTATAGTAAAAAACCGCTAGGATCGCCAACACAAACCGGCGCTCGCCCCTAATCCGCCGGTACCCAGCGGTAAGGCTCAAGCAGGTGCAGGGAGACGTTGCGCAGCTGGTCCCGGCCGGGGTCGAACCGACCGTTCCCGTCCGTGTCGTCATAGGCGACCCTTATGGCGAGCCGGATGCGGGCCGGCCCCGTCAGGGAGGAGGAAAAGCCCTCTTCGAACTGAACCCGGTAGATCAGCACTCTTTTATCGAGATCGAAATACCACCGGCCGCCGCCGACGGAGGCGGGATCCACGTTCGCCAGCTCGCCTATGTAGTTGGGGGGCGGGACCCGCAGCAGATCCATGGGATTGCTGCCCTCGAGGGCGATCACGGCCGGGATACCCTGTTTAACCGCCCGGCCCGCCACCTGCATGCCCAGGGCGCTGCGCAGGGTGCCGATGGTGGAGGCGACGCCGGTGCGTTCCGCGGCCACCCGAAGTTCCCAGATCTTTTCCGCGGCGATCCAGATGAATATCAGGATCAGGCAGATCATGGTGACCAGTTCCGTCAGACTGGCGCCGACCTGCCGCCCCCGCTGATATCGCAACATGGGCGGAACCCCCGCTAGCGTCTGGCGAGCTGGGTGAGATCCCACATGGGCAGGAAGATACCCAGGGCCAGGATCAGAACCAGGATGCCCAGGGCGATGATAAGGACGGGCTCGATGGCGGAAGCAAGGTTCTTGAGGTCATAGTCCACCTCCCGCTCATAGAAATCCGCCACCTCCGCCAGCATTCGGTCCACGGCGCCGCTCTCCTCACCCACCGCCAGCATCTGGATCACCAGGGGGGTAAAAAGGCTACTGGCGGTGGCGGTGCGGGTAAGGGATTCACCCCGCTCCACGCCGTTACGCATGTTCAGTACCCGGCTGCCCACGTATTCGTTGTCCACGGCGCGGGAGACCACGGTCAGTGCCTGCACCAGCGGCACGCCGCTGCTGATGGACATGGAGAAGGAGCGGGCAAAGCGGGCCAGGGTGGCACGGTGGATAATACCGCCCACCATGGGCAGGCGCAGTTTCAGCCGGTCCCAACGGTACTTGCCCTCGCTGGTCCGAACGTAGAAACGCACCCCGAACCAGGTGGCGAAAACCCCGGCCAGCATCAGCGGCCAATGGGCGACGAAGAAGTTCGAGGTGCCGATAAGCAGTTCGGTCTGCCACGGCAGCTCCAGTTTCATCTTCTGGAAGGCATCGGCGAATTTCGGGATGACAAAGATGTTCACGACAGCCACCGCCAGAACCATCATCCCGATCACGAATGAGGGATAACGCAGGGCCGCCTTGACCCGGTTGCGGGTATCCCGGTCCAGTTCCAGGTATTGAGAAAGCTGCAGAAAGGCCTCCTCCAGCCGACCGGTGGTCTCCCCCACCCGGACCATGCTGATCATGACCGGGGTAAAGATATCCCCGTAGCGCCCCATGGCCATGGAGAGTTCCCGCCCGGCCTCCAGTTCGGTGCGGACCCCGAACAGGGCCTCGGCCAGGATCGGATTGCGGGTGGTCTCCGCCAGCCCGTTGATGCCCCGGACGATGGGCACACCGGCGCGGGTGATGCTGTACATCTGGCGGCAGAAGAGCACCAGGTCCTCGACCCCCGGTTTCCCGGTTAACAACCGCTGCTTGCGCTCGACCCAGCTTCCACCCCCCTTTTCCACCTCCATGATATCGATAGGGGTGACGCCGCTGTTCAGGAGCAGGGTGGCGACCGAGTCCGCGCTGCTGGACTCCATCTCTCCCGAGATCGCCTCTCCGCGACTGTCCCGTGCTTTGTATCGGTATTGTGGCATTCAGAGTTTCCGCTTTGGTTCGGTCCCTATCGGACCAGATTGTACAGAGAATAGGGACGTTACCTATCCGCAACTACGCTACGCCAGGCGTCTGCAAACATCAAGCCCGCTCCCAGCGCAGCCGGATACCCTGTTCTCCTTCACCGGCCTGAAACGGTTCACACAACAACAGATCGGCGACGGCCGCCAACCGGCCGTCAATGAGGACAAGGGGAATACGTTCCCGCTCCCATGGTGGTATATCGAACTCCTGGAGCAATTTCTTTAGGTCCCGGGTCTTTCCGCGGGCCCGCGGCCGGCACCGCTCGCCCCCCGTTCTGAAGCGCACCTGGATGCGTCCCCCTTTCCACAGGGCCGGGGAGATGCCGTCCGGACCCTGCTCGGGACAGAGTCTTCCCAGACCCGCCGGAAGTTCCAGGGGCATCCCGCCGTCCCACTCCAGGACCGTGGCCGGATCCAGATCCGGCCGCGGGGACCCCAGGTAAAGCCGCCCCCGGAAACGCCGCAGTTCCGCCCCCGGCCAGTGAACCAGGGGATTACGGTCTTCCCGGGCCGCCGCCATCTCCTGGAGTATACGATCCAGACGGCCGGTGTCCGGAAGAGGAAACCCACGGTTGCGGATCCAGGTCCGCAGTACCGCCCGGCCCTCCGCCGGCGGCAGGGCCGCCAGGCCGGAGAGTTTCAGGTTTCCTTCGGTATCCAGCAATCCGGCCAGGGCCTCCTGGGCCAGGGTATCGATCAGCTGTTGCGCATCGCCGCAGTGACGGGCACTGCGGGAGAGGGTACGGCCGAGGGCCGGCCATCGGGTCCGCAACAGCGGGATCACCTCCTGACGCAGAAAATTACGGTCGAAGCTGGTGTCGCTGTTGCTCGCATCCTCCACCCAGCTCAGCCCCTGGCGTCCGGCATAGTCGGCAAGCTGCAGGCGGGAGAACTGCAACAGGGGTCGTGCAAGATAACCCGGGGGGAATGCGCTGCAGGCGGGCATGGCCGCCAGCCCGCTGGGACCGCTCCCCCGCAGCAGCTGCAGCAGTACCGTTTCCGCCTGATCGTCCTGATGCTGGGCGGTAAACAGGATATCCCCGGTTTCCATCTGCTGCGACAGGGCCCGGTAGCGTGCCTCCCGGGCCGCCGCTTCCGGACTCTCCCCCTTCGCGGCGGCGGCCTTCACCCGCACTACCGAGATCGGGATCCGCTGTTCCCGGCAATACGCCTCGCACCGTGCCGCCCATTCATCCGCCTCAGGCTGCAATCCGTGGTTAATATGAACGGCCCGAAGTTCGGCCTCGATCCGGGGGCGCAGAGCGGCCAGGACGTGCAGCAGTACCTGGGAATCCAGGCCGCCGCTGTAAGCGACCCAGTAGCGGGAGGCTGCCGGCAAACCGGAGAGGATTTTCAGGAGTCGTTCCGGAGAAAAGCCCATAGCGTTAAATGGTATCAAGAAACGCACTTGGAACAGAGGTGAACCAATAAATTCAAGACAGTGAGCAGAGAAAGATCTCAGAAAACTACATAACCTACGCAAATCTATATCAACTAAAAAACGTAATTCCAGAAATACCCCCTATGTCCCGCAAATTTCCGCAAAGCTGAATGGGCAAAAATGTCAGCAATCTTTACATCCTGATTCTTTTGCTTGGGAATTTTTGCCCCTAACTGTTTGATAAACAGCATTACCTTATGAATGGCATGGGAGATGCATGCCGGATATGCTGGGGATTGTGCCCAAGAGGGAGCTGGATAGCGTAGTTCCGCACACGGCTTCAGGGATTCAGGACAAGGATTCAAACATTTCCGGTTTGAATCGATAGATGATGATTGCAATGGATTAATGGATGATGAAGTGAAGGACTCAGGTTGCCGGTGTCTGGTGACACTGGCGCGCCTGCAGCAGATACCCGCAGACTATTCTCAGCTTCGCCACCAGTTCGGCGAGGGCGAACAGCCGTTTTCCGATAACGACCTGCTGCGTGCCGGTAAGGCGTTGGGCTTCAAGGCACGTCATGTCACCTCCAGCCTCTGTGACCTTAGCGGAAACCTGTTACCCGCCATCGCCAAGGACAACAACGGCGCATATTTCATCATTGCACGCATCAGCGAGCCCTCCCCGGGACAACAGGCGGAATCCTCAGCCGAACGGCAGGCGCTGATCCTGGACCCTGATCAACCCGCGCCGCAACAGATCACCTTCGGAGAACTGGAAAGCCGCTGGAGCGGCGATCTTATTCTGCTGACTAAACGCGGCGGTGTGCTGGACGCCGTGCGCGAGTTCGATATCCGCTGGTTCATCCCGGCACTGGTGAAGTACCGCAAGCTGTTCGGAGAGGTGTTGCTGGCCTCGTTCTTCATCCAGCTCTTCGCCCTGATCACGCCGCTGTTCTTCCAGGTGGTTATGGACAAAGTACTGGTTCACAAGGGGATCACCACCCTGCAGGTGCTGGCAGTGGGGTTTTTCGCGGTCGCGGTGTTTGACACCCTCCTGGGGGGTATCCGCAATTACGCCTTCAGCCACACCACCAACCGTGTGGATGTGGAGCTGGGTGCCAAGCTCTACAATCATTTGATGGGCCTGCCCCTGCCGTACTTCGAGGCGCGCCAGGTGGGCCAGAGTGTGGCGCGGGTGCGGGAACTGGATACCATCCGTAACTTCATTACCGGTTCGGCCCTGACCCTCTGCATCGACCTCCTGTTCACCTTCGTGTTCTTCGCGGTGATGTGGTACTACAGCACCACCCTGACCCTCGTCGTACTGGCCACCATCCCCCTGTATGTGCTGCTGTCGGTGGTGGTGACCCCCATCCTGCGCGCCCGGCTGGACAAAAAATTCCAGTACGGTGCTGCCAACCAGGCCTTTCTCACCGAATCGGTGGTCGGTGTCGAGACCGTCAAGGCCTGTGCCCTCGAACCCCAGATGCAGCGCCACTGGGAGGACCAGCTCGCCCGCTATGTCAACGCCTCGTTCCGCACCCAGCACCTCGGAAATATCGCCAACCAGATTGCCCGCCTGATCAGCAAGCTGACCACCCTGGGCATCATCTTCTTTGGCGCCTATGCCGTCATGGAAGGAGAGATGACCGTGGGTATGCTGGTGGCCTTCAACATGCTGGCGGCGCAGATCAGCGGGCCGATCCTGAAACTGGTCCAGCTGTGGCAGGATTTTCAGCAGGCGGGGATCTCCATCAAACGCCTGGGGGATATCCTGAACACCCCGCGCGAACCCGGTTTCAATCCCAACCGCAGCACCCTGCCGCAGCTGCAGGGGGCGGTGCGCTTCGAGAATGTCCGTTTTCGCTACCGCCCGGACGGCCCGGTGGTCCTCGACGACGTTCAGCTGGAAGTCAAACCGGGGGAGGTGATCGGCATCGTAGGGCGCTCCGGCTCGGGCAAGAGTACCCTCACCAAACTGATCCAGCGCTTCTATATGCCGGAGACGGGGCGGGTGCTGGTGGACAACGTGGATCTGGGGGTGGTGGATACCACCTGGCTGCGGCGCAACATCGGGGTGGTATTGCAGGAGAACTTCCTCTTCAACCGCACCATACGTGAAAACATCGCCCTCACCAATCCCGGGCTGCCCATGGAAGCGGTGGTGCAGGCCGCCCAGATGGCGGGGGCCCATGAGTTCATCCTCGACCTGCCGGAGGGCTACGACAATATGGTGGGCGAACAGGGGTGCAACCTCTCCGGGGGCCAGCGCCAACGGATCGCCATCGCCCGCGCCCTGATCACCAACCCGCGCATCCTGATCTTCGACGAGGCCACCAGCGCCCTGGATTACGAGTCGGAACGGATCATCCAGGAGAATATGGCGACCATCTGCAGGGGACGGACGGTGTTCATCATCGCCCACCGCCTCTCCACCGTGCGCCAGTGCGACCGCATCATCGTCATGGACAAAGGGCGGATCATCGAGGAAGGGGACCATGAACAGCTGATGGAGTACAACGGCTACTACGCCAGACTCCACAGCTATCAGGACAACGTGCCCAACATCCGGCCGGTGGTGAATAGATCCAAGAACGACGAACCCGACGATCCGGAACTGCAGATCGAGGGCCAGCCCTCATGAGCGACCAAGGCGGGCAGATCGGCAGGATCAAGGGGTATTGGGAGGCCCTGAAAGAGGCCTGGGCCAACCGTGCCCAGTGGGGAGAGCGCCAAACCAATCAGCAGGTGCTGGAGTTCCTGCCCGCCGCCCTGGAGGTGCTGGAGCGGCCCCCCTCACGGGTGAGCAAGTGGCTGGGCCGCACCATCATCACCCTGTTTGTCATTGCCATCGGCTGGGCGTTCGTGGGGGAGGTGGATATCGTGGCGGTGGCGGAAGGCAGGATCGTCCCCAGCGGCCGCATCAAGGCCGTCCAGCCCCTGGAAAAGGGGGTGGTCAAGACCATCTTTGTCGCCGAGGGCGAGCAGGTCAAAGCCGGCCAGCCGCTGATCGAGCTGGACCAGACCCTCACCGCCGCGGAGCAGACCCGTCTTGCCCAGGAGCTGCATTTCGCGCAGCTGAACCGGTTGCGGCAGCAGGCGCTGCTCGAGGCCCTGCAGGGCAAGGTGGAGACGCCCCGTCTGGAATCCCGGGAGGGTATCGACATCACCCCTGCGGAACAGGAGACCCAGGCCCAGCTTCTGTCCCAGGAGTGGCTCGACCATCAGTCGCGGATCAATACCTACCTCAGCCAGAAAAAGGAGCGGGAAGCCGCCCTGCAGACCAACGCGGCGCAACTGCAACAGCTGCAGCAGACCCTGCCGCTGGTGACGCGCCAGGCGGAGGCGATGAAAAAGCTGGTAGATAAGAACCTCGCGCCGGAGATGGAGTACCTGAAACGGGAGCAGGAACGGATCGAGCAGAAACAGACCCTGGCCGCCCATCAGACGCAGCGGCAGCAGTACCTCTCGGCCATCGAGACCGCGGAGCAACAGCTCAATACCTATAGAGCAGAGGCCATTCACAAGACCATGGCCCAGGCGGATGAGTACCGGCGCCAGATCCAGTCCCTTACCCAGGAGCTGGCAAAGGCCCGGGACCTGAACGCCAAGCAGATCCTTCACGCCCCGGTGGATGGTACCGTGCAACAATTGGCCGTGCATACCGTCGGTGGTGTGGTGACCGAAGCACAGGTCTTGATGAACATCGTGCCCAAGGATGACTACCTGGAAGTGGAAGCGGTGCTGGAGAACAAGGATATCGGTTTTGTATTCGAGGGCCAGGAAGCGGAGGTAAAGATCAATACCTTCAATTTCACCAAGTACGGCATCATCGACGCGGAAGTGCTCGATGTGACCGGAGATGCCATCGCCGATGAGGTGAAGGGCCTGGTTTACAAGCTGCGATTAAAGCTAAAGAAAAGCCAGATGCAGATCGACGGCCGCACCGTGGACCTGCTGCCGGGCATGACCGTAGTGGCGGAAGTGAAAACCGGCAAGCGCAGGCTGATCGAATATGTGATGTCGCCGTTGTTGAGGAAGGTGGATGAGAGTGTGCGGGAGCGATAAAGGAAGAAATCTTTTTCTCACGACAAACCAATTTAATTCGACGTGCACTCAATAGGCGCGATTGAAATACAAAAAGTGCAATATATATTTAGGAAATTTATCTCATGGATAAGCTACACACAAATACTCAGGAGAAATATTATGACAACTTCGACTGTTACTGCACTCAGGTGGCTGAGAAATCTTAATACCGCTGGAACGATAGCATCGAGTGTAGATTCTGGAATTGATACATATCACTCTAGCAAAGACTTGGCGGAAGCCTGTGAAGACTATCTTTCTGACCCTTCACCAGAACGCAGAGCAAGAATAATATCTCTTGCTAAAGAAACTGCTAGTAATAGTGGTGGCATAACGTTTTCCCCATATATCTTCGTGAGCGGAAGCGATATTACCGCCGCTGGCTTAGAAGTATATGGCAATCCCAGTAATGATTCGGTACCGCCCGAAGCACTGGAAGCACTTGACAGGCAACGGGACCTAATATTAAGGCGCCATTGCGGAGACTGGGAACATGAATTCGTTGAGCTTAAAGAGGCTGACCCCATAAACTATACAGCCAAATATTCTCCAATCGTATTAGATCTTGATGATGACGGTATAGAAACAACAAACGTTGATGATGGGACACTATTTGATCATGACGGGGATGGCCTTAATACTGGGACGGGTTGGATTGCGGGAGATGACGGGTTTCTCGCTTTGGATAGAGATAACAACGGAACCATAGATAACGGGGGAGAATTGTTCGGAACTGAAACTATATTATCTAATGGGGAGAAAGCATCAAACGGGTATATTGCATTATCTGAGCTTGATAGCAACCTTGACGGAATGATTAGCAACAGCGACGACGCATATTCTGAGCTGCGTATTTGGAGAGACATTGATTCTGATGGATTCAGTCAGGACGATGAACTTTTTACGCTCCAGGAATTAGGAATAGCCAGTATATCAGTAAATCACGACCCCGAGACAACTCCGCTTGATAACGGAAACTCAGTTATTGCATCGAGCACATATACTCGATCAGACGGATCAGTATCGGTTACTCAAGATATTCTTTTCAAAGAAAACCCTATTCTCAGTCTTTATTCCGAGCGAATAGAAGTAAGCGAGGAGGCGCGCGCTCTACCCAATATGATTGGAATGGGGCTTGTGAGGGATCTTGATGAGGCAGCGACATTATCCAACGAAGTTTTCGAGGCACTAACAACAATTTCGCAGGCTTCCACCGCAAACTCACAGCGACAGCTAATAGATGATTTAGTTGAAGTTTGGGCAAACACAGTGGCCGCTCCCAGCGATGGAGTTGTCGATTATGAATTTGCCGGCATATCACATTACGTAAATGGAGACCCGGATGCTGGAGTTACACCTGAGTACGATGAGATGCTTAAGAAGATACACATCGTCGAAACGTTCGGTGGAGAGGCGATTGCCGATCAAGGAGAAACAACCAAAACGCTAGATACCCAGGAAATTATTCTGCTTAACAATGCCTACAGTAGGCTAGTAAGTGTTGTTTATGATGTATTAGCCCCACAGACGAGATTAGCCGATTATTTTGATTCAATTGTATTGCCGACAAGTGATGCGACCAGTTTTGATTTCTCAGGATTAGAGTTGCTACTAGCTCAGAGGCTGAATGAATCCAACGCAGAAGGAATTCTCGACTATATCGACTTGCATCGACTGTATGGCGTTCAACTCAAGAATATTGGATGGGATTTATTAAGTTCTCTGAGTGCAAATTTGGAAACCTATGGACTAACCGAGGAATCTACCACATTGCTTTCCGAATATGGCATCGAAGTCGGAAGTGTAACAGAGGATTCCTTGTCCTCAGACACCGCCTCGATATTCCTTGCCTTGTCTGGCGACGACACCGTTCAGGCTGGCTCTATTGATACCACCATCTATGGCTCGGGAGGAAACGACGTCATTAACGGCTATATTGCCAACGACACCCTCTATGGCGGAGACGGTGATGACACCATCGATGGGTACAGCGGCAACGACACCCTTGACGGTGGAGCGGGCAACGATGTGTTGATGGCCGCCGCCGGCCGTAACAGTTTCATCGGCGGCACGGGTAACGACACCATTAC
>JBNKCX010000022.1:0-18192 GCA_050287965.1 Sedimenticolaceae bacterium
CCCCATGTGTATATGTATGGGCGGAAAGCTTACTTTCTCCATTAGTTGATTCTCTGCTGTGAAGTGGGCCTCAGTATGTTCCAATAACTGCTGGAATAGTTCAGTGAATTCATCGTCGTCGGCGCAACCTAGGCTGTTGACTAGGGCTATGAACTCCTGATGGGTTGCATCCATCGAATCAACACCCAGGCAGTAGTGTGGTTTCGTGGGATCGATCAGTTGTGTTTTTTTATCAGCTTTTAACAATGGTTTTTTCTTTGTTGTGTATACTTCCACCAGGCCTTGGGCTCACCACCGTTGATAAAGTCCGTGATGGAGAGAAATACATCAATAACGCACGGGTCGTGCTTATGACCTGATATTTTGCACAACTGATCGTACATATCATAGGCCGACCTTCCCAAAAGTTGACCGGGTTCCGAGACACCCAACAGTTGCAGGTCTTTAGCCATGGCTGGACCGATATTTGGAAGGTCAGTTAGAGACTTAACTTTCTCTCTTTTGACTTTGGTGGGGTTCATTGTTTATAGCGCTCCTTTGCAGTCAAAGTATCTGCTTTCACGGATACAACGGTCAAGACGTTGTATGACGGAGTTTTGTTTCTTCTGTGTGGGAACCAATAGAAAGTAGTTGTAGGAGCCCAGTCCTCTGGGCGATATGTTGCCTAATACGAAACAAGGTATGAATGTTATAGATCTAAGTTGTGGAAAGTCGTCGCTCTCGAACATCCTGTTCTCCGCGACACTCGCACATCCATGTGTTTCGCGCACGCGGGAGCTGGCTCCTATAGGCGCGCTCAAGCCTCTACCGCTACACCGGTCGCCATCGCAAGCAGATCTCCGATATCCGCCTCTATGATCTCTATCCCCATCTTTTTGCAGAAGCGTTGCTCCTTGGCGTTCGGTTCCGGGATCAGTGCATATCCGGCCGGTTCGTCGGCTGCATAGATAATGTCGGACAGAACCATGCGTTCAGTGTCGCGGGTCATGCGCAGTCCCAGGAACAGATACTGCTTTCCCTTACGATACTCTTTCAGGAACGATGGAATAGCGAAGCCGCCCATGAGTTCGGTGATGTAGTCCACATAGTCGGCATCGGACGCGATGTAGGTCGCGTCCGGCAGCGGGCTGCCCATGGGTTTGAACAGGATGGGTAGGGTAGGGTCCACCTCGGATTGGTCGATCTCTTTGTCCGAATATTTTTCACCGTCATAGTGATGGATGCGGAAACGGTAATCGGTGCCGGCGATACGGGATATTCCGCGTATCAAAATATGGGGGGTGTCGCTATAGCTCTCCTGCAACTGGGTATCGCGGTTAATGTCTACCACATAGTTCGGTTTGGTTGACCGCAGCCAGTTATGCAGCGGCGCGCGGGTCCAGCTGCGTTGGCCGTAGGTGCTATCAAGAAACCTGGTTACTGCAGCGCGGCCGCGCTTGTGTTCGATATTCATGGCGGCGCGGGGGAACTCATACATCAGGCGCGGTGCCATGGGTCTGCCACCGTTCATGGCCAGGATCAGGCTGTCACTGTCTGCAGGTATGGGTTCGCCGTTCTCACGGTCGGTGACCCCGGCCAGTGCGCCAAAGCCCAGGTAGGGGACTATCTGGTTACTCTGGATGCCGGCTATTAGTTGTTCCATGGTTATTGTGCTCATCATTCTACCTTTTAACCCCCTCTCCCCTGTGGGGAGAGGGCTGGGGTGAGGGGGTAAGGCTCAAAAATCAACCCTCACCCTAACGCTCGGCTTTGGCCTCCTGCGTCGCCCTACCTCCTCCATCCCTGGAGTCGTCTCCCAATCTTGGGAGAGGGGATATTCATTCGAGAGCAATAACGGGGCCAGCTTTGCTATATGTATATTAATCAGATAGTTATGAAATCAATGGGTGTAATATTGTTGAGAATGGTACGGAGATAAACCGGGCGATTGTCGCAATCGCTACAAAGCCTAGAAGCTGTGTATCTTCACCTCATATACGCCGCCGATGACCAGATGTTCATCTTCCCCATGCAGACAGCCGGGGATCAGGTTGGCGAAGAACATGACTTTCTCTTTGGGGATATCCGCCTCCAGGATGTAGTCACCGAACTCGTCGGCGCGCTCACGTTCACTGGTGAAGGAGTTGAGATTGTTCAACAGCACCTGGTCGTGTTTGTCCTCACCCTTGAGTAGTACCTCATGCTCATCCAGCCTATTGATCCCGCGATAGAGTCGAATGTGGGTCTGGTCCGGTAGCTGTCGCGACAGTTCATACTGGCAATAGCTGTAGAGCAGATCCAGCTGGGCCTCAAGGGCATTGGTGCCGTAGAGTCCAGTGCTACGGTCATACAGGAAGCGGTGATAGTTGTCGTTGTCATCCTGATGCATGGGTCCGCGGTGGAATCTGGTCAGCAGGCCGAAGCGGGATTCGACCCAGCTCTTCAGTACCGCGCCTTCGCGGCTGTTGGCATCGAAGAACCAGCCGCGCACCATGCGCAGGTAATTGGCCTTGCGCCGTTTGCTCTTCTTGGTTGCACCCGCTTCGTCCAGCTGATGCAGTACAAAATGCACTGTCATGTAATCCTGGAAGCGTTCCGCACGCTCCTGGGGATGCTCAATCTCGTTCAACTGCCGGAACAGATCGGCATGCAGGGTCGCTATGTTGTCTATCTCTATAGCTACCGGGTGCTGCTGAAAACGCAGGCTGCCGACGATCACCGGGGGGATGTTGCAACGGTTCACCGGCAGTCGGGCCGAGGCCGGCAGGGTGGTCGTTTTTGTCTCTGTTTCTCTGTGATGATTCATACAATTTTATGGTTTTTGTAGGGAACCGCACCAAGGGTTCGGATGAGACCTTAACACTATTTCTCCTTTAAAAACAGTAGCTAATACGATTATTTCCAAATTGGCACGCCCCTTGCTGATAAGGGGGTGTCCGGGCGTATTGTGGTTAATGCGCTCAATCAGATTACTCATTGTAAGGAGAAATATCATGGCGTTGCGTCAATGTGCAATTTACGGCAAAGGTGGTATCGGTAAATCCACCACTACACAGAACTTGGTGGCCGGTCTGGCTGAGCTGGGTAAGAAGGTTATGATCGTCGGCTGTGATCCTAAGGCTGACTCCACCCGTCTGATTCTGCACTCCAAGGCGCAGAACACCATCATGGAGATGGCGGCTGAGGCCGGTACCGTGGAAGACCTGGAACTGGAAGATGTATTGAAGACCGGTTACGGCGACATCAAGTGTGTTGAGTCCGGTGGTCCAGAGCCGGGTGTGGGTTGCGCCGGTCGTGGTGTTATCACCGCCATCAACTTCCTGGAAGAAGAGGGTGCCTATGAAGAGGACCTCGACTTCGTATTCTATGACGTACTGGGCGACGTGGTGTGTGGTGGATTCGCCATGCCGATTCGTGAGAACAAGGCCCAGGAGATCTACATCGTGGTATCCGGCGAGATGATGGCCATGTACGCCGCCAACAACATCTCCAAGGGTATCGTGAAATACGCCAACTCCGGTGGTGTACGTCTGGCCGGTCTGATCTGTAACTCCCGTAACACCGACCGCGAAGATGAGCTGATCATCGCCCTGGCCGAGAAGCTGGGTACCCAGATGATCCACTTCGTTCCTCGTGACAACGTGGTACAGCGTGCCGAGATCCGTCGTATGACCGTGATCGAGTATGACCCGAGCGCCAATCAGGCCGACGAGTATCGCACCCTGGCCCAGAAGGTCATCGACAACCAGAAGTTCGTCATCCCAACCCCTTGCACCATGGATGAGCTGGAAGATCTGCTGATGGAGTTCGGCATCATGGAGGAAGAGGATGAGAGCATCATCGGTCAGACCGCTGCTTCAGAGGGTGTTGCGGTACCTGCTCCTTAATTGGCGGCTGCAGCGAAACGATTAATTTGTAGTGTTACTTCCATTGCCCGTAGTCCACAGATTGGTGGCGCGGGATAGGAGAAAGTTATGTCAACTATGACGAAAGAAGAGACCGCAGCCCTCATTCAGGAGGTGCTGGAAGTCTATCCGGAAAAGGCGAAAGAAGACCGCGCCAAGCATCTTACGGTCAATGATCAATCGGTGGAGCAGTCCAAGAAGTGCATCACCTCCAACCGTAAATCCTTGCCCGGTGTCATGACCATTCGTGGTTGTGCCTACGCCGGCTCCAAGGGTGTGGTGTGGGGTCCCATCAAAGACATGATCCACATCTCCCACGGTCCGGTCGGCTGTGGTCAGTACTCTCGCGCAGGACGCCGCAACTATTATGTTGGGGCCACGGGAGTGAACACCTTCGGCACCATGAACTTCACCTCTGACTTTCAGGAGAAGGACATTGTGTTCGGAGGTGACAAGAAGCTGGCCAAACTGATCGATGAGGCGGAGCAGTTGTTCCCCCTGAGCAAGGGCATCTCGGTTCAGTCCGAGTGTCCCATCGGCCTGATCGGTGACGATATCGAGGCGGTAGCAAAGACGGTTGCCAAAGAGATCAATAAGCCGGTAGTTCCGGTGCGCTGTGAAGGTTTCCGTGGCGTTTCTCAGTCACTGGGTCACCACATCGCCAACGACGCCATCCGCGATCACATGCTTGGAAAAGAGCAGGAGGAAGCCGGTCCTTATGATGTGGCTATCCTCGGTGACTACAACATCGGTGGTGATGCCTGGTCCTCGCGTATCCTGCTGGAAGAGATGGGTCTCAATGTGGTCGCCCAGTGGTCCGGTGACGGCACCGTGGCCGAGATGGAGCGCACTCCGGCGGTGAAACTGAACCTGCTGCACTGTTACCGCTCCATGAACTACATTTCCCGCCACATGGAAGAGAAGTTCGGAATACCCTGGATGGAATACAACTTCTTCGGTCCCACCAAGATCGCCGAGTCCCTGCGCGCTATTGCAGAGAAGTTCGATGACAAGATCAAAGAGGGCGCGGAGAAGGTTATTGCGAAGTACACGGCCGAGTATGAGGCGGTGATCGCCAAGTACAAGCCGCGTCTGGAAGGCAAGAAGGTGATGCTCTACGTCGGCGGTCTGCGTCCACGTCACATCATCGGCGCCTACGAAGATCTGGGCATGGAAGTGGTCGGTACCGGCTACGAGTTCGCTCACAACGACGACTACGACCGCACCATCAAGGATATGGGTAACGCCACCCTGATCTACGATGACGTGACCGGCTACGAATTCGAGGAGTTCGTAAAGAAGGTCAAACCTGACCTGATCGGTTCCGGTATCAAGGAGAAGTACATCTTCCAGAAGATGGGCATCCCCTTCCGCCAGATGCACTCCTGGGATTACTCGGGCCCCTATCACGGCTATGACGGCTTCGCCATCTTCGCCCGCGATATGGATATGACCCTGAACAATCCCTGCTGGAACAAGCTGCAGGCCCCCTGGCTGAAGAAAGAGGAATCGGCGAAAGCCGCGGCATGACACTGCTCGCCACAGAGACACAGAGTTCACAGAGAGGATGAATGGTGATTTTTGCAAGAACACACGGCAATTCGGGTATCAGTTCAATATCTCTGCGTCTTCTATGCCTCTGTGGCAGAAATGAGGGTAAGCGTTCAGCCGAACTATTGATTATCTAACTCGTCTGTCCACAGATTGGTGGCGCGAGAGGAGAAATGAAATGAGCCAAGTAGTAGAAGACATCAAACCCAGCTATCCGCTGTTTCGTGAAGACGAATACATTGAGACGTTGGCCAACAAGCAGGAAAAGTACGAGGCCAAGGTACCGCAGGAGAAGATCGACGAAACTTTCCTCTGGACCACCACCGAAGAGTACAAGGAGCTGAACTTCGCCCGTGAGGCCCTGACTATCAATCCGGCCAAGGCGTGCCAGCCCCTCGGTGCGGTGCTCTGTGCCCTGGGCTTCGAAAAGACCCTGCCTTATGTGCACGGTTCCCAGGGTTGTACCGCCTACTTCCGTACCTACTTCAACCGCCATTTCAAGGAGCCGGTGGCCTGTGTCTCCGACTCCATGACCGAAGACGCGGCGGTGTTCGGTGGGCAGAAAAACATGTTTGACGGTCTGGAGAACGCCAAGGCGCTCTATAAGCCGGAGATGATCGCCGTCTCCACCACCTGCATGGCCGAGGTGATCGGCGACGACCTGAACGCCTTCATCGGTAACGCCAAGAAAGAGGGGCATATCCCGGAAGATTTTCCGACTCCCTTTGCGCATACACCGAGCTTTGTCGGCAGCCATACCACCGGCTGGGATAACATGTTCGAAGGTATCCAGCGCTACTTCACGCTCAATGAGATGGAAGACAAAGAGGTGGGCAGCAACGGCAAGATCAATATAGTGCCCGGCTTCGAGACCTATCTAGGCAACTTCCGCGTGATGAAGCGCATGATGGAAGAGATGGGTGTGGAATACAGTCTGCTGAGCGATCCCAGCGATGTGCTGGATACCCCGGCGGACGGCGAGTACCGTATGTACGACGGCGGTACCTCCATTGCCGAGATGAGGGACGCTCCGAACGCCATCGATACCCTGCTGCTGCAGCCGTGGCAGCTGGTGAAGGCCCGTAAGTTCGTGAAGGGTACCTGGAATCAACCGGCCAGCGATGTTCAACTTCCCATGGGACTGGATGCCACTGACGAGTTCCTGATGAAGGTTTCGGAACTGACCGGCAAGCCGATCCCCGAGTCTCTGACCCGCGAGCGCGGCGTCCTGGTGGACATGATGACTGACAGTCATGCCTGGCTGCACGGCAAGAAGTTCGCTCTCTACGGTGACGCGGATTTCGCCATGGGCCTGACCCGCTTCCTGCTGGAGCTCGGCGCCGAGCCGACCACCATTCTCTGCCAGCACGCCAACAAGCGCTGGAAGAAAGCGATGGAAAGCATGCTCTCCGAGTCTCCTTATGGAAAGAACAGCGAGGTGCTGATCGGTAAGGATCTGTGGCACTTCCGCTCGTTGATGTTCACCAACAAGCCGGACTTCATGATCGGTAACAGCTACGGAAAGTTCATTCAGCGCGACACCCTGAAGAAGGGCAAGGAGTTCGAGGTACCGCTGATCCGTATCGGGTTCCCGATCTTCGATCGGCATCATATGCATCGCGATACCACGCTGGGTTACGAGGGCGCCATGTATATGCTCAAAACCCTGGTCAACGCGGTACTGGAACGCCTCGACGAGGAAACCCGCGAGATGGGGGTTACCGACTACAACTACGACCTGGTTCGGTAGTCAGCCCTGGTTCGCAAGTCCGCTCGCTCCTGCTATTTTCGCCCCTTCCGGCAGGGGCGGGCGAGACTGGCGACACGGTACCCGGAGATTGAGGAACAGCCCATGCCCAATGTAATGATCAGAGTGAAGGACGACGGAGCCCTCCTGTTTTATATCGCCAAGAAAGATATGGAAGAGGAGATCGCCTCGGTAGAGAAGGACACCGATGCCGAGTGGGGTGGAGAGGTTGAGTTGACGGATGGTTCGAAATATTACATCGATCCCATCAGTCCGCCGCCGACCTTTCCCACCACACTGCGTTTTCGGCGCGCCTGACCGGAGTGGCATAGAGACGTCTTTGATTTTTCAAAAACAGGTAACAGGAGTCCGCTATGATCGCCACACCCATATCCGACGAGATTGCTCTGCGTATCGGCCTGGCGGCACGGGAGTTGCCGGATACCGATGCGACCCGACTATTGCGGGTACTGGATGATGCCATCGGACTGCCGCCTACTATCAATTCCTTGTCCGGATTGACGGTGAAGAACCTGAAAAAGGCCAGAGATGGGGAGTTGGCCGATGTGGATAGCGTTGCGATCAAGTCCGCCCTGGCCTGTCTTAAGGGTGAGGCCGGCCTGCAACATGAACCGCTGCCGGTGGTGATGCCTTATGCGGACGGCGACCTGCCCAACAGTATTCGCGTCGCCTGTGCCTCCAACCGGGGAGAGTTGTTGGATGGTCATTTCGGTTCCTGCCGCCGCTTTCTGGTTTACCAGGTGTCCGGGGCCGAGAGCCGGCTGATCGGGATACGGGAGGTGGATGACAGCCAGGAGGTTGATGACAAGAACGGATACCGAGCGTCACTTGTCAGCGATTGTCAGATCCTTTTTGTCGCCTCCATCGGCGGACCGGCGGCGGCCAAAGTTGTGAAGAGTGGCGTACATCCTGTTAAAAACCCCCGGGGCGGAAATGCGATGGATGAGATCAGGGTGTTGCAAAGCGTCATCGGCGGGAATCCGTCGCCCTGGCTGGCCAAGGTAATGGGGCAGGATGCGGAGCAGAGGATTCGGTTCGAAAGAGAAGAGACGGAGCAGAACGAGGAGTAACAGGATCATGAAGGTGGCAGTGGTAAGCGATGATTTCCAGACCCTCACCGGTAAGGCCGGAAAGGCCAGGCGTTTTCTTTTATACGAGGCGGACCGGACCAGCCGGCCGCGGCTGGAAAAAAGATTCGAACTGCCGGAACGGGTTCCGGTGTTTCATGATCTGCATGCTGACGACGTAACACCTCATCCCCTCGACGGTACGCTGTTGCTCACCAGCGATGCGGGAGAGGGTTTTCGCGAGCGCCTGCAGCGTCGGGCCATAACAGTGGTGATCACTTCGGAGCGTGATCCGGAACAGGCGATCATAAAGTTGTTTGACGGCACCCTGCCGGAGGTGGCTCCCACGCCCCATCGGGAAGGTGCGTGCTGCGAATAATATTGATTCCCGGGAGAAGAGGCCGAACATGATTACCAAAGAACTGTTGAACAGCGTCAGCGATCTGGTAAAAGCCGGACCTGTATCGGAGCGGTCAGTGGAGCTGCTGCGCTGCAGCTTTCCCGGCGTCCACTTCACCTACTGCATGGACGAAGATGTAATCGGCGTCAGTCCCGTGCTGGAAGACCGGTCTTTCAACCTCTACCTGGTGGACAGCAGCAACCATTGCCTCAGTTTTACTCAGGACATGGAAACGGCCAGCGGTCTGGTGCTGGCGGAACTCGAAGAGGACTGATTTTTTAGGAGCCCGCTTCCGCAGGCGACCCGCTGGCGGGGCCTGCGTCTTAAGCCTTCCTTGTTGTATGATGTCGTGTCACGGGCGCGACCGGTGCCCGCCGGAGTTTCCGAGGGGAGCATAGATCATGCAAGACGATACTTTGACCGTCATCCTGGCCGGTGGCCATGGCTCACGTCTTAAACCCCTAACCCTGGATCGGGCGAAACCGGCGGTACCTTTCGGCGGCAAGTACCGAATAATCGATTTTACTCTGGTCAACTGCCTGCATTCCGGACTGCGGCGGATACTGGTGCTGACCCAGTACAAGTCCCACTCCCTGCAGAAACATCTGCGCGACGGCTGGTCTCTGTTCAATCCCGAGTTGGGGGAGTACATCACAGCGGTGCCGCCGCAGATGCGGACGGGGGACAGCTGGTACGGCGGTACCGCGGACGCGGTTTACCAGAACCTTTATATGATCAAGCGCAGCGGTGCCGAGCGGGTACTGATTCTCTCCGGTGATCATATCTACCGTATGGATTACGCCGCTATGCTCGCCTTTCATGAAGAGCATACGGCCGATGTGACGGTGGGCTGTATGGTGGTGGATCTCAACGAGGCCCGGCAGTTCGGAGTGATGTCGGTGGATGCGGACGGCCGCATCGTACGCTTCGAAGAGAAACCGGAACAGCCGCAGCCGATCCCCGGGGACGAGGACAAGGCCCTCGCTTCCATGGGCATCTATGTATTCTCTATCGATCTGCTCATGAGTGTATTGGAGGAAGACAGCCGGCGGGAGGAGTCGAAACACGATTTCGGGATGGATATCATTCCGCGCCTGGTGACCGGCGGGAAGGTTTTCGCCTATCGCTTCGGTGGCGAGTCGGGCAGGGTCAGTCCCGATCGATACTGGCGCGACGTCGGCACCCTGGACAGCTATTACGAGGCCAATATGGGGTTGTTGGATCCGATCCCCTCGCTGGATCTGTATCAGCCCGACTGGCCGATCCGCACCTATCAGTCGCAATATCCCCCGGTACGAACGGTGCCGGGTGAATCGGGCAGTGAGGGGATCTTCATCAATTCCATCGCCGCCGGAGGGGTGGTGATCGCCGGAGGCAGCGTGCAGCACTCGATCCTGTTTCCGCGGGTCACGGTGGGTGACGAAGCGGTGATACACGATTCCATACTCTTCAATAACGTCCAGGTGGGAGAAGGCGCCCGGCTCGACCGCTGCATCATCGACAAGGACGTGAAGATTCCGCCAGGCGAGAGCATCGGGTTCGATTCCACGCGGGACGCCGCCCGCTTTACCGTCTCCGAAAAGGGTATCGTAGTGGTGCCGAAGGGCTACACCTTCGATTGATCCTTTCCGGTTGGTTCGTCGCATACCCTTCATCACCATCCGATTGTCGCCTTTGCGACAAGACCGCATGCATATAAAAACGTTATCTATCAGTTAGATAGCGTATGGCATGAGCTTTGCTTCAGTGGGGTTATTACAACCATAGAGTTCTGCCCCAAGATGAAGCAGAGAGAGATCGCCGCGCTACTGGATGAACCGGCCTGCGCGCATAACAACAAATCGAAGTCGGGCTGTGCCAAACCCAAGCCGGGAGCCACCGCAGGCGGTTGCGTCCTGGACGGGGCGCAGATCGCCCTGTTCCCCATCGCTGATGTGGCACATATCGTACACGGCTCCATCGCCTGCGCCGGCAGCTCCTGGGACAATCGCGGCACCCGTTCCAGCGGCCCGCGCCTGTCCCGTATCGGCATGACCACCGACCTGACGGAGCAGGACGTCATTATGGGGCGGGGTGAGAAGCGGTTGTTCCATTCCATCAAACAGGCCGTCGACAGCTACCATCCGGCCGCCGTGTTTGTCTACAACACCTGTGTCCCGGCCTTGATCGGCGATGACGTGGAGGCGGTATGCAAGGCCGCCGCCGAGCGCTGGGGTACGCCGGTGGTACCGGTGGACTGTGCCGGCTTTTACGGCACCAAGAACCTGGGCAATCGTATCGCCGGTGAGGCGATGGTGAAATATGTCTGCGGTACCCACGAACCGGATCCGGTACCCGAGTCGGCGCGGCGAGAAGGTATTCAGGTGCACGATATCGCCCTGATCGGCGAGTACAACATCGCCGGTGAGCTGTGGCACGTGTTGCCGTTGCTGGATGAACTGGGGCTGCGTGTGATCGGCAGTATATCCGGCGATACACGTTTCCGTGAGGTACAGACCATGCACCGTTCCAAGGTCAACATGATGGTCTGCTCCAAGGCGTTGATCAACGTCGCACGCAAGCTGGAGGAATCCTACGGGACGCCCTGGTTCGAGGGCAGTTTCTACGGCGTGCGCGATGTTTCCCAGGCCCTGCGCGATTTCGCCCGCATCATCGGCGATGAAGATCTGACCCGGCGCGTCGAAGAGCTGATCGCGCGTGAAGAGGCGCGCATCGATAAGCAGTTGGAGCCCTGGCGCGCCCGGCTCAGGGGTAAGAAGGCGTTGCTCTATACCGGCGGAGTGAAATCCTGGTCCATTGTGGCGGCCCTGCAGGACCTCGGTATGGAGGTGGTTGCCACCGGCACCCGAAAATCCACCGAAGAGGACAAGGCGCGCATCCGCGAACTGATGGGCGAGAACGCGGTGATGCTGGAAGAGGGTAATCCGCGCACCATGATCGATATGGTGTACGAGCATGACATCGATATCATGATCGCCGGCGGCCGCAATATGTATACCGCGCTCAAGGCGCGCATCCCTTTTCTGCATATCAATCAGGAGCGCGAGTTTGCCTATGCGGGCTATACCGGAATGGTGGAACTGGCGCGGCAGATGGCGTTGACCATCGAAAGTCCGATCTGGTCCGCGGTGCGTCAGAAGGCCGTTTGGCAGCGTAAGGATTCCGCAAGGCAATCCGGGGAGGTGGTTTGATGCCTGAGATCATCAAACGCGGCAAGGCCCTCTCCGTCAGTCCCCTGAAGGTGAGTCAGACTATCGGTGCGGCATTGGCCTTCCTCGGGTTTTACCGCGCCATACCCATGCTGCATGGGGCCCAGGGTTGCACCGCCTTCGGCAAAGTCTTTTTCGTCATGCATTTCCGCGAGCCGATTCCCCTACAGACCACCGCCATGGATCAGGTGTCCACGGTCATGGGATCGGAGGACAGCGTGGTGGAGGGGCTCAAGACCATCGCCGAAAAGAACGATCCGCTTCTCATCGGAGTACCCACCACGGGTCTTACCGAGACCCAGGGGAGCAATGTGGATATGGCGGTGAAGCTGTTTCGCCAGAAATATCCCGAGTTCGATGCCATCTCCGTGGTGCCGGTGGAGACCCCGGACTACACGGGTTGTCTGGAGAGCGGTTTCGCCAAGGCAGTGGAGGCGATTATCCGGACCACCGTTCCCATGGCGGCCGAGGCGGGCACCTCGCCGGGCCGGCGCCGGCGACAGGTCAATGTGCTGGTCGGATCCTCCCTTACCCCGGGTGACCTGGAGGAACTCAAGGAGATCATCGAGGCCTTCGGATTACGGCCGGTAGTGATTCCCGACCTCTCCGATGCCCTTGGATTTCTCGGCGAGAACGATTTCTCACCCCTGACCGCAGGCGGCACCGCGGTATCGGAACTGGCCACCCTGGGCGATGGGGTGGCGACCCTGGTTATCGGTCGTTCCATGTTCAAGGCGGCGGATGAGTTGGCGCAGCGGACCGGTGTAGCGGATTTTCGCTTCGATCATCTCATGGGTCTGGAGGCGGTGGACGCCCTGGTGGATACCCTGCACCGGATCTCCGGTGAGATGGTTCCGGAAAAACTGGAGCGTCAGCGCGCCCAGTTGCAGGACGCCATGCTCGACAGCCATTTCATGCTCGGCATGGCCCGTTTCGCCGTTGCCGGCGATCCCGATCTGCTGGTGGCGTTCAGTCAGATGCTGGCGGGTATGGGCGCGGAGACGGTGGCGGCGGTGGCTTCGGTCAACGCGCCGGCACTGCAGCAGGTGGCGGCGGAGAGTGTGAAGATCGGCGACCTGGAGGACCTGGAGAAGATTGCCGGGGCGGAGAAGGCGGAGGTGCTGATCGCCAACTCCCACGGAGTAGCGAGCGCGGAACGTCTCGGTATCCCGCTGCTGAGGGCGGGTTTTCCCCAGTACGACATCCTGGGTGGATATCAAAGGACCTGGATCGGTTATCGCGGCAGCCGTCAGACCCTGTTCGATCTGGCCAACATCATGCTGACCCTGGAGAAAGGGGAGATCCATCCCTACCGATCCATCTATGCACAGAAAACGGAGGCAAGCCATGACACTGCAGCGTCGGCTCCAGCTGGTGGACTGCAACACTGAAGATCAGTGGTTGGCGACTGCGCTGAGAGTGGCGTTTGCCACCAGCGACAGGATGCATGTGGATCAGCATTTCGGTGCCGCCCAGTCCATTGCGATCTATGCGCTGGACCCGGATCGCTCCTGTTTCCTGGAGGCGGCGGAGTTCGGCGGGCAGGGAGCGGTATCCCAAACCGGGGGTCCGCTTGCCGACGCTTCGGGACAATACGAAGACAAACTGGCGGACAAGATCGCGGTACTGGAGGGATGTATCGCCGTCTACAGCCAGGCCGTGGGCGCGTCGGCCATCAATCAACTCAAGGCCAGGGGTATTCAGCCCATAAAGGTGCCGCCCGGCTCCCCCATCAGCGGACTGCTTGCATCGTTGCAGGAAGAGCTGAGGCAGGGGCCGTGCAGTTGGCTCGCCCGGGCCATAAAAAACGCCCGATACTCCGATCCCTCGCGTTTCGACCGGATGGAGGAGGAGGGTTGGCAGGAATAATGGGACAGATGCGCAATCCCGTTTCGGTCGTCCCGGCATTTCCCGGAATGATCGTCTGAAGAGATTTTTATCGAGAAACCAGACCATTAATGTTTATCAGGAGTTAGAGCCATGAGTGAAGCCGCAGCAGCTATTGCAGTAGATGATCCGGTCCTGGAGACCGAGTTCGCCCATGAGATGGTGCGCCAGATGCGCGCCATCGATACCTATGGTACCTACGACAGCTGGCCGACCAGCAGGATCCTGGACCCGTTTGTGCTGACCAAGGAGAAAAAGGCCGAAATCCCGGTGGTGGGCGATCCGGATGAGATCGTTATGTCACGCCTCGCCGCTTTCTACAACGCCATCTCCGCCATGATCGAAAAAGAGTGCGGCCTGATGGCGGTGCCGATGATGAATATCACCCACGAAGGTTTCGGTCGTGTCCTGATCACCGTCGGCAAGCTGGTGGTGATGGATAAGACCCTGCGCGATGTTCATCGCTTCGGTTTTGACAGCCTGTCGAGAATGAAGGACGAGGCGGACAAACTGCTGTCGGTGGCACTGGAGATCATTGGGCTGCATCCCAAAGTGGCCGGCATGTAGGTCCGCTTAAGAAATACCTGCCCTGGCCCGGGCCACTTATAAAGCCTGCCAGGCATGGGCCGAGGCGGAGGCCGCCTGCAAGGCGGCGGAAGCTCAGATAAGTTGAGGATAACGCAATGAGTATGATTACTGGTGTAACACGGGGTGGCGAAGAGTATGTCCCTGAGTTCGTGGTAGCTCTTGACCAAACCAAATGCATCGGCTGCGGCCGCTGTTTCAAGGTGTGCCCGCGGGATGTGCTTGACCTTATCGAACGGGAAGAACTGGAACTGGATAGTGACGATTACGATGATGACTATGACGATGACGACGACGGTTTTTCCGACGACACCGCCATGGTAATGACGTTGAAGAACATCATGGACTGTATCGGTTGTGAATCCTGCGCCCGCATCTGCTCCAAGAAATGTTTTAGCCACGAGCCACAGCCGTTGGTCGCGTGAGTTAGAGCCAGAACCTGGGTCATCAGGACAAGCGAAGCATTCCGGATTTGTTCCATAATGGCAGGGACGCTATCTTTGCGTCCTGATGTGGACGTATAAGCAATGACGGATCTGGTTTTTGTCTACGGCACCCTGCGCCGGGGAGAGGTGAACCACTACCTGCTCTCCGGCGCGGAGTTTATGGGGGTCCATAGGACCCGGCCCGGATACCGGATGCTGCACCTGGGGACCTATCCGGGGGTGGTGGCCGGCGGTTCCACCGCCATTGAGGGGGAGGTCTACCGGGTGAATCAAAAGCGGTTTGTTCACCTCGACCGCCTCGAAGCTTATCCGCGGCTCTATTCAAGAAAGCTGATCCCCACTCCGTGGGGCAGGGCGTGGATCTATCTTTACCGTGGCAACCGCGGTAACCGCCGCGCGATTCCGACCGGAAGCTGGTGCGGCGAGACCATGAGCCGCGGCCCCTTTTCTCTCTAGGCGTTTCTCCCCCTTCCAATTCCTTCTCCACCTGTGGCGGAGGCCGGGAGCACAGTCCTCCGGGCGATTGTCGCTTTTGTAACTTGTTCCACCCAAGAATGCCTGAAGCATTGTACGTCTCGCTACAAACCAGACCGGCGGCTTTATTGAAAAAGCTATAAAAAACAGCGCATAAGAAAATTTCCGAGTGTCTGGCACAGGCTTTGCAACGGTCAGGTATATAGCCATTGGCAGGAGAGATCTGATTATGTTGACACTTACAGAAAACGCCCGGAAGGCGGTGAAACGTTTTATCAAGGGCGCCGATTCTCCGGTAGCGGGTTTGCGGATAGCCATTACCGGCGGCGGTTGTTCCGGGCTGCAGTACGAAATGTTGCTGGTGAACAACGCCCGGAGTGGTGACGCGGTAGTGGCCGTCGGCGAACTTAATATATTCATCGATCCCCACAGCGCCGCCCTGCTGAAAGGTACCACGGTGGATTTCGTCGACAGCCTCGATGGTACCGGATTCAGGTTCGATAACCCCAACGCCGGCGCCGGCTGCGGTTGCGGCAACTCCTTTTCGGCCTGATCGGGGGTGCGCCATGTGGGACTATTCGGAAAAGGTTCAGGAACATTTCTTCAATCCCCGTAACGCCGGCGCGGTGGCGGATGCCAATGCGGTGGGTGACGTGGGCTCCCTCTCCTGCGGCGACGCCCTGCGGTTGACCCTGAAGGTGGACCCGGAAACCGAAATCATCCTGGAGGCCGGTTTTCAGACCTTCGGTTGCGGCTCCGCCATCGCCTCCAGTTCGGCCCTGACCGAGATCATCAAGGGCATGAGGATCGATGCCGCCCTGCAGGTGAGTAATCAGGATATCGCGGATTTTCTGGACGGGCTGCCGCCGGAGAAGATGCACTGCTCGGTGATGGGACGCGAGGCGTTGCAGGCGGCGGTGGCCAACTACCGCGGCGAGGCGTGGAAGGACGATCACGAAGAGGGCGCCCTGGTCTGCAAATGCTTTGCCGTGGATGAGGTGCTGATCGAGGAGACGGTGCGCGCCAACGGTCTGCGTACGGTGGAAGAGGTGGCCCACTACACCAAGGCGGGGGGCGGTTGCTCCTCCTGTCACGAGCCGATTGAGGAGATCCTCACCCGGGTGCTGGCGGAGCGGGGCGAGACCTTCGATCCCAACGCCGTTGCCGGGGAGATCAGGAAACCGAAGTCAGGGCTTACTAACCTGCAACGCATGAAACGGATTGAAGAGCTGCTGGAGGAGATCCGTCCCAATCTGCAGCGGGATCACGGTGATGTGGAACTGGTGGAGGTGGACGGCAGGTACATCTACGTCAACATGATCGGCGCCTGCGCCGGTTGCATGATGGCCGCCACCACCCTGGGCGGCATCCAGCAACATCTGGCGGAAGGGCTGGGGGAGTTCATTCAAGTGCTGCCCGCCGAGGAACTGGCCCGCCGCGCGGCCATGGGAGGCTGAGTTATGGCTGACGGTATTTATCTGGATAACAACGCCACCACCATGGTGGCGCCGGAGGTGGTGGAGGCCATGCTGCCGTACTTTACGGAGCAGTTCGGTAATCCCTCTTCCCTCCATCAGTTCGGCGACAAGGTGGGTCGTGCCCTGAAGAAGGCGCGGCAGCAGTTACAGGCGCTGCTCGGCGCCGAGCACGATTCGGAAATCATCTTCACCTCCTGTGGTACCGAGTCCGATTCCACCGCCATCCTCTCCGCATTGAAGGCCCAGCCCGAGCGCAGGGAGATCATCACCACCGTGGTGGAACACCCGGCGGTGCTGAGCCTGTGCGAGCATCTGGAGAAGGAGGGCTACACCGTTCATTATCTGAAGGTGGATAAGAAGGGCCGCCTCGACATGCAGGAGTATTACAAACTGCTCTCCGACAAAGTGGCCGTCGTCTCGGTGATGTGGGCCAACAACGAGAGCGGCACCCTGTTTCCGGTGGCGGAGATGGCGGAGATGGCCCGCTCCGCCGGGGTCATGTTCCATACCGACGCGGTACAGGCGGTGGGTAAACTGCCCATCGATCTGAAAAACACCTGCATCGACATGCTCTCCCTATCGGGTCATAAGCTGCACGCCCCCAAAGGGATCGGTGTGCTCTACCTGCGCCGCGGGGTACGTTACCGCCCTCTGCTGCGGGGCGGGCATCAGGAGCGGGGACGCCGCGCCGGCACCGAGAACGCCGCCTCCATCGTCGCTCTCGGCAAGGCTTGCGAGATGGCCATGGAGGCCATGGAGTATGAAAAGACCTTTGTTAAATCCATGCGCGACCGGCTGGAGAAGGGGATCCTGGGACGGGTTTCCCACTGCTTCGTCACCGGCGATCCCAACAATCGTCTGCCCAACACCTGCAACATCGCCTTCGAGTACATCGAGGGTGAGGCGATCCTGCTGCTGCTGAACAAGATGGGTATCGCCGCCTCCAGCGGCTCCGCTTGCACCTCCGGTTCCCTGGAGCCGTCCCATGTGATGCTGGCCATGGATATTCCCTTCACCGCCGCCCACGGCTCGATACGTTTCTCCCTCTCCCGTTACAACACCATGGAGGAGATCGAGCGGGTGATCGAGACGGTGCCGCCCATTGTGGAGCGGTTACGCACCCTATCCCCCTACTGGAGCGGAAACGGTCCCGTGGAGGACCCGGAACGGGCCTTTGCCCCGGCCTACGGCTGAATGTTCTGACTCACCCCAAGCGTTCATCGCACTTTGCCGCAGCCATGCTGCGGTTTTTTTTGGACCATGCGGAATTTGGACGGATCGCCCATGTAGGAGCCCAGTCCTCTGGGCGATGCGGGGTCCGGGCAGATCGCCCTCGGGAGAGGGCTTGTATGTTAGTTCCCGGCAAGTCAAAAAGGACTTGTCGGGGTGGAGGGACGAAGAGGGCATCTGGCCAAAGGCACAGACTGTAGGAGAGATCGTCCC
>JBNKCX010000023.1:0-60046 GCA_050287965.1 Sedimenticolaceae bacterium
TGGGTACAGCGGCAACGACACCCTTGACGGTGGAGCGGGCAACGATGTGTTGATGGCCGCCGCCGGCCGTAACAGTTTCATCGGCGGCACGGGTAACGACACCATTACCGGTGGTAATTCCGACGACACCTACTATTTCAACCTGGGTGACGGGCAGGATGTAATTTCTGAGGTTAACGGCAATGATACCCTGCAATTCGACACCGGTATCGCCCATGATCAGCTTTGGTTTAGCCGAATCGACAACGATTTGGCAATACAGGTTATTGGATCAGACGACCATATTGTTGTTGATAACTGGTATAGAGATGCCTATCGCCAGATTGAAACAATAGAAGCGGGGGATGGTTATATACTGCTCAATAGCCATGTGAATCAGCTTGTTCAGGCAATGGCCGTATTCGAGGTTCCAGCCGGTGTTGGTGCCGTTGTCCCTCAGGAGGTTGAAGATCAGTTAGCGCCGGTCTTATCATCCAGTTGGCAGTAAAATCGGTCTCAAAGGCCCGTGTTCTCCAGAACACGGGCCTTTGATATAGAAAACGCATCTCCAAAAAAGCAAAGAAGGGATCACTTTAGCCCCCTTTAGGAAACTAAGGTAAGGAGGGAGCGCACCTAAAAGGCATTCCTACAAACCCCTAACTCCCAAACTCCCCGTACCGCATCAACCGCTGATAGCGGTCTTCCAGAAGCTTATCGGTAGGCAGCTGGGTGAGATACTCCAATCCCTCCAGCAGGGAGTGTTTTATGTTGCGTGCCGTGGCATCCACATCCCGGTGCGCTCCGCCGAGAGGTTCCGGGATGATGCTGTCGATCAGTCCCAGCTCCTTGAGGCGTTGCGAGGTAATCCCCATGGCTTCCGCCGCAAGAGGCGCCTTGTCCGCGCTCTTCCAGAGGATGGAGGCGCATCCCTCCGGGGAGATGACGGAGTAGGTGCTGTACTCCAGCATCAGCACCCGGTCACCCACGCCGATGGCCAGAGCGCCGCCGGAGCCTCCCTCACCCACCACGGTACAGATGACCGGGATCTTCAGTCCGGCCATCTCCAGCAGGTTACGGGCGATAGCCTCGCTCTGACCGCGTTCTTCCGCTCCCACTCCCGGGTAGGCGCCGGGGGTATCTATAAAGGTGAGCAGCGGTATGTTGAAACGTTCCGCGGTCTTCATCAGGCGCAGCGCCTTGCGGTACCCTTCCGGCCGCGGCATGCCGAAGTTGCGCTGGATCTTCTCCTTGGTATCGCGCCCTTTCTGATGGCCGATCAGCATCACCGAACGTCCGTCAAGGCGTGCAACACCGCCGACGATGGCGTGATCATCGGCATAGGCCCGGTCGCCGTGCAACTCCAGAAAATCGTCGAAGATCAGCTTGGCGTAGTCCGTCATATAGGGGCGTTGCGGATGACGCGCCAACTGGGCGATCTGCCAGGGTTTGAGATTGGAGAAGATCGATTCGGTGAGGGAGCGGCTCTTGGTTTCCAGACGGGATATTTCGTCCTGGATATTGATCTCGGCATCATCGCCCACCAATCGGAGCTCTTCGATCTTCGCCTCGAGTTCGGCGATAGGCTGTTCAAATTCTAGGAAGTTCAGATCCATAAGTTAATCTTAATTAGTTTGGGAATTCGAATTATAGATTCTATTTAGCGCTTAGCGCGAGTTAAGACAATCTTACCGGTTTAGGAATTCGAATTATAGTTTCTGTTGACCGCGATTGTAGAGAATCTCCACCGCATCCTGGTGCAGGAATCTTTCCAGGCGCCGCAGCAGTTCATCGGTAGGATTCACCCGCCACTCTTCACCAAACTCCAGAAGCCCTCGAGCACCGGGTGTTTTCAGATCGAGACACACGCTACAGGATCCGCCGCGATAGGGTGCGAGCATCTCCTGCAGTTGGTGTAAAAAACCTCCCTGCGACAAACCATTCTCCTCCAGGAACCTCGCATCGGTTGCCAGTTGTATCGCCCTGGCATTGAGCCTCCGCGCCTGCTCAAACTCCATGACCTGATCGCCCCGGATACTCATCCCGCCGCGAAACTCGTCATAGCTGGGCGTACCCATCACCACCAGTATCCGATCCGCCTGCAACAGATCCCGGTGGGCCTCGTAGGCCTCGGAAAAGAGCGTAACCTCGATGCGACCGCTCTTGTCATCCAGGACCAGGGTACCCATCCTGCCACGCTGGGTCTGACGGTGACTCACCGAGACCGCGAGACCGGCCGCCATCAGGCGTTCCCGGTCATGGCGGCGTCTGTTCCCGTTACCGTTACCGTTACCGTTAGCCGCCCCATCCTCCTGCTGGATCGCGGAGATACGGGTGATCCCGAGTCCCGGAAACTCCGCTTCATAACGGTCGATGGGATGGCCGGTCAGATAGAGTCCCAGGGTCTCTTTCTCCCCCTGCAGCCGCTGATCGTCTTCCCACTCCTCGCTGTCGTCCGGCAGCAGTTGATGTTCAGGCTGCAGTTGCGGACCCGGTTCCGCCATGCCGAAGAGATCGGTCTGTCCCGCTTCCCGCGTGGCGTGATACTGCTCCGCCATCTTCACCGCCAAAGGCAGCTGGTTCATCAGGGTGGCCCGGTTTTTCCCCAACCCGTCCATGGCTCCGGCACGGATCAACGATTCCAGAACGCGGCGATTCACCTTGCGCAGATCGATGCGGCGGCAGAACTCGAACAGATCCTGGAATTTCCCCTGCGTATTCCTTGAATCGAGAATGCTTTCGATAGCGGATTCTCCGACACCCTTGATGGCGCCCAGTCCGTAGATGATGGTTCCCTCCCCCTCGACGCTGAACATGTACTCGGAATGATTGACGTCGGGAGGCTCCACCTCGAGCCGCATGGCGCGGCACTCATCGATCATGGTGACCACCTTGTCGGTATGGTCCATGTCGGCGGACAGTACCGCCGCCATAAACGCCGCCGGATAGTGCGCCTTGAGCCACATGGTCTGATAGGAGACCAGGGCATAGGCGGCGGAGTGGGACTTGTTGAAACCGTATCCCGCGAACTTCTCCATGAGATCGAAAATATATCTGGCGGTCTTCTCCTCCACGCCGAGTTCCACCGCGCCTTTACGGAAGATTTCGCCCTGCTTCGCCATCTCTTCCGGTTTTTTCTTGCCCATGGCACGTCGCAGCAGATCGGCACCGCCCAGGGTGTACCCCGCCAGGACCTGAGCGATCTGCATCACCTGTTCCTGATAGAGAATAACGCCGTAGGTGGGTTTAAGAATCGGCTCCAGGGCCGGGTGAGGATAAACCACCTTCTGATATCCATGTTTACGGGCTATAAAATCATCCACCATCCCGGACTGCAGCGGGCCGGGGCGGTACAGGGCCACCAGTGCCGTTATGTCTTCAAAACAGTCCGGCCGGAGTTTCTTGATCAACTCCTTCATGCCCCGGGATTCGAGCTGGAATACCGCCGTGGTCTCACAGTTCTTCAGTAACCGGAATGCCGCGGGATCGTCCATCGGGATGGCGCTGATATCCACCGGGAGTTCCCCGCCCTGCACGCGCTCCCGGTTTATGGTTCGCAGGGCCCAATCGACGATGGTCAGGGTCCGCAGACCGAGAAAATCGAACTTGACCAGCCCCACCGCCTCCACGTCATCCTTGTCGAACTGGGTAACCAGGTTGTCGCCCCCGGGTTCGCAGTAAAGAGGGGTGAAATCGGTCAATACCGTGGGAGCGATCACCACGCCCCCCGCGTGCTTACCGGCATTGCGGGCGAGCCCTTCCAGCTTCTTCGCCATATCGATGAGTTCCGCAACCTCTTCCTCATCGTTGTAGACCTGCTTCAGGTCTTCGCTCTCCGCCAGCGCCTTGTCCAGGGTCATGCCGATCTCAAACGGGATCAACTTGGCGATACGATCGACGAACCCGTAGGAGTGACCGAGCACACGACCCACATCGCGCACCACCGCCTTGGCCGCCATGCTTCCATAGGTGATGATCTGTGAGACCGATTCGCGACCATAGCGCTCGGCCACATACTCGATCACCCGGTCCCGCCCTTCCATGCAGAAATCGATATCGAAATCGGGCATGGAAACACGTTCCGGATTCAGGAAGCGTTCGAAAAGCAGTTCGTGTTCGATAGGATCAAGGTCGGTGATCTCCAAAGCATAGGCCACCAGGGAGCCCGCGCCCGACCCCCTTCCCGGCCCCACCGGAATACCCTGTTCCTTGGCCCACTTTATGAAATCGGCAACGATGAGAAAGTAACCGGGAAACCCCATCCCGATGATGACATCCAACTCCAGCTGCAAACGCTTTTCATAGCGCTGCTGCTGTTCCGCGGATTCTCCGGCAAAGGCGTGGGCCATTCGCCGCTGCAACCCCTTGCGCGACTCCTGGATGAAATACTCCTCGACACTCATTCCCTCGGGAACCGGGAAATCGGGGAGAAAATTCTCTCCCAGTTTCAGTTCCAGATTGCAGCGTTTGGCTATTTCAACACTGTTTTCCAGGGCCTCGGGAATGTCGGCGAAGAGCTCCGCCATCTCTTCGCTACTGCGCAGATACTGCTGCTCACTATAGCTGCGCGGCCGGCGGGGGTCGTCCAGCGTACGGCCGTCGTGGATGCAGACACGGATTTCGTGGGCTTCGAAGTCCTCAGGAAGGAGGAATCGCACATCATTCGTGGCCACTACAGGCACGTCCCTGGCGATGGCCAGTTCCACGCTTGCGTGCAGAAGATCTTCCTCCTGCGGCCGGCCGGTTCTATTCAGCTCCAGATAGAATTGATCCCCGAAGAGGGCCAACCACTCGTCCAGCAGCTCTTCCGCCTGCTGCCGGTTACCGCTGAGCAGCGCGAGTCCCACTTCCCCTTCCCGTCCGCCGGAAAGGGCGATCAAACCGTCACTGTTACCCCGCATCCAGTCGCGACTCAGCATCGGCCGCCCCAGGTGCTGTCCTTCGGTGTAGCTGCGGGAGATCAATCGGGTCAGATTGCGGTATCCCTCGGTGTTCTGTACCAGCAGCAAAAGACGGCTGGGTTTGTTGACGTCCTGCTCGTTGCGCAACCAACAGTCCACCCCGACAATGGGTTTTATACCGTTCTTGATCGCCGCTCGGTAAAACTTGACCATGGCAAAGAGGTTGCTTTGATCGGTAACGGCCACCGCCGGCATCCCCGCTCCCGCGACCGCTTTCACCAGCGGCTTGATACGCACCAACCCGTCTACCAGGGAGTATTCAGAGTGGACTCTGAGATGGACGAAGGAGGGCTCCATAGATATAAGGTTCTGGGTTCCAGGGGCTAGGTTCTAGGGACCGGGTGCAAGGATGTATGTTACCTCATTCCTGCACTCCTCAGGGGATCAGGCTTTCCGGTTTTCCCTGAGAACTGCCGACTGATCCTGGTTATTGTCATCTCGATCACGGGGAAAATATTTTTCATCCGTCCCGTCAATAAGTTACGGGACGCAGGATTTCTCGCTTCATTCGAAATGACGTTGAATCAGAAATTCCCAGGGTTGCGGGTGATGTCCTTTAGCTGTCGGTCCCCAGGATTTTTTTTACCGGACCGAAAGAGCGGCGATGTATCGCGCTGACCCCGAGCCTCTGCAACGCCTCTATGTGGGCCTTGGTGGGATACCCTTTATGCTGCGCCAGTCCGTATCCGGGGTAGCGTCGATCCAGTTCCACCATCTCCCGGTCCCTGGCAACCTTGGCAACGATCGAGGCGGCACTGATAACCGGGACGGTGCTGTCCCCCCGCACCACGGCCTCGACACTGCAGGGGATATCGGGACAACGGTTGCCGTCCACCAGCGCATGGTCGGGAACCAGCGAGAGTCCCTCCACCGCGCGCCGCATGGCCAGCAGACTGGCATTGAGGATGTTCAGGCGATCGATCTCCTCCACCTCCGCCCGACCGAGGGACCACGCCAGCGCCGATTCCCTGATCACCCGGTCCAGCATCTCCCGTCGCTTTTCCGGGATCTTCTTCGAATCCGCCAGACCTTCGACGGGACGGTTCGGATCCAGGATGACCGCGGCCGCCACCACCGGTCCCGCCAGCGGGCCGCGTCCCACCTCGTCCACTCCCGCCAGATAAATACCGCTAGGATTTTTATTCATTAATAACAGTCACCGCAAATTAACGCTAATCACCGCAAATCGGACAGCATTTTCGGATGATGATTACTTTATCTAACAACCTCCGCGCCCTCTGTGTCCGCTGTGGTGAAAACTGAAAGATCGTTAACGGATCCCTTTCGCCTCCAGCAACCCCAGCACCGCCTCCGCGGCCGTCTGACTGGCATCCCGCCGCATCTCCCGGTGCAACGCCTCGCAGCGCTCGTGCACATAGGCCACGCGCTGCGGTGATTCCAGGATCTTGATGATCGCCGCTGCCAGCGCCTCCGGGGTCGCCCGGTGCTGAATGAATTCGGGCGCGATCTCCTCTCCGGCCACCAGATTCGCCAGCGATATATAAGGGGTGTTGACCAGTTTAAAGGTCTTGAGAATCCAGTGAGTAAGCCAGTGCATGCGATAAGCGACCAACATCGGCCGCTTGAGCAGGGCGCCTTCCAGGGTTGCGGTTCCGGACACCAGCAGCAGCACATCGGCTGCCGACATGACATCCCGGCTGTTCCCAACTACCACCGTTACCGGCAAGTCGGGCGCGATACCATCCAGCGTTCCGCGAAAAACCTGTTCCGTCGCAGTATTAACCAGGGGCACAAGAAACCGAATCTCCGGGATACGACCCTGTAAGATCCGGGCTGCCCGCAGAAATACCGCCCCGTGGGACTCAACCTCGCTGATCCTGCTGCCCGGAAGCAGTGCTACCACGACCGCCTCCCTGGGAACATTCAGGCTGTCCCGTGCCGCGTCCCGGTCGACCTGCAGCGGGATATCATCGGCCAGAGGATGGCCCACGTAGGACGACGCCACTCCGTGTCCCCGCAGAAACTCCCCCTCGAACGGAAGAATACTCAGTACCAGGTCGGTTGCTTGCCGAATCTTCTTCACCCGTTTCGGCCGCCATGCCCATACCGAAGGACAGACATAATGGATGGTGGGAATCCCCGCTTTTTTCAGTCGCCGTTCCAACCCCAGATTAAAATCCGGTGCGTCCACGCCTATGAACAGATCCGGCGGATCGGCGAGGAAACGTCTGATCAGCGTTCGCCGGATAGAGAGCAGCTCCGGCAGGTGTTTCAGGACCTCAACCAGGCCCATCACCGAAAGACGTTCCATGGGAAAGATGGAGTGGCATCCCTCCGCGATCATGCGCGGACCACCGACTCCCTCAAAGTGGATTTCAGGTCTGATGTCACGAAGCGCTCGTATCAGGCCGGAGCCGAGTATATCGCCGGAAACCTCGTTGGCGACAATCCCAATACGAAGTTTCGTGGATTTACCGGACAATGCTGCGTTCGCTGCTATCCAGAAATTCCGACATTACGGAGATTTCCGGACAGTCCCGTGCCATCTCCCGCAACGCATCTGTTGCTTCACTCAGCTTCAGATGCTCTTTATACAACAGCTTATAGGCCCGCTTTATCTTTTTAACCGCCTGGTCATCAAACCCGCGGCGACGCAGTCCTTCCGAGTTTATGCCGTGGGGGGCGGCGGGATGGCCGCCGACCATGACATAGGGCGGAACATCCTTTGCAATAACAGACCCCATGGCACTGAAGCTGTGGGCGCCGATCCGACAGAACTGATGCACTATGGAAAAGCCTCCAAGAATAGCCCAGTCACCGATTTCGACGTGCCCTCCCAGCGAAGCGGCATTCGCCAGTATCGCATGGTCTCCGATATGGCAGTCATGAGCCACGTGGGTATAGGCCATCAACAGATTATCGGAACCCACCCGGGTTACTCCCGCATCCTGAATCGTACCCCGGTGGAGGGTGGTAAACTCCCGGATATGGTTACGGTCACCTATTTCCAGCCGGGTATCCTCACCGGCATATTTTTTGTCCTGCGGCGCTTCGCCGATTGATGCAAACTGATAAATCCTGTTTTCGACGCCGATGGTAGTCTTGCCCTGGATAACCGCGTGCGGCCCGATGCTGCTACCTTTGCCGATACGCACACCGGATCCGATCACGGCGAAGGGACCGATACTAACCCCCTCGTCCAGCTCCGCTTTAGGATCGATAACCGCGCGCGAATCGATCACGCAGCAAAATCCCTGGCGGTGCACATGATTTCCGCGGTCGCGGCTATATTTCCATCTACCGTTGCGGTCCCTGAAAAAATACCGATTCCCCGTTTCATTCCAACCTGCACAACCTCGATCCGCAGCTGATCTCCCGGTTCCACTGGACGCTTGAAACGCGCTTTATCAATCCCGACAAACAGATATATCGAAGTCTCGCTGACGGTTTCCGGATTGGACTCCATCGCCAAAAGACCCGTGGCCTGAGCCATCGCCTCAATAATCAGCACACCCGGCATAACCGGCCGTATCGGGAAATGCCCGTTAAAGTAGGGCTCGTTATAGGTGACGTTCTTAATCGCCAGAAGCCGTTTGTCCTTTTCGTATTCCAACACCCGGTCGATCAACAAAAAAGGATAGCGGTGCGGCAACAAGCTCAACACCTTGTGTATATCCATGCTAGCCAAAACCTTTCCCCCGATAACGTACGGTGCGATAACCCGCAAATATATATGTTTTATCTAGTCCTGTTGACGATCATCATCAGAAAGCGATAGGACCTGCTTTTCCAGTGTTTTGAGGCGCCGGACAATATCATCCAGGTGCCTGATATGCACGATACTCTTTCGCCAGTCCTTATTCTCCACAGCAGGCAAATTACCGCTGTATTGACCGGCCTTTGTCACCGAGCGGGTCACCAGACTCTGCCCGGTAAAATGGACGCCGTCGGCAATCTCCAGATGACCGGCGATACCGACACCACCTCCAACGGTGCAATTACGTCCGATATGGGTTGATCCGGCGATACCCACGCAACCCGCAACTGCGGTATTTTCGCCAATCCGAACGTTATGCGCGATCTGGATTTGATTATCCAGTTTTACGCCGTTCTCCAGGACAGTATCATTCAACGCCCCGCGATCGACCGTGGTATTGGCGCCGATTTCCACATCATCCCCTACCTGCACGCTACCCAGCTGCGGCACCTTGATCCAGGCGCCGCCATCATTCGCCAGACCAAAACCGTCGCTTCCGATAACCGCACCCGGATGGATAACCGCCCGTTCTCCTATACTGATGCCATGGCAGAGCGTGACATTCGCCACCAACCGCGAGTCCTTTCCGATCCGGACACCGCGCCCAACGACGCTACCCGGCCCGATGAAAACCCCCGCAGCAATCTCCACATCCTCTTCGACTACGACGCCCTGACCGATCCATGCCGATGGATCTATGCACGCTGATTCTGCTATAACCGCTGATGCATGCCGTCCCGACCGTTGTTCCGGCCCTGGAAACATATAATTGCTGATCCGTGCATATGCCAGGTAGGGGTTGGAGCTCACCAGCGCGTTGACCGGGCACTCCTTGAGGTACTCCCTCCCAAGAATAACCGCGGCTGCCCGGGTACCCTGCAGATATTTCCGGTACTTGGGATTTGTCAGGAAGGAAATCGCCCCGTCAGCGGCATCCTCAAGGGTGGCGACGGTTTCAATGCGGCACTCAGCATCTCCGTGCAGTTCCGCACCACTTACCTGCGCCAACTCACCCAGTCGAAAGCCCAAACTGGCCTCTCCACAAGAACAGATTGCTACTTCGAATACTTCGCCTTCAGTCGCGCAATAACTTTATCGGTAATATCAGCGTCTTTACTGGCATAAACCACTCCATCACTCAGTATGACATCAATATTCTCTTCCTTGCCGATCTCCTGCACGACTTCGATCACCTGCCGAATCAACTTCCTGCGTTCTTCGTTGGCCCGCATATTGAAGTCATCCTTGGATTCCTGAAGATCGAACTGCAGCTTGCGCCGACGAGACCGGATATCCTGCTCAAGGCGTTTGACTTCAGCGGAGCTCATTACATCCTTGTCCTTCTTCAATTGGTCCTCAAGCTTTTTGATGGTCTTTTGCGTAGCCATCAGCTCCTTGTTTCTCTTTGTGAACTCACCCTCAAGCGCCTTTTGTATGGCGGCAAACTGCGGGGAACTCTCGACAGCCTTTTGAGAATTAATGACCACAATTTTCTGGGCACTCGCATTGCCTGCGACCCCAAGGGCCAATATCGCTATCAATATCGCTGCTTTTTTCAAAACCGTTCTCCGAATTAATTAAAACGTGGAACCAAAAGTAAACTGGAACATCTCGGTTTCATCGCCACTCTCGTCATTAAGCGGGGCGGCCAGGCTGATGCCAAGTGCCCCCATAGGGGACAGCCAGACCATTGAAACGCCGGCGGAATACCGAATATCCCCGAAGTCGAAGTTGTCATGAGTGGTATCATAAACGTTTCCTGCATCAACGAATGTACCAAGACGTAACGACTTCGAGGCCAGGTTAAACGGCGCCGGGAACAGCAGCTCCATATTACCCACAACCTTCAAATTACCCCCAAGCGGTTCGTCATTATCATCCCGGGGACCGAGACTGAAATCCTTGAATCCGCGCACCGACTTGGTTCCGCCAGAGAAGAAGTTTTCAAAAAACGGCAGCTCCCCGGTATCGCCATATCCGTCGCCGTACCCAACATCCGCGTTGAGAGAAAACGTAAGGTCATCGGTAAGCGGAAAATAGTGCCGGTTTCTGTAATCCAGCCGATAGTAGGTAAGATCACTTCCGGGCACCGTGGCCATTGCAGCAAGGCGCTGCAGCCCGCCGCGGGTCGGGAACAGGTGGCTGTCTCTGGAATCGTGGGTCCAGCTCACCTCCGCCTTATAATCCAGGAAAGAATCACCATAGGTGTCCTCAAAATCGGTTATCTGGGTGGACGCATCATTACCCAGTATGAAATCGGTACTCACTATGCTGAATTCAAACCGTATACGGTCATATTCATTAAGAGGAATTCCGAAGTTGACCCCCAAGCTCGCGATATCGGTAGCATAGTCCGCGATATCCACGTCCGCGTAATTGGTCTCTTTGTACATCAGATCGAAACCCCGGCTGATCCCGTCCACCGTGTAATACGGATTGGTGTAGCCCAGTTGGTAGAGACGGTTCGCATCACTGTTATTGACGGCAAAAGCAACTCTCTTGCCCGTGCCCAGGAAGTTATTCTGGGAGATGCTCGCCTGGAGAATGAGGCCCTGGGACTGGGAATAGCCCGCACCCGCCATCAGGTTACCGGTCGCTTTCTCTTTAACCTTTATGTTGACATCAACCTGATCGGTTGAACCGGCGACAGCGGGGGTCTCTATGCTGACATCCTCGAAATAGCCGAGTCGCTGCAGACGGTCTCTCGAGAGATTTACCAACTCGGTGGAAAACCATGCCGACTCCAGTTGACGCATCTCCCGCCGCAGCACTTCGTCACGGGTATTGCCATTGCCGCTTATATTGACGTGTCTGACATAGACCCGTTTCCCCGGGTCCACAAAAAAAGTGATATCAACCTGCCGCTTCTCGTTATCGATTTCCGGAATACTGTTAACGTTGGCGAAGGCATATCCGTTGTTCCCGAGAAGCTCGTTGATCCTCTCGGCACTACCCACCACTTCCTTACGGGAGAATATGTCCCCGCGGTTCAGCTGAATCAGCGGAAACACCTCCTCCTTGGGAACGGCCAGGTCACCCGCCAGTTTAATATCACTAATGGTAAATATCTGGCCTTCGGATATATTGATGGTGATATAGATATCCTTCTTGTCGGGGGTAATGGATACCTGAGTCGAATCCACCTTGAAGTTGATATATCCCCGGTCCAGGTAATAGGAACGCAAGGTCTCCAGATCGGCGGAAAGCTGTTGGCGGGAATACTGATCGTTTTTCGTTACGAAGGACGTCCAATCTGTGGTGCCGAGTTGAAACTCATCCAACAGATCATCTTCATCGAAGGAGTCGTTTCCGATGATATTGATACGCCGGATACGGGCCGTCTCCCCTTCCGTGATATCGATATCCACCGCGACCCGATTGCGCTCCAACGGCGTTACCGTGGACTGCAGTTTCACTCCGTATTTGCCCTGGTTGAAATAGAGACGCCGCAATTCCTGTTCGATCTTATCCAGCACCGAGCGGTTAAAAACGCGGCCTTCCGCCATACCGATATCCTTAAGGCCAAGCATCAACTGCTCGGTCTCCATGGACTCATTGCCGGTAATATTGATCTGGGCGATAGCCGGGCGCTCGGAAACAAAGATAATCAGGACGTTGCCTTCCCGCTCCAGCCTTACGTCCTTGAAAAAGCCGGTCTTGTACAGGGCGCGGATAATAGAGGCGGTCTCATCCGATTCGATCCGTTCCCCGATCCGGACCGGAAGGTAGTTGAAAACGGTTCCCGCGGATATGCGCTGCAGTCCCTCCACCCGGATATCCTGGATCACAAAGGGCTCGGCGACAGCCGCCAACGGCGCCAGCAATACCGCCCAAATCAGTAGCGACTGAAGAAGAGTTTTTATCCGTGCCATTTTTTATAACTTCCCGCTTTTTAATGACTTTTCGACCAAGCGGCGCGGGCACGCCAACACGCCCAAACGCCGGGGAGGGGGCCTAGTATAGATGATCTTGCACCGCTATCCCAGTTGTCTGGCGATATCAACATAAAAGGCCAGCCCCATCAATAGAAGGAGGATAACCAGGCCGATCCTCTGCCCCTGAATCAGCACCTGTTCCGAGAGCGGACTCCCTTTAATCGCCTCAACCAGGAAAAAGGCCAGATGCCCCCCGTCCAGCACCGGTATCGGCAGCAGATTCAGCACCCCGAGGCTGATACTCACCAGCGCCAGAAACTTGAGGAAAAAGACCGGCCCGTAACTCGCCGATCTCTCCGCCGCCTGGGCGATGGTAATGGGGCCGCCTAACATACCCATAATCGACGCCTTCCCGATGGCCATTCTGCCCAGCATCTGGAGCATAAAGGTCGACATATCCCAGGTCTTTCTGACGGATACCCCCACGGCATCAACGGGTCCCAGCCGTACCTCGACCCGGAACTGCGCAAGTTCCTGTTCCGGAACGTCTCTCAATACAACCGCACCCATCTTCCCCACGGGTTTCCCCTTCTCCTCCTTGCTGGCGAGGTGCAACATCAACTCATGGTGTGCGCCGCTGCGATCCACAAGCAAACCGATATCCTGCCCCGGCCGCTCGCGGAGATAGGTGACAAACGCGTCGGCGTCGACGGCCGGCTCTCCGTCATACTCGATGATCCGATCTCCTTCCTTCAACCCCGCCAGATCCGCGGGTTTCCCGGCGACCACCTCGCCCAGAAGCGGCGGCCCGATCGGCCTTTTAGGGGTCAGACCCAGATTTTCCAGGAAGTCCCCCTCGTCCGTTTTCCCCGCCAGCTCGGCGGCCGACAGCACCCGGATGCGCTCGGATCCGTATTCGTCGCGTACGCGAACGTCGATGTTCCCGTCTTCTCCCGCTTCCGACAACAGGGTGTAGACCACCAGCTCCCAGGAAGAAACCGTGCGGTCGCCCACGGCCAGTATCTCGTCATCCACCTGGAAACCGGCCTGCGCCGCCAGTGATGCCTCTTTAACCTCGCCCACCAGAGGACGCACCCCCACGTCTCCGGAAACGAATACCAGCCAGAAGGCAATAATGGCGAAAAGAAAATTAAACAGGGGCCCCGCCGCCACAACGGCCGAACGGACCGGCAGTGACTGGCGATTGAAGGCACGGTGGAGCTCCTGATCCGGGACCTCGCCCTCCCTTTCATCCAGCATCTTGACATACCCGCCGAGAGGAACTGCGGCCACCACATATTCGGTTCCGTCCTTTCGTCCCACCCGCTTCCAGAGCGGTTTTCCAAAACCTATGGAGAATCGCAGAACCTTGACCCCCAGGCGGCGCGCCACCCAGAAATGACCAAACTCATGCACCGTGATCAGCACGCCGATAGCGATCAGGAAAAAGAAGATTTTGGAGACTACGGATTCCATGGATTCTCAGACCCAGTTTGTCAACGCTTGTTCCGCAACCGAGCGGGCCCTGGCGTCAACCTCCATCAGCCCCTCCAGTCCGCGGCTGTCCTCGTCGGGAACCCGGGAAAGGGTATGCTCAATAAGTTCCGGTATGGCCGTAAACCTCAAAGCACCGCGCAAAAAGGCGCTCACCGCCACCTCGTTGGCTGCGTTCAGGATCGCCGGGCAGTCACCGCCCTTTCCAATGGCATGGTAGGCCAGCCGCAGACAGGGAAAACGCCGCAGATCGGGCGGTTCAAAATCGAGCCGCGCGACCTCCAGCAGATCCAGGCTGTCCACCCCGGATTCAATCCGCTCCGGCCAGGCCAGGGCATGGGCGATGGGAGTACGCATATCCGGATTCCCCAACTGCGCCAGGACCGAACCATCGGCGTACTCCACCAGGGAGTGGATGATGCTTTGCGGATGCAGCACCACCCTTACCTTTTCCGGGCTGGCGCCAAACAGCCAGCACGCCTCTATCACTTCCAAACCCTTGTTCATCATGGTGGCGGAATCCACCGAGATCTTGCGGCCCATTTTCCAGTTGGGGTGGGCGCAGGCCTGCTCCGGGGTTACCTCGGCCAAGGCCTCCAGCGGCAGCTGCCGAAACGGACCGCCGGAGGCGGTCAACAGGATTCGCCGGACCCCGATGGCCTCCAGACCACGTCCGAAGTCCGAGGGAAGACATTGGAATACCGCATTGTGTTCGCTGTCGATCGGGAGGATTTCCGCCCCGTGAGCCGCGGCCTCCTGCATAAACAGGGGACCGGCAACCACCAGCGCCTCCTTGTTCGCAAGCAATACCCGCTTCCCTGCACGCACCGCCGCCAACGCCGGACGCAGACCCGCCGCACCCACGATAGCCGCCATGACATAGGGGGCCTGCGGCGACCGCGCCACCGTCTCCAGCCCCTCTATCCCGGTCAGTACCTCGGTTTCAGGGGCGGAGATGCGCAGCCGCGCCTCAAGCTCCGCGGCATGCGCGGCATCTGCCAATACGGCGTAACGGGGTTGAAACTCCTGACACTGTTCCGCGAGTTTCGCCACATCGCGATTGGCCGTGAGCGCCTCCACCCTGAAACGCCCGCCATGTCGCCGCACCACATCAAGGGTACTGATACCGATGGAGCCGGTGGATCCGAGGACGGTGATACCGGTCATGCCACGCCCAACAGCTTCAGACCCAACAGAAACACCGGTGCCGCCGCTGTCAGGCTGTCTATCCTGTCCAGCATCCCACCATGTCCGGGCAGCAGATTTCCGCTATCCTTGAGTCCGGTTCTGCGTTTTAGAACGCTTTCAAAAAGATCCCCCACCACCGAAAACAGCACGGTCACCACGCACAGCAGAATCAGGAGGAACGGCGATACATCCACCTGCAGCATCCGGGACAACAAAGCACCGCAGAGAACCGCTCCCGCCAACGCGCCGTAGAGACCTTCCCGCGTCTTACCCGGGCTTATAAGGGGCGCCAGCTTATTTCGTCCCCAGCGAAGCCCGGAAAAATAGGCGCCGCTGTCGGCGACCCAAATCAGAAACAGCAGAAATACCAGCAGGGACGGACCGGCCTCCCCGGACCCATGGACCGTCACCAACGCCGCCCAGGCCGGCCCCAACACCAGAACCCCGGCTGCGGCCCGCAGAGGACTAAAACAGTCGCTATCCTTTTCCAGTTCCCGGATACGATAAAGGTAGAGGGTTACCCCGACCCACCAGACACCCACACCGGCGAAAAGCAGGTCCGCCGGCCGGGGGAATCCCATCAGAAGCTGCATCAGCCACAACAACGTGGCCAGCACCGCCAGATAGAAGATCTTTCCCGGAAACGAACGGATTCCCGCCAACCGGGTCCATTCCATTCCTCCCAAAAGGACTATCGCGGCGAAGATAAGAGCCAGGTAGGGGGTGGGTAAAAGCAGGACACCGACCACCACCAGAGGCATCAGCACCAGGGCTGTGGCTACACGCTTCAAGAAGGAACTGCCGAACATCTACCGGACAACCGGATTCGCGGAGCGGGTTACCACCTGCTCGCCGGTGAGACCAAAACGCCTTTGCCGCCCGGCGAAATCCTGAAGCGCCTGCCGAAATGCAACGGCATCGAAGTCCGGCCAGAGGGTCTCGGTAAAATAAAGTTCCGTATAAGCGGACTGCCACAACAGGAAATTACTCAGACGTTTTTCACCGCCGGTGCGGATGAAAAGATCCGGATCGGGAAGACCGGGGAAAGAGAGTGATTCCGTGATGGTTGATTCGCTGATCGCGTCAGGTTCCAATTCCCCCGAACGCACCTCTTGCGCGATCCTCCGGGTAGCCTGAGCCAGATCCCAACGGCCACCGTAATTGGCCGCGATCTGCAGAATAAGGCCGGTATTTGCCGCCGTCTCCCCTTCGGCCGCTTTGATCGCAGCTTGCAGTTTCTCTGGAAAAGCGCTGACATCACCGATAATTCTGAGCTGGACGTTGTTTTTTCGCAGCCGCTTTACCTCCTGCCGCAAGGCCATCATGAACAACTCCATCAGCATGCTGACCTCTTCTTGCGGACGCTTCCAGTTTTCACTGCTGAAAGCGAAGAGAGTCAGAACCTCAACGCCGTTGCGGACGGATTCTTCCACCGCCGACCGGACCGACTTTACTCCCGCCTTGTGGCCGGCATGTCGCGGCAATTTCCGCTGCTGCGCCCAGCGACCGTTCCCATCCATGATTATGGCGACATGGCGCGGAATCTCGGTACGCCGCCGCCCCCGGTTATCTGATTCGGTTCCCTCTGTAACCATACCCTGACTACCTGAACCGCTCAGGCTCAGATTTCCATCAGATCAGCTTCTTTCTTTTCCAGCAGTTCGTCTATCTCCTTGACGTGCTGGTCAGTCAGTTTCTGGATTATCTCCTCGCCACGGCGTTCATCGTCCTCGGAAATAAGTTTATCTTTTACCAGCTCTTTCAGATTGTGGTTGGCATCACGCCGGATATTTCGCACCGCCACCCGTGCCTGTTCCGCTTCCTGGCGCACGACGCGAATCATATCTTTACGGCGTTCCTCGGTCAGCGGCGGCAACGGCACTCTGATCACGTTGCCCGCCGTGTTCGGATTCAATCCAAGATCCGAATTAAGGATGGCCTTTTCCACCGGAGCCACCATGGCCTGTTCCCAGGGAGATACCGCGAGAGTGCGCGCGTCCTCCACGTTAATGTTTGCCACCTGGTTAAGCGGCACGTCGGAACCGTAATAGGAGACCGTGACATGATCCAGCAGGCTTGGATGAGCCCGACCAGTCCGCAGTTTAGCCAATTCCTGATTTAATGCCTCGACGCTTTTACCCATTCGTACGGCTGCATCTTTTTTTATGTCATCAATCACTTCAGCCTCCACTTGTAACCTGGGAACCGATATTCTCCCCGCGCATCAGGCGCAACAGGGCACCTTTATTATTTATGTTCATAACCCGCAGCGGCATGGAATGATCCCGGCAAAGCACGATTGCCGTTGTATCCATCACCTTGAGATCCTCCGCGATGACCCGATCATAGCTCAGGGAGGGATAAAACTCCGCATCAGGAAATTTGACGGGATCGGCGGAATAGACACCATCCACCTTGGTGGCCTTGATCAGAAGCTCGGCACCCACCTCGATGGCCCTCAGACTTGCGGCCGAATCAGTGGTAAAGAAAGGATTGCCCGTTCCGGCAGCCAGAATGGCGACCCGTCCCTGTTCCAGGTGACGGATCGCCCCACGGCTTGTATAGGATTCACAGACCTGATCCATGGCGATAGCTGACATCACCCGCGCCTCGACACCCGCCCTGGTGAGGGCGTCCTGCATTGCCAGGGAGTTCATCACCGTGGCCAGCATACCCATGTGATCGGCGGATACCCGGTCAATTCCTCCCTGGGCGAGACCGGCGCCCCGGAAGATATTGCCGCCGCCTATGACCAGACCGACCTGAACGCCGGCCCGGCTTAAATCACGGATATCACCCGCGGTGCGGGCGATCACCTCCGGATCGATACCAAAATCACCCTGACCCATCAGCGCTTCACCGCTGAGTTTCAGGAGTATACGCCGGCAAATAAGATCAGACATGATTTGGTTTTGGTGTCTGGGAAGCCGCCATGACGGGAAATCCTTCTCCCGTTCCTGTGCGGGGCGCCTGAATTCCGCAGCTTATTCTCCGCGAACCTGCGCCATCACTTCCGAGGCAAAATCCTCCTGCTTTTTTTCGATACCTTCACCCACCTCAAATCGCTTGAAACGGATTACTTTGGCACCTGCTCCGGAGAGCAGTTTCTCCACCGTCTGATCCGGATCCTTCACAAACGGCTGGCCCAGCAGCGTGATTTCCGCCAGATATTTGCGTACCCGGCCATCGACGATTTTATCAACGATATTTTCCGGTTTACCACTCTCCAGAGCCTGGGCCTTGAAGATCTCCCGCTCCTTCTCCAGCAGTTCCGCGGGCACCTCCGCTTCCGAGACACAAACCGGGTTACTGGCCGCAACGTGCATCGCAATATCCTTGCCCAGCATTTCATCCCCGCCTTCGAGCTCCACCACCACGCCGATCCGTACACCGTGACGGTAGCTGGTCAGCTGCCCGTTCTTCGCTTCGAAGCGCTCGAAACGGCGGACATTCATGTTTTCACCGATCTTCGCGACCAACGCCTCGCGGGCGGTACCGATGGTGGTCTCCTCACCCTCGTGCAGCGCCTCATCCATCAGCGCCTCCACGTCAGCCGCGCCCGAATTAAGGGCCCGCTCCGCCACCGCATCGACAAAAGAGGTGAAATTCTCGTCTTTGGCCACGAAATCGGTTTCGCAGTTTACTTCCACCATTGCCGCATGTTTGCCGTCATCGCTGAACTCGATCGCAATGATCCCCTCGGACGCCACGCGACCTGCTTTTTTCGCGGCCTTTGCCTGTCCGGACTTACGCATCAACTCGATGGCGGCATCGATATCCCCATCGGTCTCAACCAGTGCTTTCTTGCATTCCATCATGCCCGAGCCGGTACGTTCACGCAGCTCTTTTACCAAAGAGGCTGTAATGGCCATGGTATCTATTCCTCGTAATATTCAAAGCAAGAACAGACCCCCGCACCGGTTCTCGGGTTTTGCGGGGGCCGTTATTTTAATAGGCGCCGGTAGGAAGCTACTCGGCCGCGGACTCTTCCTGTTCCGCCGCCTTGGCTTCAGGCTTTTTCTCTTCCACCGCAGGAGCCGCCTGCCGGGAGCCGCCCAGATGCGCAGCACTCGCCCGCCCTTCCAACACGGCGGCAGATACGCCCTGGGTGTATAACTGAATCGCCCTGATCGAGTCGTCGTTGCCCGGAATGACGTAATCGATATCATCGGGATCGTTGTTGGTATCCACCACACCGACAACCGGTATACCGAGTTTTTTCGCCTCTTTCACCGCGATATCTTCATGCCCGGTATCGATAACGAACAGCACATCCGGAAGCGATTCCATGTTTTTGATGCCGCCGAGACTGCGTTCCAGTTTCTCTTTCTCGCGTCGCAGGCCCAGGGCCTCCTTCTTGTTGAAACGCTGCTCGACACTTCCATCCTCGAACATCGCCTCAAGGTCCTTAAGCCGCTTGATCGACTGTTTGATGGTCTTGAAGTTGGTCAGCATTCCGCCCAGCCAACGGTGGTTGACAAAAGGCATACCGCACCGATCCGCTTCTTCCCGAATAGTGTCACGGGCCGCCCGCTTGGTGCCGACGAACAGGATCTTCCCGCCGTTGGCGCTCAGGGAGCCGAGAAAGTTAATGGCTTCGTTGAAGAGCGGTAGCGTTTTTTCCAGATTAACGATGTGAATCTTGTTACGCTGACCGAAGATGTAGGAACCCATTTTGGGATTCCAGTAACGGGTCTGATGCCCGAAATGCACGCCAGCCTCTAACATCTGGCGCATAGATACTGCACTCATGGTATAACTCCGAATTGTCTAGGGTTAAGCCTCCATACACCCCGGTCGGCGACCCGGCGAACCGGGCACCCCACCAACACGTGACGGTGTATGTGTGGATTTATTTATGAATCCGCAATTGCGGATCCAGGGCGCGTTTTATACCATACGCCGCTTGTCATCACAATCATTGAATTCATCCCAACACCTTGTTTTTGGCCGCATATCCGACACCGAGACCCATCCCATGAGCATTATTGTCAAGACCCCCGAAGAGATAGAGAAAATGCGGGTCGCGGGCCGGCTGGCCGCGGAGGTGTTGGAGATGATCGAACCCCACGTTCAGGCCGGGATAACCACCGAGGAGCTGGATCGAATCTGCCACGACTACATCGTCAATACCCAGAATGCGGTTCCCGCTCCCCTTAATTACCGAAGTTATCCGAAGTCCATCTGCACCTCGGTCAACCACCAGGTCTGTCACGGGATTCCGAGCGGTAAGCGATTGAAAAACGGCGATATTGTAAACATCGACATCACCGTCATCAAAGACGGCTTCCACGGCGATACCAGCAAGATGTTTTGCATCGGAGAAGTTTCCGTGCTGGCCAGACGCCTGGTGCGGATAGCCAGAGAGGCGCTCTATCTCGGGATTTCCGAGGTCAGACCCGGCGCCCGCCTGGGCGATATCGGGTACGCCATACAGCGGCACGTGGAAACCAATAATTACTCCGTTGTCCGTGAATATTGCGGCCACGGCATCGGCCGGGAATTCCATGAGGAACCTCAGGTGCTGCATTACGGCGTCCGAAATACCGGGGTAATATTGCAGCCGGGAATGTGTTTTACCATCGAACCGATGGTGAACGCCGGCAAGCATCACGTGAAACTGCTGCCGGACGGCTGGACCGTGGTCACCAAAGACCGCTCCCTTTCCGCCCAATGGGAACACACCATTCTGGTGACGGATAGCGGTGCTGAAATCCTTACCCTGCGACAGAATGAAAAGGCGGATGCCGAAGGATAACCTCCTGCAAGGCGGATAATGGAACAGATATTCGATACCACGGAACTCGAAAAGGCTCTCGCCGGGGACAACCCGCCGCTTACCGTATTCCGCAACGCCCTTGATCGCGGCACGAAAACCATCAATAGCGGTTTCGGTAAATCGATACCCGTCACGACACTGATATCCCAGCGTACCAAACTGGTGGATACCCTGCTTACCGCGGCATGGAATCTCCATATCCGGGATAAATCGGTTGCCGCCCTGGTTGCAGTCGGCGGTTACGGTCGCGGGGAGCTGCACCCGCGCTCCGATATCGATCTGATGATTCTACTGGGTATGGAAGAGACCGAGCCCCTGAAGGACGGAATCGAGAAGTTCCTAACCTTCCTCTGGGATATCGGGCTCGAGGTCGGACACAGCGTACGCTCCATCAACGACTGTGTGCAGGAGGCGGCGCAGGACATCACGGTCATGACCAACATCATGGAATCGCGCCTGTTGTCAGGACCTTGGGAGCTGTTTCAGAACATGCGGAATGCCATCGGAACCGACAAAATCTGGTCCAGCGAGGATTTTTTCCGGGAAAAATGGAAGGAACAGCAGGCCCGCTACCAGAAATATGATGACACCGCGCATAACCTCGAACCCAATCTCAAAGAGGGTCCGGGAGGGTTACGTGATATCCAGACCCTGGGCTGGGTGGCGAAACGCCATTTCGGCTGCGAAACCATGCACGGCCTGGTACGCCACGAATTTCTGACCGAGGCGGAATATGACGCCCTGATGGAAGGACGCTCCCTCCTATGGAAGATCCGTTTCGCCCTGCATATCCTCACCGGCCGACGGGAGGACCGACTCCTGTTCGACTACCAACGTACCCTGGCGGAACAGTTCGGGTTTGTGGATCAGAATCATGCCTTGGCGGTGGAACAGTTCATGCAACAGTACTACCGAACCGCCATCCGGCTGGAGCGGCTCAGTGAACGCCTGCTGCAACTGTTCCAGGAAGTGATCCTGCACCAGGATCAGGAGACGGAGATCCTGCCCATTAACAGCCGCTTCCAGGCCCGTAACGGTTTCATCGAGGTCACCGACAAAAACGTCTTCCGCCGTTACCCGTTCGCACTGCTGGAGATATTCCTGCTGTTGCAACTCTATCCCGACCTGAAAGGGGTACGCGCCAGCACCATTCGCCTGATACGCGCCAACCGCTTCCGCATCGACGACGAGTTCCGCGCCGATCTCCGCGCCCGCAGCCTGTTTATGGAGATCATGCGCCAACCAAAGGGCATTACCCATGAACTTCGGCGTATGAACAGGTACGGTATCCTGGCGGCCTATCTGCCGGTGTTCGGAAACATCGTGGGCCGCATGCAGTATGATCTGTTCCACGTCTATACCGTGGATGCGCACACCTTGTTCGTGGTGCGTAATCTGCGCCGCTTTGCGGTACCAAAATACGCCGACGAGTTTCCCCTCTGCAGCGACATCATGAGTCGCCTGCCGAAACCCGAACTGCTCTATCTGGCGGGGCTGTTCCATGATATCGCCAAGGGGCGCGGGGGGGACCACTCCTTGCTGGGAGCGCAGGACGCCCGGGATTTCTGTATCCAGCACCAGTTGAGCGAATATGACTCGGAACTGGTTTCCTGGCTGGTGGAGAAACATCTGATCATGTCCATAACCGCCCAACGGCAGGACATCAGCGATCCGGAGGTGGTGCACCAATTCGCCCTGGATGTGAAGAGTCTCACCCGCCTGGATTACCTGTACCTGTTGACCGTTGCCGACATCCGCGCCACGGACCCGAAAAAATGGAACTCCTGGAAAGACGCCCTGTTGAGGGAGCTGTATGTCGCGACCCAGCGCAGCCTGTTGCGCGGACTGAGCTACCAGCAAGGGGCCGATGATCTTATCCAGGAAAAGCAGCGCAAGGCCCTCCGTCTGCTTACCGAAAGGGGAGTGGCCCAGAAACAGGCGCACGATCTGTGGCTGAACCTCAGTATCGATTATTTTCTCCACGCCTCACCGGAGGAGATCGCCTGGCACACGGAAACCGTCCTGGCGGAGGACAGGGAGCCGTTACCCGTTATACGTATCATCAGGAAAAGCGAACGAGGCTGTTCGGAAATATTCCTTTACTGCAAGGACCAACCGGGCCTTTTCGCCCTGATCACGGCGCTACTCGACCGTCTGCGGCTCAATATCGTGGATGCCAGAATCGAGACCGCGGACGACGGTACCACCCTGGATACCTACTCGGTACTGGAAGAAAACGACAAAACCATCCGTTCCAAGGCGCGGGAAAAAGAGATTGTAGAGAAACTGCAACGGGGACTGAATAATCCCGAGTCCATCGACCTCAAGGTCCAACGGCGCATCCCGCGTCAGTTAAAGCATTTTTCCGTACCGACCCGTGTCGACTTCTGCCAGGATGAATCCAACCAGCGCACCATAATGCAGTTGGTCACTTCGGATCGGCCCGGTCTTCTGGCGGAGGTCGGTCTGGTCTTTGCCCGCTGCGGTATCTCCCTGCACAACGCCAAGATCTCCACCGTCGGCGCCGAGGTGACGGACACCTTTTTTATCACCGACCACGACAACTGTCCCCTTACCGATCCGGCGCTATTACGATGTGTGGAACAGGGCATTCTTGAACAGCTCGCGAAAAACGCGGCCGAAGAGTCCTGAACCCGCAATCATCCGTCAACCACCGTTGGTTTGAGGGGTCCGGATAGCCTATACTACGCGGCCTTGGGTGGCGCGAGACGCTCCTTAACAGGTCCCATCCGCAAGCCCGCCCCTCTTCCCGAAGCAACGGCAATATCCCGTACGTGCGACCGGCCTGATCCCCGGCGGCGGATAGAGAGAAAATCCCGATCCAGATTTGAGGTACCACATGATCAAGATCAACGAAAACTACCGGAAGCTCCAGGCCTCCTACCTCTTTTCCGATATCGCAAAAAGGGTGGCGGCCCACCAGGAAGCGAATCCGGATAAAAAGGTGATAAAGCTGGGTATCGGCGACGTCACCCGCGCCCTGCCCGACGCCTGTATCAAGGCCTTTCACGCCGCAGTGGATGAAATGGCCAGCGAAGACACCTTCCGCGGCTACGGCCCGGAACAGGGTTACGGCTTTCTGCGCGAGGTGATCGCACGGGAGGACTTCCAGGCACGGGGGGCAAACGTGGCGGCGGATGAGGTATTCGTCAGCGACGGCGCCAAATGCGATTCCGGCAATATCCAGGAGATCTTCTCTACGGATATCCGGGTCGCCATCCCCGACCCTGTCTATCCCGTATATATAGACACCAATGTCATGGCCGGGCGCAGCGGCAACTGGGGCAACGGCCGCTACGACGGCATCGTCTACCTGGACGGCACCAGGGAGAACGGGTTCGTGCCCGATCTGCCGGGCCAGGCGGTGGACCTGATCTACCTCTGTTTTCCCAACAACCCCACCGGCGCCACCATCACCAAGGAACAGCTGCAAAAATGGGTGGACTTCGCGCGCGAGAACAAGGCGCTGATCCTCTATGACGCCGCCTATGAGGCCTTTATTCAGGACGACAGCCTGCCTCACTCCATCTATGAGGTGGAAGGCGCCCGGGAAGTGGCTATTGAATTCCGCAGTTTTTCCAAGACCGCCGGCTTCACCGGTACCCGCTGCGCCTTTACCGTCGTTCCCAGAGAGTGTATGGCATACACGGAAAACGGGGAAAAGGCATCGGTCTACGATCTCTGGAACCGCCGCCATACCACCAAATTCAACAGCGTATCCTACCCGGTACAGCGGGCGGCGGAGGCGGTCTACAGCCCGGAAGGCAAGACCCAGGTGCGGGAACTGGTCTCCTACTATCTGAAAAACGCCAGTTACATTCGGGAACACATGGAGGCGCTGGGATACGACTGTATCGGCGGCGACAATTCGCCCTATATCTGGATCGACGGCGGCATGGACTCCTGGGAGTTCTTCGATCTGCTGCTGAACAAGGCGGGCGTGGTCTGCACCCCCGGCGCAGGTTTCGGAAAATGCGGACAGGGCTATATCCGCATCAGCGCCTTCAACAGCTTCGACAACGTCACCGAGGCGATGACGCGGATCGGTAATGCCCTTAAGTAGACCCGATAATTAACGCAAAGACGCGGAGACGCAAAGTAGTCTTATATTGGATTTCTTCAATAACTCTGCGTATCTGCAGTTTAAATAACTATTTAAAATGGCACACAGGTAATAGAGGAATCGCCACATGCCAATGTCACAGGATTTTCAGGAGCGGCTCAATCCGGTACTGAAGCGGATCGTCGAGCACTTCGGCACGCCGTTTCACATCTATGATGAGACAGGTATAAAACAGACCGGCAACCATCTGAATGAGGTATTTTCCGGGGTAGAGGGGTTCCGCGAGTACTTTGCGGTAAAGGCCCTGCCGAACCCGGCCATACTCAAGATCATGCACTCTCTTGGCTTCGGCTACGACTGCAGCTCCATACCCGAGCTGCAACTCAGCCGCGCGGCCGGGGGACGGGGTGAGGACATCATGTTCACCTCCAACAATACCAATCAGGAGGAGTTCAACTGCGCCCATGCGGACGGCGGCAGTATCCTGAACCTGGACGATATCTCCCTGCTGCGGAAGATGCCCCACATACCTGAGTTGATCTGTTTCCGCTACAACCCGGGTGAACGCAGGACCGGCAACCACATCATCGGAAATCCCCTGGAGGCGAAGTACGGCGTCACCTACGACCAGATCCTGGACGCCTACCGCCAGGCTAAGAAGATGGGGGTCAGGCGCTTCGGCCTGCACACCATGCTGGCCTCCAACGAGCTGAACTACAGCTACATGGTGGAGACTTCGGATATGCTGCTGGAGATGGTGGAGTACATCTCGAAAGAGCTGGATATCACCTTCGAATTTGTAAACATCGGCGGCGGCCTGGGTATCCCCTATCGCCCGCAAGATAAGCCCCTGGATATCGATGCCATGGCCGGCGAGATCACCGAACACTTCATTCAGTTCAAACAACGCAACGACTATGCGCCGAAACTGTTTGTGGAGAGCGGCCGCTACATAACCGGACCTCATGGTGTTCTGGTCACGCAGGCCATCAACCGCAAGGAGATCTACCGTACCTATGTCGGGGTCGACTCCTGCATGTCGTCGTTGATGCGCCCCGCGATATACGGCGCCTATCACCATATTACCGTTTTCGGCAAGGAAGGCGGTGACGAGGTGGTCGATGTTGCCGGCTCGCTGTGCGAGAACAATGACAAATTCGCGGTACAGCGCGCCCTGCCGAAGATCGAAGACGGCGATATCCTCTGTATCCACGATACCGGCGCCCACGGCCACGCCATGGGTTTCAACTACAACGGCAGACTCAGGCCGCAAGAGTTGCTGCTGCGTGAGGATGGATCGGTTGAATTGATCCGACGGGAAGAGACGGTGGAGGACTATTTCGCCACCCTTAACTTCGATGTGGATATATTGAAGTTTGAAGTTTGAAGTTCGCAGGGTGGGGCCCTGCCCCACCAATCGGCCTTTGGCGTCCCACCACTTCCCCGGTTGGAACATCGCTGCACCTGCACTATCTTTTGGTAAAAGAGAAACAGCGCGGGGAAGATAACGATGAGATCAAGGATATTACTGGCCGCATCACTCCTGGGACTGCTGGTGTCTGTCCTCCCGCCGCGGGCTGCAACCGCTTCGGAAGGTGTCTCGATAGTCGTCCTCGCCCGCGCGGACGTGAACCCGTTAGCGGGCATGCAGGGAGAATCCCGTTCCGAGTACCCGAAAAAGATCCGCCGGGAGCTGGCCGACCACGCCGGTAACCTTTTTGCATCCAGGGCTTCCATAAGGCAGGAGGATTACAAGGACCTGCATTCCATGCTGCCCCAGGGCCGGGAAAAATACGCTGAACTCTGCCGGCAGCTCAGTGCCGATATCCTCTATATCGGTGACCTCAAGGTGGTCAACTCCTTCACCAACATATCCGGGGTAAACTGGCCGCGCATGGATCTTCATCTATACAACTGCGCCACCGGCGTCAGCCGCCGGGAGGTACGTGAGGCCATCGAACCGCAGCACAACGACGAGTTCCCCTATCAACGTACCATTGCGGAGATGAGTACCCGCTTCCTGGGCAGTCATCAGGGTCTGGTTCCGGGCGGAACGACCGCGCAGAAACCCAAAGCGGTCGCCGCCAAGACCTCCGGGAACACCGGTAAGGGTGCGCTCGTGGTCCTGGTTCAGGCAGATGTGGATCCGCTGGCGGGCATGCAGGGAGAATCCCGCAGCGGCTACCCGAAAAAGATACGCCAGGAACTGGCCACCCATGCCGCAAACCTGTTCGGTTCCAGGCTAAGCGTCAGGCAGGAGGAGTTTAAGAAACTCCGTTCCAAGCTACCTCAGGGCAGGGAAAAATATGATGAAATCTGCCAGCAGGTCCATGCCGATGTTCTCTATCTCGGCGACCTCAGGGTGATCAGCTCCTTCACCAACATATCCGGATCAAACTGGCCGCGCATCGATCTGCACCTGCACAACTGCCGCACCGGTATCAGCCGACGGGAGGTACGGGAAGCTATCGAGCCACAACACAACGATGAATTCCCCTATCAACGCACCATAGCGGAGATGAGCACCCAGTTTCTGGGCAAGCATCAGACGATTGTGGAACAGTAGCGGGCGACCGGGGATACGGCCCCTGGAAGAAGGTCAGGGGTCAAACGTACTCATCCACCCCGAGCAGTTCACTGAGATAATCCTTTTCGTCCTTGGTCTGCAGCGCCTTGTAGGTGGCGACCGCTTCCCTGCCCCGCGTGGAGATACCGGAGAGATTGTTATCGCGGCTGAGAATAATCGCCCGCACCTGCAACTGCTCGCGCAGACCCTCCCCCGCAGCTACCGGCAATGACTGCTGCCGGCCCTGCTGTTGCGGCTGGTCCTGAAGCTGAAAGCTCCTCTGGGGCGGCGCCAGATCCCTCTTCTGCAGCGGGCTGGGAACCAGATAAGAGATGTTGTTGTTGACCGAGACCACGGGGCGATTCCGTTCCGGATACGGGGATTACTGTTTAAGGATAGCCAAAATTCCTTCCCGGACAAGGGGTTGTCAGCCGGGAGGCCATCCGAAGGAGCGCCCCCCCAGGAGGTGCAGATGCAGGTGGAATACCGTCTGTCCGGCGTCGGCGTTGCAGTTCATGACCGTGCGGTACCCCGGTTCCGACAACCCTTCCCGGCGCGCCACCTCCTTTGCCGCCAGGTAGAGCTTGCCGATCAACTCTGCGTCACCCTCTTCCAGGTCATTAAGGGTACTGATATGCCGTTTGGGGATAACCAGGACATGGGTGGAAGCCTGAGGATTCAGATCCCGGAAAGCCAGCACATCCTCGGTTTCCAGCACCTTATCCGGCTGGATCTCCCCGGATACCATTTTGCAGAAAATACAATCAGACATCTGTTCGCTCCTTTGTTACAGTTCCTGCCGTCCGGCGAAGGCGTGTGAAAGCGTCCCCCCATCCACGTATTCCAGCTCCCCTCCAAGGGGCACCCCATGCGCGATGCGGGTGGTACGGATACCGCGCGCCCGGGCCATCTCGTTCAGATAATGGGCCGTCGCTTCCCCCTCGACGGTGGTATTGGTGGCCAGGATCAGCTCCGCCACACGCCCCTCCTCCAGGCGCTGTTCCAGGATATCCAGCCCGATCTCCTTGGGACCTATGCCGTCCAGGGGCGAAAGCCGGCCTCCCAGGACAAAATAGCGCCCACGATAGCCGGTGGCCTGTTCGATGGCCATCATCTCCGCCGGCGTCTCCACCACGCAAAGGGTGGAGTCATCCCGGCTGGGATTGCCGCAGAGGGAACAGACAGGTGTTTCGCTGAGGGTACGGCAGGAATCGCAATGGCCGATCTTCTCCATCGCCTCCTGCAACACCTCCGCCAGTTTCCGCCCCCCGGTCCGATCCCGTTCCAGGAGGTGAAAGGCCATGCGCTGCGCCGACTTGGGACCGACACCCGGCAGGCAACGGAGGGCTTCTATCAACTGACTGAGTAAAGGTCTCTCGCGCATGACGGAATGTACGGGATATCCATTATCTATAAGCAGGCTGTTGAAAAGGTGTCAGGTAAGCATGAGCGTTTTTCAACACCTGCTAGAAAGGCAGTTTAAATCCCGGCGGCAATCCCAACCCGTCGGTGACCCCCGCCATGCTCTCCTGCGCCATCGCCGCAACCCGATTTACCGCATCGTTTAGCGCGGCGGCCACCAGGTCCTCCAGCATATCCTTGTCATCGCCCACCAGACTTTCATCGATGGAGACACGCCGCACCTCGTGCCTGCCGTTCATCACCACCTTGACCAGACCGCCGCCGGACTCACCGGTCACCTCCTTCTGCGCCAGCTGCTCCTGGGCCTTCTGGAAATCGGCCTGCATCTTCTGGGCCTGTTTCATGATATTGCCTAATCCGCCTCTCATCAGCGTATCCTCGTCCTTCCAATTCGTTTAATCGGTTGGTTTGACAGACCCCGGAATCACCCGGGCACCAAACTGTTCAGCCGCGGCCCGGACCAGCGGATCCTCCGCTATTGTCGCCTCGGCCTGCTTCTGGCGCTCAGATCGCGCCCTCGCCTCCCGTTCAGCCGGGGTTTCGGTAGCGGGTTCCCCGATCCGGATATCCAGCTTGATACCGCATCCGAGGCGGGCCTCCAGCGACCGGCGCAGCCGCTGCTCAGAGCTGTCCACCCGCAGGTGTTCATGGGCGGGGCCGAGCTTGAGCACCAGCCGATTCCCATCCCAGCTCTCATATTGGCAGTTGCTGGCCAATTGCCTGGCGATGCCCCCTATATCGAGGCTCTCCACCACGCCGTGCCAATCGGCCAGGTTTCTGGTGTCGGCTCCCGCCGGCTGCCGGGGAACAACCCGCTCCGCGGGAGTGGCCGGTGGGGGCGTGGGCTGTCCCGTCTCACTCCTGGCGGGAACCTCAGGTCTGCTCTTGGTCCTGCCGCCCGACGGCGTAGCGCCGTCATCCGGTCGAAATGCCAACATCCGCAACAATACCATCTCGAATCCGCTACGGGGATCAGGAGCCAGATAGAGATCCCGCTGACCGATCAGGCCGATCTGGTAATAAAGCTGCACATCCTCCGGAGGGATCCTCTCCGCCAGGGCCAGGAGCCTTTCCCGGTCTCCCGCGGAGTCATCCGGAAGATCCGAAACCGCCTGGTATACGGCAATCCGGTGCAGCAGGCTTAGAAGCTCCTGCAGAATGCCGGCAAAATCCGGAACCCTCTCCGCCAGCCCCGCCACAATCTCCATGACTCCCCTGGAGTCCTGTTCAGCCAGCGCCTCCAGCAGTTTATACACCTGATCACCGCTGACACTGCCCAACATGGTACGGATATCCGCTTCCTTGATCTCGCCCCCCCCGAAGGCAATGGCCTGGTCCATGAGGCTCAGGGCGTCGCGCATGCTGCCGTCAGCCGCCCGTGCCAGGTGCTGCAGGGCGGAAGCCTCGTAGGGGATCCCCTCCTGTTGCAGTACGTTCTCCAGCCGCTCACGGATCTGCTCCAACGGCAGACGTTTCAGATTGAACTGCAGACAACGGGACAATACCGTGACCGGAACCTTCTGGGGATCGGTGGTGGCCAGCAGAAATTTCACATGCGGGGGCGGCTCTTCGAGGGTCTTCAACAGCGCATTGAAGCTGCTGTCCGAGAACATGTGCACCTCATCGATGATATAGACCTTATAACGTCCTCTCACCGGGGCATAGGGAACGTTCTCCAGCAGTTCCCGGGTCTGATCCACCTTGGTCCGCGAGGCCGCGTCGACCTCGAGAAGATCCACGAAACGTCCCTCATCGATCTCCCGACAGGCGCTGCACTGGCCGCAGGGAACGGAGCTGATTCCGGTTTCACAGTTCAGGGATTTGGAGAAGATCCGCGCCAGCGTCGTCTTGCCGACACCCCGGGTCCCGGTAAAGAGATAGGCGTGATGCAGACGGTCATGGTCCAGGGCGTTGACCAATGCGCGAACCACATGTTCCTGGCCGACCAGTTCGCTAAACAGACGGGGACGCCACTTACGGGCCAGGACCTGATAAGACATAGGTTGGGTTTAATCTTGAAATCGGTAAATCGGCAGCAACAAACCAGCCCCCTTTGGGGCACCTTATTTGGTTGGCGACCCGCACCAGCCGCACCCCGGCACACGAAACCACTGCTGCGGCTGCTCCCTTCCGGGCCTGACCGGGTTCACAGCTTATCGTTGCGAGGGGACCGGTACAGGCCGCCATAAACGTACAAAACCCCGGTAAACCGGGGCCTTGTTTCTGAGGCCGAAACTTTACCACGGGCCTTCGATGGGGGGCAATCGTTTGAGAGTAAAGCCGGGATATTTAAGCGTTTAACTATATTACCGATCCGCTCGAATCTCCGTGTATTCCTGTTCGGGTATTTTAATGACTTTTAACCGCAGATTTATGACAGTTACTCCACGTTAACCCATTTTTAACGCTTGCTGATATCCCATCGAATCCCTCAATTCCGCTCCATAACCCGGTGCTTGGCAAGGATGAAATCCTTATGGGGCACGTGCAGCAGCTCCGCAAGCCGGCGGATGAGATGTTCTTCATATTTATGCAGTTTGCCATCCGAGAAGGCCACCTTCCACAGCATCTCAAGCAGACCTCTTTTCTGCTCCGCGTTGTAGCTTCTGTTGATCAGGGAGGTGAACTGAAAGTAGTCGGTGGCCTCCTCCTGGGCCGCTTTTGCCAGGCCCATCAGCTTCTTAGCCTCACCGCGGTTAAGATCGAAATGGCGTTCCACCGCATCCAGTATCGCCGCCCGCTCCGCCGGCTGGTCCTGATAATCGGACTCCGCGACCTCCAGCAACAACGCGGCCACCGCCCTGCGTAGGACATGGTCACCGTCAGGGGCCGGGGCCTTATCCTCGGGATTCAGGTGATTATCAAAAAACTGTTTAATAGATTGCAGCACTTTTCTGACCCACGATGGTTTATTTAAATACGAGTAAACCCACACGTCGGGACACCGCTCTTGCCGGCAACTCCCGTTCCAGGGACACAGGAAACAACCCTTAGCACGCGCTGAAGATCAAGCCGCACCTATGAAAAGGGATCGCCGGCGACTTCGGGATCCGGACCGGGGCAAAGGCGCGTCCCGAGGGGGGAACCCCCCATCACCTCTATCGAAAAGTCTACGCCGCTACGTGTTTCACCATATCGGCATAACCGACATAGGGGTAATCAACCAGCAGCACAGGGGCGTGTGAGGACAGCCGTGACCGCCATTCATGGATCTCGTCATTCGCAACCGTCAGCATCAGCAAATACTGCCCCTGCTCCAGGCGATTGTGAAACATCTCGATCTGATCTTGCGGAACACCCATCCTGTGTACGGCCACACCCAACTGGGATATCGCGCCCGCACCCACCATCGCTCCGCCGGCAATGCCGGCACCGCCGACAGCGCCGACCAATGCTTCCACCACAGGACCGGCCGCGATCAAAGGCGCCAACCCGGGTATAAGGAACATCCCCATGGCGCCGGTGAATATCCCCCACAAACTGCCCCAGAATGCGCCCATTTTTCCCCAGCCCACCATTTTGTCACCGAGCTTCGGATAATAGATGCCGAGGGGGTCGTCTCCCGAGGAGCTTGCCTGTCCAAGGATCGACACCCGATCCATTGGAACCTCTTTCTCAAACGCCGACTGCAGCGCCGTTTTTGCGGTATTTTCATCCTCAAAGAATGCGAGGAGTAACCGATGATCTGTCTTGAGTGAAGTTGATTGAGTCATCTTGGACCTCCTTGTGTACAACCGTTTTCTTGGGGCCTGTTCATTTCATTCACTCCCCCCTTGATCCGTAAACGGAGCCAAAGAAAGAGCTGCATGGAAAAACAGACCATTTATATTGACGACTCCTTCCTCCCCGACAAGTTCCTCTCTTACCGGGACACTAAACCCGCTGAACTATGTGGTTTTGGACTCATCCTCTTCAAGAAGCGTAAAACACTCACGAAAGATGCGTTCATTGCAACCGGCGCATTCCGCCTTATCCAGTTTCTGGAAAATGCCGTGGATGGCCGCGGTCTTGGACTGAAACACGTTGCGTGCTCCGATCTCATCCAGACAGCCGCTGCGTTCCAACGAGTCCCATAGCTCCTGCCCGACGTTGACCAGATAGAGTCCGCCGCCCGCCGCCTTGCGACGCCTCGCTTCCGCGGCCAGCGCATCTCCCCCCTGCAGGTCCACGAAGCTGATACCCTGCGCCAGGATAAGCAGATGTTTCTGTTTGGGCTGGGTGGCACGGATTCGATCGAAAACGCCCTGCATGAAGTTGGTGCAACCGAAAAAGATCGGTCCTTCGATACTCAGAAACTTCAATTGGGAACACTCGGGCAGGTCCGAATCATCCGAAAAGGTTCGTTTATAGAGGCGGGGATCCGGCGCCCGGGAGACAATCCTGGGATGTGAAACCCGCTCCAGGTACAACACCAGGGAGAGCAACACACCGGCGAAGATCGCCATTTCCAGTTCCAGAAAAAGCGCACCGAAGAAGGTTACGGCAAGCACCGAGGTCTCGGTACGGCTGGCGGTCAGGATATGCCGGATCTCTTTGAAATCGATCAACCCCCAGGCCACCATGAACAGAATCGCTGCCATGGCCGCATTGGGCAGATAGGCGGCCAGAGGAGCCACCAGAATCACCACCCCCATCAGAATCACACCGGCGAATACAGCCGCCAACGGTGTCCTGGCACCGGCCTGATAGTTCAGTCCGGAACGGTTAAACGATCCGGTCGCCACGTAACCGGAAAAAAAGGCCCCGAACAGATTGGAAAGTCCCTGGCCGATAAACTCCTGATTGCCGTCGATGCGGTTGCCGGTCTTGGCAGCCAGGGAGCGGCCGATGGATACCGCCTCGGTAAGAGCGAACAGACTGACCGCCAGCGCCGCGGGCGCCAGGTGCTTAATGGCCTCCAAGGAGAAATCCGGGGCGGACAGGGGCGGCAGAGTACTGGGTAATGCCCCCACCGTCTGGATTCCCGTGACGTCCGCTCCCAGCAACAGGTTCAGGATCGCCGCCACCAGACTGCCCACCACCATGGCCACGATCATGTAGGGCCAGCGGGGTGCCCGGCGTTTAATGATAATTCCGCTCAACAGGGTGGATGCCGCAACCAGCGTAACCCAGGGATTGATCTGCGGGATCTGCTCTACAAACCGGATAAGGATGTCATGGAGATGACCTCCGCGGGCGATCTCGATCCCGAAGAAATGTTTGAGCTGCTTGGCGGCGATGAGAATGGCCGCCCCTGCGGTAAAGCCGACGATCACGGAGTGGGAGATAAAGTTTACCAGGGCCCCCATGCGCGCCAGCCCCAGCAGCAGTTCGATCGCCCCCACCATGAAGGTCAGGGTCAGGGCGAGGGTCACATAGTCGCCGGAGGCCGGCTCGGCGAAGACGCTCAGGGCGGAAAACATCACGATGGACGCGGCGGTGGTGGGTCCCGATACCAGAAGCCGCGACGAACCGAACAGGGCCGCGATGATGGCCGGAATCATCCCGGCGTAAAGACCGTATTCCGGGGGCATACCGGCGATGGTGGCGAACGCCACCCCCTGCGGCAGCACGATGACCGCACCGGTCAGGCCAGCGGTCAAATCGGCCCGCAGATCACCTTTGCTGATACCCGGCAACCATTCAAGGAACGGAAAAAAGCGTTCCTTGCCCGGCAGTCGGGGAACGGAAAAACCCATAGTTACTCTCCTCGGGACACGGGGACAGCGCTTCCCGCGCGCGGTTTTAGACTCTCAAGGGTAGTACGGCACCTCCCGGGCCCGGATTATCCGGCAACAGGTGCCGGATCAAACATCGGTACTACCCGGGTTTGTTCACGTTGCGCGGATGGCCGGTATCGGCCCTCGAAGTAGAATATTATGAACTATGAATACAGCTCTTGCCACGGATGCTTCCATGATCCGGCAAAAAACAGGGAATAAACCGTAACCGCAGACGGTTCGGATTCTCCTCATCCACACCATCCCGGTATTCACCTGAATGACAACCGGATATATAACGCCCCCAACCGGAGCGGGCTATCGAGCGGGGAGCGAAACGGTTACGGGGATCTTCAGCTATTGGTAATGATGGCCCAGCTGGCGATCACGCTGGCCGCCGTGGTGTAGACCCCGAACCTGCGGTAGATATAACCCGCTTCCTCGTCCGCCTTCTTCATATCTCCCGACGGATTCTTGATCTGCGGATCCGAGGCGTTGCGCACGGCGAAATACTGAGTGGGGATAGAACATTCCTTGGCCGCTTTTATAACCATCGCGTCCCCCATGTCACAGGCCCGGCCCTTGCCCTGAAGCTTATAGTGATCGGTAGAGTCGTCAAAGCCGAAGAAATCGGTGGTCGCGATCGCCGTATCACCGCCGGACCAGATCTGCGGTATATCTCTTGCACCGTAATAACCACCGATCTTTGCGGCGTTCACCGATGTCAGATCCGGTGTAACAGCCGGCAACACTCCCGACGCCAGGGGCGAGGTCGCATAACTGTCTGACGCCCAGGGTTCGTCCTTAAACTGTGTCGTGCAATCAAAACGTGTATACGCGCCGATGATTACGTCGCCCAGGGCCACGTCGGCGCCGATACCGCCGCCGGTTCCGGTAGTAATCAACATCTTCGGTTGCACTGCAGCGATGATTTCCTGGATCAGTTTGTATACGGGAGTTGCCGGTCCGTCATAATCGAGATGCAGACCGGACTTCATAAGCAACACCTTGCGACCGCCGATCCGACACGGGAAATAAAGAGCCAGACTATGGTAATAGCGCGTCAGTTCTTTATCGTTGAAGGGTGCATGGGCTCCGGTTACCAACGGGATGTAGGCCTCCACATTATGACGATACTCGTACCAATCGGTTGAGGGATAACCCGGCGAGAGCAACGCAGCCAGAGTGGCGGCTTCCGCGGCGGTCCAGGTAATTACCACCGCATCGTAGCCTTTAAAACGATCCAGACTGTCTTTTTCATCCGGCTCGGGATCAAGCGGTGCCGCCACCGGCGCCAGACCCGCAGGCCAGGGTATCTGGGCCGGCATACGCTCGGAACGACTGAGCCGCGCATGCTCGTGACCCGCTTCGATAAAACGTTTGTCCGGCGCTTCCGGATTGTAGTTCAACAAAACATCGTGAAGGGGAAGCTGTTTGATCATGGCGTTTCCTTTCGCGTATCGGAAGTCAGAATTCGGTAGCCGGCTTTTGTTGCGCCCGGGCAAGGATCTCCTGTACCACTTGCTCCAACGCCCCCTTGGGATTGGGAGGCAATTCCGTCTTGCCGTAGGCACAACCTTCGGGGAAGGTCCAGGCATCGTTGACACAGAAATGACAGGGCCCTGAAGTACGCTGGAGATGGCCGGTTGCGGCATCAAAGGACAAATTGCCGGCCTGTTCCTCATCTGCCAATGCCTGGGCCAGCATATCGAAGGGATCCAGGTAATAGGCCATCAACACCTGCCAACCGGCAACGCTGATACTGGTTCTGATGGGATCGTCGTCCCCGCTGATTTCGATGGGAACATAGCCGCTGCTCGAAGGCGCATAGACACGATGATCCTTCTCGAGCACCTCCGCATCTTTGGCGAAATCAGCCGTGAACGCCTCCCAGGCCTGAGGAGACAAGCGAACCTGGGCCTTGAAGTTATCGGGATAGGAAAAGTGCGGCGGCGTCAGCAGCCGTGATTTGAACTTGACCGGACCGATGTCGATATCGACATATGTCGGGCGCTTGCAGGTTTCCTCCAGCAACTGATAGATATCGCGACCACTGTCTTCAAGTGTCATAAAGGGCCAGAACACGGTACGGAACATGGATAACGCCGACCCCCCGACCAGAATCACCACCTTGGGTTGGCTCTGGACGAATTGCGACACGACCCAGCCGTATTCGCTGACGCAATGACGCGCCAGGGTGTCTTTCGGCATATCGTATTTGCTCTGCCAACCGGGCGAAGCGCAACTCACCATATCGTGCTGGGCGACATCCTCGCCTACCGTCAGCTTTTGCTGAGGGATTCCGGTCTTCTCCGCAAAACGCTCAAGCACCGGGATCATACGCTGATAATAACCGGCGGCATTTTCGTACAACTCGACCTCGGCACCGACCTTGGGAACGAAGCAACCCGCCATTACCGTTCCCTTGACAACCTTTTCATTCCGGTTAACGAGAATCACCCAGCGATCTTCCGGGGTAAATGCAATTTCGTGGACAGTGGGCTCCGGGCGGCCGTCATACTGCACCGTCAATTCCATATAGTTGTGGGCCATGCCTCGCGTCGCGCCCAGTACTTCTCCGTCCTCTTCGGCCAATATACGTTGCCCGAGGTCGATCGCCTGCAGCACCGTCTCGGACGAAACACTCTCCTGGTACAGCGTGAAATGACGGTAATAGTAGGCGTAGCGCTCGACCTTGGAAAAGGCGGGATAACACCAACCGGCTGAGCTGGCATAGGGAAACCACGCCGTCATGTTCGGATTGATGCCTACCGTCATGATCGGTGCCATCCGGCAGCCGTGCATAATACCCGGCTCGACGATACAGGATTCCGTAAAGGTCGCTTTCAGCCATGGCCGGGGCTCTACGTAGTCCGCCGTCTGCGGCTGTCCGGCAATCGCCTCAGCCGGATAATCGCTCAACCAGTCAAAGCCGGGATAGGGACCATACGGCGGCGTTCCCTTCCAGAACCAGTCGCACCTCTGGCACTGCCTGACGTCTTTCGCCAAACGTACTTCGAGAGGAAGATCGTCCTGTGTTGTCATTTGAAACCTCCGATCAATAGAACAAAGCAAAGCTTTTGCCGTCCAGCCGGTACGTCACGATCTGGCTGACATTCTCCGCAACCGGGATCGGAGCCTGATCACACCATCCCTGGCAGTCAGAAAAAATCCGATGGAATGCGAGTTTTCCGCCTGCCTGGTAAGCGAGCAGAAAAGGAGTACCCTGATCGAGTGACAGCGCATGCACGATATTTATTTTTTGCCAATCGGTCAGTTCGAGATGGGTTCCCACCTCGTTGGAACGACTGGCGGGATCGATGCTCAGGTGATCGATATTGATATTGGGATAGGGGCGATTGATCTTGAAAAAAAAGTTCTCACCCCCTAATTGGAAGAAGGCGAAATTCCCCCAGCCTTTGGCCCATGTCCACGACCAGACGTTGCTGCAGAGTAAAGGCGGCATCCCGGCAGCCGAAACCGCTGTGGCGGAGATCCCGAACAGCTCGACATCTCCTGTGGCATCGCTGTAGGCCAGGAAATAGGGCAAGTTGAGATAGTTGAGTGTCTCTAGGGTCGACCAGCCGCTGGTAAGGCCCGGCTGGCGTTTGCGGTAATAGCGATAGGGCTCTGATACCTTGCCGTCGGCGTCAAGAGAAAAGAAATTCAGGTCCCCGCTCGCGGCCGCGTAGGTGATCAAATAGGTCCGATCGGCCAGCAAAAATGCCCGTACCATATCGAACGGCCCGACGTTCAGCGAGACAGGAATACCGGGGGATATGAAAGGCGCGGAGGAAAGCAGGCGGAACAGTATGGCGTTTCCGCTCGAATCCACACCGAACAGATACATTTGTTCATCGATGGAAAACGAAATCAAATGCGCCAGTCCGGATGGAATGCTTCCAGAATCAGCGACCGGCGTCAGGGAGACTTCACCTGACGCGTCGACGTCTAAGGTATAAAGGGATTGACCGGGCATTATTTGCTTCCCTCCGTAGAAGCAGAAATCCGTTTTCTTCAAGCGCCCCGGACAGCATCTCGGCCATCATGGACTTAGTCAAAGCGTCCCTAAAGATTCGTCCATATCCGGCGTATTTTCAAGTTGGATTATCCCTCTCGGTCAGAGGCGTGCATGATTCCACGCCCCGGTACACGAAAAAACATCTATTGAATAATGCGGAGAAAGGCATATGCTTCTTTTCACATAATCGTGTTTGTCCGCCCCATCTGTTTCCAGAAGTCCCTTAAGCACAGGAGGTGCATATGCCCGCTCCGGACAGCGTATCGGAACTCGACTTCCAACCCGCCCTACCGTCCCACCCTTCCCCGGAAGACTGGCGCGATCAGTTTCTCTACTTTCTCCTGGTGGACCGCTTCGACAGCGGAGACCCGGCTATTCCTCCATATACTCCGGGTGCGGATAACGGAACGGCCGATCCGACAACGCGGGGCCTGTTTCAGGGCGGAACACTCAAGGGCATATCCCGTCGTCTTGACTACATTCGCGATCTCGGCTGCACCGCCATCTGGCTGAGCCCGATCCTGAAAAACCGCCAGGACAGCGACACCAGTTACCACGGTTACGGCATCCAGAACTTCCTTGAGGTCGATCCCCGCTTCGGTACCCTGAGCGAGCTACAGGATCTGACCAGGGAGGCCCACCAACGGGGCATGTATGTGGTGCTCGATATCGTCTTCAACCACACCGGGGACGTCTGGGCCTACCCGGAAGACAAACGCTATTACTACTGGCAGGGCCAGCGGTTCCCCTTCGGCCGTTGGCGGGAGAGCGACCCGCAGGCCGGTCTGCAGACGGAAGACGCCGTCTGGCCGAAGGAACTGCAAAACCCCGATGCCTTCAAACGCCGCGGCGAGATCCGCAACTGGTACGACCGGAACGAGGCCCGTGACGGCGATTTCCTCACCCTCAAGGAGCTGGACCTGCCGCGTCCCGAGGTGCTCGATACCCTGATCAGGGTCTACAAGTACTGGATCTGCGCCGCCGACCTGGACGGCTTCCGTATCGATACCGTCAAACATATGGAAGACTCCGCGGTGGCGATCTTCTGTAACGCCATCAGGGAGTACGCCCAGAGCATCGGCAAGCACCGCTTCTTCCTGTTCGGTGAGATCGTCGATGATGACGCCACCATTCAGCGCTATATCGGCCGCAACAGCCGCATCGAGGGTACCGAGGAACGTTTCCCCGCCCTCGACGCCGCCCTGGATTTTCCGCTCTACTTCATGTTGGAAGAGGCCATCAAGGGCTTCGGCAATCTCGACGGGTTACGTGACCGCTACCATGCCTTTCACCGGCAGTACACCGACCACGGCGCCGCCGGGCGCTACTTCGTCACCTTCGTCGACAACCACGACCAGATGGCGCGGCCCTATCGCCGCTTCATGCACGGCAACCCGCATCCACGCCAGGCGGTTCTGGCCATCGGTTATCTGCTGACGACCCAGGGTGTGCCCTGCATCTACTACGGTACCGAGCAGGGGTTCAATGGCGGCGGCTCTACAGATGACGGTTATGTCCGCGAGTGCATGTTCGGCGGCAGCTGGGGTGGTTTCGGGACCGCGGATCGCCACTTCTTTGATCCACAGCACGAGATCTACCGGGCCATCGCCGCCATCGCCGCCGTGCGCCATGAACAACCGGCGTTACGTTACGGGCGTCTCTATTTCCGCGACATCTCCGGTAACGGAACGGACTTCGGACCGCCTATCGACGGCAACTGCACCCTCGCCTACTCACGCATCCTTGACACGCAGGAGGTATTGGTCGCAATCAACCTCAGCAACGGCACGCGCTACGACTGCATTACCGTTGACCGTAATCTCAGCGCTCCGGGCCGGATCCTGCGGAATATGCTCGAACCAGGGGGCAACAGCACCGTGCAGCAGGCCCCCGACGGACGCGCCTTCGTGCGCCTGGAGCTGCCGCCCCATGGTATGGCGATTCTGGTGTAGGTCCGGCTTCAGCCGGACAAAGGTGGACGAGCAAGCATTCGCGTCCCGCTGAAGCGGGACCTACAAACATCACTCCGGACAACCCGCAACGGGAAGATCCTAGCTGCAAGCTCGGTGGGGGAGAACTCCACCCTATACAGAGTCGAAGAAGTTTCGGGGTGCCACCCCCGACCCCTTCGGACCCGTCGAGCATCGCAGGCGCAAGCGGGAATAGCCCGAAGGGGACCGACAGGGATGTCGGTCCTGTCCATCGGGGCAGGGATGCCCCGTATGGACAGCCCCGCTGGAGACGAGAAGCGCAGAGCACCCGCGCAGCGGGCGGGGACGTGGGGCGGTTTTTCTTTGGTACCTTTCTTTTGAGCGCTCAAAAGAAAGGTACTCGTGACCCTTCATCAATAGTAGAGATAAGGATCAATACCGGACGGGTCACGAAATTGGTTACCGATAGCTAAACAATATCTAGTTTGTCCGCCCCACCAGAAGAACGTAGAGATCGATAGGCTGCGAAACTAATTACCTTCAGTAGAAAATCCACCACAGATGGGTCAGGAAACTGAACTCACACCTCTCCACATAAATTTCATACTTGTTCCATCCAATCTCCACAGAAACAACAGGTTGCCTCGGCATACTTGTCAGCACCTGGACAACCTCTGAGGAGAAGAAAAATGAACCCGCTATCCGGAAAGTTCTCAATGCGGCTGGAGCTGTCGCTGGCGTCCCTGCTGTCCAGGGTCATTGCGGCGGCCGAGTCGGACGAAAACGGCCATTCACCACAGTCCCCCGATCATTCTATTGAGGATGATTCGGGACTATCGGGTCTGCCGTTCAATAAGACCAGCACCAAGTTCAATCTGAACGGCCATATGATCCAGGTGGTGGAAACCCGGATCTGCTGCAGTCAGGGCAACACCCCTATCGATGCCACCGTCATTAAAATGGAGACCCTGTGATGCAACGCTATTCGCCACACAGAATCGAGAATTCCCTGCATGTCGGCATTATTATGGATGGCAACGGACGTTGGGCGGCCGGTCGCGGCGTTCCACGTTCCGCCGGTCACAGGGCCGGCCTGAAGGCCTTGCGCCGGATCGTGGAAGCCGCTCCCGATCTCGGTATCGGCACTCTTACTGTCTATGCCTTTTCTTCAGACAATTGGCGTCGCCCGGTGTCGGAAGTCGCCGCCTTAATGATCCTGCTTGGATATTATCTGCGGCAAGAGGCGGCGAAGCTGGCCGACAACGGCATCCGCCTGACGGCGATCGGCCGCCGCGACCGCTTTGGCAGTGATATTCAGGCGGCCCTCGAACAGGCGGAGCAGCAAACCGCCGCCGGTCAATCCCTGCATCTGCGGCTGGCGCTCGACTACTCGTCTCGCGATGCCATATTGGCGGCCGCGAACGAGTTGGCCACGGAAACGATCAACCGCGAAAGTCTATCCCGGCGTCTCGCGGGAAACGCGAACGTTCCGTCCCTTGATTTGTTGATCCGTACCGGCGGAGAACAACGCTTGTCCGATTTCCTGTTATGGGAAGCGGCCTATGCCGAACTCTATTTTACAAAACGCCTATGGCCTGATTTCGATGCCGACGACCTGGCGTTGGCGCTGACGGATTATCTCGGTCGCGAGCGCCGCTTTGGCGGGCTGCCCAAGGCCGAACCGGCGGTTCTGGTATCCGGTGGATAACTGCACTTCATATCCTCAAAACACCTGATCGCCTGATTAGATTAATGGACAATTTCTATGCGTATTCTTCTGATCAATATCGAACATCCGTCGATCGGCAGCCGAATCCCGGACGATCATCTGCCTCCTCTCGGCCTGTTGGCCATCGGCGGTCCGCTGCTCGACGACGGGCATGAGGTGCGGCTTCTCGATCTCGATATCGATCCGCTGCCACATGAAAAAATCGTGCAACGAGCTGCGTGTTTCAAGCCCGATGCCGTGTTGTTCGGTCATTCGGGGTCGACATCAGGGCATCCGGTCATAGCTGAGGTTTCGCGCCGCATTGCCGCTTCTTTTCCGGCTGCCGCCATCATCTACGGCGGCGTTTATCCAACCTATCACTGGCGGGAAATTCTAGCTAACGAACTTCATGTCGATGCCATTGTGCGTGGCGAGGGAGAGGAGACCACGCGCCAATTGATCCGGGCGCTCGAAACCGGCGGGTCTCTGCTCTCCGTACCCGGTTTGGCGATCCGGCATCGAGGCGGCCCCTACGCCACAACCGCCGCTCCCTTGATACGCAATCTTGATGACTACCGCATCGGCTGGGAGCTGATTGATCACCGCCGCTATAGCTACTGGGGAGGCAAACGGGCGGTGGTGGCCCAGTTTTCGCGCGGTTGCCCGCACCTTTGTACCTATTGCGGTCAGCGCGGCTTCTGGACCCGGTGGCGCTATCGGGATCCCGTCAAATTCGCCAGGGAACTGGCGCGCCTGCATCGAGAGCAAGGAGTTGAAGTGATCAACTTCGCCGACGAGAATCCGACCTCGTCGCGCCGTGCGTGGAAAGCCTTCCTGGAAGCGCTTATCGACGAGGATGTGGATCTGTTGCTTGTCGGTTCGACCCGCGCCGGGGATATTGTTCGCGACAAAGACATTCTGCATCTTTACCGCAAAGCCGGTTGCATACGTTTCCTGCTGGGTCTGGAAAACACCAACTCACGGACAATTGAGAATATTCGCAAGGGCTCGACCACCACTATCGACCGCGAAGCGATCCAGTTGCTTCGCCAACACGGCATTATTTCCATGGCGACCTGGGTGGTAGGTTTTGAGGAAGAGACCGATGCCGACCATTGGCGCGGATTGAAACAGCTCCTGTCCTATGATCCGGACCAGATCCAGCTTCTCTATGTGACCCCTCATCGCTGGACCCGTTACTATCGGGAGGCCGTCGGCCGGCGGGTCATCCAGATTGACCGGCGACGTTGGGATTACAAGCATCAGGTGCTCGAAACCCGTTACATGCCGCCTTGGCGTGTTCTGCTATGGGTAAAATTCACAGAAGCGGTTCTGCAGGCCCGGCCTAAGGCGCTCTATCGTACTTATTTGCAGTCCGATCGCGAACTTCGTCACGCGATGCACTGGTACACGAGCATAGGACGGCGGGTGTGGCCTTACGAGATTTATCGTTTTATACGCGAAAAGCTCACTTATGCCGGGCTCACCGTCGGCGAACTGTGGGGGTCGTCTCAGGACCATGAGGAGATGCCGATGAGTATTACAGCGGGAGAGACTCAGAAGATCGCCTGATGATGTTCATGGGTGTTGCGCGGTTCCTGCTTTATGGATTTCTCGATCCGCTTGTAGGGGCAACCTTTTAGCCGCGACAAGTTCTCGTCAGAATTTGGCAACGAGTTTCGTGACCTGTCGGTCCCGGCGCTCTTTGATACTTTATCTGAACAGCTGCGAGCCTATTTCTTTTGCTTGCCCAGAGGTTCGTAGTGTGAAGTCTGCTAATAGCATGAACCCTATTCGAATCTGGTAATCAGTTTCGTGGCCTATAGGCCGCGAGTCTTTAACTTCTATTGTTTAAAAGGCCACGAGTACCTTTCTTTTGAGCGCTCAAAAGAAAGGTACGAAAGAAAAACCGCCCCGGGGTCCCGCCCGCTACGCGGGTACTCTGCGCGTCTCGTCCCGCTCGGGGCTCTTCCGACGGGACATCCGTGTCCCGTCGGAAGAGGGCCGGCATCCCTGCCGGCCCCTTTCAGGCCTGATCCTCGCGTGACTGCGATGCTCGACGGGCCCCAAGGGGGTATAGGGAATATTTCCAAGACCTCCAGGGGTTTTTGAGTTTCCGCGAAAGTACCGTAAGGGCACCCCTAACCCGTTAGACGCAGCCGAGCACCGTAGGGATTTCCGGATAAGGCCCGCAGGGGCGCCGCATGGACGCGGCGCCTCCAGCGCGGGCGAGGGACCGCCCGTCGATGGAGCCCCGGAAATCGTGAGGTGCGCAGGGAACCCCGGAGGGGCAAGTCTTCGGGTGTCTTTTTCTTTGGTAACTTTCTTTTGGACAAGCAAAAGAAAGTTACTTGCAGCCCTTGCAGAGAGACTAATAAAGAAACTCGAAGTCTACGGGCTGCAATATTGGTTACCGGATATTAATATTCCACAGCAAATAGGGTATGAAGCGGGCTACAGAAATCCGAAAAAGCCTGTCGCGGCCACAAAGCCGCCCCTGTATGCGGATTGACAGATCAACGTTAGATTCCAGGGGTGCCGCGATCGTCGTATAGCTACAGATTATCCGAGGCGAAATCCGCCAGCCGTGAACGCTCGCCCCGCAACAGTGTGATGTGACCGCTGTGCTGCCAGTCCTTGAAACGGTCCACGGCGAAGGTGATGCCGGAGGTGGTTTCCGTCAGATAGGGGGTGTCTATCTGGGCGACGTTACCCAGGCAGATGATCTTGGTACCCGGTCCCGCGCGCGTGATCAGGGTCTTCATCTGTTTCGGTGTCAGGTTCTGCGCCTCATCCAGGATGATGTACTTGTTCAGGAAGGTGCGGCCACGCATGAAGTTCAGGGAGTGGATACGAATGCGACTGCGCAACAGATCCTCCGTCGCGGCCCGGCCCCACTCTCCGCCCTCGGTCTGGGTCAATACCTCGAGGTTGTCCATCAGGGCGCCCATCCACGGGGTCATTTTCTCCTCTTCGGTGCCCGGAAGGAAACCGATGTCCTCGCCCACCGGAACCGTAACCCGGGTCATGACGATCTCTTTATAGAAATTCTGATCCAGGGTCTGGGCCAGGCCTGCGGCCAGCGCCAGCAGGGTCTTGCCGGTACCGGCGGCCCCCAGCAACGAGACGAAATCGATGTCCGGGTCCATCAGCATGTTCAGGGCGTAATTCTGTTCCCGGTTACGCGCCGTGATGCCCCACACCGCATGTTTGGGGTTGGTATAGTCGTTGACCAGTTCGATGACGGCATCTTTTCCATCCCGTTTACGAACGATGGCGTTGAAACTGGCGTCGTTTGCAAGATAGAGACATTGGTTGGGGTACCAGTTATCGATATCCTGGCCCTTGACCCGGTAGAAGGTTCGCCCCTCTTCCTGCCAGGACTCCATCTCTTTTCCGTGCTCCTCCCAGAAATCGGCGGACAGTTCCAGTTCGCCGCTGTAGAGCAGGTTGACGTCATCCAGTACCCGATCGTTGGAATAGTCCTCGACCCGGATCCCGAGGGCGGATGCCTTGATTCGCAGGTTGATGTCCTTGGATACCAGGATGATGCTTCGCTCCGGGCGATCTTTTTGCAGGGCCAGGGCGGTACTGAGGATGTTGTTGTCCGGGATGTTGCCCGGCAGGTTGTCCGGGAGCAGGTTGGGCAGCAGCTGAGTCTGGAAAAACAGCCGGCCCCGCTCCTTGGAGGGTTCCGCTACGCCGTTGGTCGGCCCCGGGAGCGACAGCCCGGCGTCGATCTCTTCCTTGCTGGCGTCATGCAGCAGCTCGTCCAGAAAACGGCTCACCTGGCGCACATTGCGTGATACCTCGGAAATGCCCCGTTTGTTCTTGTCCAGCTCTTCCAGTACCACCATCGGTAAGAAGATGTCATGTTCCTCAAAGCGGAATATCGCCGTGGGGTCATGCATCAGGACGTTGGTATCTAATACGAAAAGGGGGTTATTAAGATTGGTGTCTTTAGGCATGGATAAACCGTCTTCCAAATAACAACTGGCGAGTGATGCGTTAGAAATCGTTAACCGAGTTTCTTAACGGCGTTCAGTACTTCTTCGACATGGCCATTTACCTTGACCTTGCGCCACTCCTGTCGCAGGATCCCGTCCCCGTCGATAAGGAACGTGCTGCGTTCTATCCCTCGGACTTTCTTCCCATACATATTCTTCATTTTGATTACGTCAAAGGCGGAGCAGAGTTTTTCCTCCGTATCGGAAATAAGGTCGAACGGGAATCCCTGCTTGGACTTGAAATTTTCCTGGGCTTTGATGCTGTCCCGGGAGGCGCCGAGAATAGTGCATGACCTGCGCCTGAATTTATTAGCGGCTGCCGCAAAATCCCGGCCTTCCAGGGTGCAGCCCGGGGTGCTGGCCTTCGGGTAAAAGTAGAGTACTACCGGATTGCCGCGAAAGTCGGATAGTTTGATCTGTTTATCGCCGGTGGCGGAAAGTTCTATATCTGGAACGGTCTTTCCGATTGCTGCTTTGGGCATTATTCGAGGGGTCCTCGCTTACGCTTTGATGGGTTCCAGGACGGCGTCGAGATTCAGGCTATCACAGAATTCCATGAATTCTTCCCTTAATGAGGCAATATGAATCTCCGAGGGTATCCCAACGCACATGTTCACTGAAAACATGGGTGTGCCGGTGTGGGCCGCGGCGTAACTGCTGGTTACCATGTCCTCAATGTTGATATTACGTTGTGAGAAGAAGCTCGCCAGGTGGTGCACGATGCCCGGGTGATCCATTGCCACCACCTCCACCGCGTAAGGCAGCAGACCGGTTTCCCCACGTTTTTCCTCGGTACGTTCGGTGATGATGGTCAGCCCGAGCCGTTTTCCCAGGTGAGGGATTTCCTTTTCCAGTTTTGCCAGGGTATTCCAGTTACCCTCGACCATAAGCATGATGGCGAACTCCCCTCCCAGCACCGTCATACGGCTGTCCGCTATGTTGCATTGGTCTTCAAGGATGGCCGCGGAGAGTTTGTCGACTATGCCAGGGCGGTCTTTGCCGAGCGCCGATATGACCAGATAATTCTTTTTCGCGGGCATGGTATTTGTGCGAATCCTGAGAATCGGTATAAAACCCTCAGTGTAACGTCGGAGAAGGAATCTGTCTTCTTGTAAATTTAATACCGCAAATCTCACATTTTTACCGGTGAAATAGGGACGGATATTCTCTGTTTTGGCGACCCACGCTCGGCGGGCGGCATGATGGCTTCGCGACGGCCCGGTATTCCACGGTATGCGGCCGGTCATCGAAGAGGCCGTAGAGGGGGGATAGATCCGCTTGTATGAGGCAGTATGGGCAGTTTAGAATGCTGAATTTACCCTGAATCTCAGGAGTTTATTGATGTTTCGAGGCAGTATGGTGGCCCTGGTCACTCCCATGAAAGAGGACGGCAGTCTGGATGAGCACAGTCTGCGCGGTCTGGTGGAGTGGCACGTGGAGCAGGGTACCGACGCGATAGTCGCCGTCGGCACCACGGGGGAGTCCGCCACTCTCGATGAGGATGAACACTGCGGGGTAATCCGGCAGGTGATCGAATTCGCCGCGGGTCGTGTGCCGGTGATTGCCGGTACCGGCGCCAATTCCACCACCGAGGCGATCACCCTGACGCGCTGCGCCAAGGAGTCAGGCGCGGATGCCTGTCTTCTGGTGACGCCTTATTATAATAAGCCGACCCAGGAAGGGCTTTACCGCCACCATAAGGCGGTGGCCGAGGCCGTGGATATCCCGCAGATCCTATATAATGTCCCGGGCCGGACCGCCTGCGACATGTTACCCGAGACTGTATCCAGGCTGGCGGAAATTGATAATATCGTCGGTATCAAGGAAGCTACCGGTGAGATCAGCCGGGTGGCTGCGATACGTTCCGGCTGCGGGGATGAGTTCGCCATTATCAGCGGGGATGACGCTACGGCGCGGGAGCTGATGTATGCCGGTGGTCAGGGTGTGATCTCGGTGACGGCCAATCTCGCCCCGAACGCCATGCACCGGATGTGCAAGGCGGCCCTGGCCGGGGATCGGCAAACGGCGGACGAAATAGATCGCACTCTGGCGGGTTTGCACCGCGATCTTTTTCTCGAGGCCAATCCTATCCCTGTGAAGTGGGCACTGGCGGAGATGGGGCGTATCGGTGTCGGGATACGTTTGCCGCTTACGTGGTTTTCCGAGGATTTTTGGGGGCCTTTGCGGAACTCTATGAGAACCGCAGGTCTCTTATAACAACAGATCACCTCGCAAGACAGAGGGGGAACGGGTGTCCCCGCCTCCTCTGATCGGCGAGAAGAATCGAGAACAAACAGGTAATACGTACAATGTATTTGAAGCTCACCAAACTGTTTATTTCCGGCTTCGTGCTGGTTGCCCTGGTCGGATGTGAGAGTATCTCCTCGAAGATGGAGGATGTGCTTCCGGACCGTAAGGTGGAGTACAAGAAATCCAAGCAGGCGGAACGGGATCTTGAGATTCCGCCTGATCTTACCAGCAGTACCATAAACGATGAGTTCGTGATTCCGGGATCCTCCGGTGCCGGCGGATCCGCCTCCTATTCGGACTTTATGAACCGGGGAACGCGCCCGGGTCTCGGCGGTTCGACAGGAGGCACGGTATTGCCCAAGATCGAAGATATATCGGTGCGGCGTGACGGTGACCAGCGCTGGCTGGTGATTGCGGCGGAACCGGACGATGTCTGGCCCAAGGTCCTCGCTTTCTGGCAGGAGAACGGAATACTGCTGGTGGAACAGGACCCGGCGGTGGGCATTATGGTTACCGACTGGATTGAGAACCGGGCCGATATCAAGAGCGACTTTATCACCGATGCCGTACGTAAGGTGTTTGACGGGCTTTATTCCTCGGCGACCCGGGACCAGTATCGAATCCGGTTCGAGCGCGGGGGCGACGGCAAGGCAACCGAGCTGTTCCTGACCCACCGCGGTATGGAAGAGCAGGTCGTAACCAATACCGCGGGTACCGAGCGCAATGTCTGGGTACCGCGGGAGACGGATCATGGGCTGGAGGCGGAGATGCTGCGGCGCCTCATGGTCTATATGGGTGTGGCGGATCAGAGGGCGAGCCGCTCGCTGGCACAACGTCAGGAAACGGCGCAGACCCGTTCTCAGCTGGTCCGCGGGCGTGACCGGGTTGAACTGGTGATCAATGAGGGATTCTCCAGGGCATGGCGTCTGACCGGTGTGGCGCTGGACCGGGTCGGATTTGCCGTGGAAGACCGGGATCGTGCCAACGGTGTCTATTATGTCCGTTACAACGACCCCACGCGCGGCCAGGAAGATCCGGGGCTGTTGTCCAAGCTGGCGTTCTGGCGCGACGACTCCAATATAGACAAGGAAAACCGTTATCAGGTGAGCCTCAGAGCGGAAGCGGATGCAACCACGCTGGCGGTACTGAATGAACAGGGTGTGCAGGAGAACTCGGATACGGCGGTGCGCATTCTGACCCTGTTGCATGAGCAACTGAAATAGTTTCATATGCGTTTTGTCTCCCTCGGTAGCGGGAGTCGCGGTAACGCAACCCTTATCGAGACGGGGAACACCCGGATTCTTCTGGATAACGGGTTTGCGGTGCGGGAACTGGAGCGGCGACTTGAACGGATTCAGGTCGCGGCGGATAGCATCGATGCGGTGCTCCTGACCCACGAGCATCAGGATCATATCCGGGGCGTGGGGCCCCTGGCGCGACGTTACGGGATGCCGGTCTGGATGACCGCCGGAACCGGCCGCCAGGGTCGTTGCGGGGAACTTCCCGCCCTGCACATCTTCAGTTCCCACAGCGGGAGCTTCTCCATCGGCGATATAGAAGTGGAGCCGTTTCCGGTGCCTCACGATGCCCGGGAACCGGTGCAGTTCGTCTTCAGCTCGGGCGCCAGCCGCCTGGGTATGTTGACGGATGCCGGCAACTGGACACCGCACATACTGGAGCTATTGCGTTCCTGTAACGCCCTCTTTCTGGAATGCAACCATGATGACGGTATGTTGGCCAACGGACCCTATCCGCCGGCTCTGCAAAGGCGCGTGGGCGGCCCCCTGGGTCATTTGAGCAACCGGCAGGCGGCGGAGTTTCTCCGGCAGCTCGATCAGGGTCGTCTGCACCACTTGGTCGCATCCCACCTGAGCGAAAAGAACAATACACCGGATCTGGTACAGGAAGCGCTGCTCTCGGTTACGCCCGAGATCGAGGATCGTTTTTCCGTCGCCTTCCAGGACCGGGTAAGCGACTGGTTCGATATCTGAGCGGTTAGCGGGTAAGGGAATCCCGGCAGACGGTTATTTGAGATCGGTAACCGCAAGGTTGCTGAACAGTTCCGCATGAACTCAGCGATGTTCACCAACACCCGCTATTTCCGGGCGGCCGGGTAGAGAGCCTGTCCGGCGACTGGAACATGGAGTATCATCACACCTTCGTTACCGGTTCCAGACCCAAGGTTAAAGATGTTAACTCTCCGTGGTGCCCCCGCCCTTTCCGATTTTCGCCTGAAAAAGCTTCAGCAGCGACTGTCCGACGGAATCCACCGCGAGGTGAATCTGTACGCGGAGTTCATGCATTTTGCCGAACTGGAGCAGAGTCTCAGCGATGAGGAGCGCGCGGTACTGGAACGGGTACTGCGCTACGGGCCCAGCCTGCCGGGGCACGAACCCGCCGGATCCCTGTTGCTGGTTGTGCCGCGACCCGGAACCATCTCCCCCTGGTCCACCAAGGCGACGGATATCGCCCATAACTGTGGATTGCAGAAGATCCGGCGCCTGGAACGGGGTATCGCTTATTACCTCGGGTCGAACAACGGCGACCTCTCCAACAGCGAGTTGAGTGCGGCTGAGGCCATCCTCCACGACCGCATGACCGAAGTGGTGCTCTTCGACAAGGAGGAAGCCGACTCCCTTTTTGCCCATGAGGAACCGAAACCTTTTACCAGTGTGGATGTGGTGGCCGGCGGCCGTCCCGCCCTGGAGCAGGCCAACGGCGAGCTGGGTCTGGCCCTGTCCGATGACGAGATCGATTACCTGGTGGAGAGTTTCCAGGGATTGGGCCGCAATCCCAGCGATGTGGAACTCATGATGTTCGCCCAGGCCAACTCCGAACACTGTCGTCACAAGATATTCAACGCGGACTGGGTCATCGATGGTGCGGCTCAGGATCTTTCCCTGTTCCGGATGATCCGGAATACCACCGACTGCTCTCCGGAGGATGTCCTGTCGGCCTACAAGGATAATGCGGCGGTTATGCGGGGCAGCCGCGGTGAGCGTTTTTTTCCGGATACCGCAACCCACACCTACGGTTACAGTGGAGAGGATATCCATATCCTCATGAAGGTGGAGACCCACAACCACCCGACCGCCATCTCCCCCGATCCCGGGGCGGCCACCGGATCGGGTGGCGAGATAAGAGACGAGGGGGCCACCGGGCAGGGTGCCAAACCCAAGGCGGGCCTGACCGGGTTTTCCGTGTCCAACCTGCGCATCCCGGGCGCGGAACAGCCGTGGGAGACCGATTTCGGCAAACCGGAACGGATTGTTTCCGCGCTGGACATCATGCTGGAAGGCCCCATCGGCGGCGCCGCCTTCAATAACGAGTTCGGCCGCCCCAACCTCTGCGGTTATTTCCGCACCTATGAAGAGCGGGTGCCCGGCGGGAACGGCGAGGAACTGCGCGGTTATCACAAACCCATCATGATCGCCGGCGGGTTGGGTAACATCCGCGGCGAACACATAGAGAAAAGGGAGTTTCCGGCCGGCACGCCCCTTATCGTTCTGGGCGGCCCGGCCATGCTTATCGGACTCGGGGGAGGCGCCGCCTCTTCCATGGCCAGCGGGACCTCGGCGGAAGATCTCGATTTCGCCTCGGTACAGCGCTCCAATCCCGAGATGGAGCGGCGCTGCCAGGAGGTGATCGATCGCTGCTGGGCGCAGGGGGAAGACAACCCGATTCTCTTCATCCATGACGTGGGGGCCGGCGGGCTCTCCAACGCCCTGCCGGAGCTGGTGCACGACGCCGCCAGGGGCGGACGGTTTGAACTGCGGGCGGTTCCCAACGACGAACCCGGCATGTCGCCCATGGAGATCTGGTGCAACGAGGCCCAGGAACGTTACGTGATGGCGGTTGCGGCGGAGCGGCTGGAGCTGTTCAAGGGGATCTGTGAGCGCGAACGTTGCCCCTACGCGGTGGTGGGTTACGCCACCGAGGAGGAACACCTGCTTCTGGGCGATGCCCATTTCGAGAACAACCCCATCGATATTCCGATTCCCCTGTTGTTCGGTAAACCGCCGCGCATGCTGCGTGATGTAAAGCACCGCACCTTCCACAAACCGCAACTGGACCTGACCGGGGTCGATCTGGAGGAGGCGGCGTTGCGGGTACTGCGGTTGCCGACCGTGGCCAACAAGACCTTCCTGATAACCATCGGTGACCGCTCCGTTACCGGCCAGGTCGCACGGGACCAGATGGTGGGCCCGTGGCAGGTTCCGGTGGCGGACGTGGCGGTAACCAATGCCGACTACCTGGGTTATGCCGGGGAGGCCATGGCCATGGGCGAGCGTACCCCCCTGTCACTGATCGACGCGCCGGCCTCGGGCCGGATGGCCATCGGCGAGGCCATAACCAATCTGGCGGCCGCGGCCATCTCCCGGATCGGGGATATCAAGCTCTCCGCCAACTGGATGGCCGCCGCGGGCTATCCCGGGGAGGACGCAAAACTGTACAAGACGGTCCAGGCCGTGGGTATGGAGCTCTGCCCCGCACTGGGCATCGCCATCCCGGTGGGCAAGGACTCCATGAGCATGCGCACGGTCTGGCAACAGCAGGGAGAGGAGCGTGCCATGGCCGCGCCCCTGTCTCTCATCATCTCCGGCTTCGCCCCCGTGACCGATGTGCGCAGGACCCTTACCCCGCAGCTGCGGACGGACCGGGGCGACAGCGATCTGATTCTTATCGATCTCGGCAAGGGCGCCAACCGCCTGGGAGCGTCGGCGCTGGCCCAGGTCTATAAACAGGTGGGCCACCGCGGGCCCGATCTGGGTGATCCGGAGATGCTGAAACGCTTCTTCGCCGTTGTCCAGGAACTGAACAGTGAAGGTCTGCTGCTGGCCTACCACGACCGCTCGGACGGTGGTCTGTTAGCCACCCTGTGCGAAATGGCCTTCGCGGGACGCACCGGGATTACGGTGGAGATCGATGATCTGGGTGAGGACGAGTTCGGGGCCCTTTTCAGCGAGGAGCTCGGGGCGGTGATCCAGGTGGGATACAACGACACCGACGACGTGATCAAGATATTGCAGGATGCCGGGCTCGGCCATCACAGTCATGTGATCGGAACGCTGAATGACGAGGATCGGATTGAGATACAGCGCGGCCGCAAGGCGCTCATGTCCCTGAGTCGGGTGGAGTTGCAGCAGGCGTGGTCCGAGACCACCCGGGCGATGCAGGCGCTGCGGGATAACCCGGAGTGCGCGCAGGAGGAGTTTGCCCGTATCGCCGATGATACCGATCCAGGCATGCAGCCCGTGATTACCTTCGATCCCGAGGAGGATGTAGCGGAACCCCTGATCAGTACCGGGGTCCGCCCGGCCATGGCGATCCTGCGGGAGCAGGGGGTGAATGGTCAGATCGAGATGGCCAATGCCTTTCACCGGGCGGGGTTCGAGTGTGTGGATGTCCATATGTCCGACATCATCGAGGGTCGGGTCTCCCTGGAACGGTTTAAGGGATTGGTGGCGTGCGGGGGTTTCTCCTACGGTGACGTACTGGGGGCCGGCGAGGGGTGGGCCAAGTCGATCCTTTTCAACCCCCGTGCCCGGGATCAGTTCGCCGCCTTCTTTCAGCGTCGGGACACCTTCGCCCTCGGGGTCTGCAACGGTTGTCAGATGCTCTCCAATCTTCATGAACTGATTCCGGGCACCGATCATTGGCCCCGTTTCGTGCGTAACCGCTCGGAGCAGTTCGAGGCCCGCTTCGTCACCGTGCAGGTGGAACAGTCCGCATCCATCCTGCTGCAGGGGATGGAGGGATCGCGGCTTCCCATCGTGGTCGCCCATGGGGAGGGACGGGCGGAGTTCCGGGATGAGGCCCATCTCGCCACCGCCCGCGACAAGGTGGTAATGCGTTATCTGGAAAACAGCGGCGAAACAGCGGAACGCTACCCGGCCAACCCCAACGGTTCGCCCGAGGGCATCACCGGTCTCACCAGTGAGGACGGGCGCGTCACTATCATGATGCCCCATCCGGAACGGGTGATCCGCACGGTACAGAACTCCTGGCATCCGGATGATTGGAGCAGTAACGGTCCATGGCTGAGATTGTTCCGCAACGCCAGGTACTGGCTGGGCTGAACAACCCTGGTCCTGGTCCAGCCTTTGATTTCCCCGCCGGCCCCATCGCCTGCAACCGCGGGGGTTGGGAACTAAACGCCTTACTCTTTTAGATCGGTTCTTTCCTTACAATTTGAGATGGTATAACCTCTCTTCAAGTATTTCATAACCGGCGCAATCACAAGATCGGTCCCCGGAAAATCGTGGCTTTTTCCGCAGGGATCGACGGATCTTCCAGCATCACCGCATTTTTAGAGATGTACTAGGGGAACCGGGCAGCCGTCGTCTGGATGCTCTCAATATGCAGGAAAGCAAAGACCGTACACGCTTATCGTTAACACCCACCTTACTGGCGGAAGGACCACTTAAGAAATCCCACTTGTTACCGTGGGTGGTGGTGCTCGGCGCAGTCTGGTGTCTGGCTTTTCTGGCATCCATTTACTGGAATATCCAGCACAGTCGCGACATGGTGATGAACCGTGCGTTGTCCCACGCCAATACGGCCATCGATAAGGACATGACCTACCGTCATCTGGTTTCGAGTGTCGGTGGTGTCTATATACCCGTCGATCGCGGTATCCAACCCAATCCCTATCTGGCCCATATACCCCACCGGGATGTGATTACCCAGGAGGGGCGCGAGCTGACCCTCGTCAATTCCTCCTATTTCACCCGGCTGGTGCATGATAGCGAGGCATCGACGTTTCCCAACGGGGTGCGAGGTCATGTCACCAGTCTCAATCCGTTGCGCCCCGAGAACGCCCCCGATGAGTGGGAACGGAGCGCGTTAATGGCTTTCGCCCAGGGAGCGGAACAGTGGCAGGGTGTGAGCCGGATAAGAGGGGAGCAGTTCTTTCGGCTGATGCGGCCGCGTAAGGTCACGTCCGCCTGCCTCGAATGCCACGGTCAGCAGGGATACGGCCTGGGTGATGTGCTGGGTGGGATCAGTGTCTCCGTACCCCTGGCTCCCCTCCTTGCGGAATCGAACAGTCAGATACTCCAGATCAGTCTTTGGCATTTCGTCCTCTGGCTCGGCGGACTGCTGGGGCTCATGTCGGCGTATTATCTGCTGCAGAAGCAGGAGGACCAGACCCGCTTCGCGGCCTTGCACGACGTGTTGACCGGTCTTCCCAACCGCGCCCTGTTCATGGACCGGCTCGGTCAGCGGCTGGAGTCGGCAAAGCGGCACGGGCATAACGGTGCGGTGCTGTTTCTTGATCTGGATCGTTTCAAGACCGTGAACGATTCTCTGGGGCATGGCGTCGGTGACAAGTTGTTGCGGAGAGTGGGTGAACGACTCAGGAGGATCCTACGCAGTGAGGATACCGTCGCCCGCTTGGGTGGCGACGAGTTTGTCGTTCTGCTCGCCGAGCTGGATTCCGATACCGAGAAGGCGGTGACGGAGGTCCAGGCTATCGCGGAAAAGATGCTGGATGTCCTGATACGGCCTTATAAGATCAGCAAACATAAATTGTTTGTACCTTCCAGCATCGGCATCACCCTGTTTTCCGGCAACTCCAGGGATATCAGTGAGGTCCTGCAGCAGGCCGACGTCGCCATGTATCGTGCCAAGGAGTCCGGCGGCAACTGTTCCAATTTCTTCCTGCCGAGTATGCAGAACGTGGTGGAGGAGCGTCTGGAATACGAGCAGTCGTTGCGGGATGCCCTGGAACGCGATGAGTTCCAGCTCTATTACCAACCGATCATAGATATGGAGCATCCGGGCCGGATCGTGGGTGCTGAGGCGTTGCTGCGTTGGAAGCATCCGGAACGGGGGCTGGTGTTACCCGAAGAGTTTATCGGTGTTGCCGAGGAGAGCGGGTTGATACTGGATCTCGGCGATTGGGTGTTGCAGGAGGTTTGTCACCAGATCCGGAAATGGAACACCGAGATACCGGATCTCGAATACGGGCGCATCTCCGTCAATATCAGTCCACGCCAGTTTCAACACAACCACTTCGTGAAGAAACTGACCGATACCGTGCTTGATGCGGGGGTAAAACCGGCAGAGCTTCATCTGGAGCTGACGGAAAACCTTCTGGGACGGGATCTCGGGAATACTATCGATAAGATGAAGGAGTTAAAGAGCCGGGGGTTCTGTTTTTCCATCGATGATTTCGGCACCGGATACTCGTCCCTGCGTTATCTGAAGCGCATGCCTCTGGATAATCTCAAGATCGACCGCTCCTTTGTGCGCGACATCACCACCGATCCCGCCAACGCGGCCATTGTGGAATCCATATTGGCCATGAGTTCCCGTATGGGATTCCGGGTGGTGGCGGAAGGGGTGGAGACCGACGAACAGCTGGATTTTCTGAGCAAGCGTCAATGCGATCTGTACCAGGGGTTCCTGTACAGCCGGCCGGTTCCGGCGGAGGAGTTGGAGGCGCTGTTACAAAGCAGCGGTGTGCACAAAGACTATGGGTTGATGGCAGGTAACGGGCAGGAGTTCGGGATCTAGATCGGAGGCTCCCTAGGCCTGTTCCTCCTTGCCCACGCGAATCGCGAGTACGTCGCAGTCCGCGGTGTGCAACACACCGTTGGCAGTGGACCCCAGTAACAACTGGATGCCGTGTCGGCCGTGGCTGCCGATCACGATAAGGTCCACGGCCTCTTCCCGGGCGGCCTGAACAATCTCCTGTTTGGGGGTGCCCACCGCCACCAGTTCTTTTGTCACTTCCAGGTCGTATTTTTTCCGTAAGGCCTCAAGCTTGTTTTTCGCCTGTGCGGCTAGTTGATCCTCAAGATCGAAATCGGCGGGCAGGGGTATCTCTTCGGCATAGACCAGGCCGATGGGCGCGACAACGTAGATCAGGCTTAATTTCGCCCCGTTCTGATTCGCGAGTTCAATAGCCTTCTCCACCACCCGGTCGCTTTCATCGGAAAAATCAACTGCTGCCAAGACGTGCTGGTAGACGGCCATGATCTGCTCCCCTTGTTCGATCCCTGATTAAAAGTATTGTCCGTTCCGTAACTATTTGCCAGTCGCCATGACCCGGGGGCGTGAATTCCTTCGCGCAGCCGGAATGAGACCCCGGAGGTACGGAAAAAGGGAACTGCAAAGGGCAGGGCGGCGATGCCGACCGGTCGCGGTCGTTCGCGGCTAGAGCGCGCGCTCCGCGAGCACCCGTTCCACCGTGTCCACGATGGCCTGTGTCTGGGGATCGATCTCGATGTTGACGCGATCCCCCGGTTCGCGGCCGTCCATATTGGTCCGCTCCAGGGTCTCGGGGATCAGGTTGACGTTGAACTCGTCCCCCTCCACATCGCCGATGGTGAGACTGATACCGTCGATGCCGATATAGCCCTTGGCGAAGATATATTTGGTCAGCTCCGGCGGCAGCCGAAACCAGACCTGGCGGTTGTTCTCGCTCCTGATCACCCGCGTCACCTCCGCCGTGGCGAGGATATGGCCGGACATCTGGTGTCCGCCGATCTCATCGCCGAAGCGGGCGGCGCGCTCGAAATTGACTTTGCCGCCGACGGTCAGCTCCCCCAGGTTAGTGACCCGCAGGGTCTCCTGCATCAGATCGAAGGAGACCCGGTCATCCTCGATCCGTACCACGGTGAGGCAGCAACCGTTATGGGCCACCGACGCACCGGGTTTCAGTCCCTCCAGGAACTCGCGCGGCATACGCAGGGTGTGGGTGCGGAAGTTCTCCTTCTCCACGATATCCACCACTTCCGCGGTGCCTTGTACGATGCCGGTAAACATGCCGTTCTCCGTGGATCAGTAGGAGCCGGAACCGTGAAGCTCCCGCGCCTGCAGGGTGTTCTCCAGCAGGGTGGCGATGGTCATGGGACCGACACCGCCGGGAACCGGAGTGATCCAGGCGGCCCGTTCCTTGGCCGTGGCGAAATCCACGTCCCCCACCAGCTTGCCCTCATCGTTGCGGTTCATGCCCACGTCGATGACGATGGCGCCCTCCTTGATCCAGTCCCCCGGTACGTATTCCCCGCGGCCGATGGCCACCACCAGGATATCGGCGTTGCGCGCCTTCTCCGCCAGGTCCTTGGTGCGGCTGTGGCAGACGGTGATGGTGCAGCGGGCCGCCAGCAGTTCCAGGGCCATGGGGCGGCCGACGATGTTGGACTGGCCGATGACAACCGCGTCCAGGCCCTCCAGCTTCTGTCCGGTGCGCTCCAGCAGGGTCATCACCCCCCGGGGCGTACAGGGGCGCAGGATCGGCATCTTCAGGGCGAGGCGGCCCACGTTGTAGGGGTGGAAGCCGTCCACGTCCTTGGTGGGCAGGATGCGCTCGATCACCGCCTCTTCATTGATCTGCTCGGGCAACGGGAGCTGAACCAGGATGCCGTCGATCTCGTCGCGGCCGTTCAGCTCGTCGATCAGCTTCAGGAGCTGGCTTTCCGTGGTTTCCACATCCAGCCGGTGCAGCTCGGAGAGGAAACCCACCTCCTCGCAGGAGCGCTGCTTGTTACGGACATAGACCTGGGAAGCGGGATCCTCACCCACTAGCACCACCGCCAGCCCCGGCGGGCGTTTGCCGGCCTCGGTCATCTCGGTTACCCGGTTTTTGATGGTCTGTCGTATGTCGGCGGCGATGGCCTTTCCGTCTAGGATCTGTGCGCTCATTCCTCGGTTTCCACTGCGTAAATTGGTTAAAAAACAGGGGGCGGATGATACCTGAAAAGGCGCTTATGGTCATCGCCTGGGGGGCGGGGCGGCCCCGAATGCCCGTTGACCTCCCGGGGCACACTGCGTATCATTCCGCTTCTTCGCCGTTGGGCGGAGGCCCGGATAACGGGGTATAGCGCAGTCTGGTAGCGCGCCTGCTTTGGGAGCAGGATGTCGGGGGTTCGAATCCCTCTACCCCGACCAGTATCCCGCAGCAGCATCGACAATGCGCCCGTAGCTCATCTGGATAGAGCATCGGCCTTTAGGCACGTACCTTAGGGTACGTAAATAGGAGCCTTTATGGGGAAAGGGAACCCATAAAGTGGACCGCACTGTATCGGGGAAACCTTAACAGGTAATGCTGATGGCAATCCCGAGGAAACCCTTGGTTGACCGGGGAGCAGAGAATGCTGCATCTTCAGGGGGATCCGTAGAGACTATACGTGCGGCACCTGAGAGGGTGAAGAGATAGTCCAGACCACAAACCCGCGAAGCGGGGCGTCGAAAGGCGTAGTGGTAAGCTAAGCCGAGGGTAGCAGGTTCGAATCCTGCCGGGCGTGCCATTTTAGTTAAGTAAGAAAAGTACCGGTTTAGTGGTGGGTGTAGCTCAGTTGGTAGAGCCCTGGATTGTGATTCCAGTCGTCGTGGGTTCGAGTCCCATCATCCACCCCA
>JBNKCX010000024.1:0-47218 GCA_050287965.1 Sedimenticolaceae bacterium
GACTTTGACCCACTGGTTAGGGCATATATTAATCATCCTTTTTCTGAAGCCAATAATTTAATCGTCCATCAACGTCGTTGGCAAAATCAATGCATTTGTAGCCGTATTTATTATTGATGATAGCCATATTCGACCAGTTGCTATTCATTTCGCGTTTCATTGTTTCAATGCTTAATTCTAGTCTTGCCTTTGATACTTCTGCATTTGAACTCATGATTGCAATGTTAAACATTGCTGCATAATTTTCTTTTAATTTATTTCTTGTGTTCTCATCTAGCCCAGGTGCTTCGGAAGAAAACAAGTAGTAAGCACTACATTCTGCTGCTTCTTGAGAAAAATTAACTAATGCTCTTTGTTCGTCATATGCTAACGAATTAATACTTAGGAAAAGCAACACTAGAAAAATAACGTATTTCATTTTATTTGCCCTAACAGGTGCTTATGTGGACGGCACGTATATTGTGTTATGTAGCCGGCACAAATATTGTGATATGCCGCCAGGAGTTCTATATAGGTTTTCCATATAAATACTCCAACGGGTTTAAGCGATCAGATCTATTCCCTGGTCCCCACACCAAATTGAATGTCTTTGGATTTACCGGGAGCGGTAGCCGCGGCCGTGGCGATTCGTTCTGGCGATTGAAGGTACGAACACAGGGAGAACCCCCCTCGGGGAGGGTTGAAATGAGGGCGCGCAGGATCGCGTGAGAAATTCTACGGATCTGCCTGATTAGGTTGCTCATGACCATTTCCTGTCCCTGAACACAGCCAACCAATGCCAAAACTACCTTATCTACTTTACGGGAACAACCCTCTTCGGGTTTGCCTCGAATCCCGGAAAAATCAGGGTCAGTACAAAGGAAGGCGGGCGCGGCCCGCCCTACTGATGGCTATCGACTAAATAGTGAACCCGCAGCACCCTTTTTTCGGCGTTATTCCACCGTAACGGACTTGGCCAGATTTCGCGGCTGATCCACATCCGTCCCCTTCAGTACCGCTACGTGGTAGGCGAGCAGTTGCAGGGGCACGCTGTAGACGATGGGCGCGGTGGAGGGACAGATGTCGGAGAGGGTGAGGTTCTTGTAGTTGTCGAGATCGATCTTCACCGCGTGGTCGCTGAACAGGAACAGCTCGCCGCCGCGGGCCCGCACTTCCTGCAGATTGGAGAGCACCTTCTCCAGCAGAGGGTCGTCCGGCAGGGCGCAGACCACCGGCATGTTGGCGTCCACCAATGCCAGGGGGCCGTGTTTGAGTTCCCCCGCGGGATAGGCCTCGGCATGGATGTAGGAGATCTCCTTAAGTTTCAGCGCGCCTTCCAGGGCCACCGGGAAGAAGGTGCCGCGGCCGAGAAACAGGGCGTTCTCCTTGCTGGCGAAGTCGTTCGCCATATCGTGAATGGCGTCGCTGAGTTCCAGCACCACCTCCACCTGGCGCGGCAGGGCATGCAGCTCATCCACCAGCTCCTTCTCCCGCGACGCATCCATGCCCATGCGGCGAGCCAGGGCCAAAACCAGCAGCCGCAGTGCCACCAGCTGAGTGGTGAAGGCCTTGGTGGAAGCAACCCCGATTTCCGGCCCGGCCCGTGTCATGAGCGCCACATCCGATTCCCGCACCAGGGAACTCTCGGGCACGTTGCAGACAACGAGGCTGCCGAGATAGCCCTGTTTCCTGGCGCCGCGCAGAGCGGCCAGGGTATCGGCGGTCTCGCCGGACTGGGAGATGGTAAGAAACAGGGTGTCCTCCTGCACCACGGCGTTGCGGTAACGGAACTCGCTCGCCACCTCCACGTTGCAGGGGATACCGATCTCCTCCATCCAGTAACGGGCCACATAGCCGGCATGGTAGCTGGTACCGCAGGCCACGATCTGCACCCGCCTGGTCTTGTCCAGAAGCTCCGTCGCCTTGTGGCCGAAGCTCTCTTCCAGCAGCCGCCCCTTGTGGATCCGGCCTTCCAGGGTCTCGGCGATGACCGCGGGCTGTTCGAAGATCTCCTTCAGCATGTAGTGGCGGTAGGGACCCTTGTCCACCTCGGAAGAGGAGAGACAGGATTCCTGAACGGGCCGCTCGGCGGGAGCACCTGTTTCATCGAACACGGAGATGGCATCGCGACGGACCTCGGCGATATCCCCTTCTTCAAGAAAGATGAATCGGTTGGTGACCGGCAGCAGGGCGAAGACATCGGAGGCGATAAAATTCTCCCCCTCGCCGACACCCAGCACCAGCGGACTGCCGGAGCGGGCCACCACAATCCGTTCCGGATCGCAGGGACACATGACCGCCAGGGCATAGGCCCCCACCAGTTCGGCCGCCGCCTCCCGCACCGCCTGGAGAAAATCCGCATTCGCATCCAGTTTGTCCGCCAACAGATGGGCAATGACCTCGGTATCGGTCTCCGAGGTAAAGCGATAACCTTTCTGTTCCAGTTGCCGGCGCAGCTCGGCATGGTTCTCGATGATGCCGTTATGCACCACCGCCACCCGCTCGCCGCTGACGTGGGGATGGGCATTGCGTTCCGCCGGCATACCGTGGGTGGCCCAACGGGTATGGGCGATGCCCAATTCACCCTGGATACTGGTTTGATCAAGCATCTCCTGCAGTGCCGCTACTTTGCCCACGGAGCGGATCCGCTGCAGGTGCCCTTCGCCATTGCGGATGGCGATGCCGGCCGAATCATAGCCCCGGTACTCAAGCCGTTTTAACCCGTCGAGCAGATTCCGGGTGATATCCCTGTCGGCGATGGCCCCAACTATTCCACACATGGTCTTTGTCTTTGTCCTGTTTTGTTACACATCACTCCGAACGGAGACGATGCCTTATTATTCAATCCGTGTTGCGTAATTGGAATTGCGTATCAGTCTTTGTTTTTCACCGGCCGCTTCCAGCCCTTGACGCTGACCTGCTTGGAACGGCTGAGACTGAGCATATCCGGCGGCGTGTTCTGGGTAATGGTGGAACCGGCACCGATGGTGGCGCCCGCCCCCACTTCCACCGGTGCCACCAACTGGGTATCGGAACCGATAAAGGCGTTGTCACCGATGACGGTGCGATGTTTGTTGGCGCCGTCGTAATTGCAGGTGATGGTACCGGCGCCGATGTTGACCGACTTGCCGACGCTGCAGTCTCCCACGTAACTGAGGTGATTGATCTTGCTGCCCGCGTCTACCTCGGATTTCTTTATCTCCACGAAATTTCCGATATGCACACCGTCGGCGAGACCGGACTCGGGGCGGATGCGGGCAAAAGGACCGATGCGGCAGTCGCGGCCGATGACGGCCTCTTCAATGACACAGTTTTCTTTTATATGGGTGCCTGCCGCGATACTGCTGCTGCGGATCACCGTATTGGCCCCCACCCTGACCCCGTCCCCCAGGGAGACATCACCCTCCAGCAGGACGTTGATATCCATATCCACATCCTGTCCGATGGTAAGGGTGCCGCGCAGATCAAACCGTGCCGGATCTTTCAGCGACAGCCCCTCCCGCATCAACCGTTCCGCCTGGCGCTGCTGATAATGCCGTTCCAGCTGGGCCAGTTGTACCCGGTCATTTACCCCCTGCACCTCATAGGGGTCGGACGGCTGTGCGGAATGGACCTGCACGCCGTCGTTAACCGCCGCTTCAACGATATCGGTAAGATAAAACTCGCCCTGGGCGTTATGGTTCTCCAGGCGGCTTATCCACTGTTCCAGGCGGGGGCGATCCACCACCAGGATACCGGTGTTGATCTCGCGGATGTTCAGTTCTTCCGGTGAGGCGTCCTTCTGTTCCACGATGCGCCGGATATGGCCGTTATCGTCACGCACGATCCGGCCGTAACCGGTGGGGTCATCCAGCGCGACGGTCAATAACGCCAGATCGGTGCCGTTTGCGGTACCGATGAGGTCGGTAAGGGTTGCTTCGCTGATCAGGGGTACGTCGCCGTAGAGCACCAATACCCGCGCTACGTCGTCAAGGGCCGGCAGCGCCTGTTCCACCGCATGTCCGGTCCCCAGTTGCTCGGCCTGCTCCACCCAGGTGACAGGACTGTCGGGAAAGGCGGCGGGGACCTGTTCCCCGCCATGGCCGTAGACCACGGCGATGCGCGCGGGATCCAGCGCCTGCGCGGTGCTGATCACATGCTGAAGCAGCGGCCGGCCGGCGAGGGAATGCAGCACCTTCGGCAGGGAGGAACGCATCCGTGTCCCCTGGCCGGCTGCGAGAATGACGACACCCAGATTCATATTCCGTTCGATTACCCCGAGCAAGATAAAGGACCATTATACCGCGGAAAGATGAAAAAACCCGGACAGCCATTCAGCCGCGTGGCTGAGCCGGGATGACGAAAACAGGGACGGCGGGCACAGCCCGCCAGGGAGGCTTAATTGATGCTGCAGCTGCCGGCCGCGGGATTGATATCGGCCGGGGTGGGTTCGCGCACCTCTTTTATGTGCACCCGCACCTTAAGGGTCTTGCCGGCCAGCGGATGGTTGCCGTCCACGGTCAGTTTGCCGTCTTCGATCCGGGTGACATAGAAGGTCTTCACATCCCCGGCATCGTTCTGCATCTGGACTTCGGCCCCGACCCGCCGAAACTCCTGCGGGACATTCGCCAGTTCGTCGGTGAAGGTGAGTTCCGGATCATGCGGCCCGAAACCGTCCTCGGGAGGAACGGTCATTTCCACCATGTCGCCGGCGCATTTACCGAGCACCGCCCGGTCCATGCTGCCGATCAGCTCCTGGTCGCCACCGTGGATATAGCTGACCGGGATATCATTCTGTTCCAGCAGATTACCTTCCATATCGCTTATGGTGTAGGTGAGCGAAACGAACTTACCAGGCTGGATAATCTCTTTGGACATGAAATCCTCTCTCTGAAAAATGATAGCCCCCTGGCAACGTTTTCGGCCACCAGGGGGCTAGTCAGTATAGCAATTTTATCAGCCCTTGCGCTTGCGCAACTTCTCAATCGCGCGCAGTTGCGCCACCGCCTCGGCCAGCTCCGCCTGTGCCTTGGCGTATTCAAACTCGGCAAGTTTTCCGGCGAGCGCGTCTTCCGCCCGCTGCTTTGCCTCCAGCGCCGCGGATTCATCGAGGTCGGCGGCCCGGATGGCGGTATCGGCCAACACCGTCACCACATGGGGCTGTATCTCCAGCATCCCGCCGGAAACGTAGAAATGCAGCATCTCCTTGCCGTTACCCTCGTCGACGCGGACATCCCCCGGGCGCAGGCGGGTGACCAGCGGGGTGTGGCGCGGCGCGATCCCAACCTCGCCCATTTCCGCCGGGGCGTGGACCATCACGGCAAGCCCTGAGTAGATCTCTCCCTCAGCACTTACGATATCCACATGTATCGTCATAGCCACCAGTCTACACTCCTTGAAGGGTTAATGGGCACCCTTTTCTGCGGCCTCTTCGATGGTGCCGACCATGTAAAAGGCCTGTTCCGGCAGGTGATCATACTCACCTTCCACAATGGCCTTGAAGCCGGTGATGGTGTCCTTCAGGGAAACGTACACGCCCGGCGAGCCGGTGAACACCTCCGCCACGAAGAAGGGCTGGGACAGGAAGCGCTGAATCTTGCGCGCCCGGGATACGGTCAACTTATCCTCCTCGGACAACTCATCCATACCCAGGATGGCGATAATGTCCTTCAGCTCCTTATACCGCTGCAGGATACCCTGCACCGACCGCGCCACTTCGTAATGCTCCTGACCCACGACGTTCGGATCAAGGATACGGGAGGTGGAGTCCAGGGGATCCACCGCCGGGTAGATGCCGAGCTCGGCGATCTGTCTGGATAACACCAGGGTGGCGTCCAGGTGGGCGAAGGTGGTGGCGGGGGAAGGGTCGGTGAGGTCGTCCGCCGGTACGTACACCGCCTGGAAGGAGGTGATAGAGCCGGTGCGGGTGGAGGTGATGCGCTCCTGCAGCACGCCCATCTCCTCGGCCAGGGTCGGCTGGTAACCCACCGCGGAGGGCATGCGGCCCAGCAGCGCGGATACCTCGGTGCCGGCCAGAGTGTAACGATAGATATTGTCGATGAACATCAGCACGTCACGCCCTTCGTCCCGGAAGTACTCGGCCATGGTGAGACCGGTCAGGGCCACGCGCACACGGTTACCGGGAGGCTCGTTCATCTGACCATAGACCAGGGCCACCTTGTCCAGCACTCCGCCTTCCTGCATCTCATGGTAGAAGTCGTTGCCCTCGCGGGTACGTTCGCCGACTCCGGCGAACACGGAGAAACCGGAATGCTCCACCGCGATGTTGCGGATCAACTCCATCAGGGTAACCGTCTTACCCACGCCGGCGCCGCCGAACAGCCCGATCTTGCCGCCCTTGGCAATGGGCATGATCAGATCGATAACCTTGATGCCGGTCTCCAGAATCTCGGTGGCGGAAGCCTGGTCCTCGAACTTGGGCGGGGCACGGTGGATAGCCATCCGTTGTTCCGCCTCCACAGCCCCCAAACCGTCCACCGGCTCTCCCAGCACGTCCATAATCCGGCCCAGGGTTGCGGTGCCCACCGGAACCGAGATGGGGGCGCCGGTATTCTCTGCTATCAGACCGCGTCGCAGACCGTCGGTGGAACCCATCGCAATGGTGCGCGCCACCCCGTCGCCCAGCTGTTGCTGTACCTCGAGGGTAAGCCCCGCCTCTTCGACCTTGAGGGCGTCATACACCTTCGGCATGGCCCCCTTGGGGAACTGGACATCGACGACCGCCCCGATGATTTCAACCACTTTTCCCGAACTCATTTACGGTTCCTCTTCATTCGCGATTTCGCGGACCGCACGGTTGCCCGTGTATCTACCGGCCCGACAACATTTTTCGTAATCAGTACCCGACTCATCCAACCTTAAACGGCGGCGGCGCCACCCACGATCTCCGAGATCTCCTGGGTAATGGCGGCCTGACGCGCCTTGTTGTAGATAAGCTGCAATTCGTCTATCAGGTTGCCGGCGTTATCCGAGGCCGACTTCATGGCCACCATCCGCGCCGACTGTTCGCACGCGCCGTTTTCCACCACCGTCTGGAATACCAGCGATTCGATGTAGCGGAGGAGCAGCGCATCCAACACCTCTTTGGAATCCGGTTCATAGATATAGTCCCAGTGGTGGGTCAGATCATCACCCGGATCGGAGGGGATGGGCACCAGCTGTTCGATCACCGGCCGCTGGGTCATGGTGTTCACAAAGCTGTTGTAGGCGATATAGATCCGATCCACCTCGCCCTGTTCAAAGGCGTCCAGCATCACCTTTACCGTACCGATCAGCTGCTGAATGCGGGGGCTGTCGCCCATATGGGTTATCTGCGCCAATACCGAGCCGCCGAAGCGCCGGAAAAAACCCAACGCCTTGTTGCCGACGGTGCAGAAATCAACCTGCATACCCTCATCCATCTGCGCCTTGATATCTTTGGCCAGCATGCGAAACAGATTGCTGTTCAGGCCGCCGCAGAGGCCGCGATCGGAAGAGACCACAATGTAACCTACCCGTTTCACTTTACGGCTGGTGTCCATAAAGCTGTGTTTATATTCCGGGTGGGCATGGGAAAGATGGGCGATCACGTTGCGCATCTTATCCGCATAGGGACGCGCCGCATTCATCCGATCCTGCGCTTTGCGCATCTTGCTCGCAGCCACCATCTCCATCGCCTTGGTGATCTTCTGCGTGCTCTTGATGCTGGCGATCTTGGTGCGGATTTCTTTCGCGCCTGCCATCTCTTTTTCCCGTTCCTAGTCGACCTTGATATAACTATGTAAACGATTTACCAGGCACTGTTGCTCTTGAAGTCCTTAATGGCCTCGTGCAACGCCTGTTCAATTTCGTCGTTGTAATCACCGCTTTCGTTAATACGCTCCAGAAGTTTCGCCTGCTTGCTCTTCATATAGTCGTGCAGGGCGGCCTCGAAAGCGACCACCTTTTTGGCTTCCACATCGTCCAGATAGCCTTCGTTGGCGGCGAACAGAGACACTGCCATATTGGCCACACTCAACGGCGAATACTGCGGCTGCTTCATAAGCTCGGTAACGCGCTCGCCGCGGGCCAGCTGTTTGCGGGTGGCCTCATCCAGATCGGAGGCGAACTGGGAGAAAGCGGCCAGCTCCCGGTACTGGGCCAGAGCCAGACGCACACCGCCGCCCAGCTTCTTGATCACCTTGGTCTGCGCGGCACCGCCCACGCGGGACACCGAAAGACCGGCATTGATGGCGGGCCGGATGTTGGCGTTGAACAGGTCCGACTCCAGAAAGATCTGACCGTCGGTGATGGAGATCACGTTGGTCGGCACGAATGCCGATACGTCACCCGCCTGGGTCTCGATGATCGGCAGCGCGGTAAGGGATCCGGTTCTGCCGGTGACTTCACCGTTGGTGGCCTCTTCCACATACTTCTCATTCACACGCGCGGCCCTCTCCAGCAGACGAGAGTGAAGATAGAACACGTCGCCCGGATAAGCCTCGCGCCCGGGCGGGCGGCGCAGCAACAGGGAGACCTGACGGTAAGCCCAGGCCTGCTTGGTGAGGTCGTCATAAATGATCAGCGCATCCTCACCCCGGTCACGGAAATACTCGCCCATGGTACAGCCGGCATAAGGAGCGATAAACTGCATGGCAGCGGAATCCGCCGCCGGCGCGGCGACGACAACCGTATGCTCCATGGCGCCGTGTTCTTCCAGCTTGCGGACAATAGCGGCGATGGAGGAGTTCTTCTGACCCACCGCCACGTAGATACACTTAATGCCCGTGCCTTTCTGATTAATGATGGTGTCGATGGCGATGGCGGTCTTTCCGGTCTGGCGGTCACCGATGATCAGCTCGCGCTGACCGCGGCCGACGGGCACCATGGAGTCGATGGCCTTGAGTCCGGTCTGCACCGGCTGGTCCACCGACTTACGGGTAATAACGCCGGGCGCCACTTTTTCGATGGGGGAAGAGAGCTTGGCTTCAATGGCCCCTTTGCCGTCCAGGGGATTGCCGAGGGCATCTACCACGCGGCCCAGCAACTCCGGTCCCACCGGAACCTCCAGCACGCGTCCGGTGCATTTCACCGAGTCCCCTTCGGTCAGGTGTTTGTATTCACCCAGTACCACCGCACCCACGGAGTCCCGCTCCAGGTTGAGGGCTAGACCATAGGTGTTGCCTGGAAACTCCAGCATCTCGTAAGACATGGCCTCTTCCAGGCCGTGGATACGCACGATGCCGTCGGTCAGGCTGATAATGGTGCCTTCGTTCCTGGCTTCGGGCTGGAGATCGAATTTCTCGATCTTGCTTTTGATCAGTTCACTGATCTCGGATGGATTGAGTTGCATGGTGGCTTCTCGCTTAAATTCCCAATTCGTTTGCTAGTTGTTGCAGTCTGCCTTTTATGGAACCGTCGATAACCGTGTCACCGGCGCGTATGTGCACACCGCCGATCAGGTCGGGCTCCCGTTGACTGACTATGGTGACGTCGCGGCCCAGCCGTTTCTTCAGTGCCGCCGCGATCTCCTGTTCTTGTGCCGGTTCCAGATCGAATGCCGAATATATCTGCACCGTGATGGTCCGCAGGTGCTCATCCATCAACGACTGATACAACTCCCGGATTTCCGGCACCACGCCGACACGGCCGTTTTCCAGCAGCAGCCGGACCAGGTTGCCGCCTTCCTCATCCAGTCGCCCGCCAGCGACGGAGGTGATCAGTTCTGCTGTCTCGGCCCGATCAAACTTCGGATCGGCGACGATCCGCGCCATGGTACTGTCCTGAATCAACGCTTCCAGAAAAGCGAGCGTGTCGGACCAGGCTTCGAGCTTTCCGGTTTCCTCGGCCCGCGCAAAGATCGCTTCTGCATAAGGGCGGGCGGTTGTGACTGCTTCTCCTGACATGCTTGCCTCAGGGTCAGATCTGTTTTACCAGTGAATCGATGAGTACGCGGTGGGCCTTCGCATCGATCTCTTTCTGCAGGATTTTTTCCGCGCCGATCACCGCCAGCTCCGCGACCTTTTCCCGCAACTGCTCGCGTGCACGGTTGGTCTCCTGGACGATTTCCGCCCGGGCCGCACTTATGATGCGCTCACCTTCCGAATGCGCGTCTTCCTTGCCGGCGTCGATAATCTCCAAAGCCCGCTTCTGGGCCTGAGCCAGGATATCCGCCGCCTGCGCCTTGGCGTCATGCAACACCTCTCTGGCTCGCTCCTCGGCCAGTTCCTTTTCGTGCTGACCTCGTTCCGCCGCGGCCAGGCCGTTGGCGATCTCCTCCTTGCGTTTCTCCAGCGCATCGATGATCGGGTTCCACACGAATTTCATCGTGAACCACACGAATACCGCGAAAGAGAGAAGCTGGGCAATGAGCGTCAGGTTAATGTTCATACCGTTTCAACCCCGTTTTCAGACAAATGCAACATCGGGTTTTCTGCTGTTTTCCTACAGTCCCGCCCCAAGGAATGCGGCCGGTATCCTTTCATGACATAGCCGGTCGTTCCTGTGACCGGGGGAACAGCAGATCTGCCGTTATGCCTTTTATCCGCCGGCAACAGCGAAAAGTACGTACATGGCCAGACCCACAGCGATCATGGGCACGGCGTCCACCAGGCCCATGACGATGAAGAACTGGGTACGCAGGACAGGGATAAGTTCCGGCTGACGCGCGGCGCCTTCGATAAATCGGCCTCCGAGGTTGCCAATACCGATGGCAGCCCCGAGAGCACCCATGCCCATCATAATAGCGCCGGCAAGGTACAGCAGTGCGTGTGCGTTATCCATTGTGGTCTCCCGTAGAGTGATGCGTTAAATAAAAAATCAGTGGTCAGTGTGTTCGCGATGGGCCATATCCATATACACCACCGTGAGCACCATGAAGATAAAGGCCTGGAGGGTAATAATCAGGATATGGAAGATCGCCCAGCCGAGCTGCAGCACGCCGCCGAACAGACCCAGGGCCCAACCGGCGTTATACAGCAAAGCGATCAGGATAAAGATCATTTCCCCGGCATACATGTTGCCGAAGAGTCGCAATGCCAGTGACACCGGCTTGGCGAGCAGGCTGACGAATTCCAGGATGAAATTGATCGGCACGAAAAACGCCTGCAGCACTATATTTTTGGAGTGAAACGGGTGCAGGGTCAGTTCCCCGGTAAAGCCCCCGATCCCCTTGACCTTGAGACCGTAGTAGATCATCAGGATAAAAACACCGATAGCCATGCCGAAGGTGCCGTTGGGATCGGTGGAGGGCACGACCTTCTGGAAATGCAGCAGGTGCAGTCCGTAATCGTTATATCCCAATACATAGGGAATCAGGTCCACCGGCACCAGGTCCATGAAATTCTGCAAGAAGACCCAGACGAACACGGTCAGCGCCAGGGGTGCCACCACCGGGTTTCTGCCGTAGAAGGTGCTGGATACATTGCTGTTGATAAACTCGACAACGATTTCGATGAAATTCTGCAAACGGCCGGGGATGCCGGAGGTCGCCGTTTTCGCCACCTTGCGGAACAGCCATATAAATAGAATGCCCAGGGTTATGGACCAGAACATGGTATCCACGTGAACGGCCCAGAACCCCATGGCCTTGGCCTCTTCCGCATTGTGGGCCATGCCCCAGGTGCCGTCCGGAAACCTACCGAACGTGAGGTTGGTCAGGTGATGCTTGATATATTCGCTTGCGGTTACCGCGTTACCGGACATTGCTCTCTACCCCGGACCGGGATCATTCAATAAAAAGGTATGCATACAAATACGGCACCATTTGTGCCGCCAGATACACACCGAACAGGGCTATCGGATTTAATGGTGCTACAAATACGGCGACAAGTCCGAACAACAGGGCTGTCAGCAGAATCTTCTGGATTTCTGCACTGTAGAACCGCGTGAGAACCTGGCCCGGCTGCTGTGCCCGGTAGGGGACAAAAACCTTGCTCGCGACCAGCCAACTGGTCAGGGTCGCGATGCCGCCCCCGAGCAGGGCTGACAGGGCGAGATGTCCTCCAAACGGCGACAGCAGAAGAGAAATGGAGAGCGTGGCCAAAAGCTGCGCCAGTATCATCTGCATAGCACCGATTCTACTGGACAGGAACACTCCAAAACCTCCGAAAATATAGGTGATAACGCCATTAAAAACGGCGCAGAGTGTACTACCTATGGGGTATAAGATCAAACGATGGGTGAATAAAATTTATAGTAATTAATTAAATAATCACTATTGGATATGATCTAAAATACCTTCCAGCTCATCGGTGGTGTTGTACTGGATCACCAGTTTGCCTTTACCGCCCGAACCCTGCTGAATCTCCACCCTGGCACCCAGTTTTTCCGAGAGTTCATCCTGCAGCCGGAGCACGTTGGGATCCTTTTTCCTAACGGGCTTTTTCGCCGCGGAAGCCGGCTCCTCGGCATTCTGAATCCGGCGCACCAACCGCTCTGTTTCGCGCACCGATAGACCCCGGCTGACCACCTGCCGCGCCGCCTCACTCTGCTGCACGCCGTTCAGACCGAGAAGGGCGCGAGCATGGCCCATTTCGAGACGCCGCTCATCCAGGTATTTTTTGACATCCACGTTCAGATCCAGCAACCGCAGCAGGTTGGTCACCGTGGTACGGGATTTCCCCACCGCCTGGGCGATCTCCTGATGGGTCAACTCAAATTCGTTTAGCAGGCGGTGCAGAGCATTGGCCTCCTCCAGGGGATTGAGATCATCGCGCTGGATGTTCTCGATCAGGGCCATGGCCATGGCGGTCTGGTCCGGCACGTCGCGGATAACGGTCGGGATCTCGTCCAGCCCCGCCAGCTGGGCCGCACGCCAGCGCCGCTCGCCGGCGATAATCTCATAGCGCCCCTTTTCCACCGGCCGTACCACGATGGGTTGCACAACCCCCTGGGCCGCGATGGAGTCCGCCAGCTCCTGAAGGCTCTCGGGATTGAAGTCGCGCCGCGGCTGATAACGGCCGCGCTGAATAATATCCACCGGCAGCGTAGCAAACCCGGTGCCTTTTTCCCCGGCCCCGGTTGCCACCTCTTCCGCATGAGAGGCGCTTCCCAGAAGCGCGTCGAGTCCGCGTCCAAGACCTCGTTTCTTAGCTGCCATCTGTCAGTCCCGAATCAGTAAAATGGAAATGGATTAATGCACCGCGCCGCGGAAATCTCAGGCCGGTATGCTCTCACGGTTTTCGTTGCGGCGCAGAAACTCCCCGGCCAGCGCCAGGTAGGAAAAGGCGCCACGGGAAGACTTATCATACAACAACACCGGTACCCCATAGCTCGGGGCCTCCGCCAGCCGCACATTCCGGGGTATGACGGAGCGGTACACCAGATCCTTGAAATGGGTCATCAGCTGTGCCGATACATCGTTGGCCAGGTTGTTCCGGGGGTCGTACATGGTTCGAACGATGCCTTCGATCTTCAAATCGGCGTTACGGCTACTCTGGATCTTACGCACCGTATCCATCAAAGCGGTGAGACCCTCCAGGGCAAAATACTCGCATTGCAGGGGAATCAGGACGCCGTCGGAGGCTACCAGGGCGTTTACCGTCAGCATATTCAGCGACGGCGGACAATCGATAAAGATGTAATCGTAGCCCTCTTTCGCCGCGGCCAGCGCCAGGCTCAGACGCTTCTCCTTCAGGGTGGCGTTCATCAAGCCCACTTCAGCAGCGGTGAGATCGGAGTTCGACGGCAGGACATCGAACCCTACGCCGTCGTGCCGTACCACCGCCTCCTTGATGGACGCCTCTCCCAGGAGCACGTCACAACTGGAGGTCTCCAGGGCATATTTATCCACACCGCTGCCCATGGTGGCGTTACCCTGCGGATCCAGGTCCACCAACAGCACCTTTTTGCCCTTTGAGGCGATGGCGGCTGAGAGATTAACCGCGGTGGTGGTTTTTCCCACCCCGCCTTTCTGGTTAGCGATAGCGACGACTCGACCCATGGGTTGGCTTTCCGAATTAATCAGACGTCGTGCCGAAGCCGGCACAGAAGAGCGAGAATATCAGAAAGCGGGCCGGGATGGGTATCCGGTTACTCACGATTGAACCCATCCTAAAGATTCGTGCGGATCTTTGAGATAGGTTCTAGATCTTGAACAGGTCCTCCGCCGCCTTCAGCAGATCCTCTTGGGATGCGGATTCCCCTTTTGTACCGGCCTCTGCCGAGGGTTCAAAGAAGTCACAGAAATTGGCCCGTTCCTTGTCCATCACCGGTTCGGCCGTCGGCTCCTCGCAATCATTGGGCCGCCCGGGGGCGAACCAGCGACAGTTTCGACAGACACGGGCGGCCTTGCCGCACTGCAGGCAGTTGGTTTCGCGCCCATAGGCATTCACCGCAAGCCCGGTACCGCAACTCCAGCACCTGCCGATAATCTCCGATCCCATGCGCCGACCTCCGTCTACCGGTGTGTCTGTTTCCGGACAACCTCCAGGCGAAGTTTACTATCAAACAGCGAAGATCGGGAGATCGCGGTCGGGTCAGGACTTATCAGGGCCTGATCTCGATCGGTGTTCCCGCCTTAACCGCACTCCAGATCTCGTCCATATCACCGTTTTGCACCGCAATGCAGCCGTTGGTCCAGTTAAAAAACTGCGAGATGAAACCGGCCCAGCCATAGCCGTTGGGTTGGCCGTGAATCATGATGTCGCCGCCGGGATGCCAGCCCTTTGCACGGGCCGCCGCCCGGTCCTGCTTGTTCGGGTAGGAGATATGGATCGATTTGTAATAAGAACTGTAGGGGTTTTTATAATCAAGGATGTAACGCCCCTCCGGGGTGCGCTCATCCCCCATCCTCTGTTTATGTCCCTGCGGATTTTCCCCCAACGCAATCCGGTAACTGCGATAACGTTTGTTGTTTTTTACCAGATACAGCCGCATTTCCGATTTGATCACCAACACCTCATCCGCCATTGGCAGCGGATAGGCCCATACCAGAACAGGAAGCAGCAGCAGTAGCAGAAAGATTCTTTTCATCCGAGCATAAGAAATTACCAGATACCCGCTAAAGGATAATCTTAATGGAAACGCCTGTCAGCCGTTAGCCGTCGGCGCCCGTCTTCGAATGAAAGGCGCTCTTCGTCTTTTTCCACCTCCCACTTCTTACTTCGAACCTTGTTAATAAAAAAGTGAGGGCCCGTATTGCTACGGGCTCTCACTGGCAACGACATCAATGGGCGTAGACACAGGCCGCCCTATCCGTCGGAGGCTATAAGAACGAATCCTGGAACAGATTATCCGCCCAGGCCTGCATCTCGCGATAGGATTTCTGACTCCAGTTCCCCGCTTCGCCGATATGACGCAGCTTCATGGCACCGCTGTTGACGTCATAGTAGAAATTGGCGGTGAGCCACGACGCCTGATCATAGGTGACCGGACTGTAGCAGGCGGAGTTGGTGGTCACGTTTTCAACGCGCTCCGCATCATGGGTCGGTAATCCCGAGAGGGAGCGGATAATCGCATCCGCGCAGATCTTCGCCTGCGCATTCGCCATATGTCCTGACTTCGGTTGACCGGTGCCCTGGGAATCACCGATTACATGCACGCCCTGGAATCCGGCTTCGGTGGATTCATAGGTTAACGGATCCACAGGCGCCCAGCGGCGATAGACATCGGTAAGTCCCGCATCGATGACCAGAGATGTGGCCTGCTGCTCGGGGATGATATTAACCACGGTCCCGGTAAATTCGCCGATATTGGTATATACCGTTTTCGTGGCGGCATCCACCGATTCGACCGCCGCGTTGGGAACATAATCCAGGATGTTTCCGTACAGGGAGGAAAAGGCCCGTTGAAAGGTATCCCGCTCGGCCTGGATGTCGTTATTGGCATCCAGCACGATCACCCGCGGGTCATTCCCCGAGGTATATCCTCTGCGCACGAGCAGATCCGCCACCAGACAGGCTCGCTCGTAAGGTCCCGGCGGACAGCGGTACGGCGATTTGGGTATGGTCATGACGAAGGTTGAGTTTTCGTTCATCGCCTTGATCTGCTGTGCCAGCAACGTGGTCTGATCGCCGGCGATCCAGGCATGCGGAGTGATGGCGTAATCGATCCCCGGCACATCCCGGAATCCGATACCGGTGGCGATGACCAACCGATCATAGTTGAGGGTGTCTCCCGACTGGAGGGTAACGCGTTGGGCGCCGTTATCGATATCGACCGCCTTGTCGGTAACGATGTTCACGCCGTATTTCACCGCCAGGTTGGAGTAGCCTAACTTAAGGTCGTTTATGGACATGCGGCTGTTCAGGACCAGGTTACTCATAATGCACGAGGTATGTTGGGCGTTGGGATCGACCAGGGTTACATTGATGCTGTAACCGCTCCAACCACGAATGTACTTGGCTACCGTCGCACCGCCGAAACCGCCGCCGATAACAACGACGTGTTGTCCGGTTGCAGCTTTAGCCATCGAGGGTGCGGATGCAATGGCTGCCGTGGCACCGACAGCCTTGAGGAAACTTCTGCGATTGATTTTCATGGAAAATCCTCCGGAAAATTGTTTGAATCAGGTAAGAATCAGGTGCGTAACGAAACAGACAGATCGGTGTTTAGAACGCATTAATCGTCTCTTCGCCTTCTATCGCGGCTGCTTTCTCTCCCTTCCCTTTCAGATTTCCGATGTTTCTTTCTGGAATCTCCATCGTCATGCGACGGCTCATCACTGCCGCTATCGCCGCTTCCGGTATCACCTGAACCTCCGGTATCGCCTGAACCTCCGGTATCGCCGGAGCCGCCGGTACCACCCCCACCGGCAACAACGCCGAAGTATTCGGCAATCCTCCTTATCTGATCCTCGGTATAGCCGAGGGCCTGATGTTCCATGATGTCGTTCGGCTGACCGTCCGACTGCATCTCCATCAGTTCTTCATAGATTTCGTTGTATCCCTCGTGCGCAAGGCTCTCCATATCACCGACGGCGTAACCGTCGGTTCCGTGACATTGAGCACACTGGGACGCCAGCATCCTGTTGACGGTCATGTCTTCCGCGAACGCCGCGGTTGAAATGGCGATGCCGCAGGTTCCCAGCAACAGGCTTTTTATGAGCAAATCGATTCGCATCATTCTCCTCCAAGGAAAGTTGTGCTTATTAATAAATTGACGACGACAGTATTTATAAAACGAGCGCGCTCCAATAATTAATCCCGTGGAATTGTCGGAAATTGCCTGTAACGTGTTGTTTTGGTGAACCGCCTCACATAGCGGATCAAACTCGCGCACATTACGAATATCGCCCACATACGATGTGGTTATATGCGGTACGAAAAGAAGATGAAGAGTGTGTGACTGCGGGATAACCTAAGGCACCCGTCATTCCGGAAAAAACTAAAGGGGTGTTACGATGACCGCGTGTCGCTCCGCGTCGGTAAAAGGAACCTTTAGTCTCTCTACAGCGACTTTCGCTCCCCCCTTTTCCAAAACAGCGATCTCATCCGCGGGAAGGGTGCCTTTCATCGCCAGAAGAATTCCTGACGCCGCGAGCAGGGGAAGGGTCAGGTGCACGAATTGCGGCAGGGAGGCGAAAGCTCGCGACACTATCACGTCAAAACGATCGACGGTATCGAACTGTTCCACGCGCGACTGCGCCACGGTTACATTTTCCAGACCCAGTTCTATTTTTGCCTGTTGAACAAAGCGTGTCTTTTTTCCGTTGGCATCAAGCAACGTGAAGTTCGCGTCCGGTCTGGCGATGGCTAGGGGGATGCCCGGCAGACCCGGTCCGGTGCCGACATCCAGAATGCGGTTTCCCTTAAGCAGATGCAGAATGGAAAGGGAGTCCAGAAGCTGTCGCGGAACCATCTCTTCGGGATCCCGTACGGCGGTGAGATTGTAGGTGCCGTTCCATTTATTAAGGATTGCCAGGTAAGCCAGGAGTTTATCTTTTTGCCGGGCTGGCAGGTTAAGGTCCATTTCCTGCAAACCTTTTTCCAGCTGGATGTTCCAGAGGCCCTCTTTACCTCGATCCTTCATCGGAACGACTTCCGTTTGAGATGGATAAGCAACAGTGAGATCGCCGCCGGCGTCACCCCGGGTATCCTTCCCGCCTGACCTATGGTCACCGGTTTGCTTCGACTGAGCTTCTCCCTTACCTCGCTGGAGAGCCCCCGAACATCCCCGTAATCAAAATCCGCCGGAAGCTTGACCGCTTCGTTGGCACGGGCCCTGTCTATTTCAGCCTGCTGGCGATCGATATAGCCCGCGTAACGGATCTGTATTTCCAGCTGCTCCGCGGCTTTTGGATTCTCCAGGCCGGGGCCGATTCCATCCAGCCGCTGCAGACCCGCGTAAGTCACCTCCGGCCGGGCCAGAAGGTCCAGGGCGCGAACCTCCCGTGAAATGGAGCTGCCCATCCCGCTCGCCGCCTGCAGGGCAGCCGTCGATCCCGGTTGAATCCAGATATTCCGCAGACGTTGCCGCTCCCGCTCCACCGCTTCCCGTTTCGCCTCGAACGCCAGCCAGCGCACATCCGACACCAATCCCATCGCCCGCCCCTGCTCCGTCAGACGCAGGTCGGCATTGTCCTCCCGCAGCAACAGGCGGTACTCGGCACGGCTGGTAAACATCCGATAAGGTTCGTTGGTCCCTTTGGTAAGCAGGTCATCCACCAGCACCCCAAGATAGGCCTCATCCCGTCGCGGGCACCAGGGTTCCTGATCCCGAACCCTGCGCACCGCATTGAGACCCGCGAGCAGTCCCTGGGCCGCAGCTTCCTCATAGCCGGTGGTGCCGTTAATCTGGCCGGCGAAGAACAGACCGCTGATGTGGCGGGTTTCCAGGCTCGGCAACAGATCCCGGGGATCGAAAAAATCATACTCGATGGCGTACCCGGGTCGGGTAATGCGGGCGTTTTCGAACCCTTTCATGGAACGGACCAGCGCGTATTGCACATCGAACGGGAGGGATGTGGAGATACCGTTCGGATAGATCTCGTTACTGGTCAGGCCTTCCGGTTCGATAAAGATCTGATGCGAGGTCTTGTCCGCAAAGCGCACCACCTTGTCCTCGATGGAGGGACAATAACGGGGGCCGATGCCCTCGATGACACCGGTATACATGGGTGACCGGGAGAGGCCGCCGCGGATGATCTCATGGGTCCGCTCATTGGTGTGGGTGATATGGCAACACACCTGTGGCGGGTGCTCTTCCGGGCGGCCCATGAAGGAGAACACGGGCACCGGTTCATCACCCGGCTGCTCCTGTAAAATACCGAAGTCTATGGAGCGGCGGTCGATGCGCGGGGGCGTACCGGTCTTGAGGCGCTCCACACGGAAAGGCAATTCCCGCAACCGCCGCGCCAGGGCGTTTGACGGTGGATCGCCGGCGCGCCCCCCTTCGTGGTTGCTGAGGCCGATATGGATGCGACCGGCGAGAAAGGTCCCGGCGGCCAGCACCACCGCCCGGGCCTGAAACCTGAGCCCCATTTTCGTGACGACGCCGGCCACCCGCTCCCCGTCCAGGATCAGATCGTCCACCGGTTGCTGGAAAATATCCAGGTTCTGTTGGTTCTCCAGGGCGTGCCGAACGGCCGCCTTATACAGCAGCCGGTCCGCCTGCGCCCGGGTGGCGCGGACCGCCGGCCCCTTGCGGGAATTGAGAATACGAAACTGGATACCGCCGCGATCCGCCGCATGGGCCATGATGCCGCCGAGGGCGTCCACCTCTTTCACCAGATGGCCTTTGCCGATACCGCCGATGGCGGGATTGCAGCTCATCTGTCCCAGGGTCTCGATGTTATGGGTAAACAGCAGGGTGCGCGCACCCATACGCGCGGCGGCCAGGGCCGCCTCGGTACCCGCGTGGCCGCCGCCGATCACGATAACATCGTATGCCTGATCAAAAATCATGCGCTATTTTAGCCTTAGGGTCGGTTTTGGACGATAGAGGGGGATAGATGTGGGCGGAGAAAGAAAAAATACTTGCCACGGAGGTACAGAGAACACAGAGCTGTCTAAAACACCAAGGATAAACAGGCGCGATTAAACCATGTTCTCTGTGAGCTCTGTGTCTCCGAGGCTATAAACTTTTCAATCAAAGCTTGGCCAGCTCTTCCCGGATCTGCTGTTCGATCATCCCCTTCATCGGTTTCAGCATCAACCCAAGCTCCACCTCCAGCACCAGATTATCCTCATCCACCAGCAGCTTGCCCTTGGCGCCGCTACGGAAAAATCGCAACTGATTTCCATCCACCTCGCAACGGGCATCGATTTTCCGCTCCAGACTGGCGGAGAGCCGTTCCAGCAGCAGGGGGATCTCCTGTTCCGGATAGTGGTGTGGTTGGATCATGAATATGTCTGCCATGAGGATTCCGCCTCTATTTACCGATACAGAATGAGGAGAAGATCTCTCCCAGGAGGTCATCGGAAGTGAATTCACCGGTGATCTCGGAGAGGGCGTTCTGGGCCTGGCGCAGATCTTCCGCCAACAGTTCGCCGGAGCCGCCGTCGTTCAGGGCCGCTTCGCCGGTCTGCAGGTGTTCCGCGGCCCGGTCCAGGGCGGCCAGGTGCCGGCGGCGGGCGATGAACTCCCCTTCCTGTTCGCCCCGGTAGCCCATGCTCTCCATCAGATGCCTGCGCAGCAGATCCATCCCCGCCCCGGTGGCGGCGGAGAGGGCGAGTTCGGGACCCACATCAGTGGTATTCAGGCTGGGCGTCACACCGGTCAGATCGATCTTGTTGCGGACGAAGGTTACCGGAACGTCCTTGGGCAAGGCCGCGGGATCGAACGCCGCGTGCTGCGGATCCGCTTGGCCGTCAAACACCCAGAGGATACGGTCGGCACGGGCGATCTCCTCCCGGGCGCGACGCACCCCCTCTTGCTCCACTCGGTCACCGCTCTCCCGCAGCCCGGCGGTATCGATCAGGTGCAGGGGCATACCATCGATCTGGATGCGTTCCCGCAGCAGATCCCGGGTGGTTCCGGGGACCTCGGTGACGATGGCCGCCTCCCAGCCCGCGAGGGCGTTCATAAGACTCGACTTCCCGGCGTTGGGGAGCCCGGCGATGACCAGGGTCATGCCGTCCCGCATCAGACGTCCGGTACGGGCGCTGTCCCGGACCTTCCTGAGATCCTCCCGAACCGCCTGTAAGTGAGTACTCACTTTTCCATCCGAAAGAAAATCGATTTCCTCTTCCGGAAAATCGATGGCCGCTTCCACGTACATGCGTAACCGGATGAGACCCTCCACCAGTTCGTGGATCCTCCGGGAAAACTCTCCCTCCAGGGAACGGACCGCGAGACGGGCGGCGGCGGCGGTGCCGCTTTCAATCAGGTCGGCGATCGCTTCCGCCTGGGCCAGATCCAGTTTCTCGTTGAGAAAGGCGCGCTGGCTGAATTCACCGGCGTGGGCGATACGGGCCCCCAGCTGCACTACCCTCTGCAGCAGCAGATCCATAACCACGGGTCCGCCGTGGCCCTGCAATTCCAGTACGTCTTCACCGGTAAATGAGCTGGGGGCGGGGAAAAAAAGCGCAATCCCCTCGTCGATCACCGCATCCGCGGCGTCGCGGAAACGAACGAAGGTGGCTTGGCGGGGTTGGGGCAGGCGCCCCAGCACCTGTTGCGCAATGGCGGGGACCGCCGGGCCGGAGATGCGCACAATACCCACACCCCCGAGACCGGGTGGCGTGGCAATGGCGGCTATGGTGTCCTGTTCGTACACGGGCGTCTGAATCAACGAACCGTTGTGGGCGCGGGGAACACCAAGAATAACCGGCTGGCTATGTTATTTCCTTATTCCTCGCCTTCCCGTTTTTCGCGCTCAGCCTTTGGCGGCGTTCAACTGCTCGATCTTGCGCGTGATATACCACTGCTGGGCGATGGAGAGGAGGTTGTTAACCACCCAGTAAAGCACCAGCCCCGCCGGGAAAAAGGCGAAAAAGACGGTAAACACGAATGGCAGGCTCATCATGATCTTGGCCTGCATGGGGTCGGGTGGCGCCGGGTTCAGCTTCTGCTGGACGAACATGGAAATACCCATGATTACCGGCAGAACAAAATAGGGGTCCTTGATGGAGAGGTCGTCGATCCAGAGCATGAACGGCGCCTGTCGCAGCTCCACCGCTTCCGCAAGCACCCAGTAGAGGGCGATGAAGACCGGGATCTGAATCACGATCGGCAGACAGCCGCCGAGAGGATTGATCTTCTCCTTTTTGTACAGCTCCATCATCGCCTGGTTCAGACGTTGCTTATCATCGCCGTAGCGATCCTTCAACGCCTGCATGCGGGGCGTCATGCGGCGCATATTGGCCATGGATTTGTAGCTGGTCTCCGAAAGTTTGTAGAAGGCCAGCTTGATCAGCAGGGTAAGAAAAATAATGGACCAGCCCCAGTTTCCGATCAGTTCATGGATCTGCTTCAGGGTCCAGAAGATGGGTTTCGCCAGGACGGTCAGCCAACCGTAATCCACGGTGAGATCGAGACCGGGCGCAATCTCTTCCAGACGGTCCTGCCACTTCGGGCCCACCACCAGGCTACTGGAGAACTGATGGCTGCTCCCCGGGGCGACACTGATGGCTGGCGTATAGGCGCCGATCTGATATCGGTCGCCCGACAGGACACTGCTGTAGAAGTGGTTGTTCTCTTCCGCCGGCGGCACCCAGGCGCCGAGGAAGTAGTGCTGCAGCATGGCTACCCAGCCCCCCTTGACATCCAAGTCCAGCTTGGATTTTTCCATGTCGTCGAAAGAGATCTTCTCGTATTTCTCCTCCGGGCTGTAAATGGCGCCGCCGGTGTAAGCGTAGGAGAAAGACGAGTCTCCGTTCTTTTCCCCCGGACTACGGAGCAGCTGCCGATACTCCCGGCCGGTCCAGGCCCGGGCGGACCCGTTTTCCACCAGGTGCTGGACCACGATCTGGTAGCTGCCGCGGGTGAAAATGAACCGTTTCGTCACCTTCATGCCGTCCGCGTGGGACCAGACGAGGTCGACGGTCAGGCTGTCCTTGTCATCCGCCATGATGTAGTGCGCGGCACCCGCCTGAAACAGGGTTTCATGGGTCGGGGTGCGTTCCTTCTCGCCGCCGTACAGGCCGGATTGGGCGATGAAGAGGTTCGGGGTGTCCGGCTTCATCAATTGAAATTTCTCGTCCGGGGTATCCACCGATACGGGAAAATCTTTCAGAAAGATCTCCCGGACGGTGCCACCGCGGCTATCTATCTGCATATCCAGGAGGTCGGTCTCAACCCGGATCAGTTGGCGGGCGGGCTCCGTCGGTTTTACCGTTGTATCCGCCGCCGGGCCTGCGGTGGTATCGATGGTGGATGTTTCGGAGATGGTGGGGAGACTCGCCATGCCCGGTTCGGTTCCCAACCCCGGGAGCGCCATATCGCCCGGAGCGCTACCTTCCGCCACCACAGGCCGGCCGGGGCCATAGTCCTTTTCCCAGGCCTGCCATAACAGGAACAGGACCATAGCGAGAGCAACAAACAAGATGAGGCGAAGATTATCCATCGATATACCTGGGAAGATTAAGGCCCCGGTTCGGGTATTGCTCGACCGCAAAAGTCGGGCTGTTGAGGCCGCGGGTTATACAGTTCTCAGCGGTTCCGGCAACTGACATTTTTTTCTCTGATTATCTTCCAGTGCCTGGACAGGGAGTCTGCAAGTATCCGGTTACTTTGGCTTCCTGCGCCCCGGCGGCCCAACACCACTATATCCATCTCGTCCAGCGCCAGCCGATTATGGCGGAAACTCTCCCTGATTACCCGCTTGATTCGATTTCGGTCTACCGCCCTTTTGACGTTCTTCTTTGAGACCACTAGACCAAGTCGCGGCGATCCTCCCCCCCGGTGCCGGCCCAGCACGGTAAAACAGCCATCTGCCGACTTGACCGGCTGCTGGAAGACCCAACTGTACTCCTGGGGGGTTAGAAGCCGGTCACACCTCGCGAAACCCGCTTTACGCTCGGGCAAGGCAGATAAATATCAGGGCGACAGCCGGACCCGGCCTTTGGCACGGCGGGATTTCAGCACTTTCCTGCCGCCACGGGTAGCCATGCGAGCGCGGAAACCGTGGGTACGGGCCCGCTTCAGTCTGCTGGGTTGAAACGTTCTTTTCATGCCAATCCACCAATAATCCTGACCGTCCCCCCGAAGCGGGAAAAAGGCCTTGAAAAAAGGCCGGTAGAGTACTTTGCCGGACCTCTTTCTGTCAATATAAATGATTGCCTCGAATGGTGTGCGACCTGGTTGAAACCACCGGGGCCGGCCCTGTTTGGGAAATACCGCGGGAGGAAACGGAGGATATTTCGACCCGAAGAAACACTTTCTTTGATCCGTGCGCCAATACCTAAAAGCGTACAAAACAGCTTGTGGATAACTTCGGTTGTTCGGAGTAGACTTCCCCTTCCCGGCCAACCAAAGGTTTGTGACGCCGCAGATGCGTCCGTCTTGAGGTAACCGCAAATCGGTTGGCGTCGGAGGGATAACCGAACGCAACGGCCGATGGTTCCAGTGGGGTGGGATCCCCTGTTGTAGAACCTATTCTCCGCGACGCAAAACTATTAAAAACGTAGAAGAGAACGAATACCGTGGATCTTTGGAACAGATGCGTAACTCACCTTGAGAACACGCTTTCTCCACAGGAGTACAATACCTGGATCAGGCCCCTGCAACCCGTGGAATCAGGGGAGTCCATACGTTTGCTGGCCCCCAACCGCTTCGTGCTGGATTGGGTACGCAACCATCATCTGGAGCAGATCCGCACCTATTTGCACTCGGTCGGGGGCGGACAGGAGGTCAAGGTAACCCTGGAAATCGGCAGCAAGGCTCAGACCGCTGACAAGGCTGCTTATGTTGAGAACAGTATCGACTCCTTTGACCGTGAGGAGCGGCGTATCGAGTTGGCAACCCGGGTGCCCAGCAACATCAACCCCGCGTTCAGTTTCGAGACCTTTGTAGAGGGCAAGTCCAACCAGCTGGCGCGCGCGGCTTCCATCCAGGTTGGAGAAAACCCGGGCAACGTCTACAACCCGCTTTTCATCTATGGCGGCGTCGGGCTGGGCAAGACCCACCTCATGCACGCCATCGGAAACCTGATACTGCAGAAAAACCCTAAGGCCAGGGTGGTCTACCAACACTCCGAAGGCTTTGTGGCGCAAATGGTAAAAGCCCTGCAAAACAATAAAATAGATGAATTCAAGCGGCGTTATCGGTCGGTTAACGCCCTGTTGATCGACGATGTACAGTTTTTCGCCGGAAAGGAGCGGTCCCAGGAGGAGTTCTTTCACACCTTCAACGCCCTGTTTGAATCGAAACAGCAGATCATCCTGACCAGTGATCGCTTCCCCAAGGAGGTCACGGGCCTGGAGGAGCGGCTGCGTTCCCGCTTCGGCTGGGGACTCACAGTGGCCATCGAGCCCCCTGATCTGGAAACAAGGGTAGCCATTCTTAAGAAGAAAGCCTTGCAGCTATTCGGAATAGACCTGCCCAATGAAGTAGCATTCTTCATAGGAAAACGGGTACGCTCCAATATCCGAGAGCTGGAAGGGGCATTGCGTCGCATCGTCGCCAATGCGGAATTCACCGGCAGGCCCATAACGCAGGAATTTGCCAAGGACGCCCTCCGGGATATGCTCGCGGCTCAGGACAAGCTGGTCACCATCGAGAATATCCAGAAGACGGTAGCGGAGTATTATAAGATTCGGACATCAGAGCTCCTCTCCAGCACCAGAAGCCGTCGTATCGCCCGTCCGCGTCAGATCGCCATGGCCCTGGCAAAGGAGCTAACCAGCCATAGCCTGCCGGAGATCGGTGATGCCTTCGGGGGCAGGGACCATACGACTGTTTTATACGCCACCCGGAAGATTTCGGAGTTACGGGAGAGCGACAGCCGGGTGGAAGAGGATTACGCGATCCTGTTAAGAACTCTGACAAATTGATGTGGATAACCTGTAGATAGTTTTATACTGGCGCCATATTTAAAGTTTATCCACAGAAACCTAACAGGTTCACGGATAGTTAAACCTGGGTTATTCACAGCGAAAACCAGTCATAACTAATTGATAATTAACTAAAAATTGTAACTATAAACAATTTTTTGAGTTACTAATAACAATAGCTATTTAATAAAATATCTTTATTGTTTAAGAGAGCTTAAACATGAAAATAACCACTAATAGGGAAAACCTTCTTAAGCCGCTGCAGATAGTGGGGGGCGTAGTTGAACGTAGACAAACACTACCGATACTCGCGAATATCCTGATTAACGCGGAGAACGGCAAATTGACGGTAACCGCGACCGATCTGGAAGTGGAACTGAGAACCACTATCGGAGTAGAGGCCAGTGCGGAGTCGGATTTTACGCTACCCGCGAGAAAGCTGATCGACATCTGTAGGGCGTTACCGGAAGAAGCGAAGATCGACATAGAGGTGGAAGGTGAGAGGGCGGTGATACGAACCGGCAAGAGTCGGTTTACCCTCGGAGTGTTGCCTGCTCAGGACTATCCGAGCATGGAACCCACCAGCGCCGTCCATAGCTTTTCCATCGCGGAAGGAAAGCTCAAGGGACTGATAGAGAAGACCCACTTTGCCATGGCTCAGCAGGATGTGCGTTACTACCTGAACGGGATGCTGCTGGAGCAGGATGGAAACATCGTAAGGACCGTCGCAACCGATGGGCACCGCCTGGCCCTGAGCGAGGAGAAGCTGGAAGGGGAAAAACAGGTCTTCCAGGTAATACTTCCCAGAAAAGCGGTGCTGGAGTTGGCCAGGATGTTGAACGAGAGCGACCAGGAGCTGACGGTCGAGGTAGGGACGAACCATGTACGGATCAGGATCGGCGATACGGTATTCACTTCCAAGCTGATCGATGGAAAATTCCCTGATTATCAGAAGGTTATGCCGGTGGATACGGATAAGGAAGTAATCGCCGACCGGGAACAGATGCGGCAGGCCCTGCAGAGAACATCCATTCTTTCCAATGAAAAGTATCGCGGGATCCGCTTTAACTTCAAGCCGGGAGCACTGGAACTGCTGGCGCACAACCCGGAACAGGAGGAGGCCGAAGAGGAACTGGAGGTCACCTACAAGGGGGAAGAGCTGGCCATCGGTTTCAATGTCGGTTACCTGATTGAGGTTTTCACGGTAATCGCCTCCAAAGAGGTAAGGATGTCTCTAAGGGATGAGAACAGCAGTTGCCTGATTGAGGCTGCAGACGGAGGAAGCAGCCGATATGTCGTGATGCCCATGCGACTGTAGAGGACGCCCGGGCACGGATTTTTGTGCCGTTCTGAAACAGCCCTCCCCGTCAGGGGAGGCGAAAACGGTGTTCCACCGCCACTACCCCGCTTTCCATGTCCCTGGGACTCATCAGAATAAGGAACCTCCGCAATATCGAGGAGATTGAGCTGGAGCCCGCCCCAGGGATCAATCTCATCTGGGGACCCAACGGTTCCGGAAAGACATCGATTCTGGAAGCGATATACCTTCTGGGTCGCGGTCGCTCTTTTCGTAATAGAGAAAACTCCCCGGTAATACGCAAAGGCAGGCAGGGTCTGGAGGTATTTGGGAGATTGACCGGATCGGGTGAAGATCAGTTGGGGATAGGGATCAGGAAGGAAAAGGGGGCTACGGAAGCGCGGATAGGAGGAGAGCGGATAAAAAAAATTTCTCAACTCGCCCGTACGCTGCCGCTGTCTATTCTTACACCCAGATCCCACGAAATACTTGAGAGAGGTTCACAGTATCGCCGTCGCTATCTCGATTGGGGGGTGTTCCACGTGGAACATTCTTACCGGGATGTTTCAGAGAGATATCATCGAATCCTACAGCAGAGGAACGCGGCCCTACGCAGTCCGGCTCTGGACAGCAGTGTCTGGGATAGGGAGCTGGCGGAGGCGGGGGATCAACTCAACAGGATACGCACAGGTTATATTCATACCCTTGTCTCTGAGATTCAGCAGATAACCAGCAGGGTCCTGAAGGGATTTGAAATCGGTTTTGAGTGGCGCCGAGGCTGGAAAGAGGGGGTAGATCTGCTGGCCGCCTTGAAAGAGACCCGGGCGGCAGACATCACCCGCGGCTATACCCGTACCGGCCCTCACCGGGCGGATCTTCTGGTGCGGATGGATGGAGAACCGGTAGAGAAAATCGCCTCCAGAGGACAGCAGAAGATGCTTGTGGCGGCGATGAAGATAGCCCAGGCCCGACTGACCATGAACACCACCGGGCGGGATACCCTTATGTTGGTGGACGATCTTCCAGCGGAGCTGGATCGGGAAAATCGGGAGCGGTTACTGCAAGAACTGGGCTACAGCCCCCTACAGGTTTATGTGACGGGAGTGGACCGGGAGTTGTTCCCGGATGCCCGGGTGGAAAGGATGTTCCACGTGGAACATGGGCAACTCAGAGATACCAATTAATCGCGTGCGGTTGAGCCACCAGGTGTATAATGGCCGCTGAATTTCAACGGAGTTTCAGATGAGTTACGACTCTTCCAGCATTAAGGTGCTCAAGGGGCTTGATGCCGTTCGAAAACGCCCCGGAATGTATATCGGGGACACGGACGACGGGACCGGACTTCACCACATGGTATTCGAAGTGGTGGACAATTCCGTGGACGAGGCATTGGCTGGTTATTGCAGTGAAATCAAGGTCGTAATCCACGAAGATCAGACCGTTACCGTTACAGACAACGGTCGGGGCATACCGGTAGATATTCATCCGGAAGAGAAGCGGTCGGCGGCAGAGGTGATCATGACGGTCCTGCACGCCGGCGGTAAGTTCGACGACAACTCCTACAAGGTGTCCGGCGGCCTCCACGGCGTCGGTGTATCGGTGGTAAACGCCCTGTCCGAATACCTGAAACTGACCATCTGTCGCCAGGGAAAGATCTACCAGCAGGAATACCGGATGGGAGAGCCGGTGGCACCCCTGGCCGAGATAGGAGAGACCGGGGAGACCGGCACGGAGATTACCTTTAAGGCGAGCCCGGAGACCTTCTCCAATATCGAATTTCACTACGACATCCTGGCCAAACGCCTGCGGGAGCTTTCTTTCCTCAACTCCGGGGTACGTATTGTTCTCAAGGACGAGGCCAAGGACCGGGAGGACGCATTTGAGTACAAGGGTGGTATCAAGGCCTTTGTCGAGCACCTGAATGACAAGAAGACACCGATACATGAAAAGGTGTTCTATTTCTCCGCCGAGCGCAGCGATGTGTCGGTGGAGCTTGCGATGCAGTGGAACGAATCCTACCAGGAGAGCATTTTCTGTTTTACCAATAACATTCCCCAGCGGGACGGGGGCACCCATCTGGCGGGGTTTAGAGCGGGATTGACCCGAACCCTGAATCAATACATCGAAAAGGAAGGCCTGGCCAAGAATCAAAAAATAAACACCGTCGGTGATGATGCCCGAGAGGGCCTGACCGCGGTACTTTCGGTCAAGGTGCCCGACCCGAAATTCTCTTCACAAACAAAGGATAAGCTGGTTTCCTCAGAGGTGAAGGGGGTTGTGGAGGCGTTGCTGGCGGAGCGGCTGGGTGATTTTCTCATGGAAAACCCGGTGGATGGTAAATCCATCGCCGGCAAGATGATCGAGGCCGCCCGCGCCCGGGAAGCGGCGCGCAAGGCCCGGGAGATGACGCGGCGAAAAGGGGTACTGGACATAGCCGGTCTGCCGGGCAAGTTGGCGGATTGCCAGGAGAAGGACCCCGCCCTCTGTGAGCTCTACCTGGTGGAGGGCGATTCAGCCGGCGGCTCAGCCAAGCAGGGTCGGGATCGGCGCACCCAAGCTATTCTGCCCCTTAAAGGCAAGATTCTGAACGTGGAGAAGGCCCGCTTTGACAAGATGCTCTCGTCGGCCGAAGTGGGAACATTGATCACGGCCCTGGGGTGCGGTATCGGCCGGGAGGAGTTCAATCCCGACAAGCTGCGCTACCACCGGGTAATCATCATGACGGACGCCGACGTGGACGGCGCCCATATCCGTACCCTGCTGCTCACCTTCTTCTATCGTCAGATGCGGGAGCTGATCGAGCGGGGCCACATCTATATCGCCCAGCCGCCCCTCTATAAGGTGAAGAAGGGCAAGCAGGAGCAGTATCTGAAGGATGATGCCGACCTTAACCGCTACCTGCTGCAGAGCGGGCTGGACAACGCCGAGCTGTATGTGGCGCAGGATATCCCGCCCCTTACCGGCACCGCATTGGAGACCCTGTCACTACAGTTTCAATCCACCATGCGTACCGTGCAGCGCCTGGCGAAACGGTATGACGGCACCGTCATGGAACAGCTCATATACATGCCGCCGGTAGACGATAACTTGTTGAATAATAAGGGAAAACTAGCGGACTGGTTGTTGGATATCAGCGGTCGCATCAACGCCGAACGGGGTATTTCCGACCGCTACTCCCTGGTGTTAGTGGCCGCCTCTGAGGAACGGCCGGAAGGTATCCGCGTAATCCGCAGCGTGCACGGCATCGATACGGAAAGTTTCCTCTCCCTGGAGTTCTTCCAGAGCGGGGAGTACCGCAAGCTTACTGAGTTGGGCGCGCAGCTGGAGGGGTTGATCTCTGATGGAGCCTATGTCCAGCGCGGTGAGCGGCGCAACGATGTCACCAGCTTCAAACAGGCCCTGGGGTGGCTGTTGGAGGAGGCGAAACGTGGTCAGAACATTCAGCGCTACAAAGGTCTGGGCGAAATGAATCCGGATCAGTTGTGGGATACCACCATGAACCCGGAGACCCGCCGTCTGCTGCGGGTGGATATCGAGGATGCGGTAGGCGCAGACATCATATTCACCACTCTGATGGGTGATCAGGTGGAACCCAGACGGGAGTTCATAGAGCGGAACGCTCTGTTGGTGGAAAATCTGGATGTCTGAAGGGGTGTCCCGCTCCTAATCCCGCTCCTGGGGCAGGCTCTCGACGGTGGTCTCGATCCACTCCTCAACCCGGGCGTTGATCTCATTGGTGGAGAGGCCCTTGGTCTCTATCAGCGGGCCGATAACCACCTGGATGGTACCGGGGTACTTTCTGATATCCCTCCGGCGCCAGAACACCCCCGCGTTGTGGGCGATGGGAACGACGGGATAACCGGATTTGTTCGCCAGCATCGCCCCGCCCGCCCCGTATCGTTTCCGTTCACCCGGGGCGGTGCGCGTACCCTCCGGAAAGATCACCACCCATTCGCCGTTTTCGAGTCTTTCCGTGCCTATCTCTATTACCTGCTTCATGGCTTCCCGCCCCGCCTTGCGATCGATACCGATGGCGCGGGCTGCCATCAGGGCCCAGCCGAAAATCGGGATATAGAGCAGTTCCTTTTTCAGCACCCAGGCCTGGTTGGGAGGCAGCAGGCCCCGCAGGGAGATGGTCTCCCAGGTGGACTGGTGTTTGGCGAGGATGATGGCGTTCTTTTCCGGAAAGTTTTCCTGGCCGGTAATACGGTAGTCCAGCCCGCAGATGTGTTTCATCAGCCAGAGGTTAATTTTGCCCCAGGCATTACCGAACCGGCCTACCCCGACCGGGGAGAGAAACCAGCCGATGGTGAACATCGGAACGGCGCATGCAACCGTGGCGATAATGAGAAAAACAAAATAGATAAGGGAGCGGATAAGAATCATACCCGATTCTCCTTCAGCAGAGCGTCCACGGCCCGGGCCAGGTCGGCGTAGACCGGCACCGTCGACCCCGGGTCCAGTCCGGCGGCCGTTTTCTCCCCTTTGCCGGTCAGCACCAGAATGGCCCTTGCGCCCACCGCGTCGGCGGACTGCAGATCCCGCAGACTATCGCCGATCACCGGGACATCCGTGAGATCGGTGTTGAACGCGGCCTGAACCTGCAGCAAAAGGCCCGGCTTCGGTTTGCGGCAGTCGCAGCCGTCTTCCGGCCCATGGGGACAGAAAAAAATACCGTCCACACCCCCGCCGGCGGCCTCGATGGTCTGTATCATCTTGCGGTGAATGGCCTCCAGGGTCTCCGCATCGAAGTAGCCTCTGGCGATCCCCGATTGGTTGGTGGTGATCACCACGGTATACCCGGCCCGCTTCAGGCGGGCGACGGCCTCCGCACTGCCGGGGATCGCTACCCACTCCTCCGGGGATTTGATATAGGCGTCGGAATCCTCGTTGATAACGCCGTCTCGATCCAGGATTACCAGTTTCATAATCGCGACAAAGTAAGTACTTACTTATTGTGTAGAGCTTATATTTATTAATGATCGGGTCGTTCTTGGTATATACAGAGCTGTCACCGGTGTTTCCCCGTACACCCCGGTACGGGTTGTCTACTCCATGTCCCGAAATTCGGAAACCCGGATGCGGCCGTTCACCATACGGGATTCCCGCTTCATGAGTTTGTCCATCTTTTCCCAGAAGGCCTGGTTCAGATCGAACCCCTGGGCGATGGCCGTCCCCATGACCAGAATCATGAGGTCCGCCACCTCCTCCGCCAGGGCCTCCCGGCTCTTGCCCTTGGTGACGCAGGAGGAGATCTCTCCCAGCTCCTCCGCCATCAGAGCGATGCGGTAATTCATCTCTTCGCCCCCGGTATCCCGGAACCGGTGTTTATCGTGGAAGGCCTGTACCTCCGCCATCATGACCTCCCAGGAATCGCTGTTATGTTCCATGGTGTCCCTCAGGATTGCAGATGGGAGACGTCCGCCACCTCGAGAAAGAGGTTACCGAGACCGTTCAGCAGGGCCAGGCGGTTTACCCGGATGGCCGGGTCGTCGTCCATCACCATCACCGCGTCAAAGAATCCGTCCACCGAAGAGCGCAACTCCGACAGGGCCCGCAGGGTACCTTCGTAGTCGCCCCCTTCCAACAACGGCAGCACTCGCGAAGCCATGGCATTGATCTGGTCGTTGAGATCCCGCTCCTCGTCCTGCCGGAACAGTTCCGGATTCGCCTTGGAGGGGATTTCATCCTCCGCCTTTTTCAGGATATTGCGTATACGTTTATTGGCCGCGGCCAGGGCCTCCGCCTCCGGGAAATGACCGAACTGGATGACCGCATGCAGTCTGCGGTCAAAATCGGCCACGCTCGAGAAGTTAACGGCCGCAACGGAGTTGAAACGGTCGACGGGGATGCCCTCGTCCCCATAGAGTCCCTTCAGGCGCTCCAGAAGGTACTCCCGCACCTCTGCGATAAGCTCAGCGGTAGAGGCGAGGGGCTTTTCGTCCACCCGTACTCCCGCGGCGGCGGTGACCAACAGCTCGTCCAGGTTCAGATCCAGATGATGCTCCTTCATGATCCGCAGGGCACCCAACGCCGCCCGGCGGAGCGCGAAGGGATCCTTGTCCCCGGTGGGTTTCTCGCCGATGGCGAAGATCCCCGTCAGACTGTCCAGTTTTTCGGCCAGGGATACGGCGATCCCGGCCCGGGTCCGGGGCAGTTCGTCCCCGGAGAAACGGGGCATGTAAAATTCGTCCATGGCCTCGGCCAGTTCCGTGGGCTCCCCGTCTCTGCGTGCCTGATAGCGGCCCATGATCCCCTGCATCTCGGGAAACTCATAGACCATCTGAGTCATCAGGTCGCAACGGCTGAGCATGCCGGCGCGGCGGGCCAGCTCGGAATCCCCGCCGATATGCCGGGCGATGTGGGCGGCGAGGTCCGCCACCCGCAGGGATTTGTCATACATGCTCCCCAGCCTTTTTTGAAACACCACCTGTTTGAGGGACTCCTGATGGTCCTGCAGCCGGCGTTTACCGTCCTGCTGCCAGAAGAACATGGCATCGGCGAGACGCGGCCGCACCACCCGCTCGTTCCCTTCCTTGATTAATTCGGGCTTGGGGCTGTCGATGTTGGCGATGGTGATGAAATGATTCATCAGCCGCCCTTCGCTGTCGAACAGGGGAAAGTATTTCTGGTTTCCCTTCATGGTGGCGACCAGGGCCTCCTGGGGCACCTCGAGGAACCGCTCCTCGAAGCTGGCGGCGATTGGCACCGGCCACTCGTTGAGGGCGGTCACCTCCTCCAGCAACTCCTCGTCCAGATCGGGATGTCCGCCGAGGGCGGCGGCGGTCTGAATCACCGCGCCGCGGATCTGCTGTTTGCGTTTCTCGAAACTTGCAATGACCCGGCCCATCCCTTCCAGCAGAGAAACATAATCGTCCGGATCGAAAAGGGTTATGGCCGCCGGGTGATGAAAACGGTGGCCGTAGGTCTGGCGGTCGGCCCTGGCATCCAGCAGGGTGCATTCCACTACCCGCTCACCATGCAGGAACAGCAACCAGTGTACTGGACGGACGAACTGGGCCTCCGAGGCCCCCCAGCGCATGCGCTTGGGGATCGGCAGTTTGCTGAGGGCCTGCTCGGCGATGCCGGGCAGCAGTCGGGCGGCGGGCTGACCCTGTTCCTCCACCTGATAAACCAGCCAGGTGCCTTTGTCGGTCTCCTGTTTGGAAAGCTTGTCCACCGTGGTGCCGCAGGAACGGGCAAAGCCTTCGGCCGCTTTGGTCGGGTTGCCGTCCTGGTCATAAGCGGCCTGAAGGGCGGGGCCCCGCCGTTCGATCTGCCGGGTCGGCTGCTGCAGCACGCAATCCTGGATCTGTAGGGCCAGGCGGCGTGGCGTGGCAAAGGTTTTGACCTCGCCGTGCTCGAGCCCGGCCTGAAGCAGGCCGGCGAGGAAATGATCCGAGAGGGCGTCGGAGAGCCGTTTCAGTGCCTTGGGGGGCAGTTCCTCGGTACCGAGTTCGAACAGCAGGGTGGCGCGATCACCCATGGTCCACCTCCTGGGCTTCTTTCAGCATGGGAAAACCCAGTTTCTCCCGGGCGTCGTAGTAGGCCTGGGCCACCGCCCGGGCCAGGGTGCGTACCCGCAGGATATAACGCTGCCGTTCCGTAACCGATATGGCATGCCGGGCGTCCAGCAGATTAAAGGCGTGGGAGGCCTTCAGCACCTGTTCGTAAGCCGGCAGGGGCAAACCCAGCTCTATGAGCTTACCGCTCTCCTTTTCGCACTGATCAAAGAAGCCGAACAGGTAATCCACGTCCGCATGCTCAAAGTTGTAGGCCGACTGTTCCACCTCGTTCTGGTGGAACACATCACCGTAAGTGACCGCCCCCTGAGGACCGTTGGTCCAGACCAGGTCGAACACGCTTTCCACCCCCTGAAGATACATGGCGATGCGCTCCAGACCGTAGGTGATCTCACCGGTCACCGGTCGGCAGTCGAGGCCCCCAACCTGCTGAAAGTAGGTGAACTGGGTCACTTCCATGCCGTTGAGCCACACCTCCCAGCCCAGGCCCCAGGCCCCGAGGGTGGGGGACTCCCAGTTGTCCTCCACGAACCGAATGTCATGGATTTTGGTGTCGAGCCCCAGCATCTCCAGGGAGCCGAGGTAGAGCTCCTGGATGTTGAGGGGGTTGGGCTTCATCACCACCTGATACTGATAATAGTGCTGCAGACGGTTCGGATTCTCCCCGTAGCGGCCGTCGGTGGGGCGCCGGGAGGGCTGCACATAGGCGGCGTTCCAGGGCTCCGGGCCGATGGAGCGCAGAAAGGTGGCGGTATGGAAGGTACCGGCCCCCATTTCCATATCGTAGGGCTGCAGAATGACGCAGCCCTGTTTGGCCCAGTACTGTTCCAGTGCAAAAATAAGCCCCTGAAAGGTGGATTCCGGGGCCGGCGTTTCGGTGGACATAATCGCGCGTTAGACCTTGGCGTATATATTAATGAGTAAGCGTTACAAGCGCGTAAGTATATCCTCTGGTGAGGGAGGTGGCTAACATCCACGGCTGAACCGGGACTCGGCGCTGAATTCCGGATCTTCGCTACGCTCGGTCCGGAACGAAGCCTTCAGATCCGGGGGGCCCGGTGCTCGGTAGAACAGGGCGTACCTTCTTTTCGGCACGGAAGGGCGGTAGACTGCTGGAAACCCATCCGAAAGGTGGCCGTACATGGATGATAAACACGCGGTATATTTACCGTCGATCGGCGACTACCGCCGACCGGCCGTCCCCCACTCGTCTCTGTGCGAACGAACCCACCTGTTCGACCCCGTATTCAGGAAAACCGTTATCGCAACGCGCGGGCAAGGAACTTATACCCTCGGCGCGGCGCTACCCGGCGAAAAGCTTCCTGCGGCGATCGGTAGAGGGGCACTCCGAACCTCCAGATACGCCGCTCGGGGTGGGGCCGAGGCCATAGAAACCAAATCGTACGTTTCGCGGCATATCACAATACTCATGCCGGTGTCATAGCGTGATATTTGTGCCGCCCAAATAACATACCGCCAACTGCCAAGGAGTAAAAGTGAAAAATATTCCACCTACTTTCGCGCCAGTTCTTGCTAGCTCAATAGCAATGGCAGAAAAAGGTGTTGGCGATGCTTTTGATATAAGCTGTATTGATAAAAAGAAATTTACCGTCACAGTCTCCGGCGAAGGCGTTACGCTGAAAGGAAAAAAGCATGATCGCTGAAACGAAACAATGGCAAGAGGGATGGCAGGGCATTTCCATCGGGCTTAGCAATGAAGAAGTCGATCAGTTTATTTTGCTTTTGCAAAATATCAAGGACGATAATGATCAGCACTTCCATATTTCAAGTAATTGGGAAGGCGAGCCGGGTATCGGCGATATCGAAATCTATATCAAAGACAAAAGCCAGAAAAGCAATATGAGCTTTTCTTCTTTGGCAATAGAGCCGGGCGGTGAAGTTAAATGACGTCTTTTAACAACTCAATGTCTGAAAAAGCTTAACATCATGGTTTTCATTAGAATTATACGGGCTTTTGTTATTTTTGTTTCCACGACTGTTGTAACCGCGATCCTTATTACCAAATGCGCTCGCTAGAAAAACAGGAGCGTTGAAGGGCGCAGATTCCTTAAGCCGCATAAGTTGTGTACATAGAATGGAAAATATCCTGCTCCACGCTGTAACCGTGTTTATGGGGTTTTCGCCATAATGAACCCCATTACAAACGTACCGATTTTTCATCGCCTCACAAGCGGCGATGACGAGCGGACGTGGCGTTTTGATCGTTACTATATTTGCGGTGGCCGGGAAATTGATCTTTGAGCTATAGCGTCAACTATTCAATAAATTGGGGGAAACATAAAATGGAGCAGGATGTCGGTATAGGAAAATACGTATTAATATTCGGTTTGGTGAATCTGGGGCTGCTCGTTGGATTGGACATATTGTTCTTTCTTCTGGACGTAGAGTCCAATTCGGGCGCAACCATCGGCGCACTCATGGGCGCAGGCGTAGCGGCTGTTTCCAGGTTTATTCAGGATAATAAGCGTATCCCCAATCCCTCGGAAAAAACGAAGCTTGTATGGCTGTCATATTTGGCATCGTGGATCGTGTCATTGATTCTCGTCGGCGTCTTTGTGGTTCTTTCCGGCGAAGGCGGCGAACTTATGGAGATAGTCAAATCCATTAACGTTGTGATACTGATCGTAGTGATAGTTTTTCTCTCGGTATTCTACGTGGGCGCCCTCTATCTGACTTATGGCTATGTGGCGAGAAAGCAGTTTGAGGGGCTGCAGAAGAAAGGAAAAATATAATCCGATCGTCCAGGGCGCTCTATAGTGGGTTTATGCAATCTTCTATCTTTGAATAATAATAGAGAGAGGGAATCATGAGTGACATAGGCTCCATATACGATCCACCCGCTTCTGATTTGCTGGTAAAAGAGGAGTTGCCGGAGAAGTATTTAACAGGCCCTTTAACGAGAACAAAATTAAAGCGTATAGGCTGGGTGGCGCTTATGCATATCCTGGTGGGGCTTCCTGTTATCGTGACATCCTTTTATAGCGCCGCTGACGGCGAATCGGAAATATATTTCATGCTCTCTCTGATTCTTGATCTAATCAGCACTTTGCTTTTTGTTTACCTGTTGGTGATGTTCAAGCTGTTTCTGAACCTGCGCTTTAACTATCCCAGGGTAAATGCTCATATAATCATACTGATAATCTTATCTCTCATAATGGTCGTTGATTCGTTCTTTATGTCAAATCGTGCGGACGACATGCCCGGGATGGCTACTTTGGTATATTTCATATTAATGGTTGTGTTCGGGGTTATCATCGCCTTGTTTGGTAAAAGGCTGCTCGCGATTAATGCCAATTTCAAATATCTGCGGCTATATGCCTGGACAAATATACTTTTGGGTGTGTGTTTGGCGTCAGTGATCCTGTTCTTGCTGGCCTTGCCGATCGGGTTGGTGTCGAGTTTTGCCCTGATGATGATATTTTTTACCGCGTCGGATGAACTTAAGAGTGAAGCCGTCTAGTCGTTATATGTAAGGAGCCGCAGATCCGCATTTTCGTCTTAGTCGTGCTGTCAAAAAGATGATGGAGCCATGAATAAGAATAAAAACATTGCTGTTAAGTCCTGGGTTATACCAATGCTTGCTCTTCTCCTTTCTTTGTCAGGGTGCGGGTTGTTTGATTCGGAAAAAGGCATAGAGAAAGACCGGGCTGAGCGGAAAGAGATCCTTGATGGATTGTTTGTTACCTACTGGAAGGGGGCAAAGATTTCAATTCGCTCGATCCCGATTGATGAGAATACCGAGGAGATCGATTTTGCGGGCATCAAACGCCAACAGCAGGAAGACCTGAATTTGGGAAAGCATTTAAGCCGAATTTACGACTGGGAAAGTTTTTTTCGGGATGTGGAGAATGAGGAGGAGAAGGGACTTTCTGCAAAGGGGTTTATGGAGTTGGCTCGGGAGTTGTATTCATTGGCGGACAACCTGGAGAATATTGACGAGGATTCCTATCTCACCTTCATTGAAATTGTTCACCACAGCAGTCGTGTCCTGCAGACGGAGCCGATCGAAATCCCGGAGAACTGGAACAGTTCCATGGAGCACTGGCTGTTCGCCCTGGTCATGGAATCCCGCTTCGGGCACGGCTCCTGGAAGACCTACGAGCTGGATCGGGTGCACCCACAGGATCTGGCGACCTCCGATTATCGCGTGGCGGCGAATCTGCACAAGGGAATCGATCATTTGCGCAATCAGTGGTACTACCTCGCGGACGAAGCTTTCACTCAGGCAATCGCCGAGGCAAACGATCCGAATTTTTCCCTGAACAGGGACATTGAGGCGCTATTGGTCGGTGCGCAGGTCGAGGATGTTTCGCCCCGGCAACAGGTGAAATTGGCCACCCGGGCCTGCTCATATCTGCTCAGGGGATTTTCCAGGCATCAATCCGGTGATGATGACCTGAGTGAAAAGGCGATTAACGATATCGATGCGGCGCTGGCGGATTTTCGTGCGTTGGGAGTCGATAACGAGTTGGTCTGGATGGGTGAGAGTTATGTATACATCCGTAATGACGAAAAAGAGAAGGCCGTCGCCTCTTTGGCCAGACTGGAAGAAAGTCCGTTCATGAGCGATAAGGAGAAAGAGCTGATAGCCGAGGCGAAGGAACATATCCAAAACCGGGATCCGGACAGTGCCCTGAATTTTCTCACCGACAGGGTCATTATGTACAAGCTGGGATGGAGTTATGCCATGTCCTACGCGGGCGAAATCCAGTGGATGCAGCTTCTGGAAAAGACCGAACAGGGCAGATGGATCATGACGCGATTTTCCGAGTTGGAACAAACCTTCGAAAAGGCCAAAGGCTATTTGAATCTCGATAGCCTGAAAGATAAAGGCCAGACCTTGTTCAAGGAGTTCACGGAGCAGGAAGACAAAAATGAATAGAGTCTATCTATAGAGCGTGGTAAACAGCGCCTCGGGGATAATAAGGGGATTCCGCGAGCGCCATTTGGATAAATGGAAATCACAAAAAAAATTACTGTAATCATTCTATGTCTGGCATCGGCTGCCTTGTTGCAATTGTTGCTGGCCAGTTTTTTAACGCAGCTCGGGGAGCGCACCTACACGACAGCCGGTTTTGGGTTTGCTAAGACTGTAATGGTTCTATTTGTCCCATGGTCTTACGGCCTCTTTCTGCTGCCGTTCACGACTCTGGGTGTCTACTGGTTTCTAAAGGAGACGGCCGGTAAGCAAGGAGATGACAGAGGCGATGAAGACCCAGCATAGCCGATTGACTTGAGATTCAATCTGTACCGGGCGCCGATTTGATACGGATACATTAAGCACAAAAACATGCTCAAACATGCCTTCCACTTCTTTCTGAAGCTCCTGTTCCTCTATCTCACGTTAGGAGTGTACGCCGCATCCGTGACCCTGATAGAAATGGATATGCCGATGATGTTGTTTATTGCGGAGCCATTTATCCAGGTTTCCGCGGTTGTCATCATTTCGGGCGCGGCAGTTTCTTTGAAATCCCGCTCCTGGACCCCGTTTCTTTGGGCGCTAGTCTGGGTATTGTTTGCGGCAGCGCTGCTGCATATTCCGTATCGATACGTGAGTATCTTTATCGGCATCTTTCTGTTTGTCGGCGCGATCAATTATCTTTATCGAAATAAGGTTACAGAACCCATGTTGGTCTTTCTGCCGGTCATTGCCGGCGCAGTGCTACTGATACGGCCGATCTATATCAACTATTTGATCGGCTGGGTCTACTTCGAAACGGGGATAAACAGCTTTAAGGATTCGTCCGTCCAGGAGATAATGTTAAGGACGCTGTTTCAAATCCTGTTTGTTCTACCCGTTATTTTCATGTATTTCCTCGGTAAACAGGGTTATGTCAGATTTTTCCCGTTATTGCGGCGATTGCGCCCGGGAAAAACCGGGGATTCCCCTTCTGCCCCGCCGGAACGGGAGGCAGAAGGCTAGCGGGGTGATCAGGCCCGCGACCACTCCCTGATCCGGCCGATTTCTTCCTGATCGATACCCAGCGATTGCAGGAACTCCCGATGCCCTTCGGGCTCCATGCTCTCGAATTGGCGATGCCAGTTGTGCATGTCGTCGTCATTGAGGCCCGCGGCCCGCATGATCTCTACCCAGCGTTCTTTACTTACCATGGTCGTTTCTCCAAGTTCAGGTGTTTCAAGCATGTCCACGATGGCCCGCTGCTGCTTCTGCAGGGCGGCGATCTCCTGCTCCAGGCGCATAAACTGCTGTTGCAGGATCTGCTGGCGTGAACTGTTGGTGTCGTGATCGAACAGCTTGCCTATCTCCGCGACCGGTATGCCCAGGTGACGATAAGAGACGATCTGCCGCAACCGCTCCAGCTGCGCGGGGGCGTAGCGGCGATAGCCGTTGGCACCGCGGTGGGTGGGCTGCAGCAGTCCCCGGCGCTCGTAATAAAGCAGTGTGGAGCGGGAAATTCCGGCCGCATCGGCCAGTTGAGTTACCGTCAGCATGACAAGGCCCTCCGTTCATGACGGGGCGATTCTCGACCCTGAACCTGTAGACAGGTCAATAACCTAGTGTCCGAGGTTAATGCAATTATTCCTCGAGAGATACCGGGAGGCGTGTTGGGAAAACGGCCATTTTCCGCAGAAGAACGGCATTTCCTTTAACGGCTACTATATTTATTTATCTACCTTCAATGGATTTGCCGCATTGTTGAAACCCTGTTCCCGTCACCCTTTGTTTCTCAGCCTCGTGGGTTTCCTGCTTTGCTTCGCCGTAGAGACCCCTGCGGCCGATGCGGATGAGCCCTTCAAGGTGGTCACCGTTACGGAGGGTCTGGAATACCCCTGGGGCATGGCTTTTCTCCCGGACGGCAGGATCCTGGTGACGGAACGGCCGGGTCGTCTGCGGCTGGTGGTGGAAGGGAAACTGGATCCGGCACCCATCGGCGGACTTCCGGAGATTGCGGCCACCGGACAGGGCGGCCTGCTGGACGTGGCCCTGCACCCGGAATATCCCGACAACGGGTGGATCTATCTTTCCTACGCCGCCGCCGGTCCGGGTGGAGTCGGCACCGAGGTCATGCGGGGGAGGCTGGACGGCCATCGTCTGGTGAATCAGCAACTGCTGTTCCGGGTCTCACCCAAGAGCCGGGGCGGCCGCCATTTCGGTTCGCGCCTGGTGTTCGATAACAAAGGATATCTTTTTATAACCGCGGGAGAGCGCGGGGACCGGGAACGCGCGCAGGATCTCGGGGATACCGCCGGCTCCGTCATCCGGCTGCATGACGACGGCCGGATACCCGCCGACAATCCGTTCGTGGGCGTGTCCGGCGCGCGACCGGAGATCTACAGCTACGGTCACCGCAATCCCCAGGGTGCCGCCCTGCATCCGGACACCGGGGTCCTCTGGATCCATGAACACGGCCCCCAGGGGGGTGACGAACTGAATATTATCTCCGCCGGCGCCAATTACGGTTGGCCCGTTATCACCTTCGGCAAGGAGTACGGCACCGGCTGGGATATCGGCGAAGGGACGCACAAGGAAGGGATGGTACAGCCGATTCACTACTGGGTGCCCTCCATCGCACCCTCCGGGATGGCGTTCTATACCGGCGACCGGTTTCCGGCCTGGCGCGGCAACCTTTTCGTCGGGGCGCTGAAATTTCAGCTGCTGGTGCGACTGGAACTCCGGGGCGACCGGGTGGTGATGGAGCAGCGGTATCTGCGGGGTCGGATCGGACGGATTCGTGATGTACGGAACGGGCCGGACGGGTATCTCTATCTGTTGACCGACGACCCCGCCGGCAGACTGATGCGTCTGGAACCCCGTTAGCATTAGGCCCTCTTTCCGTCGCCGCCCGCCCTGACCGGCGCGGCCCTATGGCGTATAATCTCCCTCCTTTTTATCGTGGTGTCTTTATATGTCCCAGCAGCGCAAGGCTATCGCCCTCATCTCCGGGGGGCTTGACTCTCTTCTGGCGGCCAGGGTGATCCAGGAGCAGGGCGTGCATGTGGAGGGGATCAATTTCTACACCGGTTTCTGCGTGGAGGGGCATACTCACGCCATTCGCAGGAAGGACCAGGCCAGGCCCAAGCGCAACAACGCCTTGTGGGTGGCGGAACAACTGGGGATGAAGCTGCATATTGTCGATATCGTGGAGGAGTACAAGGAGGTGCTTCTTAACCCCAAATACGGTTACGGCGCCAACCTGAATCCCTGCCTGGATTGCAAGATCTTCATGGTGAAGAAGGCGTTGCAGTGGATCCGGGAGAACGGCTTCGATTTCATCATCACCGGCGAGGTGGTGGGTCAGCGACCCATGTCCCAACGCAAGGACACCATGCCGGTGGTGTCGAAGCATTCCGGGGCGGATGACCTGCTGCTAAGGCCCCTTTGCGCAAAGAATCTGCCGCCGACCCGTCCGGAACGGGAAGGCTGGGTGGATCGGGAGCGGCTTTATGATTTCAGCGGCCGCACCCGCAAACCGCAGATGGCGCTGGCGGCGCAATACGGGATTGAAGACTATGCGCAACCCGCCGGCGGCTGCTGTTTCCTCACCGATGAACAGTACTCCCACAAACTGGCCGATCTGTGGCAGGCCCGCGGCAGCCGTGAATATGATATGGATGACATCATGCTGCTCAAGGTGGGGCGGCATCTGCGGCCCCGCCCCCATTTCAAGCTGATCATCTCACGTGAAGAGGGAGAGGGGCGGTTTCTGCAGGGTTACCGTAACCGCTTTCTCAGTATGGAGACCGTAAGTCATCCCGGGCCGCTGGCCCTTATAGATGGTGACGTCAGTGACGACGAGGTTGAACTGGCCGCCCGAATTGTCGCCCGTTACAGTAAGGGACGGGACGCGGACCGGGTGGAGCTGGAGCTGCGCGACCGGGAGGGGGACGTACGCACCCTCACCGTGAAACCCGCTTCTCCCCACGAGATACCCCAGGAGTGGATGATATGAGCCGGGTGGAACTGGACTGCCGTAATCTGCTCTGTCCGATGCCGGTGATCCGCGTACAGGATCGGGTAAAGGAACTGGTGCCGGGGGATGAACTGGAGGCGGTCTGTACCGACCCCGGAGCTATGAACGATATCCCGGCCTGGTGCCGCATCAACGGCCACCGGCTTCTGGAGACGCGCACCGATGGGGGGTTGTACTATGTGCTCCTGCAGGTATGCGAGGGTAATGACTGATGGGCGCTTATCACGACCGGATCATATACACGGATAGAGAGACCCGTATGGCGGTGTCCAAACGGGTCACCCTGGTGGGCGCCGTTATTAATCTGGTGTTGTCCGTGGCGAAGGTCGCCTTCGGCATTATCGCGCAATCCTACGCCCTGATCGCGGACGGCCTGCACTCCCTCTCGGACCTGGTGTCCGACGGCGTGGTTTACGCCGCGGCCCATCATGCCCACCAGGAACCGGATCTGAAACATCCCTACGGTCACGGCCGGTTCGAGACCGCCGCCACTCTCGCCCTGGGGGGGTTATTGATCCTGGTGGCGGTTGGCATCATCTGGGACGCGGTGGACAGGCTGTTCGCCCCGGAACGGCTTCTGCACCCGACCGTTTTGGCACTGGTGGTGGCTTTGGTATCCATAGTCGCCAAGGAGTTGCTCTATCACTATACGATAAGGGCCGCCCGGCGCACCCGTTCCGAGATGCTCAAGGCCAATGCCTGGCACCACCGTTCCGATGCGGTCTCATCCGTGGCGGTGTTTGTCGGTGTCGCGGGCACCCTGGCAGGACTTCCTTATCTGGACGCCATTGCGGCGGTGGTTGTGGGCCTGATGATCGCGCGCATTGGATGGGATCTGGGGCAGTCGGCCTTCCATGAGCTGGTAGACACCAGTCTGGAGGAGGAGCGGGTGGAGAAGATTACCGCGACCATTACCTCCATCGGGGGGGTGAACGACCTGCATATGCTGCGCACCCGTAGTTCGGGCGGCCAGGCGAGCGTCGATGTCCATGTGCTTGTGGATCCCTGGTTGAGCGTTACCGAAGGGCATCAGATCAGCCAGGCGGTGATAGACGCCCTCATTCGTGAGTTCGACGAGATCGCTGACGTTACCGTACATATCGATGCAGAAGACGACGAGAAGGCCGCGCCTTGTAAGGATTTGCCCTTGCGTGAGGAAGCCCTCGCGATGTTGCAGGAACGGTGGCGGGATATTCCGGGATCGGAACAGCGGGAGCGTATACTGCTCCACTATCTGGACGGGAGAATCCACGTGGATGTCTATTTTCCTATTACCTGCTATCGGGGCGAAACGGAGAGGACGGCGCTGCTTGAGGCAATGAGCAGGGGCCTGGAAGGACTAAAGGCATTTGGGAGGGTAAGGCTCTATTTTTCGTAGCGCCCTATTATGGTGCGTTGAGGAATATGACGCACCGTTATTGTGCGCAACTCTTCCACCGGAGATTGTGGATTCGATTGAGCTTTAAATCGAGGTTATATCAAGGCCTTGTATCCGGCACCCCGCAGGTGTCCAATGAGCCTCTTAACCCGTTGTTTTGGCGGCGGAATTATTTTCGCTCCCAAGCTACCCAGAGGGTTTTAAAGTTAAAGGACAATATCTGCTTTTCGCCTGGCATGGATTCTGCTAAAACAGTCCGTAATTTTCCACCGCGGAAGATACCGTAAAATCGGAACCTGATCCGCCCAATTTTGTGGCGGGCCCTAATTTCTTACATATCTATACATTAGAGTCGGAGAACCTAAAAGATGGCCTCGAACATCCTGAAAATGATCAAAGATAAAGACGTGAAATTCGTCGACTTGCGCTTTACTGATACCCGCGGCAAGGAACAGCATGTTTCGATGCCGGCGCACGCGGTGGACGAAGACATGTTCACCGACGGCAAGATGTTCGACGGCTCCTCCATCGCCGGCTGGAAGGGCATTAACGAGTCCGATATGGTGCTGATGCCGGAAGCCGATACCGCCGTCATCGACCCCTTTGCAGACGAGGTGACCCTCAATATCCGCTGCGACATCCTTGAGCCCTCCACCATGGAAGGCTATGAGCGTGATCCCCGTTCCGTGGCTAAGCGCGCCGAGGCCTATCTGAAATCCACCGGTATCGGTGACACCGCTTACTTTGGTCCCGAGCCGGAGTTTTTCGTGCTGGATGACGTCCGTTGGGGTGCCGACATGAGTGGAGCCTTTTATAAGGTCGACTCTGAAGAGGCCGAGTGGAACTCCGAGCGGGTCTACGAAGACGGCAACATCGGTCATCGTCCCGGTCTGAAGGGCGGTTATTTCCCGGTTCCGCCGGTTGACTCACTGAACGACATCCGTGCCGCCATGTGTCTGGCCATGGAAGAGATGGGCGTCGTTACTGAGGTGCATCACCACGAGGTGGCCACCGCCGGTCAGTGTGAGATCGGAACCGTGTTCGATACCCTGGTGCGTCGCGCCGACATGAACATGATCCTTAAGTACTGCGTGCACAACGTGGCCCACGCCTACGGCAAGACCGCCACCTTTATGCCCAAGCCGCTGGTGGGTGACAACGGTTCCGGTATGCATGTTCATCAGTCCATCGCCAAGGGCGGCGAAAATATCTTCGCCGGTGACCTGTACGGCGGCCTTTCCGAAACCGCTCTGTATTATATCGGTGGTGTCTTCAAACACGCTCGCGCCCTGAATGCGCTGACCAACGCCAGCACCAACAGCTACAAGCGTCTGGTGCCGGGTTTCGAAGCGCCGGTGCTGCTGGCCTATTCCGCCCGTAACCGTTCCGCGTCGGTGCGTATTCCCTGGGTCTCCAGCCCGAAGGCGCGTCGTATCGAGGTGCGTTTCCCCGACTCCGCCGGCAATCCCTACCTGACGTTTGCCGCCTTGCTGATGGCCGGTCTTGACGGTATTCAGAACAAGATCCACCCGGGTGATGCCATGGATAAGGATCTCTACGACCTGCCGGCCGAAGAGCTGAAGGGTATCCCGACGGTCTGTCACTCTCTGGATCAGGCCCTGGAGTGTCTGGATGCGGATCGCAGCTTCCTGACCGCGGGCGGTGTGTTTACCGACGATATGATCGACGGCTACATCGATCTGAAGATGGATGAGGTAACCCGCATGCGTATGACCACCCACCCGGTGGAGTTCGACATGTACTACAGCCTCTGATCATCGATCAATCCGGCAGTACTAGAAACGCCCCCTCAAGAGGGGGCGTTTTTTTTGGGCGTAAGGTGAGGGCAAGGCCCCTGGCCTGGACTTGTTTTTAACTATCGGTAATCAGTTTCGTGACCCGTCTGCTTCGGGCTTTCCAGTCCGGCAGTTAGTTTCGCAGCCTATAGCCCTCTAGTCGCTCCTGATTATCGTACTATCGGTAACAAGTTTCGTGGTCCGTTTGCTGCGGATTATTAATATCCGGTAGCCAGTGTTGCAGCCCGCAGACTTCAGGTTTCTTTTGTTCTCCTTTCTGCAAGGGCTGCAAGTACCTTTCTTTTGAGCGCTCAAAAGAAAGGTACCAAAGAAAAACCGCCCCACGTCCCCGCCCGCTGCGCGGGTGCTCTGCGCTTCTCGTCTTAAGCGGGGCTGTCCATACGGGGCATCCCTGCCCCGATGGACAGGACCGACGTCCCTGTCGGTCCCCTTCGGGCT
>JBNKCX010000025.1:0-70242 GCA_050287965.1 Sedimenticolaceae bacterium
GACTGTTGACGGATCCTGGCCGTCCAGGAGTTCATCCAGGAGTTCGGCGCTAAACGCCGGGGTTTTCTTCTTTGCCATACTTGTTCCCTCCTTTTCGAGGTATAGTATGGCTCACAAACACAAAATTCCTGACAGGCTCAAAATATTATCACTCTTAAGGTAATCCGGTTTATCAAACAGTTAGAGGGAACAATTCCCAAGCAAAAGTATCAGGATGTAAAAATTACTGACACCTTGAAAATCTCCATGCTGTTACAAACGCCTGTTTGATGCCACAAGTTTTTGGACGGGAAAGGTATTATTCCGATAACCGTATTCACCTTATATATCAACTACCGACGGCGGAGGCACTTTCGCTTACCGCTCTATATTTCTCCAGTTCGCGCAGGAATAGTGGATTTGTTTTTAACTCCCAGGTACCGAATAGATATCCGAGGTTTGTGGAGATATTACGGCAGAACACTATTACCGGCACCCAGAACTCGCGTGATGTACGATCGGTTTCTTTTCGCATTTCCCTTAAAACCGGCGGCACCATCTGTAGATAGAGATACAGGAATACACCCAAAGCCGGCAGCCATGCCCAGGGAAATATAATCCCCGTTAATAGCAACACCATCCACAATAAGTGATAACGCAACCAGTATATGGACCCTTTTAGATTGCCGTTCTCTATCCGACCGTTACCTCTTCCGTATAGAAAAAACATCTTTATCACTTTTCGAAGACTGGGTCTCGGCCTCCATGAAACTATTGCGTCTGGCGCATACGCTATCCGAAATCCCGATCTGAGGAACTGCTCCGCAAAAAGAGTATCTTCGCCTGTATACAACCACTCGGGATATCCCCCCACCGCCTTCCAGGCATCTTTCCTAAAAGCCGAATTACGGCCGTAAAAGCGCCTGGTATGTTCGTCCCCCGCATCCTTCGGCGTACACAATGCGCCGCTAAAGAACTCAAAATCGTTTCTGTAATCTATTTCGAATATTCCCGCTGCCGCCTTGATTCCAGGATCCGCCCTAAAAGGCTCCAGCAATTTTTCAAGCCAATCCTTCTCTGGCCTGCAGCCACCATCGGTTACCGCGATTACTGATCCTGAAGATTTATCTATAGCGATATTACGCCCCCGGGCGATGTTCACGCCCTCTTCCACGAATACCTTCAGCCGTTCATCACCTTGCGCGTATTCATTCAATATCTCGATGGTGTGATCACTGGACCCGCCATCGACAACTACTATCTCGTCTGCCCGCAACGTTTGATGTAATAACGCTTCCAGCAACTCCCTGAGGCCCTCCCCTTCGTTCAGAACGGTAAGAATTACTGAAACGGTATCTTTATTCATCCGATTTTCCTTGAGATCCCATCGGACCTGTATTTATTCTATATGTCCGGATGTTTCCAGCCGGACTGCAGGATCAGTCTCAACAGAACCAACCCGCCTAGCTATTTAATAGTGACTCATATACAGCCTGAACACCTTCGGCATGCCGCGCCACCGAAAATGTCGCCAACGCATGATCTCTCGCATTTTTAGCAAGAGTCCGCCTTAGCGTCTCATCCGAGTAGAATCTCTCTATCTGTTCCGCAAGTGAACCTGCTTCGCCATGTTTAAACAACAACCCGGTTTTATCATGAATCATCATTTCTGCAGCGCCGCCGTGATTCGGCCCAATAAGAGGTCGCGCCATGACCATTGATTCTATTACCACTGTTCCCAGCGGCTCAGGGCTCGTAGACGCCGACACCACTATATCCAGTCCATTATATGCGGGCGGCATATCTGCAATATGACCGGTAAACAACACAAGATCTTCCAGCTCCTCCTGCTTAACCCTGTTACGAAGCATATCTTCATATGATTCACAGTCATCCGGCGTTCCACCAACAATGACCATTTTCAAATCAGGTATCTTCGATCTAAGTAATTTGGCCGCATCTATAAACACTTCCTGACCTTTCCATGGTATTAACAGCCCGACCAGACCTACAGCAAAACAATCCTCCGGAATACCATACTTCTCTCGAAATACATTACCATCAGCATTGATATCTAGTGTATCGAGTTCCAGTCCATCATATACCACTGATATCTTATTCTCCGGAATATCCAGTATTTTTTGAATACTGTCAGAAACCCAATTGGAAACGGGAATAAAGTGATCAACGAGCTTATATGCAAATCGCATGGCTCTCGAGCCGTCTTGGGTACCCCGTACATGACAGACAGTTGGTATTTTCAATATTTTCCCTACCAATAATGCCGCGCGGTTGCATAACGGTTCGTTATTCGCGTGTACTATGTCCGCGTTGAACCTGATCGCAGCCCATAACAGGCGGAAGAAAAACGGCAAAAAATTAAATACATCGTCCATCCGCGCCAGGATCTGATTCACAATAAAACGCAACCCGGGCACACTATTCATCCATTGAGCGCGATCAATCTTTTGCTTTAAACTGACAACGTCTACCAATCTGTCCGGAATATACTTCCAATACGCCTCATCCGCTATTTCCCTGTATTGCGGACCCGTTCTTCCAGTAACAACCATTGGCGTATAGGCCGAACGATCGAGATTTCTAACCAAGTGCCTTAAACAAATGATTGCCCCCCCGTAACCTATTCCATTCTCAACGTAAAGTACGCGCTTATTTTTAGAACTATTCACAATGCTTATCTATGTTTTCTTAAAGTATTTATAAGTTTCGCAGGCAGCAGACTAATCAGCATGGATTTAATACCTTTGTATGTCGGATGCCGCTTTATACTGGACCAATATTCACGCCTGGCATCATAAAGCCGTCCGCCACAAAAATACCAATACCCCAAATCGAAATAGGCGTCTGCAATGTATCTATTCGGACTAAAATCAGGCGAGTTACATTTTTTCGAATACGCTCCTAACGAACGCATAACATTTACCATGTCTTTCAGCATTGCTTCAGTCTGCTTCGTGCTGTTATTAGCATGCTGACGCCTTACCATCAGCTGATCAGGTAAACATGTTATTGCGTGTTTACATGAGATTTTCGCCCACAACTCCAGATCTTCTCCATAACGAATATTCTCATTAAATAGCCCGGCTTCCATGAGAACATCCTTGTTCACCAGGACTGTCCCCGTTGGAATAAAGTTCTTATTCACAAGCATGATAAATGCGTCAGGCATCGGGCGCCCTCCAAGGGCAGTCATACCATCCAGTAATCCATGCTTATTTAATACGGATCTTTCGACAATGCTGTTACTGCCGTCAACCTCCGACATATCTCCTGCAATCAGTTTCAATTCAGGAGCGTAATTCAATGCATTGATCTGGATCTCCTGCTTTTGATTAACCCAGACATCGTCGGCATCCAGAAACGCTATCCAGTCGCCTTGCGCTGCCTGTATACCGGTATTTCTTGCAGCTGACGGGCCTTTATTAGATTGCCTAATATAACGAACACCCTCACCCAGGGAGCGCACTATCTGTTGTGTATTATCCGCCGAGCCGTCATCCACCACTATTATTTCATCGACAGGGCATGTCTGGTTCTGGATGCTCTTTATTGCATCTACAATGAAATCTGCACTGTTATAGGTTGGTATGACGGCGGATACCTTCATTGGCCTTACTCACTTATATCCGCTATAGGCAATTTATACTTACTGAATCCGCCGATACTGCGTACCAATTTATTAGGATCATTCTCATCGCATAATTTTTCTCAATACATGCTGCAATATTCCCAGGCGGGCACGCACCTGCGATCTGGATTTTTTCCGTATACCACAACTTTCCCGTAATCCGCGGGAATTCACCGAAAACGCAAGGTCCAAATCCTTAAAGGTATCTTCAAATTCCTGCAGACGCTTATAGTACAGATCTTTAAATGAATTTATGCTATCGGCTGATAAATACTCGGTAACAACATCTCTTAACTTCATTCCTTCTATGTTTTCCATCGATACCACCGGCAGTCCAACGTATTCAGCCACTTCACTTACCCGCTGGTCCTCCGCAACCATGATTGACGGAACACCCGCCTGAAGAGCGACAATCCCGCCATGCAGTCTATCTCCCACGTAGACATCAAACCCGGACGCGAATACTCTCCATGCATTGGGATCCTGAAACCAGCGATAGCTCTTAAACGGTGACAACTTATAGTGTATCTTCTCAAAGACGCTATCCATCACATCCTTGTCAATCTCCCCCGTGGCGTCATTATAGAGATTCTGCGATTTACTTAATTCCTCCAAGTCCTTGAGAACATCCACTTCGTCCTGCATTACGTAGTGAGCGTTTTCTCCTTTAAACAACTTAACGATTGCGCTCGATCTAGGAATCCTTGCGCTTATATATCCACCAGTTAATGCCGATCCGATCTGGCGACCGTCCGGAACGTCCATACCTAATATATTGTGCGGATAAACATATAAGCTCGGACATCCGAGGGCCTTGGCATTATCAAATCCTACAGCCCCTAACCAATCTTTTGTTCTTTTTCCTCTAACGCCGAAAATAACAGCCTTTCGATTACATACATCAAGTAGTGAATCCAGATTTGGGTGCAGCAATTCCCTGGATTGAGGTAATGAATCCTGCATCCCCATTCCCAATACCATAAAATCACAGGTAAGAGATTCAAGTATTTCAGCTGTGGCGCCTGGATCAAAGTTTTCGCGAATCATATTCGCTGTTGAAAATACGACCAGATCAAATTTTTTGCTTAATTCTTTTGCTACTTCTTCCGCGCCCCATCCCGAATTCACGATAAGAGACTCGGCTGATATATAGCATGATCGTTGACGGTCAAACTGAAAAATGCGGGTAGGGGCTTCGCCATGGATCATGTTGCCCTTGTTCCCCGTCTTTTCATAAAGCTCGAGCACGTTAGCCAGGGTTGTACCGGAAGATCGGGGCATCGCGTCGCAATGATTAATTGCGTCCGCGTAAGTATATCGACTGCTACCTGCGATGCCGAAAAATGCTATCTTTAAACCCATCTTTTCTCCTCAAGATGTTGAGCTTAAGTTAATTCAACCTTACTAAGAACATATCTGAACTTGCCCGATTTCTCCGGCTTAATCTCCGGCAGGTATTCAATGCCAATGCGAACGTCATTTCCCAGGCGTTTCCTGAACTCTTCCTGTATCCGGCTTTCATATTCCTGCCGATAGCCCTCACCCCGTACTATCTGCACGCGGGTTTCCTCCAGGCTCTCCTGAATGATCTTGAACTCCTCGATACCCGGTAAATCCCGCAGAACGTAGATCAGCGCCAACCCGTGTAGAACAGTCCCGTCCCGGGCCACGATAAAATCCGTTGCCCGGCCCTGGATTTCCTGCAGCAAGGGAAGGCCCCTTCCGCAGGAACAGACCTCATCACTCAGGATGCCTATATCACCCGTGCGGTAACGGATGAACGGGAAATCCCATGTGGCGAGATGGGTTACGACGATCTCTCCGGGCTCCCCGTTTGGAACCGCATTACCCTCTTTATCGATTATCTCGACGATGATGTCTTCCGCGGTTATGTGCATCCCGCCCTGCGGGCATTGGTGGGCGATGAAGCCGGCATCCCGACCACCGTAACCGTTTGCGACCCGGCACCCGAAAACGGATTCGATCTTCTCTTTCTGATGCTCATACAGGCGCTCCGAGGTCACGAAGGCGACCTCTATCCCCAGGTCGTCCATTCCCATCCCGCGCGCCTCCGCATGGGACGCAATCAACGACAGGGCCGAGGGGTACCCGAACAGCATTTTCGGGCGCACTTTACGGATCTCCCCGACAAACCGATCGAGCTTCTCCTTCGACATCTCAAACGCGGGAAGCAGGCGCGTGCGGATGAGCCTGTCCCTGATCTGGCGGACCCTGTCCTGAGCACCCAATTCGATGGGCGATCCCCAGACCACGATCTCCGGATCCCCGATATCCACTCCCCACCAGCGTGTGGCCCGCCATTTGGCCGCCACGTCATGGCTTACCCGCTCCTTCCCTATATAGAAGATCAGGGGCTCCCCGCTGGACCCCCCGGTATTGAAGCGCGACAACCCCGCGGCGTTCTCCGCCTTAAGCCGTTCCTCGTTTTCCCGAATGAAGGGCTTCCCCACCAACGGAAGCCGCCTGAGATCCTCCAGGCCGCTGATAGCCGACGGATCGAAACCCCTCTCCCGGAACAGATCCCGGTAACAGGGGACGTTTCTACCCACATCGGCAAGAAACCGGTGCAGGTTCCGGACCTGGAGTTCCCGCAGCCGCTCCGGCGCGAGCCACTGGCTCCGCTCCATTCCCCTGCGGACGGAAACGGTATCGTGCCCTTTCAGCCGCTCATGCAGCGGAAACAGGAGCCCGGAAACGAGTCTGGTGTATAAACTGGTCATTTGTTGTTCTTTCCGTGCCCGGCGAGTCCCTTAAATATCTGCTCAAGCACCACCACCCGGGTATCCCAGGAGTTTTCCGCCGCGTACGCCAGGATCTCCTCACGGTCCCACTGTCTGCGGAGGGCATCGTCCAGGGCCTCCTCCAGGCGTGGCGCGTCATAGTACGGCACCACCGTCCCCAGCGCCTCTCGGCACACCACCTCCCGGTTACCCCCCACATCCGTGGTAATCACCGGCAGACCGCAGGCCATGGCTTCCAGGAAGACATTTGCCCAGCCCTCGTTGCTGGTGGCCAACACGAAAACATCGGCGGCGGAAAGCGGCACTTTGAGTTCCGCGGATGGAACGGGGCCCAGAAATCGTACCACATCCTCCAGCTTCAGATCCGCAACCTGTCTGTGTAGACGCCCGCTCCAGTCCCCTTCCGGGCTCGGCCCTCCGACCACGAGATATTTGAGACCCGGATTCCTCTCAAGCAGCCCGGGCAACAGCCCGATCACCCGGTGAAACCCCTTCCGCTCAACCAGTCCCCCAACCGAGATCAACACCTTGTCCGATTCGGACAGGCCCAATCGTCGTCTCGCATCGCCTTTGGGGATCGGACTGAATTTCCGCGTGTCCACGCCGTTCCCGACCACCTGAATCTTGGCGGCATCCGCACCGAGGGAGACCATATGTCTTTTGAGGGAGTCCGATACCGATATCACCCTGTCCGCCCGCTGCAACGCCTTAAGCAGCAACCGGCGATGGAGCAGCATCCCGGCCTGCGGAACCTCCGTCCCGCGCAGGGTGATGGTGACCGGGATATCCAGCCACTTTCCCAGCAGGGTCGCCGCGTAGCCGTCCGGATAGGCGAAATGACTGTCAATAACGTCGAATTTACTCTGCTTCTTCAACCGCAGTACTGAGGGCAGACTGCCAAGGGCCATGAACAGGCCGTCCAGGGATTTCAGGACCCCCGGGACGGAAAAAAAACGGGGAAACAATACCTCATTTCCATCCTGCAGTTCCCGTGCTGGAACCGGTGGCCGAAAATGCGAACGAAAGCGTCGTATCAGCCCCTGGCCGGGAAACCAGGGCTTGGGAGATATTACCGTTACCGGAATCCTTTCCCCCACCCTGTACATACGCTCCCGTATGAATACTCCGGCGTTGGGAGTAACGGCGTTTGGGAACAGGCTTGAAAATACCAGGACTCTGGTGGGGGTGCTTTCCATGTAATTCTTATGAAATTCCCGATGTCTCAATAAGGCGGCCTTATTGACCTCTATATAAAAGTAATAGTGCTATGATGATAGCCGAAGCCCGGAGTATTATAGCACCCTGTCCGTCCTGAAAATGACCTGAAAGCTTTCCCTTACCGCCGTTCCTATTGCCCGTTTTCTGGTTGGGAGTGGAAGCTTCAGTATATCCTTATTAAATGTACCGATGATAGAAGAAGACATAAGCAGAAGAATAGCGATTATCAGATATGTCATGATATTTGGTATCGTCGTGCTCCATATTCCGCCCTACGTCCCGTTACCGGAAACGGGGCCTTCATTTTTTGATTCTGTAAAGGCCTTCTTTCAGCACGCCGTTTTCCGAACTTCCGTTCCTGTTCTTACATTTATTTCCGGGTATCTATTATTTAACAGCCGTCTGGACATCAATCTTCCTCTTCTCGCAAAGAAGAAAATTAAAACGCTTCTTGTCCCTTTGATTCTCTTTAATCTCCCCCTTGTAATATGCATATATATTATTCAGTTGAAAGGGGTGAACATTCATGATTTCTCAGAACAACTCGTCCCCTTCGACCTGTTTACCTGGGTTAATGCGACCATCGGTATTTCCAGTGATCCCGTCAACTATCCTCTATCCTTCCTTAGAGACCTCTTCCTTATTTCTTTATTGTCCCCCATATTTGGTTGGGCAATAAGGCATATGCCATATGTTGGTTTCATTGCCGTATTTGCTATTTTCTGGTTTGACCTTGATGGACCATTGGTAATCAGAAACACCATGCCGATTCTATTTTATGCCGGCGGATTGGCCAGCACTTTACGATGGGATATGAGAAAGCTGGACCAATATGGGATTGTTCTTCTTTCAATTTTTATTGGGTTCTGTTTGGGGATAATCCTTTTTGAAGTCGAGAACAGGAATTACCTTCGAATAATATCCCCCCTTCTTATATGGCCCGCCATCTCTCTGATAGCTGATACGAAATTCGGATATTGGATAGCCAGCATATCCAAGCGCAGCTTTTTTTTATTCCTGGTCCATGGTCCTATTGTGTTTGCGTTTTGGCTTCTATATAAATTATATCTTGCGGCCGTCCCTTACTGGCTGTTTTGGATCGTGACCCCGGTAATTACAGCATTATTAATTGCTAAAATAGATGCGTTTCTTCATCGGGCTTTTCCCGGATTTATGAAAATCGCTCTTGGCGGACGATAATTGGAATAACTTTTCCTTGTTAACGATAAAACAAGCATGAACAATTTCAGCAATCTGTTTTCAAAGCCGACAACAGCTTATATGTCGTCGGTCTTCATAGTTGTCCTCCTATCGGCTTTGTCTGAGTTTGTCCTGCTGCAACTAAAATACGATATTTTCACAGGTGGATTTTTACAACCGTATTCCTATCTATCCTGGATGGACAGGACGTTATTCATTTCCATTTTTCTCTGGATGAACCTGGTGCTTTTCGGCGCGCTCGGCGCAATCTGGTTTTCCTTTATGATAAGGCGGGGTTCCCGACTACTGGTTGCTTCCTACCTATTTATATATTCCTGCTTATCGTTAATGGGCGTATGGCTGACCTTGGAATATAAGGTACTTACCTATTTCAACGATACGATCAATTTTCTGATCATAAAAAATCTTGGGGGAGGAAGCGTTACCAGCGCAATCCGCTATGTCGCCAATGAATCCTCGATAATAGTCATTGCCTGTCTCTTGTTGTTTCTCCTCTTCCTGATAGGTCTTAGAATTGTCCGGAATTCCGCAAATGCCGGCTATTTTATTGCCAGCGGACCCTTGCCGTTCAGAAAAAGATGGCTGATCCCTGTTACAGGCTCCATCACAATAGGCATGATCATACTGGTTAATTCCAATTTCTTTCTGCTCTACGGACTCAACAAGACGACCTCTTATGTATTAATCAGCTCTGTTCTCGATGAAGTTACCGACATCGACAGGGACGGCCATGGACTATTTTCATTCCCCGTTGATTCCGCCCCACTCGACCCCTCCGTTTACCCGGGGGCGCTTGATATACCCGGGAATGACATTGATGAAGATGGGTATGGAGGGGATTTCGCCTGGAATGAGGACAACTTCGATCCGCTACGGCTGCTATCACCTAAACAGGGATCCCATATCCTGTTAATTGTTCTGGAAAGCACTAGAAGCGATTTGCTTGAGATCGAGTATGAGGGAAAACCCGTCACTCCCAACATAGCCGCAATCGCAAAAAATGGCAGTGCCGTTCCCTACGCATACAGCCATACCGGCTATACGACAACGTCCCTTACCGCCCTGTTAAATCGCTCCCTTGCCTCCGGTTATGAAAGAACCAGGTTGGCTGATTTTCTGAGCGACTCCGGTTATTCCCTCTCTTTTATTTCAGGACAGGATGAATCCTTCGGTCACGTGGCAACAAGAACAGGTATGGCCGACAAGGATAGGCACCTGTTCGATGCTCGTTCCGCCCTGCGGGATCGCGTATATCCCAGCAAGGATTCGGGGAGCCTCAGATTAAGTGAAGATCGGGTAGTGCAGGCTTTTTTTGAGAGGTCATCGGATGTTGACTGGAAGCAACCACAGTTCTTTTACATCAACCTTCAGGCCGCCCATTTCCCCTATTCCTACCCGTCCATGCCCGTGCTTATCGGCGAGCGGCCTATCCCTCGTTCCGAAATAAGCGAAACCAACCGGGACTGGCTGGAAACCACCTACTGGAATGCGGTTTCCGTAGCGGACCAGGCAATAGGCCGAATAATCGAACGCCTCAAGAAGCTCGGCGTCTATGAGCAAACTCTCGTTGTGATCGTCGCGGACCACGGGGAATCCCTGTTCGATGATCACTTTCTCGGGCATGGCCACGCTCTCGATGAGGCACAAACACGAATCCCCATGATCTTCAATCAATCTGGTATTGATGTTAAGAGCGCTGTCGGGCAGGTGGATATGGCCGATCTTATTATGCAGTTGGCATCCGGTTGCTTTTCGAACCAACAGTGGGACTCCCCGCAAAAACCTGTTCTCCAGATCGTCGGCTCTCTGGATGCTCCGCAGCTCGTGGGCACGGTTTCTTACGGTGAAATCCGCACCATTCTCGACCTGCGAACACGTAAAGTATTTTTCAGTGACCTGGAACGCTGGGAGGACTTTGACGTCGCGTATAATGATCCGGTAATGGGGGCACGCACGAAAGGTCTCATTAATCTTTGGGAGTCAACCCGTTGGGAAAATCACCTCGCGCACCAGGAAGAAGAAGCACCGAAGCCGCCGGAGCAGACTGAACCCTTATAACTAGAAGAGCGTGTCATCCCGGCGCGGTCGCATAGGGCGGGCTGTCCCCGCCATCCCCGATTACCGTGTCGGCGCAGGCCGGGATCCTGAAGGCGCCTTCTTAGGAAAAGAATTTGAGGAAGTTGGCGCCCATCCCTCATTCAGAGGGAGCTGGAAGGGGTGACCTGAAACACCCCCGACCCGTATCCGGCACCACCCTGTCGCCCCTCCCCGAAAGAGGGGACGTGATCCTTATTTATCCAAAAAATCCTGAATTGCAACGGCGAGAATAGAGGCTGCCGGCGTTTCCGTAAAATCCATACTCGGTGTTTCATAGGAACCGGAGATATAGAATATGGTAAGCGGCTTCCTGGGGCTGACGAGCAATACCAACGTATTCTTTATCTGGTGCGAGATCGGATCTTCCACAAATTCATCCCCATACAACAGGACGTATCCGGCGAATCCCAAACCATCAGCCTGATTATAAAGATGCACAGGAATATCAGACTGCCCCGTCAGTCTTACTATACCCTCTCGTTCCAGATTGCTGCCATAGGACAATCCGAGCTCCGGGTGATGATATAACCGCTTATGATCATAAGACCTGGCTACAAACAGACGAAAATCTCCCCTATCAGGACTGGTATATATACGCTCAAACCAGTCCTCACTTTTGAACATATCGTCGACCCACTCCTGTCCATGCCTTCCATACGGCGCTGAAGTGAAGCCATTCAGCTCACTTCTTATGTCCGCTACCGTTTTCCCATCCTCCAATGTAGCACCCGCGTAGGTGTGTATCAGCGTAGGAATCGAGGCGAGAACCAGGAACAGAATTACAGGAACAGCATAACGCGAGGAAATCATTGCGACACTTCCTTGGCCGTCTCCGTATCCCGGCCCATCCAGAATATGACAGGCAATGCGACTACGAATGTGAGCAGCCCTGATATTTCATGTGCCGATGTATTTAGAACATCAAGTCCATTCCACTGAACCAGAAGCGTTAACATAAGCACCCTTACAATATTGACACCTATTGCAAGTGGTGCCGCAACAAGCAGCACTAAGATTTTCCTGACGTTACTGGTTGAAAAATATGCCGTAAGGATCGCCACCGTTACCGTGGCATAAAGAGTGGAAAAACCGCTACATGCATCGGCGACCTGTAACGAACCGTTCGGTGTCTGCAATAAGGTATCCTGAGCGAAAACCGGCACACCGAGAAACGGGAGCACCATCGCTACACTATCCGCGGCTATATGCCTTAACGCAAGGTGCGTCGATTCTGTAAATGTAAGTGGTATCGGTAACGTAAGAAACAACGTAATTAAAGGGAACGTGATGGATTTAGTACGTTCCGCCCCAAGAAACAACAGCGCCAGCCCCGGAAGTGCCATAAAAAGGGCTGCAGCGGCCAGAAGCTGAGTATGTATCCCTGTATCCAACATATGGAGCCCCAGGGCCGGAATCAGCAAGGCAAAACCCCAGGGACTGGAATCCTCAGGAAGATCCTTTTTTTGCCTTAACTCGTCCCGAATCAGATAACCAACCACCAATGTTATCAGTATACCGTGTCCATGATTCCAAACACTCAACGTCCATCTATCCCAAAGCCAAAAAAGCGTTGGCCCGAAAAGGATAAGCAGCATTAATACCACTAACCATAAGCGCCAGTTTACGGCTTGGCGCTGACTAAGAGCCCGGGCTGAAGAGGCGGATGAAGACATTGCTATTGGTCGTCAGTAGTCATTTGTCTGCAAAGTTTGGCATAAACCTTCCTCTATTTCGATATATGACCCGTCATATTTCTTACCCGGGCCATGCGGATTACGCCATCAGCAAACCGCCAATCCCCACTCCTAGGCCAGGACCATTCGCCTCTAATGGCATCAATTTCCGGATTTGAGGAGTATTCCCGATAAATGACCAGATATGAGAGCCCCAAATTCTCCCCTTTTTAACGATTTCGGCTTATGATGTTACTCCAAATAATAGCTATATAACCAAGCCTATCGCTTTGTTTTTTAAAGCTTTTATAACCAATAGCCCGATTTTTGCTTTAAACAAAACAGATGCAACTCAACAGACAAGACATTATTTCACCCGGGGTATCCCTCTTTATTATCTTGTCTGTCCTCAGCGTCCTTGTGACACGTGAGCTGGGCAACCCGCATTTGGGGTACCCCGACGCCGATCGCATATTGATGGACGGGGTCTTTTTGTATGACTTCCTAAATGATCTTCCTCTTACTAGGATTTACGACTATACAATCAACTATTATGCGCAATATCCGGCCCTGAGTATCGGTTATCGTCCCCCATTCTTTCCTTTTGTTGAGGCTGTCTTCAATGGAGCCTTTGGGGTAACCGTCTGGAGCAGCAGACTTGCCATCCTCGCTTTCGCACTGGTCGGGTTTTCCTCCTGGTTCTTCCTTGTCAGGCGTATCTTCAATACCACAACCGCCCTGGCGAGTTCCTTATTACTGATCAGCCTGCCTTTCGTCGCTCGGTGGGGATGGTACACCATGGGAGAACTACCTGTCCTCTCCATGTCAATGCTGACATGCTATCTTTTCTACCGCTATGTTGAAACAGATAAGGCGCGTTTCCTTTTTGGCTGCGCCATCTCTTTCATTCTATCCGTCTGGACCAAGCAGACTGCCTTCTATCTGGCATTCTTCTTTATCTTCTATCTTTTCCATGATAGATCGCTACTCGATCGCTTGAAGCAGCGCAAAACATGGATTGTTTTATCCCTCATACTTATTGCGCTTATCCCATTGGCGGTCATAACCGTATGGCTTGGAGACCAGAACCTTGAACAATCTGTTGGACTGGCATCCACCTCAAGTGATTCGCCATGGATGCAACGTCTGACCAGCATTCCGAAACATTTCAGCAACATTTATCACCATCAAACAACGCTGCCATTTCTTATACTTTCCATCTCCGGCATGCTGCTATCACTCATCAAGCGTGATAGAAAAACCGTATTTTTCTGGCTATTTATTATTTCCACTTTTCTATTCTTCTCATATATTGTCCATAAGAACGAACGTTATTCCATATTCTGGTTACCGGCCTTCTCCCTGTTCGCGGCTTACCCTTTATACCTGTTACGCAATAATAGTTATGCTATCTATTTTTCAGGGCTAGTTATTCTCGGGATTTTTTCATTCCAGGTTTTTACTATATATAAGACCGAGCCCGGCTATGCCACGGGATATCAGGAAGCGGCTCAATTCGTTCTTGCTAACAGCAGATCGCCAACGGTTTTTATTGACGCCTACAATAATGGATATTTCACGTACTTTATGCGCGCCCTCGATGATGATCGTTCCATGTATGTACTGCGGGCGGATAAGCTACTTGCATCATCATCCATAAGCGCACGACATAGGATTGAGATACACGCGCAAAGCAGAAGCGATATTCTTAAGATTCTGGATGATTATGGCGTTGAATTTATTGTTATAGAACGCGAGGATATTTCCGGTGTTGCTATATATAAGGAACTTAGATCACTTCTCAATGACGGCTCATTTTCCGTTGCAAAACGAATACCCGTGATATCCTCACGTCAGGTATTGCAAAATCAGGAGTTATTGATTTACCGCTATCTTGATCGTAAACCCATTTCCGGCAATACGCTGACCCTGCATCTTCCCGTTGTCGGTCAGACAATAAGTGTTCCTCTTCGCCAACTCATCGACGGTGACAAAAAGCCGAAATAGTTGGCGACACCGCGGCATTTCCCGCTAGCGCAATATATCCGAGTGTTTTCTTAGATCCTCATATATCGGGTAATAACCAACACCAAGGATGAACAATGCTGCCGCCAGAGCCAACCAGTCCCGAAGGAAATGGCCAATTGCGAGAAATGCCAAGAAGGCTATCATTACGGTTCCGATAGATCGCACTACCGCTGCGTCCATCCTGTACCGTAGTTTCCGTTTCAACATGACGATCAGAAATACAACAGCAACGCCAAGGGCGGCAGCAATACCTACTATGGCTCCGGATACGCCCAGGTACGCGGTAAACAGCGGCACACAGAGCATAAGGAAAAAGCCTCCAATGACTGAAATAACAAGGGCGTGTTTATAGAATCCATGGGCGATAAATACCTTTGTTCCTGCCACATATATTGTCAAAGGAGTGAGCAGCCAGAGTACCTTTCCCAGCAGCCTACCGGTTTGTGCGAATTCCTCCCCGAATAGCGCTGGTACCAACCAGGGCCCAACGACCGCCCCCACCATGCCGCCGACCGCACCTGCAATAATTGCCAGGTGAATCATCGCATTCATAAACAACATATCTCTCTCATCCCCACGCCCGACCGACCTGCTGAGGGCCGGCAAGGAGGCGCGAACCACCGCTTGTGGTACCGCGCACGCCAATATGTAGAGCTGCATGGCCAGCGCGAATTGCCCAAGCTGAAGCTGGTCTTCAACCGTATGCCGGAACAACACCACCGGACCCTGCTGTATCCAACCGGACAGCAGAACCAGCCAATAAAGACTGGCCAACTGCAAGACACCTTCCGGAAGAGAAAAGGGCTGCCACGGGAACTTCACCAGACGCTTTCTTACCATAGTCATTGCCCAGGATGCCTGTGCTGCCCAGACAAGCGCGTGCAGCGCCGCTAAGGTGATAATTCCTTCGCCCGCTGCCAGTAAGATAATGCCGATAAGCACTTCGGCGGGACGAAACATTAGGTTTTGATACAGGACGTATTGCGCTCGCTCATAGGCTATAAACATGCCATCCGCCCACCCCGCCATAGCGCGCGCGGCGAGCGCCAGAGATAGAATGAACAGAAGACTGCGAATGGACGCATCATCATTGGCAATCCATCCGACTATCGCGCATACGATTGCCGCCGCCGCGCTCAACAATGTCTGCAGACTGCAGGCTCGTGATACCAGTTGTTCCGGATGTCCCGATTGGCGCGGGATTTCCCTCCCCAATAGATTGCCGATCGCACCGGCTCCGGCCAATGGAAGAAATGCAAGATACCAGTGGTGACCATATGCAAAAACACCATATATCTCAGGGCCAAGAAAGCGTGCCAACACAACCATATAGAGTCCGCGCAATACATGGGTTACCGCGTCCCCACCGAGCAGATTCGCGGAATTAGCAAGTACTGAGCGTATCCCATTCAGCTTCATGACCTTCGCTCCGGCACGGCACTCTCTCAGCAGTTGCTGCCCTGCCGTCGGTCGGCGATTCTACATATTTCGGGCGATACTTCTGCAATCATTTCCAGCTTCGCTTCAAGATCCGGAATGCTTACCGGCACGTCAAAATGCTCCCTTACCCATTTCTTGGCCGCTTCCCCCATATTTTTTCTAAGCTCCGTCTCCTCCAGCAGCGTACAGATCGCGTCCGCCAGCATCCCCGAATCCCCTCGTGGTACCAACAACCCGGTCCTGCCATCGTCTATGATGTCCGAAGGCCCTGTGGGGCAATCGGTCGATACCACGGGAATACCCAAGGCCTGTGCTTCCAGAAGAACATTGGGCGTACCTTCATAGTCACTCGACATAAGACATAAATCCGCCGCAGCCAACGCCGGATATGGATTCGCTGAGAATCCGGGCATATACACCGAGTCTCTCACACCCAACTCCTGAACCCGCTCCTCCAGCAATCGCCTTAACGGCCCTTCGCCCAATATGAGCAACGATACCCGATGTTTGATTCGCACCTTTGCGAAGGCATCCAATAACACGTCGTATCTCTTCGCATCACAAAGCCGCCCTATAGCCACCAGCGACGCTCGCATCGCACCCGCATTATCAGTTTCATCAGCCGCCTGACAGGTAACGCGCTCAACGTCGATCGCTTTATACCATACGAGCACTCTTTCCGGATCGATAAATGGATAGGTCTCCAGGAAAATCGCACCTAAACGGTCACAGGAGGTCAAAAAATAATCAAATACGCGATAACTCCTCCTCGCCCAGGGCTGTCTCCAGCCCGGCTCATATGCCGGGTTACTGGCAATCATGGCAATACACTTCGGCCTTCTTTCCATACCACGTATTGCTTCAGCACTCAGTAGCGCGGGATTAAGGGCGCTAGTCACCAACAAATCCGGCTGAATCTCGTTAATCAGATTACGCAGCGTTCTGATTCCTTTAAATATCTTTATCTTTCGGTCTATACCAAGTTCGTATGTTGCAATTTCTTTCGGCAACGCGAAAACTATATCCATCCTATGGAGTACAAGATGCACATCGAATCTGCGTCTATCGAGATGCCAGATAATATTATTGATTTTGCGTTCTGCACCACCACTTGACATATCGTGGGTGACAAACATAACGCGGACAGGTGTTTTCATATGGACAAGTATTCTTCCGCCTGGCGGATACCTTTGAGTACATTTTGAACAAGCTGAACTAGCATATCAGTTCAATAAGCAGGAAATAAGAGATTCCCAGGTCATATTCTTTTTATACTCCTGTATTTCCGCGCTCATACTCTCCGCCCTTGCACGTGTCATCGTATTGATCGCTTCAGCCAGATCATCAGCATCACCCGCGTTCACCAACAGCCCGGTTCTGCGGTCCTGTACAACATCCGGCAATCCACCGACCCGCGTTGCGATAACGGGCTTATTATAATGATATGCCAAAGACACAACGCCGCTTCCGGTCGCGTTGAGATACGGCAATATCACTACGTCCGCTCTTGCAAACAGTGCTGCCGCTTCTTCCTCTGAATGATATCCGGGGCGCACCTCAACCTGATCCTCTATATCCAGCCGCTCAATATGCTCGCGTACTTCCTCTTCGCCCCCCCAGAACTCCCCGGCGACGGTAAGTTGAACATCGCTCCCTTTCAACTTCCCCATGGCCTTTATCAATATATCCAGCCCTTTGTACGGTCTTACGAAACCAAAAAAAAGCAGCTCCAGTCCCTTCCTTCTAGGCAATGTATGCTTCGGGGCCGGAAACTGATCATAGATCGGATGAGGGTGTACCACCACGTCCGCCATCGGCAGGGACTTTTTAAGGTTCTGCTCATCCGCTTTCGTATGCACCAGAAAGCGTGTGCCAAGCTTCAATACCTTGAAGGTGAGAAAGGACTTCCATCCTGCTGTTTCATGTTCCGTCACATTGTGACACAAAAATACCACCTCTATCTCCGATCGTCTTAATCGGCGTACCAGATACCCATAGCAAGGGACCCAGAATACCGTCCACCATGGAATCACGACCACGGTTGCTCCGTACTCTGTTATGCGCCTTGCGGTTTTCCGCCAGGTGAGCGGATTCAAAGAATCGATCAAATACTCCACGCCCGGCTCCCGGTGATGCCTGTACTCAGGATCTACATCGCTTTCTCCCGGGAATAACCAGATCGGATATTGACGCGTAAATGAGATGGTTAAATGCGCAACAGCTCCGGACATTGCCCGATGCAGCTTGGTGGTATGCTGCGCGATACCCCCTCTGAACGGGAGTACCGGCCCGATCAGGACAACACGTTTGTCAGGATTTCCCGACATCTCCGGATTTTTTAGAAGCTTCACTCATCTCTATTCTTTTTACCCTTTCCAGAGTCTTTTCCAGAAGTTGTCTATTGAATGATATAAGGTCCGCCACCAGCCCAATCATGAATGTTATAAAACCTATAATTAAAAGAACTCCGCCCAACAGCAATGATTGGATATGCCCTCCACCTGAGCCTGATAAGTAAAAATACAGGAATCGCATAATTGGTATGAGTCCCACCAGCGTCAACGCTGTTCCTGTATAGAAAAATACCTTGAGCGGCTGATACATCGAGTACATGCGAATAATTGTCGTAACCTGCCGCTCGATGAATCTCGGAACATTTCTGTATAAGCGGGATTCGCGTGTCTTCGGATTTGTTCTCACGGGGACGGAGGTAACAGCCATATCCCGCTTTCCGGCCTGAATCAGCATCTCAATCGTATAGCTGAAAGGGGAAACAATATTCAGGCGTATGGCCGCATCTCTCGATATCGCTCGAAATCCGCTTACCGCATCCGGCACCCGGACACCGGAAAGTTTGCGCACAACCCCACTCCCGAACCGCTGCATAAATTTTTTCCATTTCGAGAAATGCTCAATCTTGTCCGTTTGCCGATCTCCAACCACAATATCCGCAACTCCGTCCATTACCGGCCTGATAAGTTTTGGAATATCCTGACCCGCATACTGATTATCACCATCGGTATTTACAATAATATCCGCTCCCGCCTCCAGACAAGCTTCCAGTCCTTTTTGGAACGTTCGCGCAAGCCCGTGATTTTCCTTATTCCTAATAATATGCTCGATACCCAATTCCTTCGCTACTTTAACTGTATTGTCGGTACTCCCATCGTCAATAATAAGGATCTCAACATCGACTCCGGGAATATCACGTGGGATATCCGCAACCGTTGCCGGAAGAGTAAGTTCTTCGTTTAAGCAGGGAATTTGTACGATAAGTTTCATTTTCTATTCTTCTTATCTTCTCATGAGGCAGGATCGTTGGAGACAACTATTCAACACTGCCGGTCAGCCTTCCATATACTTCTTGGTATTTTGATACGCTTGTCCGCCAGTTGCGTTCCTCCTCCACATATTTCCTTCCGTTCGCTTTCAACGCTTGCCAGCGACTCCTGTCATTGATCATTTCCACCGCCTTATTTGCAAGGGACTCCCGCGATCCCGCGGTAAACAGACATCCATTCTCACCGTCTCTTATCAATTCCTTGTGACCACCCACATCTGATGCAAGCACAAGTTTACCCTGGGCCATCGCCTCCAGGGGCTTTAACGGGGTTACCAGATCAGTCAGTCGCATATTCAGACGCGGATAAACAAAAATATCCACCAGACTATAATAGCGGCCAACCTCGCTGTGCGGCACTCTTCCCGTGAACAATACCTTATCCTGCAGATTCAACTGTCCAACCAACTCTTTTAGCAAGCTCTCCTGGGGGCCGCCGCCTACAAGCAGCAACCGGGTTTCCGGTAGCTGCTCCAAAATCTCCGGCAGGGCCTGCACCATTAGCGCGAGCCCCTCATAGGCATAAAATGATCCGATAAACCCCAGTACTGATTTGCCATCCAGACCCAGCCTCGCTTCCAGTTCCGAATACCTGGCCGGATCAAACTGGAAATTATCGATATCCACCGCATTCGGAATAATGGTCACTTTATCGGCAGAGATACCACGGCCTATAATCTCCTGCCGTAAACCCTCGCAGATAGTCGTAACCGCATCCGCTTTTCGAAAGACATGAGTTTCCAGTGCACGCGTAATGCGATAACGTATTCCCCACTCCCTGCTTGTTCCGTGATCCACGGCGGCATCCTCCCAGAACGCCCTGCACTCGTAAACTACTGGAATATGGTGCATTTTTCCCGCTTTCAGTGCAGCCAGCCCGTTCAGGCTCGGGGAGTGCGCGTGCAGGATATCCGGCCGTTCCTGATTAATGATCTTATCCAGGCGCCGGGCCAGTGAGGTCACCACACCGAACTGATTCAGAACCGGAATCCTCTCGATAATCCCGCCGGAGGAATGTGTCCTGTAAAAATGCAGCCCATCCACGGTCTCCTCCTCAGGAGATTCAGCCACGTGTTTGGTGCTGGTCACATGGGTCGTTTCCCAGCCCAATTTGCGCTGCTGTTCGAGGATGGCGCGGGTTCGAAAGGTATAACCACTATGGAGAGGAATGGAGTGGTCGAGAATGTGGAGGATTTTCACGGGTAGTTGTCAGTTGTCAGTTGTCAGTTGTCAGTTGTCAGTTGTCAGTTGATAGTTTTATCGATTTAATTAGGCCTGACAGCATCCGTTTTAATTCTTCTAGCTTTCTATTCAACTCATCGAATTTTGACGAGGGTATCCACCCGAGGTCTCTTGCAAGAAGCAGATGATATTCGGTTTCGCTAGCTGATCCGAATGAAATCCGGAGAAAACGAATCATTTCCTTCTCCCCACCACGCCCGCATCCCTCTGCAATATTTGTCGGTATTGACGCACATGATCGACGTAACTGACTAATTAATCCATATCTCTCTTCATCTGGAAATACGTTCGTCAATTTATATACATCAAGTGTAAGATTATGCCCTTTGTTCCACACTGATAGTTTTTTGAAGTCTTGCATCCTTGCATAGTCCTTTTCGGTTGTTCGCTTACAGAAGCCCGCCTATATATTTCAGATTATAAGTAATCGCTCTTAGTGACTAATTCACTGATAACTGATAACTGATAACTGATGACTGATAACTGATAACTGATAACTGATAACTGATAACTGATAACTGATGACTGATGACTGATGACTGATGACTATTAACCCTTAATAAACTCCCCAAACATCAATAACGTCCACATGGCCGCACTATGGTCCCACCTTCCGGACTGATGCTGGTTGACCAGAGTCTCCAGATATGCCGGTTTGAAAAGACCTGTATCCATCATTGCACTACCAAGGATATTGTCCCTAACCTTCTCCCGCAGGGGACCACGGAACCAGGTGGCCAGGGGGACCGAGAACCCCATTTTTGGGCGGTAGAGAATCTCTTTCGGCAGCTTCTGTTCCAGCGCCTTCTTGAAGATATATTTTCCCTCCCGCCCCTTCAGTTTCAGCTCCGGCGGTAAACCTGAGATCCAGTCAACCACCTCATGATCGAGGATAGGGACCCGGACCTCCAGAGCGTGCGCCATACTGGCCCGATCAACCTTGGTAAGAATATCACCCGCAAGATATGTCTTGAAATCCAGATACTGAACCAGCGATTGAGGATGATTTGTCGGAGCCTGCCGCGCATAGTGCCGGAACACCTCTATGGCCCGGTATCCCTGAAGATCCCGCTTCAATCCGGTGCTGAACAGGGAGTCACGCATTTCGTTGGAAAGAACGGAAACGCTGTGCAGATAACCCTCCAAAGAGTCTCGGGCCATGGACTGCAGAGTGCTTTTGGCGCGGAACACCTTGGGCGCCCAATCGGCCTTTGGGTATACGCTGCCCAGAAATCCGAACAGGGGGCGCCTGATAACGGCCGGCACCAGAGAACGCATCTTTTCCTCATAGGTATGCCAGCGATAACGGCGGTAGCCCGCCAGGTTCTCGTCCCCTCCGTCTCCCGACAGCACCACCGTAACCTGTTTCTTCGCCAATTCGCATACCCGATAGGTCGGGAGAGCCGAGCTGTCGGCGTAGGGCTCGTCATACAAACCGGCGAGACGATCGATCAGCGCGAAATCATCCGGGTCAACCTGCTCCACCCGATGTGCGGTCCGATATCTATCGGCCACCATGGCGGCATATGCGGACTCGTTGAATTTAGGATCGCCGAACGAAATGGAACAGGTATTAACCGGGTCATCCGAAATACCAGCCATCAGGGCCACCACGGCGCTTGAATCCACCCCTCCGGAGAGGAACGCCCCCAAAGGCACCTCCGCGATCATACGGATCTTTACCGCCTCTCGCAGCCTGGATATGAGCTCTTCCCCGGCTTCTGTCTCGCTCATGGGCGCATGCGGCCGAAAAGCGACATCCCAGTACTGCTCAGGTCTCAGCTCCCGTTGACCGCGCTTAACGGCCAACCGGAAACCCGGCGGCAATTTATATACTCCTTTGTAGATAGTTTTTGGATCGGGGACATAGCCGAATGCAAAATAGTCCTCCACCGCGGTAGAATCTATCTCCCGCGGCAGCCTGTCATGAACCTTCAGGGACTTCAACTCCGAACCAAACAGCAGGGTACCATCCGGAAGCATGGCGTAATAAAGCGGCTTGATCCCCAGCCTGTCGCGAGCCAGAAACAGGGTATCCCTGTTGCGGTCCCAGATACCAAAGGCAAACATGCCACGGAACCTCTCCACACAGGCCTCTCCCCACTCTTCCCAGGCGTGGACTATCACCTCCGTATCGCAATGGGTGCGAAACTGATGGCCATGCGCCTTTAGCTCCTCGGAAAGTTCAGGAAAGTTATAAATCTCACCGTTATAGGTTACTACCACGGACCCGTCTTCATTGAACAGCGGCTGTTGCCCGCTGGAGATATCGATTATGGAGAGACGGCGATGACCGAACCCTAAACCCGGCTCCGTATGCAAACCGCCCTCATCCGGTCCGCGATGGAACTGGGTTTCATTCATCCGCGACAGGAGATCACGGGAGATTTCCCGTTTACCTGTTGTATCAAAGATTCCGACTATGCCGCACATTGTTAGTTCGAAGTTATAAGTTTGAAGTTATAAGTTTGAAGTTTGAAGTTTGAAGTTTGGGGAGAAGCATAAATTCCGAATAGCCATTATCTACAAACTTCATACTTCTAACCTCCAACCAGCCCATCATACACCGATATATACTGCTCCACTGTTCTGTCCCAATTGAACTGCGATCTTACTTTTCCCAATCCGGCCTCACCCATGGTCTTTACCAATTCCCGATCGCTGACAAACTCCTGTAGACAGGCGGTTATTGAGGCCGGGTTTTCTTTCGGAACCAGCCGGCCGTTTACACCGTCTTCCACCAATTCCGGGTTTCCGCCGACATCGGTGGCGATAACGGGGAGCCCCGTCGCCATCGCCTCCAGCAGGGTATTGGATATACCCTCCCCGAGAGACGGCAAGACAAAAACATCAAAAAGCCTTAACAACTCGGAGATATCGTTCCTTTCACCCGCCATCCAGACATACTCCGCCAAACCCCATCGCAAAATCAGCTCCTCCAGCTGCCTGCGCATGGGACCCTCTCCTGCAATAATCAGTCTGAAATCCCGCCTGTTCCCCGGATTTTGATCCAACAGTCCCTTAAAAGCACTGATGAGGGTCGCTTGGTCCTTAACCGCCGCCAACCTACCTACGGTACCGATCACAAACGGCTTTTCCGACAGAAACCCGGCAGGAGCGATATCCGGTGTCACGCCGTCCTTCGGCCTGAACAGATCCTGATCAACCCCGTTATAGATCTGGATCACCTTATCTTGAGCCACACCTACCGTCTTTAACAACCAGTACTGCAGATCCCTGCTGACCGCAACATATCGATCGACAAAAAGACTCACAGCCTTCCTGAGCAGGTTATATTTCCTGTTTTTACCTTCAATATCAAAGACATCCCTACCATGCTCGCCATGCACCGTGCTCGCACCCGACAAAAACCAGGCCGGAATCTGGGCCTCCAGGGCGGCCAGATTTCTGGTATGTACGATTGTCGGATTCAGGGTTTTTAGGACCTTCCACAGCTTCCAATACAACCTGAAGCTATGTCCTGCTTCGCTATGCAATGAAATTAGTGGTACGCCGGGCCTTGCGATACGTTTTGCAAACTCACCCGCCTCCGTCAGGCAGATGATGGCATGCCGGTACCGCTCGTCCGGCATGTGGTTAATGATATTAACCAACCCGTTCTCCAGCCCTCCGGTTCCCAGACTGTATATAACATGCACCACCAACGGTATTTCGGTATCCGGCTTCATGGCTCTACCGGCAACCATTGATCGAGTTTCGGTAACGTGTTGTCCCAGGTATATGACCCGCAGATCAGGTTCCTCGCTTCGGAACCCAATTCCTCCCAGTCGCCTGCAAATATGGACATTGTCTTCTCTACAAAACTGGATATATCGGATGCCACCAGGACTTCCTTTCCGTCTTCCGCGTCGATACCTTCCAGACCCTGCGGTGTCACCACGGTCGGCCTGCCCATGGCCATACCTTCCAGCACCTTGTTCTGTATCCCACGTGCGATACGCATCGGCGCCACTACCACTTCTGCGTGTCGTATGTAGGGCCGCACATCGTCAACCCGGCCGGTAACCACTATCCCCGGTTGCTGCTGCAACTTACATACACTCTCCGCGGGATTGCCGCCCACAATATAAAACCGCGCCTCCGGCTCATCTTTCAGGATCTCCGGAAAGATCTCCTGTCCGAACCATCTTACCGCGTCCACATTCGGCCAGTAATCCATAGCCCCGGTAAACACCAACGCCCTTTCACCCATAACATACGGATATTTATGGTTTTTACCTGGATCAAAGTAATCTACATCAACGCCGTTGCTATAGTAGTCGATCTTTTCTCCGGGATTCCCGGAAATCCGTTGGAACAGCTCCGCCTCCGCTGACGAAACAAACAGGCTGGCGTCAAAGCTCGACGCCACCTTCTTTTCAAACTCGAACAGATGGTCCGCTTCACGCCGGTAAATCCGGCTCATAGGCCAGCCTTTCTTTTCCGCATACTGACGCCACTTATCCGAGTCGATATCTACGAAATCTATTACCCTATTCCTGAACCCGAGGTCTGACCCCAGAACATACTGAGCCATTGCGGAGGAATAGACCATACACAGCTTGATGTCTTTATCCCTGACCCGGCTTCTTATCCACCGGTCCAGATCACCGTTGTAATAATAAGGTATGGACAAGGGCTTTCCGGATAGCAGGCCGGAGACACTCTTGATTCGCGCCAGTTGCGGATTTAGGTCTACAAAACAACACTCCTGGCACAATTCTTCAACCTTGGATGTATATCTCCAATCAGATGGTTCATCTATGAACGTCCCAAGAAAAACACTGTATCTTTCTGCAAGATAGCGCAGTAGATTGTACGATCTTATCTTGTCACCCTTGTTCGGTGGATAGGGTATACGGTGACAAAGGAAAAGCAGCGCGGGTTTCATTTTCGGGCGTCAGCGATCCGGATGGCTCTTCTCAACCCAGGTTTCTGGACAGCAGGGGTCCAATCAGGTTGGCTACGGGCAGCGGAAGTCTCTTCCAGGCGTTGATGAATAATTGATACTTCGGATTCATCGGATTTATCTCCGGGATCTTATCCGATTTCACCAGATAATATTCATAATGCAGGGGTTCCGGCGTAAATCCCCAGTTTTTCTTGAAGCTGTATGAGCCCGTACCAGTCTTGCTGCGGCCATAGTCAAAGATCTTTATCCCCTGCTCCGCCGATCTCCGCATCAACTCCCAGTACATAAAATCGTTGGCCTTGAGAGAACGCGCCTGCGCAATACTGCCGCCATAAAACGGCAATACCTCATCCCTGAAATAAAAACTCAGAACACCCGCCACATCCCTGCCTTCATGTTTGATCATCAGGACGTCGCAATCCGAACCGAAGACCTCCCGCAGGATCCGGAAATACCTGGCCGGGAAAACGGGTGTTCCCAGGTTCCGAACGCTCTCGGAATAAACCCGATACAGGCGTTGCCAGCCGTTGTCTGCTTCACCAGTCAATCCCGCGTTAATCCCCTTGCGTACCATTGCCCGCTGTTTGCGGGGAATCGCTTTCAGATTGACATCCGGGTCGGGATCCATCTCTTTGCGGAAGGTGACATAGAGTTCCTTGGCGGGCCATTGCCGTCCGGTGGGCGTACGGTTCCTCAGCTCAAGAGCATCCACACCCAATCGTTCGGCATGCTCACAGGCGGCGTTCAGCAAAGCAGATGCCGCATCCTCGCTGGTTGCCGCCACTCCCCCATATACACAAAACGGTGTTGAAACCAGTGTGTTTCCAAAAAGAAGACTATTTATTTGGGCCAGAGGTAAAACCCCCTCTATCCCGCCATCACCCTCGGCATATAGAAAAAGGGTGGGATGACTATAAGCACGCTCGAGAACGGTCTTCCAGCCTGCTTTGTGGAAAAAGGTGGCATCGGGGCAATGTTCTACAAATTCATTCCAACGATCTTCGTCGGCTGATGTCAGTTCTCGGATCTTCAAACTTCTGTTCCTGTTTCTATCCTTGATCGGCAATGGAGGTCATTATCCACTTCATTTTCCAGAAATATCCTGTCCATCCTGTTCCAGCTAAAATCCCGGAACAAACGCTCCAGCCGCCCCTGCATTCGATGGAGATTCAGATAATGGCGGAATCGGGTTTTCATACCAACACCCTTCTGCCTTGGTTGATCCTTATCGATCTCCCATGGGTGAAAATAAAAAATACCGGGCTGCCCGTCCACTGAATTCACCCGCCGGAGAAGTTTGCGGGAGATCCTATAGGGTAACAGACGAAAATAACCACCGCCCCCACCCGGATAATTCCTTCCCCCGAATGCGACAGTGGTAATCGGGATCTCAAGAAAGCCGTCCCCCTCTATGGGCTTGTAAGGAAACCGGGGGGCGGAAGGCATACCGTAATGATCATGGCGTATGGGGTATATGCTGGAGCTATAGAAGTACCCGGCCTCAAGTAGTTTTTCATGAGCCCAGAGGTTGTTTTCGCCGATGGAGTAACTGGCTGCTCTATAACCCTTTACCCTGACGGCCCCGATATCTTCCAATATATCTTTTGTCCTGGTTATATCCTGTCGAAACTCCTCGGGGGTCTGGTTGCTTACCCGGATATGCTGATAGCCATGGCTGGCCAACTCATGTCCGTTCTCCACAATGGAACGCACAATCTTTGGATATCTCTCCCCCAGCCAACCGAGCATAAAGAATGTCGCCTTGATATCGCGCTCATTCAACATATCCAGAATACGATCCATATTACCCTCCAGTCGGCAGGGTATATTCTCCCAACCGGAACGGGGTATATGCCTTTCGAAGGCCGACACCTGGAAGTAGTCTTCCACGTCGATGGTCATGGCGTTCTGGATGGTCATATCTCTCTAAATCACTCTATACTGCGGGGAATCCCGACCGTAACGGCAGGACCGCTCCTATTCCTCCGCCCACGCCTTGATGACGCCCGCAATACGCTCCGCCGCCTTGCCGTCCCACAGTTCCGGTATCCTGCCGCTCTTGCCATCCGTGGTCAGAATATCCTCCACGGTGGTTCGTATTTTATTCGTATCCGTACCGACGATGGTATTGGTTCCCTGTTCGACGGTGATGGGTCTCTCGGTATTTTCTCTCATAGTGACACAGGGAACACCCAAAGCCGTGGTCTCCTCCTGTATGCCTCCGGAGTCGGTAAGCACCAATCGGGCCTTTTTCATCAGGCCCAGCATTTCCAGATACCCCACGGGCGGCAATATCAAAATTGTCTCACTCGCCAGAAATTCTTCCAGTCCCGCCTCATGAATACATTTCCTTGTCCTGGGATGTACCGGAAAAATTAAAGGTATTTTCCCGCTTATCTCCCGCAACACGTTCAGCAGACTCTTAAGAGTAGCCGGGTCGTCCACGTTGGAGGGGCGATGCAGGGTTACTAATCCATACCCGGACGAATATCCGGAAATACGGTCACTTGCCTGATGAGTGGAAAATATCTGTTCCAGGGGGACTGCGCGCTCCATATTGTAGAAAAGTGTATCGATCATCACGTTTCCCACAAAATGTATACGCCGCTCATCCACGCCCTCACGCAAAAGATTCCCTTGGGCGCTTCTCTCTGTTGTAAAAAGCAGCTCCGAGATCTGATCGGTCAGAACCCTGTTGATCTCCTCCGGCATATCGCGGTCGAAACTGCGCAACCCGGCTTCCACGTGAAAAACCGGAATACCCTTTTTTACCGCTACCAGAGCACAGGCAATGGTGGAATTAACATCCCCTACCACCAGGATCGCGTCAGGCCGCCGTTCATCGAGAACCGGTTCGAAGCGCCGCATAATCTCGGCGGTCTGTACGGCATGTGAGGCGGAACCCACTTCCAGGTCGATATCCGGTTCCGGAATATTCAACTGCGCAAAAAAAGAGGCCTTCATGGCCGCATCATAATGTTGGCCGGTGTGTATCAGGCTGGCTGATAGTTCCGGACCGGCCGCATTCAATGCCCTCATGACAGGTGCGATTTTCATGAAGTTGGGACGCGCCCCGACCACGCACAGAATCTGAGCGGCGGACTGTTTAGATGCCATTTCCGCGTTCCTTCGGGAGGTGCATAATGATTTTCATTGCAACAGAAGCGAGAAGTACTGGGACTGTCTTTCGTATTCTACAAAATCAATCTACTATTTTCGCCGAGTTCAGAATCTCGCAAATATAAATGCAGGCACATTACTTTCACGAAAGACTAATAAAACAGAGACAAAAACGCCGCCGGACTAGAGATCTATATCCAAAGCCACCGTCACCCGATTCTCGTCATAGCTGTCACCAGCCGTGTCCGAATCCCTCTCCGTATGGCGATAATCCAATCGAAGGTTGCTTTTCTGACCCAGTTCCCGCGCCATCCCTACCTTGAATGAGGTGGTATCCGCCTGGCTACCGTCGCTCATCTCCGAGCGACGCCAACTGATATCAGTGTTCGCGCTGGTCTTCCCATCCAACCGCCGGTCAAGAGCAATGCTCAGACCCATAAGTTTGGATCCGCTATCGTTCACATCCTGATAGATCTGCTTGGAGTGATCAGCCCGTAACTTCAGGGTAGTCCGCTTCCCCTTAAGGGTATATGAGGCATCGAACCGCTCATTTACCAAAGTGACGTCATTGATCACCGCCACATCCCGCGCGATGATAAAAGGATTCCCGGTAATGGGATCAACCACCACGTTACCAAACTCATCCACCAGAAAATACAATTCCTGATCCATTATGAGAGAACGGGAATCGGTCAGCTCTCTGGAATAACCCGCTTCAAACGTGGATTTGCGGGACCGATGAGTGAAATCAAAGGAGGGTGTGGAACCGAAGTAGCGTTCGCCGTAGCCTATATCCAATGAGGTTCGCGGACTCGGGGTCCAAACCAATCCGGCATCCCAGCGGGCACCGCCCGTATCGGATCGTGTCGTCGTATAATCATTCCACTCCTTCCCCACTGACGCCCTGGCCATAATGGAGTGATCAAACCTGTAACCAAAATTCGCATCCGCGGATTTATAGTCGCTGTTGTCACTCTTCTGGGCATCAACCTTCCTGTAATCGCCATTTAATCCCCAGGAGAAGCTTTTAAATTTCCTGCCACTGTCCAATGATACCGCGACGGACTGGCCGGTACTGTCTCCGGCCTGATCGCTGGTGTGGAATAGCTGATCGTAGGTATAACGGGCCTCAAAATCAGCGTAGCCCTTCAGCCGCCGTTTTATATAGGGGCTGACGGAATAGGAATAGGTGGTGGTGACGTTCCCGCTATCATTGGTCGTATCGTCGCCGCCGGAGGTATAGGGATTCAAGGCGTACTGTGAAGCCCGGGCTTTGGCATCGACATAAAACAGGTCTTCCACAAGCTCCGCGTCCGCATCAGCCTGAATGCGGGGATTGATGGAATCGTTTCCCCTGCCCTGGTCGTCGATCTTCACGGAGCCGGTAAATTTGACGCTCGCCCTGGCGCCTTTACCCGTAAAGGAAAGTTTGGGAGATGCGGAGGCGATAACTTCACTTTGTTTTCCGCCTTCGGTCAAATGGTCATTATCGGTTATGGTCAGGCTGGTAGCCACACCCTTGGTTACCGACCATTCAGCCGCAGAGGAAATCCCAGGCAACAGCGCTATTCCACACAACAGTATGAGCGAGCTGTTTTTCACCGTGTCCATCTCCCCGGATATACGGAAAATTCGTTATTCTGCCGTTTCAGTATTCGAAGACTTGCGTTTATAGCCGTAGCCGTAGCCATAACCGTAGCCGTATCCGTAACCATGTTTATCGCCGAGCTTGCGCTGTGACTTGTTAAGCACCATTCCTATGACCTTGTCATCCCCCAAATGCCTGATCGCCTCCTTGACCGCTTCCTGCGAGGTCTCCTCCGCGGCAACCACAAATACGATCTGCCCCATATGGTTTGCCAGCACGCCCGCTTCCGTCGTTACCAGGAGAGGCGGAGAATCAAAAATGACCACACGATCCTTATAGCGCGTTGACAATTCCAACATCACCGAGCCCATGCTCTCGCTGGCAAGCAATTCCGTCGCCCGATCATGGGCGTGCCCCGCAGGAAGCACGCGTAGATTCGGAACATTGGTGGGTAATAAAACATCCTGCAGTTGCACATCCTTGTTAATCAACACGTCGATCAATCCGGGGCCATCGGATATGCCTAATAACTGCGCAGCCGAGGCCTTGGAAACATCCGCATCCACGAGCAGCACCGTCTTGTCCTGCTCCATGGCGATACTCATTGCCAGATTCACCGCGGAAAAGGTTTTTCCTTCCCCGGCAAGAGCGCTGGTAACCATAATAAGGTTCGCGTTATCAATCAGAGAGGCACCCTTACCTTCAATATTCATCAGCAGGGGCCGCTTGATACCTCGATATTCCTCTGCAATTCGGCTTTTGGGAACATCCGGCGTTATCATCCCCAGGGATGCCAATTTAGCCAAAGGCAGATTTACTTTCTCCGGCTTTGGCCTGTCATCCTGTTCCGAAGACTTGTTTTCCGGAACATCGGGGGCTGGACGACCTCTGGATTGGGATGGCACAGCGGTTTCGGCTCCGGCCATATTCTCCTGAAGCCCAACGGTTGTCTCCCTGGAGACATCATCCGACTTTTCACGTGCCGAGGGTTTCCTGCCCCCCTTCTGAATCTTATCAACAGCCTTTTCGATAATACTCATAAAAATCCTGAACTACGAAATCGGGTTAACATAAGAGGAGGTATACATCCGTACCCCCGTGACCATATGCCGGCGCATGTGGAGCATATGATTGGAAAGAGACCGTCCCTCCGTAACACCATACTCCTCCACCACTGCCGGCGCGTCAGATAAAGCCCCCAGCTTATTATCTTCTTCCATCCCCATCCCCTGAAGCATACTGACACCGACAAACGCCATAAGAAGCGTGAGCAAAGCCGCCGAATAGACCAACGAGGCTTTAAACGCCTTTTTGCTCTCCTCCTCACTCTGAATCAACACGACGCTTCCCAAAACCGGCAGGCCCGTGACCTGACCAAGAACACGGCGGTTGGAAAATACCGGATGAAGAAGCGAAAGCAGGAATCCGATGCCGAGTCCAACCGCAATCGCTGCCAGCAGCACCAACGCATTCAGCAACAGCTTGTTGGGTTCGGTGGGCTTGAGCGGTACAAAAGGTGGATCGATTACCCTGAACTTCACGTCTTCCACGTTCTGTTCCACTTCACCGGAAAGATGGGCGGACTCCCTGCGCTTCACCAGTGCGGCATATTGCTGGGAGATGGCCGAATAATCTCTGTTCAACTGCTTCAGCTCGGCTTCGATCTTGGGGATGTTATCCACCTTTGCCTGCAGCGCTTCCACTCTGTCGCTATATTCCTTTACCCGCACATTAAGCTCGGCAACCCTGGCGTCCGCTTCCGTCAGCATGGCACGCATCTGTTGGTAAACAGGGTTAGCCCCCAGACTGGTCTTGGCGGCATCCTGCGAGGCCTTGATTTGTTCAGCCTCCTTTTTACGGTCCGCTTCCAGTGTTCGCAGCAGACCACGGATGTGTATCACCTCGGGGTGACGCTCGGTGTACCTCAGCAACAGATCGTCCAACCGCTTTTTCAGGATCTGGATACGCTCATCATAGGACGTGGTAATCTGGTAGTCGTCACCCGCCCCGGAAGCGAGCAGGGAATCTTCCCCCTCATCCTCGAAATCCGCCAGCTGCTCCCCAAGTTCCGTTTGCCGGTTCTCCGCCTCTTTCAACTGCAGTTTGGCTTCCCGCAACTGCATCACGGCACTTTCCAGACGTTGGTAATAATCCCCGGTCTCCCCGGGCATCTCGCCGGCGTGCTCGCGCTTGAAATCCGCCAGTCTGTTTTCCGCCTCTATAAGCCTCTGTTCGTATTCCGCGATCTGCTGATCCAGAAACTCATGGGCATTGTCGCTTTCCTTGCGTTCCTCACCGAGAGTACTTTCGATAAATACCGTAATGAGCGACTGCACGATTTTCTTCGCGGTCTGCCTGTCATGGTGGGAAAAGGCTATGGAATAGAGTGATTCGTTTCGGCGTTCCCCGGTAAGTCTGATCCTGCTCTTCAGCTCCTCGAGCATCTTCTCCTTTTCGGCATCGGTCTTGACCTGCAGATCCAGATCCGCCATGCGCATCAGCTTTTCCAGATTGGGCCTGGTAATCAGCGTCTTGCTCATCAATGCAACCCGCTGAGTAACATCCGGCTGAATCGCCAGACCCTGAAGCAGGGGCCTGAGAACCCGGTTGCTGTCCACATGTACCCTGGCGGTCGCCAGATATTCGTCGGGAATCTGTGCAATGGCAATCCAACCGACAACCGCCACACACCAGGCGGCAATCATCGCCGTCCAGCGATAGCGCCAAACGCCCCACAGATACCCGAGCAGTTGTGTTAAAAGTTCACGCATACCTTAACAACTCCCTGTTTCGCGCTTTTCCTAGAACCAAGCTTCCGGAATAATCAGGATGTCGCCCGGCATGAGTGTGGTGTTCGCGGTGATATCACCATCCCTGATCAGATCGTCAAGGCGAACGTTATATACCTTCTGACCCTCGGATTCGGTGCGTACCAGCACGGAACTGTTACCGTCCGCAAAATCGGTCAGACCGCCAACCGCGATCATGAGGTCAAGCAGAGTCATGTGCTTGCGGAAGGGAACGGACAACGGCTTGGACGCCTCACCCACTACCCGCACCTGTTGCGACGGTATGCCGACGAATCCACCGACAATCACGCTGACAACGGCGCTCTTTACATAATCCGAATAGGCCTTTTCGATGTCTCTCGCGAGCTGACTGGGGGTTTTTCCGCTTGCGGGAATATCTTCAACCAACCGGGTGGTTATTTTTCCGTCAGGCCGCACGGTGACCGATCCGGTCAGCTCCGGGTTGCCCCACACGAAGATCTCAACGCTATCCCCGGGGCCGATGAGGTAGTCGAATTCCTGATCCTGATCGCTGATATCCTGCGGATAGGGACCGGTGGCGGCGCAGCCGCCGATCAGCAGGACCGCCGCCAGAGCTATGACGAGTGCCGTCACCCTTTTTGCAAAGACAGATGAAAATTCGCGCACTGACTATTCCTCCCTAAATGTGATTCTTTAAGTCACCAAAAACCGGAATCCGCTGATTCAGATCAAACCCCGAAAAACCGGCGGATATTCGAAATCCGAAACGGTTAATAGTACCTGAAAACGGCCGATTTTTTATCCCCGAATCGCCTTTTATTTCTTCCAGAAAGCGCTTCCCAAACTTCTTATGGAGTTTAATAGAATATTGCCCTAAAGTATTGCATAAAAAAGAAAAATTGGCAATCGTAACGGACGATTTCCCGGCCCGTACCGATCCCTGAAGCGATCATCGAGATAAAGAGAAAGGGTGTTACCTCTTCCACCAGACTTTTTTTTGGGGTTTTTGGGAAAACTTGAGGGGAATTTTTGAACGCGGTTTTATTCCGTGTAAGGGAAAATCACTCCTTCCGCCCACCCCAGAAACCACCTTCGCCGTCATTCCAGGCGGCACGTAGTTGTAGGAGCCGCTCCCCTGAGGGAAAAATGGGGTTTGACCGGAATTGCACGGTGGACCGAGCTCCCGCAGGATCCCGGCGCGTCCTACTCTTTTTCCCGTCCGTAGACATCTGCGAAACGAACGATATCGTCCTCCCCCAGATAAGATCCCGTCTGCACCTCTATCAGTTCCAACGGGATAAGACCGGGGTTTTCCAACCGGTGTTTTGTGCCCAGAGGGACATAAACCGATTGATCCTCCGTCAGCGTTATCTCTTCGTCACCGCGGGTCACCTTTGCCGTCCCCTTCACAACCACCCAGTGCTCGGCCCGGTGATGATGCATCTGCAGGGAAAGGCTCGCGCCCGGGTTGACCACGATCCGCTTCACCTGAAAGCGGTCGCTTTCGTCCACCGTCTCGTAGTTACCCCAAGGCCGGTAGACCCTGACGTGATGCAGGTGTTCGCAGCGACCTCCGGCCTTTATCTTTTCCACCAGCTCCTTCACATCCTGAACCCGGGCCTTGTCCGCAACCAGGACTGCATCCGCCGTTTCCACCACTACCATGCTATCCAGTCCGATACCTGCGATCAGACGACTCTCACTGCGCATATAACTGTTGGTCACATCTTTCGTGAGAACGTCTCCGGCCAACACGTTGCCATCCTCATCGTTTCCGATGACCTCGGAGAGTGAGGACCAGGAACCCACGTCACTCCACCCTGCGTCCATAGGTACAACCACCGCTTTGTCCGTTTTCTCCATCACCGCATAGTCAACGGATTCCGATGGACAGGCGGCAAAAAGTTCTTTCCCAAGACGTAAAAAATCCTTGTCGCGTTCGCCGCCCTGATATGCCTTGCGACAGGATTCAAGGATCTCCGGGTTATGTTTCCCAAGTTCGCTCAGATAAGCATCGGCACGAAACAAAAACATGCCGCTGTTCCAGAAATAGTCTCCCGATTCGACATATCCCCTTGCGGTTTCCAGATCCGGCTTTTCCACGAACTCGACCACCGGATGGATCGTCGGTCGGATACTCCCGGCCGCCTCGCTCCCGCGGATATAGCCATACCCGGTTTCCGGCCTGCTCGCGATAATCCCGAACGTTACCAGCCCACCCCGGGTGGCAGCCTCCATTCCCTTGGATACCGCCTGTGCGAATACTTCAGGTTTTTGTATCACATGATCGGACGGCATTACGAGAAGCACGGCATCCTGCTCCAGATCCTGCGCAAACAAGGCGGCGCAGGCGACGGCCGGGGCCGTATTCCTTCCGACCGGTTCCAACATGATGGCGGAGGGATTCGTCTCCCGCTGGCGCAGCTGTTCCGCGACCAGGAAACGGTGCTCCTCGTTACAAACGATCAGAGGTCTCGCGCAGTCCGCCAATCCCGACAATCGTCCCACCGTCGCCTGGAAAAGCGTGTGCTCTTCCACCAACGGGAGAAACTGCTTGGGGTACGCACTTCTGGAAAGTGGCCAGAGACGGGTGCCGGAACCGCCGGATAATATTACTGGAACGATCATTATTGTTACTTACCTCATTGCCTCGGAGTCGTTAGAACCTATCTCAAAATACCTCGTGAACCGTGTTAAAGATCACAACCAAAAACAGCGTCATAAACTCCTGAGTATCTCCATACAGATTCCGTTCATCTCCCGGGCCCGCTCCGCGGAACTCGCTTCATTATAGCAGCGCAGTTCCGGGGCGTTTCCCGAAGGACGCAGGTGTACCACCTCTTCATTGCTGAAGGTAATGCGCAACCCGTCCGTTTCATCCGTATCTTTCACATTACCAAAAGCCTGCCCGAAAACCCGCTCAATGGCGTTGCGACCTCCCGAGGAAAAACCGCCTAAAAGCGCCTTACTCGATTCCGTTGGAAAATCCTTAAGCCGGTCGCTGTGGGTATAACGTTGCGGAAGCAGATCAAGCAGACCGGAAACAGGTACGTGGCGTTCTTTTGAGAATATCAGAACACTCAGAATAACGATTACCGCATCCCGGGTAGGCAACGGAGCCAGCTCTTTGCCGTTCAGAAGCAACCGATCGGCGGTTAAAAACCCTCCGTTGGCCTCATACCCGACAACAGCCTCCTTTCCCTCCCGCAGAAACCTGTCCATTGCTGAAATTACAAAGGGAGAGCCGATCCGCGTCCGTCTCACCGCTTCAAACCAGCCGCATTTCTCCACCGCACTGTTGCTGCTTACGGGGGTGGCCAGATTCCGGGCGCCTAGGAATCGCGCGCACAGGATCCCGGCAACATCCCCCCGCAACCAATTTCCCTTCTCATCGCTGATCAGGGGTCGATCCCCGTCACCGTCCGTCGAGACGATGCTATCCAACTGATATTCCGCAGACCATTTCCTGGCCAGATCAATATCTTCAATCCTGATCGCCTCCGTATCCACCGGCACGAACCGGTCGGAATACCCCAGTGGAGTGACCGTTGCCCCCAAACCCTCAAGGACCTCTTTCACGCATACACGGGCAACACTGGAATGCTCATAAAGTCCGACCCGAAGACCCTGCAGGCAATCCGAAGGGAGGAAATCCAGATAGCGCGCTATATATTCCCTGAACGCCGCATCATCCCGCTCGGGTAACGACGTTGGTTCGATAAACCGCCCGTCAAGGTCAAACAGACCGTCCGGTATCCTGATTTCCTGATCCCTTATCGCCTCTTCATCTTCCTTGAGTATCTCTCCCGTCGGTTTGTTGAATTTGATTCCGTTGCGGTCATCGGGGATATGGCTGCCGGTGACCATGATCGAGGGGATGCCTCGCCGCATACCGTAGAGGGCTATCGCCGGCGTCGGAACGGTACCGGCGTTTACGGGAACCAGGCCTTTGTCTCTTACCGCCCGTGCTACCGCGGCCATTATCCTCGGCGTACTTGGCCGTAAATCACCGGCAATTGCCACCCTGCCTCCGGTGTTCACATCACCGGCGGAAAGAAGGTGCTGAAGGAATGCTGAAGTGTAGGCATAACTGACATAGTCCGTCAGTGAATCAGCCAGCCCGCGGACGCCGCTGGTCCCGAACTTGACACCCGTCTGCTCCATCAATTCGAAAACGGAGATAATTCCTTTTGTCCTCATAATATTCTTCCGGGCAGGCCTGATCTTAGCGTATCGTTTCCCCCATTGTAACGGGCTTTAGACCGGCAGTAACCTGGGGAAACCGTTGCGGAGTATTACATCCCGGCAGGAGCGCCCGCCTGGCGCGAATTTGATAAGATGGAAACAAGCATATACACCCGGTCATCAAACCATGCGTCTAATTCCCGCCACAAGCACCGCCTGTCTTTTTCTGACCGCGCTGCTCTTCGGTCATCCGGTATCAGGGACACCCAAGCCGGAAATCGTTATCGATGCGGATACGGGAGCCGTGCTTTACCATAACGAGGCCATACAAAGCTGGTATCCCGCTTCACTCACCAAGATGATGACACTCTACCTGGTGTTTAAGGCACTGAAAACGGGCGAGCTTGACCCCGACGAGGAACTTACGGTGTCGGCCTACGCCGCAACTCAGCCTGCCAACGATATAGGACTTAAAGAAGGAGAGAAAATATCGGCGCGGGATGCAGTAATCGCGACAGCCACGGTTTCGGCCAATGACACGGCGGTGGTGTTGGCGGAACGGCTCGCCGGGACGGAAACGGCATTTGTCCAGCGTATGAACGAACAGGCGAACAAGCTGGGGATGTCCGCCACACGGTTTTCCAACGCCAGTGGTCTGCCGGGTCCGGACCAGCAGACCTCCGCCCGTGACATGGCGATCCTCGGGCTGCATCTGTTGCACGACTTCCCCAAGTGGTTCGATTTGTTTTCCAGATCCTCTGTTGCCTTCAACGGAAAAACCTTTCTCAGCACCAACCGCAAATTCCTCAATTATCCGGGTGCCGAAGGCATCAAAACGGGATTCACCTGCGACTCCGGATATAACCTGGTCGCTTCAATCAAGCGCGAAGACCGGGAGCTCATCGGTGTAGTACTGGGCGCGGAGAACGGGGAAGAGCGTTACCTTCGCATGATCAAGCTGCTGGACCTGGGATTTGCCGCTGACCGGCAACTGAAACCCGGTGCCGCCATCGGTTATCTGCGTAACGAACCGGGCGGAAAACCCGTCAGCATGGAGTCAAGCGTATGCATAAACGGCGTAGCCAAGGTTCGGGAGGGCATCATAGAAACCGAAGGGAATCTGCCGGGTTGGGGTATTCTGCTGGGTGTCTACGAGACGCGAAACGAGGCATTGAGCATGGCCAGAAAAACCCGTCAACGCGTTAAGGAGGTTGTGAAGAAGGTTCGCATAGCGATTCTGCCGAGACGATTCGCTCAGGGTACTTCCTGGAAGACCCTTCTGGTGGGGATGAGTCCCGAGGAAGCGGGACAGGCATGTTGGCGTTTATGGGCGGAGAAGGTTCCATGTTCCTCACTCTCCCCATCCATGCTCAATCAGCCGGGATTTGCCAAGCGCTGATCGCCGTCCTCCGCGTGCCCTTTGATGGCCGGCGCGAAGGAATATGTTGCAGAACCAGGCGCCACTACTGCAATAATCGCCTTACATCCGGACAGGCAAAGAAAAAGCCCGGCAGTGCCGGGCTTTATATTTCTCGAGGTGATCCGATCAACCCAGGAACTTGCGCCGGGTTCCCATAAAGCCCAACCCGAGGGTCATCAACAGGATTGTCGCAGGTTCCGGAACGCTGCCGCCACCGCCGTTATCGTGATAGACCGTACCTGAAATCGCGCTGACCTTAAAGAAATCCGCTCCCCAGGTATTGTTGGAACCGACAACGGTACCGGAGGGATTCAACAGCGGGTTATATGCACCTACCAGCCAGTAGCGGGAATAGACCGTGTCACCTGGATTGAAGGTACCGGTGCTTCCGGGCCAGTCGGCCACATTGGCCATATGGGCGATATCGTCCCAACCGTTGGCAAGGAGCTGATTCCACTGGAGACTGGTGATATCGGAAGGGGCCCCGGTGAGCGCCAATACCGATATGTCCGAGTCGTTATACGACCAACCCACGGAGACGGAGTTCAATGAGACCAGATTCCCCTCGCCGAAATCGAACAGAATGGCTTCGTATTCGTTGTAATCGTTATCCAGGGCATGTGAGGGATAGGCCTCGGGCTCGTAGGTCTTTTTCGCCCCCAGGCCGGTCCAGGCATTGACCTGCCCCTGAGCGATATTCTGGCCGTCGCTGGCGATATAGCTCTTAACGGTGACAGTGTCGGTACCTGTGGTGTCCGTGTAGACCCGGTAATCGTCCCAGTCGCCGCACCCGTAGGTTCCCGCAACGCAGTTGTCCGTAAAGTTAAACGTCCAGGTTGTCGTCGCCTGACCCATAACCGGCGCCAGCAGCACCAATGCCGCAAAAAACGCCTTTTGAACTGTTCTCGAAAGCTTCATTATTCTCAAGATTCCCTTTTTTAACCGCGCATATTGCGCCGCCAACAAACCGTGACTCGCTTCACAGTTTAATTAATACCTGACTATTTGCAATGAATGCAGAAATCGTACCAATAACTTCCGTCCACCCGGCGCCTATAGAATATTCTTTTTGAATCAGCCCGTTATCCGCCACCCCGCTGGTCCATACCGATACCGAGAGGTAAATTTCTTAAGAATCCGGTTCATTATTGTAAAAAAAACTGACACCCTGAAACAGGTTACTCTGACACCGACGTCCGGCCGATGCGGGCAACCTGCTTTGGTACGGCAGGTCATCGGGGGTTTCGAGATTCGCCCTTTAGGGCTTGCTTAAGTCAGTCAACCTTTTGCGCGCGTCTTCGCTGCCCGGAAACCTCTCCTTCAGCGTAAACGCCTTTTCCAATTCCGCCCTGGCTTCGTCCCGGCGGCCCAGATCCTCCAGCGCCACGGCAAGATGATAACGGATCTCCGCCTGTTTCGGACTGCGGGCACTTGCATCGCGCAGGTGGCCCAATCCCTTTTCCGTCTGACCCTCCCTGACCAGCAGCCAACCCAGGGTGTCGATTACATTGGCGTCCGTCGGAGCAAGCTCATAGGCCTTGCGGGCAAACTCCCGGGCGCGGGAATCGCCCATATCCGCGTAGAGATTAGCCAGGTTGTTAAAAAGCGAGGGGGCCTTTACGCCCTGTTGCAGCAGCTGTTCGTAATGGGTCTTCGCCTCTTGCTTCTGTCCCTTGGCGTGGTAAGTTTCGGCCAATGCCATTCTGGCAACAGTTCCCTTGGGATGACGATCCACCCAGGCGGCCAGTTCCCGCAGTGCCGCATCCGGATCGCCGGCCGCACCGCGGGCCTTGAACCGCCGTAGCGCCAGGGTAGGATCATCACTTGTCTTAAGGGCTTCATCGTAGTACCCGACGGCCTTGCTGAACTCCTTCTTTCTTAATGCCAGATCACCACGTAACGGTTTGACAGCCGGATGATCCGCGGCCTGCGCGGCAAGCTGGTCAATCAATTCCGCCGCGGAGTCCAGTTTATTCATCCGGATCTCCATCTCCGCCAACGCCAGCAGCGCCGGCAAAAACTCCGGATCCCCTTTTACCGCCTTCTGCAACGACCAACGGGCCTCGTCCTCGATACCCCCCTGCAACTGCAACTGTGCGATCTGATAAAGGGCCTCCGCATCAAAACCGGCCAGCTTGACGGCGTTCTTGAACGCCGCCCGTGCCGCCAGTGAATTCCCCAGCACCACCTGAACCTTGCCGACGGCCTGATGCGCCAGCAGGTTTTCCGGCTGCCTTCTACGCATCTCCGATGCTATCTCCAGGGCCCGTTCGGGAGTACCGGCTTCTATAAAGAGATCGATCAGGCGGATAGCTACGTAATTGGCTTCGCGATCGATTTCATGGGCCTTTTCCAACAAACGTATGGCGCTATCCAATGAACCGGCCTGTTTTTCCAGGTTCGCCAGTTCATACAACAGACGGGGATTCTCCGGTTCTTTCGATAACAACCCCTGTAGCGCCCGGCGGGCATCATCAACCCTGTTTTCCCGCAGATCCAGATGCGCCAGATTGATTATGGCGGGCCTGAAATCCCCTTGGATAGCCAGTGCCTTGGCATACCATTGTCGCGCCGAATCCGGTTTTTCCAGCTGCACGTAGGTCGCTCCCAGCATATTGGCCACCGTGGCATTGTCCGGTTGGCGCTGTGCCATTTTAGTCAGAACCTCTTCCGCCCGCCGCGCATTGCCCAGACCAAGCTGGACGGCGGCGAGTGCCTGAGCGATGTTATTTGAATCCGGATCGGCCTGGTATGCCGCCTCAAGGTCCTGTACCGCTTTTTTCTTATCTTTCGCCGCCAGACGGGAAAGCCCGAGCTTAAGCAGGGTTTCGGGCTGCTCCGGGGCCAGACGATCCGCTGTCTCCAGGCTGGCAACGGCTTTTCCAAACTGACCCGCCTGCAGATAAGCATCGGCGAGCTGGCGGTGCAGATCAGGCATTCTTGGCCCCAGTTCAGTCGCCCGTTGCAGCACCGGGATGGCCTTGGACGGCTCTTTCATAGCCAGCAAGGTCGACCCCAACATTTTGAGCGCAAGAAGGTTGTTGGAATCTTGGATCAAATAGTCCGAGAAAAACAGACGGGCCTTTTCCAGTTCACCATTGCTGTAATTTATCAGCCCACCCATCAGGAGCAGATGAGGAACCTCTCTCAGGTTGTCATAGCGGGCGGTATTTACCAGGTGAGCAGCATGGGTTAAAGCCTCTTTGGCGCCTTGCAGATCGCCCGATCCACGCTTTGCCACAGCGAGAAAATAGCCTATCTGCGGATCCCATTTCGATGCTACGGAAAGTGCGTTCAATTCCTTTATGGCTTCTTCAAACCGTTGCAATTCGATATACGCGGATACGCGGGATATCCGTGATGTGTAGTGATTCGGCTGCAACTCCAATGAGCGGGTATAATGGCTGATCGCCTGTTCCAGATCACCACGGGCATAGGCAATGGCACCTTTGGCATGCCAAGCCTCCGCGTGTTTCGAATCATAGGTAAGCGCCTGGTCGGCAAGGGTATCGGCAGCCTGGGGCCGATTCTGTTTCAACTCCAGCATGGCCAGACCTACGGTGGGCAACACCTTATCCGCACCGGGTATCCGCAACGCCTGCCTGAAGACGTCCTCCGCCTCTTTCAACTCCCCCAGTTCAAGATAGGCCCTGCCCCGTAAAAACAGAATCTCCGGCTGCTGTTCCTGGGGCAGTCGCTCCGCCGGGATCTCTTCGATAAGTGCCGCAAACTTGTGCTGCTGATCGAGGGCCTTGGCAAGAGGCAGCAAAGTAAGGCTCGGTGCACCGCCGGTCCGCTGGGCAATACGGATCTCTTTCTCCGCGCTGGCTCCGTCACCCTGACGTAACAGAGATTCCCCCAGAAGAAGGCGCGCCGGCAGATAGTCGGAGTTGAGCTCCAGAGCGTTCTTCAGTTGAATTACCGCCGACTCATACTCCTGCTTGTTGAAATAGCCCAGCGCGTCCTCGTAGTAACGGACGGCCTCCGGAGACGGTTCAGCCAGGACCAGCCCCGACAAGGACCAGAGAACAAGGGCGTACAGTATGCGCTTCATACGGCGACATCCATTATCGGCGAAAAATCGAGGGTAGAATTTTCGGCTTTATCCCGCAAGTTATCAACATACCGGGGCCGATTCACACTATAGGGATACTCATCGACGACGACCGTTTTCTTCCAGGACAAGGCGCGCAGCGTATCAAGGTACGGTTCGTGACCGGAAAACCGTCCGTATAGATATAGAATGGTGCCCAGGGCCGGACTTGAACCGGCACGGCCGCGAGGCCGGCGGATTTTAAGTCCGCTGCGTCTACCAATTCCGCCACCCGGGCAGGGGTGCGTTCCGCGAACGGAATAAATAAAGATGGAGGCTGAGCCCGGAATCGAACCGAGGTCCACGGCTTTGCAGGCCGCTGCATAACCACTCTGCCACTCAGCCCTTTCAGTTAACCGTCGTTGGTTAACGGTTTTCAGTTTGGGTGCAGGAAAGTATCAGGTATTGTGCCTGATCTTTCTAGTTTTATTAAAGAAAAACCCCGGCAGTATCGCTCGGGGTTTTCCGGAATTTGGAGCGGGAAACGAGACTCGAACTCGCGACCCCAACCTTGGCAAGGTTGTGCTCTACCAACTGAGCTATTCCCGCATCTCTGGAAGGCCGCTATTTTAGTCTACCTGCCCCGCCTGTCAAGGCGAACACATTGCAATTCAAGGCCTATATATGATGCTGCAACCGGAGGATTAATCTTTCGGCGGCACTCAATCCGCAACGACACGGCAACCCAAAAACGGCGCAGAAACTTCTGATAAAACAGCGGGATACCAAGTTCCCCGAGGGTTGCCTGCGCCGTTCCCGGTCAGCTGTCCGCCTCTTCCTCCGGTGCGGAGACCGCTGAATCGCCCCTGTTCAGGCTCGGCCAGGCGGCCCGCAGATAGAGCACCATGGACCAGAGGGTGAGAAAAGCGGCGACATAGAGCAGGACATAACCGATGGTGTAGATAGGCAGTTCCCAGAGGGGTTCGCGGTAGATCAACATGACGATCGCCAGCATCTGAACCGTGGTCTTGATCTTGGCAATTACCGTAACCGCAACCTGGGCGCGAGCCCCGAGCTCGGCCATCCACTCCCGCACAGCGGAGATGGTGATCTCACGGCCGATGATGATCAGTACCGGAATCGCCAGTGCCGGCGACGGGTCCGACTCCAGCAGAAGAATCAGGGCGACCGCCACCATCAGCTTATCGGCCACGGGATCGAGAAAGGCGCCGAAGGGGGAGAACTGTTCCAAGCGGCGCGCCATATAGCCGTCCAGCCAATCGGTTATCGCCGCCAGGGCGAATATCCAGGCGCAGGCCTTGCTCGACCAGGCGAGAGGCAGATAGAACACGGCCACAAAGACCGGGATAAGGGCGATCCTGAGGAGGGTCAACAGGTTAGGGATATTGATCGGCATTATTCGTTCCCGTGAAAAGCCTCATAAATCTTCTCCGCAAGGTGTCGACTGATACCCTCCACCCGCTGAAGGTCCTCGACGCCTGCGGCGGCGAGTTCCTGCAGACCACCGAACTGCTTAAGCAGCCGTTGCCGGCGCTTGGGTCCGATCCCCTCGATCCGTTCCAGGGGAGATTTTCCGGCGCGCGTATGCCGCCGCTGGCGATGGCCGGCAACGGCAAAGCGGTGGGCTTCATCACGGATCTGTTGAATCAGGTGCAGGGCCGGTGATCCTGCCGGGAGTATAAGGGGGTGCTCGCGGCCGGACAAGAACAGCTGCTCCATTCCGGGTCTGCGATCCGCCCCCTTGGCGACAGCCACCAGTTTGACGCCACTCACCGCGAGTTCTTCCAGTACCCGCTCGGCGGCGCGCAACTGTCCCTTGCCGCCGTCGATGAAAAGGATATCCGGCATCCTGCCCTCCCCGGCCAGGATGCGCTGGTAACGGCGCATCAGCGCCTGTTCCATGGCCGCATAATCATCACCCGGCCGTATATCACGTATATTGAAGCGCCGGTAATCCCGTTTCGCCGGCCCCTGCTGATCAAAGACTACACAGGATGCGACGGTCTGTTCCCCCCCGGTATGACTGATATCGAAACACTCCATCCGCTCCGGCAGCTCATCCAACTCCAGTGTGCCCTGCAGCGCTTCCAGCCGCGCTTCCATACCGGCCTTACTGGCCAGTCTGGAATCCAGTGCCAAACGCGCGTTCTGCTGCGCCATCTGCAACCAGCGCGCACGCTCCCCGCGGACACCATTCAATATCTTCACGCCGTGACCCGCGGCGTTGGAAAGGGCCTCCTGCAACAGCGTTTTCTCCTCCGGTTTGTGGCTGACGATGATCTCTTTCGGTATCTGTTTCCCCAGGTAGTACTGCCCCAGAAAGGCGGAAACGATCTCCCGCTCTCCGGAATCACCGGGGATCCTGGGATAAAAACTCTTGTTACCCAGATTGCGGCCGCGGCGGATGAAGAACAGCTGGATACAGGCCGCACCCCCTTTACCGGCACAGGCGACGATATCCAGATCACCTTTTTCGCCGCTGACATACTGCCGCTCCTGGATCCTTCGCAGGCGGGCGATCTGATCGCGGTAGCGGGCGGCCTGCTCGAACTCCAGCGCCTCGGACGCCAGCTCCATACGCTGCACCAGTTCGTCGATCACCTGATTGGTCCTGCCCTCAAGGAACAGCCGCGCATCGCGCACATCCCGCCCGTAGTCCTCTTCAGAGACCAGGCCGACACAGGGGGCGGTACAACGTTTGATCTGATACTGCAAACAGGGCCGGGAGCGATTGCGAAAGAAACTCTCTTCACACTGGCGCACGGGAAAGAGTTTCTGCAACAGCTGCAGGGTGGCGCGCATGGAACCGGCGTTGGGGTAGGGACCGAAGTAGTGTCCCCCGGCCTTTCGCGCACCCCGGTGATAGGAGAGCCGCGGAAACGGGTCATCGGAAAGATGGATATATGGATAACTCTTGTCGTCCCTCAGCAGTACGTTGTAGCGCGGTTTCAGGGACTTGATCAGATTATTTTCCAGCAGCAGCGCCTCGGCTTCCGTATGGGTAACCGTCACCTCGATGTTCCTTACCCTGGCCACCATCAGCTGCAAACGCCGATCGAGGGAACGGTTAAAATAGCTGCTGACGCGCCGTTTCAAATCCCGCGCCTTGCCCACATAGAGCACCTCCCCCTTCTCGTCCAGCATACGGTAAACCCCCGGACGGCTGGTCAGGGTTTTCAGGAAGGGTTTGGGATCAAAAGAGGGAGCGGACGTCATAACGTCATTATAAGTTGTCAGTTTTCAGTTTTCAGTTGTCAGTTGGCACCCGGTTCGCGCTTAGAAGGTGCTCCTACGAGCGTTAACTGAAAACTGACAACTGAAAACTGACAACTGATAACTACAACAACCCCCGTGCCCGAGCGAACACCGCCTGAAACATCTCAGCGGTGAGTCGTCTGGTCTGGGTGTTATAACGGCTGCAGTGGTAAGAATCGATGAGGCGTAGCCCCTCGGGCAAGAGGTGCAGACGGTCATGGCCGAAGGGGTACATCTTCTGGCGCAGCCCCTTGGCTTTGATGACGGCATTGTGGGCGATGGAACCGAGGGCGAGAACCACCGCCGCCGGAGGCAGACTGTCGAGTTCCTTCTTCAGGAATCCGTTACAGGTATTGATCTCAACCCCTATCGGTTTGTTCTGAGGCGGCAGGCACTTCACCGCATTGGTAATCCGGCAATTCAAAAGACGCAGACCATCCGACGCCGACAGGGACTCCGGGGAGGAACCGAAACCGAATCGGTAGAGGGTCTCGTACAGCAGGATACCGGCATAATCCCCGGTAAAGGGGCGTCCGGTGGCATTTGCGCCGTGCATCCCCGGGGCCAGCCCCACCACCAGCAGACGGGCATCAGGATCGCCAAAAGGGGCGACCGGACGGGCATGATAGTCAGGATAGGCCGTTTTTACTTCGTCGAGAAACGTGGCCAGGCGCGGGCACGCGCGGCAGTCAGGATCGAACACGGTACCGCTCAGGTCTGGAAATCCGCCAACCCGTGACGCACGGCCAGAAGGGTCAGTTCGGCATCGTTTTCCACGTCAAGCTTGTCATACAGGCGGTGACGATAGGTACTTATGGTCTTGGGACTGAGACAGAGAGAATCGGCTATTTCGCGGTTCTTCTGTCCCTGGATGATCATCATCATGACCTGCATCTCCCGCTTCGAGAGAGAGGTAAACGGGGTATTGGTATCGGCGCCGCTCAGACGGGCGATGGTCAACTTCTGGGAGACCTCTCTCGAGACGAAAGGATTACCGTCGGCAACGGTCCGGATCGCCTCGAACAGCTCCCCTGCCGCGCAACCCTTGGTCAGGTAACCCTTGGCCCCCGCCTCGTGAAGCTGGGTGGGAAACGGATCATCCCCATGGACGGTAACGATGATGATCTGGATATCCGGATGACGGTGCCTGATCTTGCGGGTCGCCTCGATACCGCCTATGCCTGGCATATTGATATCCATAAGCACCAGGTTGGGTTCCAGGGAGGAGATCTGTTCCAGCGCCTCTTCCCCGGTTTCAGCCTCACCCACTACCTGGATGTCGGGCACGCCTTCCAACAGGCGCCGGAATCCGGTCCGGACCAGTTCATGGTCGTCAACAAGCATTACCTTGATCATGCCCCAATTGTCCCGCGGCTACCGCCTTCCCCAACGGTATGGAATTGCCTGAGAATAACAGAGGAATCGGGCTGTAACAAACGGTGATTTGTCGGATCCGGCGCCGGTATGTCGTTGTCAGTTGTCAGTTAACAGTGGGCTGCGGGCAGTGTTGTCAGTTGCCGGAAAATCAATCGACTGCGGGCCCGGGTTCCGGGACGTCGGTCTGTTCGGCAATGCCGGCAGGCACGGGATAGCTTTTCAGGATTCCGTCCGGGATCTCGCCCCTTCCGGCCTGGTAGATGGAACCCGACTCCAGCACGAAGTTGACCACCACCAGGATGAAGGTGGGCATTATGCCGATGCGGGAGGAGATGGTCAGGAAGATATCCTGCATGGTCTTGTCGGCCCCCTGGGCCAGCAGCCAACCGCCGGCGATGATAACAGCAGTGACCGCGTAAGCGATAAGGAGTAACTTGGCCCGCCGGAAAGCCAGCTTCCAATGGACCATCTCGAACCAGTGGCCGTTCTTTTGCGCCTGGTTGCCGCGGATATAGATAAAGGTGAAGACCGTGCTGGAAAAGAACAAAGGGATCAACAGCGCCGTGACATCCCGCATCAGAAAAATCGAGATCGGCGCGAGCATGAGGTGAAATACGGCCAGGTTGAACATGAAAAGCTCATGGGGAAATCTGGCCTTTGTTCTTATGGTTGGTTCAATCTCGAATAGCATCGTTATCCCCTGTGCGGACTCCGGCAGCATTAAGACCCGTCCGGGCGTGCCGGTCAAGCCTGGGTTGAAGGGGAAAAGCTACCAAGTAACCCCCGGCGTCTCCATGACGATACGCAATCGGAAAAATTGAACAGATTCCGCCGGCCTCCCCATGCCGCAGGCCGCAGAGAATGGAATTCAGCGCACCTTGACCCGCAGCGCCTCTTCGCCGTTCTCGTCCATAAGATGAACGGCGCAGGCGATGCAGGGATCGAAACTATGGATGGTGCGCAGGATCTCAACCGGCTGATCCACATCCGCCAGAACATGATTGTCCTGCAGCGCCGCTTCATAGGCCCCCGGCTGACCCGAGGGATCCCGGGGCCCGGCATTCCAGGTGCTCGGCACCACGGCCTGGTAATTGGCGATCTTGCCGTCTTCGATCACCACCCAATGGCCCAGGGCGCCACGCGGTGCTTCCATGAACCCCACACCCCTGGCCTCCGCGGGCCAGGTCGCCGGATCCCAAAGAGCCTCATTGAAGGTCTTGGTATCGCCGGCTTTGATATTGGTCACCAGTCCGTCATACCAGCCCTGCATGGCGTCCGCCAGTATCTTGGTCTCCAGGGTACGGGCCGCAGTACGCCCTAAGGTTGAAAACAACGCACGCACCGGGATATCCAGATGCCTGAGGGTCATCTCCACCAGTTCCCGCGTCTGTTCATGGCCGGTGGCATGCAGCATCAATACCCGTGCAAGGGGCCCTACCTCCATCGCCTTACCCTTCCAGCGAGGGGCCTTGAGCCAGGAGTAGTCTTTATCCACGTCCAGATGTTCATAGGGGGGTTCCGGCCCCGTATAGTTGAGGCTGGTTTCACCGTCATAGGGATGCAATCCCTGCTCCTTGTCGTCGGAGTATTCGTACCAGGAATGTCCGATGAACTCCTGGATCTCCTCCGGATTGTTGATATCGATCGGGTGCACGGTGGAAATATCCCGATCAAGAATCACGCCGGAGGGGAATAAGTAACCGGAAGGATCGTCCATATCCGTCGCCGGCAGATCACCGTAACAGAGAAAATTTCCCAACCCCTCTCCGCGCAGACCCCAGTCCTTGTAGAAGGAAGCGATGGCCAGGGTATCCGGCAGGTAGACCTGATCGACGAACACACGCATCTGATCGATCACCTCCTGGACCTGCTGCAATCGCTTGGCGTTGATGGCCGAATCCGAATTCAGGTCGATGGCGGAAGCCACGCCCCCCACGAGAAAATTGGGATGGGGATTCTTACCGCCGAATATGGTGTGAAGCTTTACCACGTCCCGCTGCCAGGCTAATGCCTCCAGATAATGGGCTACCGCCATGAGGTTGGCTTCCGGCGGAAGCTTATAGGCCGGATGACCCCAATAGGCCTTGGCGAAGATCCCCAGTTGCCCGGTTTCCACAAACCCCTTCAACCGCTCTTTCATGTCCGAGAAATAACCGGCGGACGACTTGGGCCAATGTGGAGAAACCTGCTGCGCCAGTTCCGAGGTGGCCTTGGGATCGGCATCCAGGGCCGACACCACATCCACCCAGTCCAACGCATGCAGGTGATAGAAATGCATGACATGGTCGTGGATATACTGGGCCCCGATCATCAGATTGCGAATAAGCTGGGCGTTGGGCGGAATCTTATATCCCAGGGCGTTCTCCACCGCCCGCACCGAGGCGATTCCGTGCACCAGGGTGCAGACTCCGCAGATACGCTGGGCGTAGGCCCAGGCATCACGCGGATCCCGACCGCGCAGGATAATCTCGATACCCCGCACCATGGTGCCCGCCGAATAGGCCTGGGCGATCCTGTTCCCCTCCATCTGCGCTTCGATACGCAAATGCCCTTCGATACGTGTGACTGGATCAACAACGATTCGATCACTCATTATTTTTTATCCCGATTCAGGAACCCAAAAATTCATTCAGGATGGCGTACTGCCGGTCGTTTTCAGATAGCGAATTCCCGCTGTCAACCTCGGCGGCGACCATACAGGTACGCGCCATACGGCTGCTCATGGCCGCCTGCCATGCCGGACCCGCTCCAAAGGACTTTTTCTGAGGTGCCAGGCAGGCGGCCGCCGCCCGGGCCACGAAATAGCTGGCCTGTTCCGCCCAGGAACAATCCGCTCCGCAGCGGGCATGTTTATCCAGCCACACCTTGTTGGCGACCTTATAGGCCGCATCCAGTTCGTCCTCGGAGGCATCCCCGGTAACCGCCACCTGCACCGCGCGTTTCAACCGCTCATCGCTGCAAAGTTCGACCACGTCCATGACAAACAACGCGCCTGCCTGCCGTTGCCGATCCAGATCAAGACCCTCCAGCGCCTGCCTCATTTCATGGTCATTCGTTACGGTAGCCATCAGGAATCCTCTCCTTTCTCAACCAGGTGTTCAGCCAGCAACTCGGTCAATCCCAGTACCGGCAACTCCATCTTGTTCAGCTCCAATCCCTCTTCCAGGGTGATGCGGCAATTGGCACAGGCGGTAACCACCAGGTCCACGTTGAGTTCATCCAGCTGGCGTTTCTTGCGCCGGAAGGCGGTGAACTTGATCTCCTCCGCCCGCTCGTTGGCACTCACCCCGCCACCACCGCTGCAGCACCAGTTCATCGCCCCATGGTCCCGCATTTCCACAAAATTGGCGGCAACCGCGTGCAGAAGATTGCGCGGCTGCTCCACCACCCCGCCGCGACGGGCAATCTGGCAGGGATCATGGTAAGTGAGCCGCGCCTGCTCCAGACCCTCGGTGCGGAGTTTTCCCTGCCGACGCAGTTCATCCAGTATTTCCAGGATATGCCGCACCTTGAATCCAAAAGGGCGCCCCATCAGATTCGGCCCCTCGAAACGTATCGCCATATAGGCGTGTCCGCACTCCGGACTCACCACCGTCTGCACGTTCAACTCTTCCGCCGCAAGCACCACGCGACTGACCAGTTCCCGCGCCAGATCGGAAACCCCGATCTGAATGCCGCTGTTGGTGGCTTCGAACGCCTTGCTGGAGATGGTCCAGCTCTTGCCCGCCTGTTTGAATATGCGTGCGATGGCCTCCAGGTACTCGGGAAAATTCATGATCTCCATGGAGGACAGAAGCACCATGAACTCAACGTCCGGGCGGTCCAGGGGGATCTCCAGCCCGGTATCCTGCTGCACGTGACTGATCTGGGCCTCCAGGGCGGGCAACCTGACCCCCATGGGACTGCCGACAGTGATGGAACGGGTGACCGCGCCCACCAGGCCCTCGGGCGCATGCCCGGCGGCGGCAAAACCCTCCCGGATCTTACGGATCATGCCGGTGATGTCGTTACCCACCGGGCACGCCAGGGAACAGCGGCCGCACATGGAACAGCCGTCGTATACCAGGGTCTCCCATGCGCTGAAATCCTCCTCCGTAACCGGCTCCGACCATCCGACCAGCGATTTGAGCTTGCCCCAGAGGGTGTATTCCTGCTCCCAGACCCGGCGCATCAATTCCACCTTGTGGATGGGCGTATACCTCGGGTCCCCGCTTTCGGTAAAGAACAGGCAGGCCTCGGCGCAGAGGCCGCAATGCACGCAGGCGCTGAAAAAACTGGCTACCGGCGCATCAATCTGCTCCTTTATAAAGCGAACACCCTTTTCGACTGTCGCGGCGCTCATGATTCCACCCCTCTATGACCCGCACGGTAACCCTGATACCAGCGGGCCAGAACAAAACTGAGCATGTGGGTCAACTTGCTGAACGGGGCTACCACCAACAGGACCTCCACACTGAGAATATGCAGTGCCAACATCAGCGTATACGGCAGCAGCAGGTGGTTGTACGCAAGATAACCGGTTACCAGCGGCAGCAAGGTAACGGTCCAGGCCAGATAATCTCCCGCCGTACTGAGAAACCGCATCACCGGGTGTCCCAGGCGAAAGGCCAGCGCTCCCGCCATGGACAGGATGGTGACCGCGGTCAGCGCGTCGATCACCCCGGCAGGCAGCCCCGGCCAACTGAGACCGGTAAGATTCTCGATCAGCACAATATGAGGAACATGAAAAAAGATCACCGCCAATAGGCCGATATGCATCACATAGCCGTTGGCGATACGCAGGGGCGCCACTTCGAACAGTTCCCGGCGGGGAAAACTGCGCGACCACAGGGTACGAAACCCGCCTTTCAGGGCGCTGCCCCGTTGTTCCGACAAATCCGGCGCGTTGCCCAGGCTGATGATCTCAAACAGGCGCACCAGCATCCCGAACACGAATATCAACAGGGCGATATTCAGGCCCGGCCCGCGAACCCAAATCAGCAGTTCATTGGCGCTCATTCATCGGACTCCTTGGTCAGATCATCGGTGGTTAGAGTTTCGTGAGCCGCCTTGCAGGCCGCCTTGCTGCCGCGGTTACGCGCCCCCATCAAGGCGCCTGCCGCGACCCCTGCCACCGCTGCGGTAAAGAGCGTGCCGCTGGCGTTGCCGGTGGGTTCGGAAAGGGCCTCATAGAATCCGCCCGCATCCCAGAAATCCGGCTCCGAACAGCCGAGACAGCCGTGGCCCGACTCGATTGGAAAACTGGTACCCTGATTCCACTTCGCCGTGGCGCAGGCATTGTAGGTGGTCGGTCCCTTGCAACCCAGTTTGAACAGACACCATCCGGCCCGAGCCCCCTCATCATCGAAGGTCTCGGCAAACTCCCCCCGCTCATAGAACGGACGCCGGTAACAGCGATCATGAATACTGGTGCCGTAAAACACCTTGGGCCGGCGCAGATCGTCCAGTTCCGGCAGGGAGCCGAAGGTGAGAAAGTGGGCCAGTACACCGGTGATCACCACGGGGATAGGCGGACATCCCGGCACGTTGATCAGCGGCTTGTCCGTCACGATATCCGCAACCGGCACCGCGCCGGTGGGATTTGGATCCGCGTGGGGGATACCGCCAAAGGCGGCGCAACTGCCGACGGCGATGACCGCCGCCGCAGCGGCCGCCGTTTCCTGCAACATATCCAGGTTGCTTCTGCCGGCGATGGTGGAATAACCCGGATTATCCAGCGGGACGGAACCGTCCACCACCAGCAGATAGTTCCCGCTGTTTTCCCGCATGGCCGCTTCCCGCGCAGCTTCCGCCCGCTCCCCCGAAGCGGCTTGAAGGGTATGGTGATAATCGAGGGAGATATGATCGAGAATCAGGTTCTCCACCGTGGGCGTATGGCTGCGGGTAAGGGATTCGGTACAACCGGTGCACTCCTGGAAAGACAACCAGATCACGGACGGCCGCCGGGCGCGTTCCAACGCTTCGGCTATCTTCGGTACCAGGGCGGGAGAGAGCGCCATCAATGAAGCGGTGGCGGTACAGAACTTCATGAACCCGCGTCGACTTATCCCCTGTCGCCGCAGAACATCACCCAACGTAATGTAATCAGCCATTGCCTATCCTCCGGGATTTCCGGCCGTCTCTGTCCAGCCGCGCACTACTCCATCGTGCGTAATTCCTGCTCCAACCTTCCCAGACCCTGGTCCACATCCACCCGTTGGGACCGAAGTATCCGCGGGATCTCCGTGATTTCTATCTGCAGGGCGATACGTTGATCGTCGGGATTGTAATGATCGACAATCCAGACACCGGGAAATTCGCTTTCGCAGATACGGGTCTTCCCCAGGGCGTCCATCCGAACGGTCACTTCGCCCTCGCCCAGGAAGGCCAGCAGCCGCTCCTCCTCTCCGGGAGCGAACGGCAACGCCCGCAGATCAATGGTCGTCTCCCGTTTCTGTTCCATAAGCAGCAGAAGGGCGTGACGGATCTGATGAAGCACCGGCAGGGTGGTTTCGTTGGACAGTGTCATCTCCTCGCTTTGTCCGGCGGTTTCGCCAACACAGGACTTGTTGTTTTTATTTTGCCTGTTAACCCCTAAATCTAGCCTAATTTGAGAGACTATCTACCCGGTGGACACAGGGGATAATTCCCGGTTCCAGCCTTCAATAAGGTCCTGCACAAGGCGGACCGCTTCCGGTAATGCTTTAGCTACCGGCTCGCTCAATACCTCACCCCAGTCGATTCTCGACGGTTGGATACAGATCAGTGCCCGACGCCGGGGAAAGCTGTCAGTGAGACGGGCGATATCCAGAAGGTCACGAAGTCCTACCTCGTGCACACTCTGGCGCGCCCGGGAAAGGAATCGATCCATCTCATCGCCTTCGTAAAGGCCTACCGTACCCGGCGGTGACCTGGTGTCCGCCGCATCCACGACGATCAACCTGTCATGGGCCGCCAACTCCTCGGCGAGACTGAAACTGAGGGTACCGCCATCCAGACAACGCACATCGCTCCGGTGGCCGGTTTCGGTCTGCATGCGACGGATCAAATGCACTCCCACACCCTCATCACGCAACAGGATATTGCCGATGCCGAGTACCAGAGTATTGGCGTTGGTCGGTTTCAAATCAGGGGACCTCTGATCAAGACCGTGCCGGCCGTATCGCTATGGCCTGCGCACCGCGCGTTGCGATCATCGCCATCGTGGTCACAAACTCGGCTCATCAGCGACATAATCTAAGAAGCTCCATAGCCCTGGAATCAGAAAGCTTTTTGTATTGTCAAACTCGAGTATAGTTACTGTAAGCCTTACCAGACGGAAGCAATGGATTATGTGCCTGGGTATCCCCATGCAAATCATCGAGATCGACGGTTATAACGCCCGCTGCTCGGCGAAGGGCGTGGAACGGGACGTCAGTCTCTTCATGCTTCAGGATGAAGATCTCAAGGTCGATGACTTCGTGGTGGTTCATGTGGGCTACGCCATCCAGAAGATGACGCCGCAGGAGGCCCGGACTACCTGGGAGCTGTATGACCAGATGCTTGCCGCCGAGTCCGAAGAATCCGATGCATGAACTCAGTATCTGCCTATCGATGATGCAACAGGTGGAAACCATCGCCGCCGAGCAGAATGCCCGTCGCGTCACCGCCATCACCCTGCGGATAGGACCGTTGTCGGGGGTGGAACCGGATCTGTTGTTACAGGCCTTTCCCATAGCGGCCGCAGGCACCCTGGCGGAGGACGCGGAACTGAAAATAGAGCAACAGGCGGTTCGCATCCGCTGCACGCGGTGCGACGCTGAAAGCGAGGTGGCAAGCAACTTGTTGGCCTGCCCCGCGTGCGGAGAGTTGCGCACCGAACTCATTACGGGTGATGAGCTGCTGCTGGCCAACCTTGAACTACTTAAGGTCTAGAATCCAGGAACTGAATATGTGTGATAACTGCGGCTGTAATATAACCGGCGAAAGCAAGCGGGAAACGCTGTCCGTGCTGCAAGACCTGCTGAGCGAAAACGATCATCAAGCGGCCCACAACCGCCAGCATCTGGACGCCCATGGCGTCCTGGCGGTCAATCTGATGTCATCCCCCGGCAGTGGTAAGACCGCCCTGCTCGAGGCAACCATTGACGCCCTCGGGAGCGAACTTCGCATCGCCGTCATAGAGGGGGATCTGGAGACCGAAAACGATGCCCTGCGTATCCGCGAGAAAGGAATCCCGGCGATACAGATCAACACCGGCAGCGCCTGCCATCTGGATGCTCACATGATACATAAGGCGCTGCATCAACTTGATCTGGACACTATCGATATTCTCTTTATTGAGAACGTGGGCAATCTGGTTTGTCCCGCCAGCTTCGACCTGGGGCAGCACCGCAACACTGTTCTGCTTTCAGTAACGGAGGGTGACGACAAACCGTCCAAGTACCCGGTGATGTTCCGGGCGGCTGATCTGGTACTTGTCTCCAAGTCGGACCTGCTGCCGCACCTGCAGGAGTTCCGGCCGGAACGGGCCACGGAGGCCTTACGCAACCTGGCCAGCGACATACCGATCCACACCCTGTCGGTCAAAAGCAGCGTGGGGCTTGAAGGCTGGTTCGGTTGGCTGCGTCAGGAGCAATCGGCGCAACGGGCCCGATTGCAACAGGGCCACACCGCCGCTCCCCGCACGGCACGGCAGGAACAGCATCATCACGACCACGGTTGAGCCGCCCCGGGAAACAATCTTGGCTACCTCGGCGAAAGAGTGGCTGGCGCTGATCGACGCCCTCCCCCTACCGAACAAGGTGCGCATCATGAACGTCTGCGGCGGCCACGAGCGCGCCATTACCCTGGCCGGACTGCGCACCCTGCTGCCGGACACCGTCGAACTGATACCGGGTCCCGGCTGCCCGGTCTGCGTCTGCCCGGAAGAGGATATTTACCAGGCGATCCAGCTGGCCCTTAATAACGACGTCATACTCCTCGCCTTCGGCGATATGCTGCGGGTACCGGTTAACGTCCCGAGACACGAAGTTCGCACCCTGGCCCAAGCCCGCGGGGCCGGCGGTGATATCCGGCCCGTGGCGTCGCCGACGGAGGCCCGGCGAATCGCCCTGGAGAACCCGGAGCGCCAGGTGGTATTTTTCGCCACCGGTTTCGAGACCACTGCCGCGCCCGTGGCCTCCCTACTGACCGAGGGATTGCCGGACAATCTGCTGATTCTGCTTTCCGGTCGACTTACCTGGCCCGCGGTGGCCATGCTGTTGGAATCGGGAGGTGCCGGATTTGATGCCCTGGTTGCGCCGGGACATGTGGCCGCCGTGATGGGACCGGAGGAATGGGGATTCGTGGTGGAGCAACACCGCCTGCCCACGGCGATCGCCGGATTCACCCCGGAAAGCCTGTTGGCGGCCTTCTACTCGGTACTGCGGCAGATCTCCGAGGGACGCTGTTTCCTGGATAACTGCTATCCGGAAGTGGTACACCCGGGAGGAAACCCCACTGCCCGCAGACAGCTCCAGGCAGCCTTTGAGGTTACGGAAGCCAGTTGGCGAGGCATCGGCGTGATCCCTGGATCCGGTTTTGCCCTGCGGGAAAACCACGGCGCAAACGATGCCCGCCGAAGGTTTGCCGATTATGCCCGCGACGGACACAAGCGGATCGGCGAGATGCCGGCCGGCTGCGACTGCGCCCGGGTGGTCCTTGGCAGGATCTATCCTGACCAGTGCGCCCTTTACGGTTCCACCTGCACCCCGCGGGACCCGGTCGGCCCCTGCATGGTATCGGACGAAGGGGCGTGCAGGATCTGGTGGTCCGGCGGCATATACCATACCACTGCCACTCCCTTGTAGGCCCGGCGCACCCGCTCGGCTTTCTTCGGACCGCGGTGGTAAGGTAAAGATTCGTTATCCCTGTAGCTGGAGAAAACCACTGTGCGGGAAAAACACATCACCCTCGCCCACGGCAACGGCGGCCGGCTCATGCGGGAGCTGATCGAGAGGATCTTCGCCCGCCACCTTGCCAACCCCTCCCTGGATATCGAAGCGGATGCCGTACCCCTGGACCTGCCCCCGGGTGAACCGGTCTTCACCACCGACGGATTCATCGTGCAGCCGCTGGAGTTTCCCGGTGGTGATATCGGCTCCCTTGCGGTGCACGGCACCGTCAACGATCTGGCCGTTGCCGGCGCCACACCCCTGTTCCTGAGCCTGAACGCCTTTATCGAAGAGGGTCTGGAGATCGGACTCCTGGAACGGGTGGTGACCAGTATCGGCCGCAGCGCCCGGGAGACCGGGGTAAAGGTGGCCGCGGGTGACACCAAGGTGGTACCACGGGGAGAGGGGGGTGGACTCTATCTGGCCACCACAGGTATCGGCATAAGACCTCCCGGTCTTGCCCTGGGAATGGAACATATCCGACCCGGGGACCGTATATTGGTTAACGGACCGGTAGGTGACCACGGCATCGCGGTCCTGCTGGCGCGGGAACAGTTCGGACTGCGGGGGAAGCTCTCTTCGGACTCCGCCAGCGTCCTTCCCTTCACCCGGGCGCTATTGAACCACCCCGGACTCCGTTTCATGCGCGACCCCACCCGCGGCGGGCTCGTCACAGTCGCCCATGAGATAGCCCGCAGAACCGGACTCCAGGTGACCCTGTCCGAAGCGGGAATACCGGTTCGGGACCAGGTCCGATCGGTCTGCGAAATCCTGGGCTACGATCCCCTGTATCTCGCCTGCGAAGGGCGGGTAGTCGCGGTGGTGGCGGAAGAGACCGCCCACCGGGCCCTGGAGACATGGCGTGCCCTACCGGGCGGAGAGGGAGCCGCACTGGTGGGCCGATTGGTCACCGACGACAGCCTGGTGACCCTCGAAACCGAGCTCGGAGGACGGCGGATTCTGGAGGAGCTGGAAGATGATCCCCTACCCCGAATCTGCTGAGATAAGGGGGGTGTTCCGGGTAAAACCTCAAACACAATATGTAGTGATGATACATATTTCACATTTTTTACGCTTTTTCACCTATAAAAATAAGAAGAATTTTTAACTTATTGTTTTTTATGTTTATTCCATTTCTCTAATACACCCGTTTTTCCTTGACACACCCCCGTTTTAGACCTAATCTTTTGCCCCGAAACACAAGATATTGTGTTTTTAAATTCCGGGCTAAATCCAGGTATTTCTGGGGTTTAACCCGCAACCAAAGTCATTCTGAAGCAGCCCGTCGCCCTCCAGCCGTCGGGCTGCTTGGGGGGATATCCGGCAACCATCTCAGCACCCGCAACCCGGGTGAAGGGGCCGGGTTTCAAACAACAAATAACTATCGGGAAGGATACGCGTGTCTAGTAAAAGCGCTCACTTGAAAGCTGTTCCATCAAAAGTCTCCGACATTCCGCTGCAAGAAGCCTCGCTGGATATCTGGAATACCAAGTACCGACTCAAGACCAAGGACGGGACCCCGGTGGATCAGGATATCGACGCAACCTACCGGCGTGTCGCCAAGGCCCTGGCGAAGATCGAAAAGACCCCGGAGCTGCAGGAAAAATGGGAAGAACAGTTTTTGTGGGCATTGCGTCACGGCGCCATCCCTGCCGGCCGGATCACCTCCAACGCCGGCGCCCAGAAGCATAAACCGGCCACCTCAACCATAAACTGCACGGTCTCCGGGACCATTCACGACTCCATGAATGAGATCCTCGGCAAGGTGCACGAGGCGGGCCTGACCCTGAAAGCGGGTTGCGGTATCGGCTACGAGTTCTCCACCCTGCGCCCGCGGGGGGCCTACGTCAGCGGTGCCGGTGCCTATACCTCCGGCCCCCTCTCCTTCATGGACATCTATGACAAGATGTGTTTCACCGTCTCCTCCGCCGGGGGTCGCCGCGGGGCGCAGATGGCCACCTTTGATATCGGACACCCCGACGTCATGGATTTTATCCGCGCCAAACGGGAGGCCGGTCGCTTGCGACAGTTCAACCTCTCGCTGCTCGTCACCGAGGAATTCATGGAGGCGGTCAAGAGCGACGGCAAATGGAACCTCGCTTTCCCGGTTTCGGAGAAAGAGGCGGAGGCCGACGGACTGGATCTGAGCAACTCGGAACAGATCGTCTGGCGTGATTGGCCCCATCAGACCGGTTATATCGTCAACGGTACCGGCAAGGTTGCCTGCAAAATCTACAAAACCATCCGCGCCCGCCGTCTGTGGGACGTCATCATGTCCTCCACCTACGATTATGCGGAACCGGGTTTCATACTCATCGACAAGGTCAATGAGATGAACAACAACTGGTTCTGTGAGAATGTACGCGCCACCAATCCATGTGGTGAACAGCCGCTACCACCCTACGGCGCCTGTCTGCTCGGCTCCATCAACCTCACCCAGTTTGTACGCCAACCCTTTACCGATGAAGCAAGTTTTAATTGGGATGAATTCCGCAAAACGGTCTCCATCTTTACCCGCATGCTGGACAATGTGGTGGAAATAAACGGCTTGCCGCTGGAAGAGCAGCGCAAGGAGATCATGCGCAAACGACGCCACGGCATGGGTTACCTCGGACTTGGTTCCGCCATCACCATGTTAGGTATGAAATATGGGAATCCTGATTCTCTTAAATTCACCGAGCAGGTCACGCGGGAACTCGCCCTGGAAGGATGGCGCACCGGCCTGGAACTGGCCAAGGAGAAAGGCCCCGCTCCGATCATGGAGGAGGAGTTTGAGATTACCCCGGAAATGCTGGCTCAGCGGCCGGAGATGGCGGTAGACAACTGGCAGGTGGGAGACAAGATCAAGGGCAAGGTGTTACACACCAGATACAGCCGCTATATGCAGCAACTGGCGATGGAGGAACCGAAACTGGTTGAGGCACTGGCCGAAACCGGCTGTCGATTCACCCATCACAGCTCCATTGCACCTACCGGCACCATATCACTGTCGCTGGCCAACAACGCCAGCAACGGTATCGAGCCCAGTTTCGCGCATCATTATTCACGCAACGTTATTAGGGAAGGCAAGAAATCCAAAGAAAAGATCGACGTCTTCAGCTTCGAACTTCTGGCATACCGGGCCCTGGTCAACGCAAACGCCATGCCCTATTCCGAGAATCCCGATGAACAACTGCCGGAATACTTCGTTTCCGCGGACGACATCACTCCCAAGCAACATGTGGATGTTCAGGCGGCGGCTCAGAAATGGATCGACTCCTCCATATCCAAAACAGCCAACGTTCCCACCGATTATCCTTACGAAGAGTTCAAGGATATTTACCTATATGCCTATGAGCAGGGTCTGAAGGGATGCACCACCTTCCGTTTCAATCCGGAGGCGTTCCAGGGCGTACTGGTGAAAGAACAGGATCTGAAGAACACCACCTACTGTTTCACACTGGAGGACGGCACCGTGGTCGAGGTGAAAGGTAATGAAGAGATTGAATACGACGGTGAAACCCATACTGCGGCCAATCTCTTCGATGCCCTGAAAGAGGGTTATTACGGCAAATTTTGATGATTAATCAGCCGCGGTGGCACTAGAGAACCCAGAGATTTCCTATCCCCGGTATTTTTATACCCGCGCGGCGGAAATCACCTAGACTAAAAACAGATTCGGATAAAAAAACCGAATAGACAGGATCGAATATCATGACCATCAAAATCGAAAAGAAAATCGTCGACTACAGTGTCGCCAAGGAAGAGGAAGCCGTTCGGACACCGGAGGCCGCCGCCTCTGAGGACGACATTGTCCACATGCATGAAAATGTGGCCCGGCCGGAGATGCTTTTCGGCTCCACCTATAAGATCAAGACCCCTCTCTCGGAGCATGCCCTCTATGTCACCATAAATGACATTATCCTCAACCAGGGAACACCCCATGAGGTACGCCGCCCGTTCGAGGTCTTCATCAACTCCAAAAATATGGACCACTTCCAGTGGATAGTGGCATTAACCAGGATCATTTCAGCCGTATTCCGCAAGGGGGGCGATGTCACCTTTCTGGTGGAAGAGCTGCGTTCCGTCTTTGATCCCAGCGGTGGATATTTCAAGAAAGGCGGCAAATTCATGCCCTCCCTGGTGGCGGAGATCGGAGACGTCATTCACTGCCACCTGGTCATGATCGGCCTGTTGCAGGAAGAAGTACCGGACGAGCACCAGAAAAAGCTCATTGCCGAGAAAAGGGCGCAATACGAGGCGTCCATCAATATGAAAGACCGGGAGCACGGCAGCGATTTTCCCGAAGGTGCTCAGCTATGCACCAAGTGCAGCACCAAGGCAATGATTCAGATGGACAACTGCCTGACCTGTCTCAACTGTGGTGAGTCCAAGTGTGGGTAGTTATGAAGTTTGAAGTTTCGCGACGCATTGCGCCGCCCCGGCAACTGAAGACTGATAACTTCAAACTACCAACTTTTTACTTTTAACCATGCCTGCTGCTTACCCCCAATATTTCGCCCGTGCCGCCACCCGCCCGGGCCAATTTGCCGGGGTATTTAGACCCATCCTAAATATCCCCCATGTCGGGCTATTTTTGCCTCCTATTTCCGCCCGAAAGCTGTTCTATAAGCCGTCATAATCGCTATAATCAACCTTATTCAATAATAAGCTGAGGTAACAGGGATGAATACTGAACGACGCACAGGCCAGGAGCCCGTTCCAAGGAATCCGGAACGTCATCTGAATACCACTCAATTATCGGTCCTGCATCGGGTCGAGAGTTTCGGTTGGAAACTTAAATTCCTGCGCCGACCCTTGTTCCAGGAAACGGTCGCCGTGATAACCAATGCCGACGGCTCGCAGACCGGGGTATTGGAGGAAGACGGCGAGATCAATATGAACTCCGAGGTCCCGTTTAGGGAGTAATCGGAACTCGCTGGTGGTAGAAGCGGCGCTTAGCGCCGCGAAACTTCGAACTCCAGAATTTAAAGGCGGGCTATGCCCGCCTCTCTAACTGTTAACTCTAAAAAAGTTTACCTCACAGCGGGCGCACCGGAGAGGCCCATAATGCCGGCCAGTGTTTCCCCTGCGCTGGCGCCCATCTTACGGGCAAAGCGCTCCAACAGATCTTCGGTCCTGGTGTAATCGACGATCTCTTCCTGACCGATCAACTCCCGGGCTACATAGCTGGCGCTGCCGATACCGTCGACCAGTCCCATCTCGACACTCTCCTCGCCTATCCAGGACAACCCGCTGAATATCTCATCGTTCGGCTTCAGTCGGTCCCCTCTTCCTTTCTTGACCACCTCGATAAACTGTTGATGCACCTTATCCAGGAGGGACTGGATGTGCTTACGGTCAAATTGCGTTACCGGGGAGAAGGGATCCAGGGCCCCCTTGTGTTCGCCGGCCGTATACAGTCGCCGCTCGACACCCAGCTTCTCCATTCCCTCCACAAAACCGAAGCCGTTCATCAGTACACCGATGGAACCGACGATACTGGCCTTGTCCACGTAGATTTCGTCAGCCGCTACCGCCACGAAATATCCCCCGGAAGCAGCCATATCCCGAACCACCGCGTAGACCGGAATATCCGGATGTTTGGCTTTAAGCCGCTGGATTTCATCGTTGATATAGCCCGCCTGCACCGGGCTGCCCCCAGGGCTGTTGATACGGATTATGACGCCCTTTGTGTGTTTATTCTTAAAGGCCTCCCGCAAGCCCGTGATGACATTGTCCGCACTCGCCTCGGCCCCATCCATGATGATTCCATTCACGTCCACCAGCGCCGTATGGGGAGCCTGTTTACCGAGCCCGGCATCCTGTGGAACCAGAAGCCCGATCAGAAAAAACAGATAAATGAAAGTCAGGATCTTGAAAAAAATCCCCCAGCGACGGGCCCGGCGCCTCTCTTTCAGAGAAGAGAGTGCCAGTTCCTCAATCAGCTTACGCTCCCACTGTTCCGGTTTGCTGCCGTTTTCACCCGATTCCATAATCGCTGTTACCTCTGTTTCCTGTTGTCTACCTGTTTACCGACCTAATTATATTGCAGGAGTCGTCGGTGTTTGCGTGGCATTACTCACACTGTTAATTGAGTATCGAGTTCACATCGCGTGGATATCGCGTAACCAGCCGGATATTTCGTCGATGCTATCCAGACAGGTCAGGGGCTGATGACGCAACAGCCGCTCAACGGAATGGGCCCCATAACTTACCGCCACCCGCTCGGTTCCCGCATTACAGGCCATCAGCATATCCCATTCGGTATCTCCGATCATGACGGTTTCACGTCCCTCTACACCCAACTCCTCCATAATCTGCAGCAGCATCTCCGGGTGCGGCTTGGAGAGAGTCTCATCGGCGCATCGAGTTGCATGGAACAGGTCTCCAATACCGGTATACTCCAGCACCCGATCCAGACCTGCGCGCCCTTTACCGGTGGCTACCGCCAACAGATACCCGCTGCGGTTCAACTCCGTCAATACCTCTTCCGCTCCCGGGAACAAGGGTGACGGCGTCTCGTTCTTAATCAAAAAATGATATCGGTAGCGAGCCACCACGTCGTCCACCAGTTTCCCGTCGCCCCCCGGAAACAGCGTGGTAACCGCCTCACCCAGACCCAGCCCTATTATATTTCGAATACTGTCTTCGTCCGGGATAGGCAGACCCAAGTCCCTCGCCGAGGCCCGCACACATTCCACGATCCGTGCCTCCGAGTCCATCAGGGTGCCGTCCCAATCGAACACCAGTAACGTAAAACGGTTATTCATTTCCTGAGCCTGTCCAACAGCCGCTGTAACGATTCTTCCAACGGCGCCTCAACCAGCAGTTCGCCGCCGTCATCCGGCCAGCTTATACCAATAGACTCCGCGTGCAGAAACAGCCTTTTCAGACCCAGTTCCCGCATAGCCCGGTTGGCGGCGTCATCCCCATACTTCTCATCACCGAGAATGGGTGTCCCCAGATGCGCGAGATGGACCCTGATCTGGTGGGTACGCCCGGTTACTAAGCGGGCCTCCACCAGGGTGGCGTCCCGGAACCTTTCCCGGACCCGGAAATGGGTGGTTGCGGGTTTCCCCTGCGGATCCACCTTTACAATCCGCTCCCCCCCCTGCAGCAGGTTCTTCAACAGCGGGACCTGCACCTTCTCCTGCTGTCTTTCCCAGCGGCCGGAGACCAGCGCGATGTAGCGTTTATCCACACTGTTCTGCCGCAGAAGCTCATGCAGGGTACGCAGGGTACTGCGTCGCTTAGCGACCAATAAACACCCGGAGGTGTCCCGATCGAGCCGATGCACCAGTTCCAGTTGTCGTTCCTCCGGCCGCAGCAGCCGCAGCGCCTCAATGACCCCATAACTGAGCCCACTCCCTCCATGAACCGCCACACCGGAGGGTTTATTCAATACAATCAAACGCTTATCCTCGAAAAGTACGGCCTGTTCCAGTTGCCGCAACAGTCCGGCGCCGGGCTGAGGTTTCGTCTCCCTTGTGGCCACCCGTACCGGAGGAATACGGACCAGGTCGCCCGCCTGCAACCGGTAGCTTGCCTGAATTCTTCCCTTGTTTACCCGGACCTCGCCCTTGCGCAGGATGCGGTAGACATGGCTCTTCGGTACCCCCTTGAGCAGCCCCAGCAGAAAATTGTCGATGCGCTGGCCGGCATCGTCCTTCGCGACGACGACCTGCCTGACCAAAGAATTTTGTTTGCTTTCTGACATTTACGCTATGATACCAGCCTGGCTTGATTGATGCTCCAGGCCAAGACTGATATAGTTTGCAAGTTATACTTTTCCAAATTGCCCCGTTACAGGGCGGTTGGAGATAGAAAGAGAACTTGTTGCGGGATTTTTTGTCCTATTTTCCAACAGGTTATCGAAGGTTTTAAGACACCACGCATATCCGTGATGTCCGCCGGTACTGGAAGAAAGCGGGAGTAGCGCAGTTTACAGCGCCCCGTTACGGGCAAACAGGCTCTAAACAACACGCTCCCTGTCCCAAGGTACGGCAACCGGGAATTCCGTCTGGTGACGGAAATATTGAATATAGATTAACTGCGCGCCCCTATCGGCGTATTTTATCGGCGTGGACGAACGGAATCCGTTTCATCCCGCGGGCAAAGCAGCCGCTGACGAGACCGTGAGGTATTCCGGCGGCCCCTGCTCTCAAGCCGATATATCGAGATAGGGAATTCGCTGAAGATCGCGGTCCTTTTGCCCCTTGCGGCAACGGGACGGGAAGGCGATGGCGTGCCAAAGGATTTTTACAACATGAAACGTATGCTGATTAACGCAACTCAGCCGGAAGAGTTGCGTGTGGCCATTGTAGACGGCCAGAAACTTTTTAATCTTGATATCGAATCTCCCGGCCGGGAGCAGAAAAAAGCCAATATCTACAAAGGAAAAGTCACCCGGGTTGAACCCAGCCTGGAGGCCGCTTTTGTCGATTACGGATCCCAGCGTCATGGGTTCCTGCCGCTGAAGGAGATTGCCCGCGCCTATTTCAGAGAGGAGGTCCAGCAAGCCGGTGGCCGCGTCAGCATCAAGGATGCTATCCGCGAAGGCCAGGAGCTGGTGGTCCAAGTGGAGAAGGAGGAGCGCGGCAACAAGGGTGCGGCGCTTACCACATTTATCTCCCTTGCCGGACGCTATCTGGTCCTCATGCCGAACAATCCTCGCGCCGGCGGGGTCTCCCGCCGCATCGAGGGAAGTGATCGTAGCGACCTGCGCGAGGCCATGAGCAATCTTTCCATACCGGAAGGTATGGGTTTGATCGTACGCACGGCCGGCGTGGGGAAAAGCGAGGATGAGCTTCAGTGGGATCTGGACTACCTTCTGCAGCTATGGCAGGCCATTGAAACCTCCGCGGTAGAGAAATCGGCACCGTTCCTCATCTACCAGGAAAGCAATGTCATTATTCGCTCCATTCGCGACTATCTGCGGGCGGATATCGGCGAGATTGTTATCGACCACCCGGATGTGTATCGCGAGGCATGCGAATTCATCCAGCAGGTCATGCCGAAGTACCTGAAGAAGATTCGTCATTACCAGGACGAAATCCCTCTTTTTACCCGTTACCAGATCGAAAGCCAGATCGAATCGGCCTTCCAGCGGGAAGTACGGCTCCCTTCCGGCGGCTCTATCGTCATCGATCATACCGAGGCCCTGACCTCGGTGGATATCAATTCCGCACGCGCGACCAAGGGTTCCGACATTGAGGAGACCGCCCTCAATACCAATCTGGAAGCGGCGGATGAGGTAGCCCGTCAACTGCGTCTGCGTGATATGGGCGGGCTGTTCGTAATCGATTTCATTGACATGACACCGGCGCGCAACCAGCGGGAAGTTGAAAATCGGCTACGGGAAGCGCTCAAGCAGGACCGGGCACGGGTCCAGATCGGGAGGATCTCCCGCTTCGGGCTGTTGGAAATGTCCCGGCAACGGCTACGCCCCTCCCTTGGCGAATCCAGCCAGCACGTATGTCCCCGCTGCACCGGCCACGGTTTTATACGGAGCGTTGAATCCCTCGCGCTCTCCGTTCTTCGTATCATCGAAGAAGAGGCGATGAAGGAGAACACCGCTCGCATCGTTGCTCACCTGCCGGTGGATGTGGCGACCTTTCTGCTGAACGAGAAACGTCAGGCGATCTATGACATCGAGCGCCGCCAGTCCGTCGATGTAGTGCTTGTTCCCAACGTCCATCTCGAGACGCCACATTACAACATCGAACGGATACGTCAGCAGGATCTCCAGCTATCAGGACGGGAGGTTTCCAGCTACGAGTTGGTTACCAAGCCTGAGCTGGAACCACCCGAATACGCCCGACCCGGCGAAACCAAGGCGGAAGAACCCGCTGTAAAACGCATCACCCCCGTTGCACCGGCGCCTAAAGCGGAGAAGGTTCCGGCGGATCAGAAACCCGGCTTTATCAGTCGCCTATTCAACGGTCTGTTTTCCGGCGAGAAAAAAGCGGACGCGACCGACACCTCCAAACCAAAGACACGTGACAGTCAGGACCGCAGACAGTCTCGTTCCGGTCAAAAGCGTACTTCCGAGGAACGTACGCGTGATACGGGAGGACGTTCTCCGCAGCGCCAGCAATCGCAGAAAGCCGCTTCCGGCAACCGCGGGAAAAAGCGGGATCAGAAGCAGGAGAAGGATCGCAAAGAAACAGCCGAGACACAGGAAAAGAAGCAACAGGCCAACAATGTGGAGAACGCCCCGGATACCGCCAGAGGTGACGAACAGGATCGAAAAAATACCGGCTCCCGACGCCGCGGCCGTCGTGGTGGTCGGCGCCGTCGCCCGTCCTCGCAGGATGGTGATGGTGTCGAGACCCAAGGTAACAACCCAATAGAAACGTCTGTTGACTCTCGACCTGCGGAAGAGCAGAGGCAACAGGCTGACGAAGAATCAAGGCCGAAACAGCCGCCCCGTCGCACGCGCAAACCCCATATGTCTCAGGATGGCGATATGTCGGTTTCCGCTTCGAACGCAACTTCCGATACTCCCGACGCGGAAAGAGGATCTCAAGCGGAACAGAAGAAATCCACCGACACATCGGGAGACTCGGCAACGAAACCGAAAGAGAACCCGATTGGAGATGCCGGCATGACCGCTACAGAATCCAAACGGGAGGAACCGCCACGGCCGGCGCCCGTAGAAACGGTAAAATCGTTTACTCCCGCCGCAGACAAACCGACGGAACAGAATAGCCTCGTAACCCCAAGGAGTGAGCCGCCGGCAGGAGCGTTTAAGGAAACAGTGGATAGCTCGACGCAACGGGCTTCCCTGGGGGAACAACAACCGCAACACACATCGAGTATTCCGTCATCATCGGCTACTGAAGCGAAACCCGTCGCGCAGCCTCCTCAGCCGCGCGAGCAGGTTGAAAACCTGGGTTACACATCCACGCCGAAGGACACGGTGCAATCCCCATCGAGGCCCGCCGTAGAGGCACAACCTCTACGAACAGGTTCCGAAACCATAAAACAGGAACCATCCAAGCTGCAGCAGGTTGAAACCAAGTCTCCTCCGGAAAAAACGTCCGAGAGCAAAACACCGTTTCCGAGTCGGGTCCAGACAATACCGCTGGACAAGATCCCCACTTCCGGCGAGGAAAACTGAGCCGGGAACCCGGTCCTTCAAACAAACGGCGTCCAGAACGGACGCCGTTTGTTTTTTTACCCGTCCCTCACAACTGACTGCGAATATGCTGCAAAAGCCCCATTGCCGCCTCTTCCACCATATCGAACACCCTTTCAAAACCGTCTCTGCCGCCATAGTAGGGATCCGGCACATCACGAATCCCCAGACCGGGCGCAAAATCGAGAAACATAAATAGCTTCTCTTCCGTACCTGGGGGAGCCATATCTCTCAGATTCCTATAGTTATCGTAATCCATGGCGAGGATGAAATCGAAATGATGGAAGTCCGCCTGCTTTGCTCGCCGAGCCTTCTGACTGCTTAAATCGCATCCTCGCAGCAGCGCCGTTTTCTGCGCGCGCTGATCGGGCGCTTCGCCTACATGATAAGCATGGGTTCCAGCGGAATCGACCTCAATCAGGTGCGATATTCCTTCCCTCTCTATCAGGGACTCGAATACACCATGCGCCGTCGGGGAACGACAGATGTTGCCCATACAGACAAACAGCACTCTTATCTTTCTTCTCTCTCTACGCATAGGGATAACTAGAGGGTATAAAAAATACTTCCGTTTCGCCAAACACAGTTTGCTGGTTGACAGCCAAAATAACAACCGTCTATCCAATTTCATACTGAACATGCCGATGTATCACCGTCTTCCAGCCGGCCATCATGCGATTTTCGAAATCTATTCCTGTCTTCTCGTCGGTTTTGCCGGAACGGGTCATCACTTGAGATTTGCGTTGTGTCTCATCCATCACGAGACTCCCGTCCCGAAATTTTAGACTGAGATGAGTAGACGGAGTTTCCTCCGGAGGAAATGTGACGCACTCGGTGTTTCACCTCCGGGAACGTCTATAGCCTTTAGACCTATGGGGAAATGCCGCCCTGATGCGGCCCGCACTCAATCCCGCAGGGAAAAAAGTAAAAATAGAGGAGACTCAAAATGTTCACCGAATTCTTTGCAAGCATTTTTGGAAAACTGGGCGCCATTGGTGCAGTCCTTTTACGCATTTTCACCAACGCCCTGGCCGAAGCCTTAAACGAGAAATCGGTAGGCAGCGAGACTACGGATACGGCTAGCGCCGCCCCGGAGAGCACCTCTGAAAACACTGTGGAAGAGGCTGCCGCGGAAGAGACCACCACAGAGGCTGCCGCGGAAGAGACCGTCACGGAACCTGTGGTAGTTGCCGCTGGCGCAACTGCGGAGCCCGTCGTGGAAGAGACCCCGACCGAAGCGGTAGCGGAAGAGACCCCGGCGGAGGCTGCCGCAGAAGAGACCCCGGCGGAAGCAGTAGCGGAAGAAACCCCGGCCGAAGCAGTAGCGGAAGAGACCCCGGCGGAGGCTGCCGCAGAAGAGACCCCGGCGGAAGCAGTAGCGGAAGAGACCCCGGCGGAGGCCGTTGCAGAAGAGACCCCGGCCGAAGCGGTAGCGGAAGAGACCCCGGCCGAAGCGGTAGCGGGAGAGACCCCGGCCGAAGCGGTAGCGGAAGAGACCCCGGCCGAAGCGGTAGCGGAAGAGACCCCGGCCGAAGCAGTAGCGGAAGAGACCCCGGCCGAAGCAGTAGCGGAAGAGACCCCGGCGGAGGCCGTTGCGGAAGCCGCCGGCTTGGCTACTGAACCCGTCACGGAGACCCCAACGGAGGACGTCACTGAAGAGGAGGTCGCCGTCGAGGGTAATGAGCCCATTTGGGGCGACGCGGGTAATAACTACCTGGTGGGAGATGACGGTAATGACACCATTTACGGTGAAGGCGGTGATGATTACCTGAAGGGCCGCGCGGGTGATGACATCCTGGACGGCGGTGCCGGCAATGACGGCCTGTACGGCTATGAAGGTGACGATCAGCTGGACGGCGGCGCCGGTAACGACTACCTGAACGGCGGCGCCGGCAA
>JBNKCX010000026.1:0-32620 GCA_050287965.1 Sedimenticolaceae bacterium
CTTTTATTATAGAGACTCAGAACACCTTCTATATCGCCCCCGTTTACCGCACTCATCCACTTATCGAGGACCTCTCTCGCTATATCCGACATTACTTATCCCAGGTGGTGTCGCCCGCCAATGCCAGGGCAGATGATAAACCAGGGACTGAAATTAATTATTCCATATAGTTTCAATCCCGCCACGATAAGCATAAGGGAAACATTTTTCCGGTACAACTCGCGGCAAACCGCGCTTTGGCGTTGTTACCAATCCCACCAATCCCTCCCCGCCCCTTTGCGGCGGATATGCCGAATAGTCATTCGCCCGGTTATCGGGGAGGCGACTGGTGCCTGATAATGAATTTAAACTAACGCTGTTTTCTTCCGTCTTCCTCGAGCTGCGAACAATCCGAGCAGGCCGGTTGTCATCATGAAGAGGGTAGCGGGTTCGGGTATAGGACCTATGTACTCCACAGTACGCAGGAAGCTGATAGCCTGATCCCCTCCACCTGCCGTTTCAGCATAATAGTTGATATCCGCCCACTGCAGACCGGTGTGATAGGTATCATAGTAACCATACTGGTTGGTGACATCGTCCACCGCTACCATTGCCACCCAGTGATCGCCACCTTCATTGTCATCTTGGTCTATGGTGAGAAATATGGGGATTCCGGCAAGTAGTTTCGCACTTGTAAAATTATAAAATGCAGTGTCATCAATCCCCCAATTGATACCGTCAAAGGTCCAGAACGTTCCGTCGTTAAGCCAGGCGTCACCGTAAGCACCGTAGTCATTAAGCCAATCTGAGCCATCGGGGTCGGGGAGCGGATCATTGGTTGGATCGTAGCCGGTCCAGGCGTGAACCATCACTTCAATTTCGTGGCCTCGATCAGCGGCATAGTTCTCCAGGCCGGGTTTGATCCTATAAACGCTTCCGAAGCCATCGGACGCGCCGAATGCCGTACCGGTCTGCATATAGGCGGCACCACGAAGTGCGACCGCCGTTGCCACGCCCTCATCAACACCCGCCGGTATCGGCGGCGTCAACAGGCCAGTCGCACCTTGGTGATCGAAGTAACTGAGGATCATGGCTCCAGCGGTGGGGCCACAACCCATAAACAAATCCGGGCCTGGAACCGATGCGGAATAAGTGCCGGTGTTGTATGGGTAGGCGGGAAAATCAGAAAAGTTTGTAAGTTGGACCAGCCCGGCCTGGGCTGTGCTGCACAATCCCCCAAATAAACAGAGGGCGGACCATTTTGCGAAGTGTCTGGATATCATATTTCTGCTCCTTGAAATCGTTTCCTACACCTTAAGACTTCCGTATTTTTTCGATACTTATGCGCTAACGAACCGCAATCAACCTCCACTCTGCCAAAAAGTTTAGAAGCGTCTTATCTAGCAAATGCTACGCCAAAAAATATTTCCCTTGATTAACATAGGATTAATTTCATAGTTATTTTCTGGGTTACCTGAATGTGTAAATTTAACTGACACATTACGAGGCTATATGGCACTGCATACCCCGCTCATTCCCTGATCCCGGAAATGTTTCCCAACGAATCGGTTCCCGATGCACCCCTACCCGCAAACGTGAAATCGGCCGGGGCTTTCCGCATTCAGAACAATTTCAATACATCCTGCCCAAGGAAAATGACGATTTCAAATGCAATCAGCCAGATAATGATCCACTCCAGCAGGGATGAATGTTTGTGCTTCTGCTCGTCCGCCAGCATAGCGAGCAAATCGCGGATAATAGCGAGTTTTCGATTCATCACTTCGACGCGTGACTGCACATCGAGGTAACGCGCGGTCATCAGATACAGCTCTTCCAGATCAGGGTACTCCCAGAAAAACTCGGGGGTATCGAGTAATCCGTAATTCAGGTTGATGTCACTTTCGACCAGAAAGAGACTGCCGCGCATCCTGCCTATGGTTTTCCGTGAGAGATGGATCGTGCCGTCCCGCGCCAGGCTGCTGGGAATGGCGGCATACTCTTCGATGGTCCGGATGGCCTGGCTTTCAAACTCCGCCAGCATGGTCGATTGCGCCAGCCCATGGGACACCGCCAGCATCTCGAGCGGTCCGTGGCCTATCAGGGTGATGAGGTCGCCACGAATGCTGTTACTCTCCGCATTGACCTCATAGGTAAACTTATCCGCCGAAGGGATGGAAAAGGGTTTTTCCGCCAGCCCTTCCAACTCCCGATGCAATTGCCCGCCCTCTTCCTCGGACAGCCCCCAGGATACCAAAATGCCGTAATTGAAGATAAAAGCGTGACCGCCGAGTTCCAGGTGCAGCACGTCGCGGTATACATGGAGCGGATAACGACCTGCAAAGTGCTGCCTGAGGCTGGTGAAGTCAAAGCCTTTTGCCAGACAGGTGCAGATGCAGGAGTTCATATAATAACGCTCGAGTGCACTACTTATAGCACAAATCACGACCGTCAAATATCTCGCTTTCAACTACTACCGTAACGATCGATTCCTACCCGACGGGGTTTTCCCCGCCCGGAAAGCACCGGGGGGCAACCTGTCCCTGACACCCCTTTTCCTCGCTATTTTATTCAAATCAGGCAGACAGTCAGGGGAATCCGTGCTATAGTCCGTAATCATACGAGCTCTATCCGGTCATCGCTCCCCGTCTCGCGGTTGTTTCTTTCCTCATCTGGATCACCCCCGAACATTACGCCCTCTGCCTAGACCGGCCCCATAAATTTGGGTAGGCCGAACACTTAGGAACATCTATGTCATTTGAACACCTCGGCCTTCGGGCCGAACTGCTGCGTGCTATCAGCGCGCAGGGATACCCGTGCCCCACTCCCATACAGGAGAAGGCCATACCCGTCATTCTGCAAGGCCGCGACGTACTGGCCGGCGCCCAGACCGGCACCGGTAAAACCGCCGCCTTCACCCTGCCGTTGTTGCAATTACTGCAGGGAAGAAAACACGGCGGACCGCAACCCCGGGCCCTGGTTTTAACTCCGACACGCGAGCTGGCGGCCCAGGTGGGCGCCAGTGTCGCAACCTACGGAAAACACCTCTCCCTGCGCTCCACCGTGGTTTTCGGCGGCGTAGGCATCAATCCGCAAATCGAGAGCCTGCGCCGCGGCGTGGATATCCTGGTGGCCACACCAGGCCGTTTGCTGGACCATGCCGGACAGCGTACCGTGGATCTATCCCGTATCGAGATACTGGTGCTGGATGAGGCGGACCGCATGCTGGATATGGGTTTCATTCACGATATTCGCAGAGTGTTGAAACTGCTTCCCAAACAACGCCAAAACCTGCTGTTCTCCGCAACCTATTCCAACGAGATCAAAAAGCTGGCGGACAATCTGCTGCACCGGCCGGAGCTGATCGAAGTGGCACGCCGCAATACCGCCGCCGAGACCGTAAGCCAGTCGGTGCATATGGTGGATCAGGCGAACAAACGTAAACTGCTGTCCCACCTTATCCACCAGGGGGGCTGGGACCAGGTACTGGTGTTCACCCGTACCAAGCACGGTGCCAACCGTCTCTCCGACCAGTTGGGACAGGACGGCATAACGGCGGCGGCCATTCACGGCAATAAAAGCCAAACGGCGCGCACCCGTGCCCTGCAGGCGTTTAAAAGCAACGAGATCAGGGTGCTGGTTGCAACGGATATCGCCGCTCGCGGTCTGGATATCGAACGCCTGCCCCACGTGGTTAATTTCGAACTGCCCCACGTACCGGAAGACTATGTCCACCGTATCGGACGGACCGGCCGGGCCGGAAGCAACGGCGTGGCGCTTTCGCTGGTATCCGCCGAGGAACGCAAGCAGCTCAAGGAGATTCAGAAGCTGTTGAATAAACAGATCCCCACGGCCTCGACGCCGAGCTTCGAAATGATAGGGGAAACCTTGGCGCCTTCGGCGCCACGCTACGACCGACCACGCAAACCCCAGAGCAGACGCCGGAATACGAGTGCCAGGGCAAGGGTCGGCAACTGACGCCGCAAGGCAAAAGAATTCGCCAACATTGGCAAATCACCATCGGATAAATTGTGTGTTTGGTTATTCGGTGGTGTCTCATTCGACAACACACGAACGAAAGATGATTAATTATGAATATTTATGTTGGAAATATGGCTTACGGCGTGACCGAGAACGACCTGAGAGAGGCCTTTTCGGCCTACGGTACTGTCACCAGCGCCAGTCTGATCATGGACAAGTTCTCCGGCCGGTCGAAAGGCTTTGGCTTTGTGGAAATGGCGAACAACGCCGAGGCAGACGCTGCCATCAAAGCCCTTAACGGAAAAGAGCTGCAAGGACGTAACCTGACGGTAAATCAGGCCAAGCCGCGCGGTGAACAGCGTTCGTCACACGCTGCAAGGTATTGATTACCTCTATAGCGAAGTAAAACCCGACCGGTTATGGCGGTAACTCGCCATAGCCGGTCACCTCAACTGCGTAAGGGGAACTTTCTCCTGACGCCGTAGTTTAAATCTGCCCCGGGATAAATATGCAACAAAACAAACTGTTCGTAGGCAACCTGCCTTTCACCATTGATGAGGAACAACTTCGTAAGCGCTTTGAAGCCTACGGAGTAATCAACGATATGAACCTCATCAAAGACCGCTTCTCTGGACAGCCCAAGGGTTTTGCATTTCTGACCTTCGCAACCCAGCTCGCGGCGGAAACAGCGCTGGAACAAAACGGTAAAGAAATGGATGGCCGCGCTCTAAAGGTGAATATCGCTCAGGAAAAGCAGGGACGTGGCGGGCGCGGCAAACGCCCACGGTGGTAGAAAGCGAACTCTGCCATTCGGAAATTTGTGGATCACTATGGCACGCACAGGATCTGCCAGAAAGGAGAGCATTGTGGTTAATAAAGTAAATCTGTTCTTTTGCGAAGAGATTAACGCACGAGTTACTTCCACGACCTGCCAGCTAAGGATCACACACGCCAGAACGGTACGGGAGTCTCAACTTACCCCCATGTATCGAGCCTGTAAATTCTGTAATAACAGCCTGGCCAAACAGCGTGTTTCTCGCGCAATTTAGATAAAATCCGGGGACTGAGCACAAGCCCTAGCAACATACGATAACTTCGTTATCTGCCTGAGTGTTCGAGCTTATTCCTCATGAACCGGATCATTCTGCGCGAACATGCATATGCACCATAGAGATATCGATACACCCATCACTACCCAGGCACGTGTTGCAATTCGATACTTTTCCATAGCCGCATTTTTTTGCCTCCCCGTCGCGGAGAATAGTTAAATGCGCCTAACGGAGTTATCCGGCCTTGTTTGGAGCATACGAGGCATCCAGGAAGAAAGGTGATGAATAATCTGCGCTGCCAGATGGCTATTCCGTACGGCACGATACTCAACCCCTGATAATTCCAACGCGCATCAAAATGGCGTCTGGTTTATTGCGGATCATTCAATATCCTGTTTGGGAAGCCCGGGATCAACGCCATTCTATGACTATAAAGGCTTAGTATCCCCTCGATATCGAATTTAATGACCGCCCACATCCTTTTACCAGGAATCTCTCTTGGATCGCACGCATCATTTGCCGAAGAAAATGGGGCGCCTGTCTGGAGCTGAATATATCGATATCACGCGACTCCCGAGCCTCAGCCGAAGCATTTAAAACATGCCGACGCCCAGCAGCATTATGCGGTCAATCATCCTCCAACTGTGAAAGCGCGCCCCTCGCCCATTCCCCATATTTTCCATCCGGGTCCTCTTTGGCGAGGCGTGCGGCCTCCATACGCGCCGCTGAACGGTTTCCGGAATGATAGTAGGCCATTGCAAGATTCTTGCGCGCCTTGAACGCTTTTGGGTTGGCGGACAATGCCTCCTTATAATAGGGGATTGCCTTCTCCATATCCCCGAGATTTAAGTATGCGTTTCCTATATTCAGCAACGCCGAATCACGGCAGGGCATCCCAAGATCCAGCGCGGCGGAGAAATACTCGATTGCTTTCTGCGGGTTGCCCGCTTGGCTATATGCGTTACCCAGGCCCATATGAATAGTTGAGGATTTGGGATTATGTTTCAGCCCGTTTTCCAATTTCCGGATCGCCATTTGTGGCTCTTGCAGGGCCAAACCATAGTACATTGCCAGCACACTGTAGGCATCCGGCATGCGCGGATCGATCTCGAGCGCAGCCTCGATTTCCCCGATACCCTCCTCTACCAGATCGCGGTTTTTCTGGCCGAAGCCGGTAAAGAACTTTTCGGCTCCCGCATCCCGCATGCCTCGCGCCTCGTCCTTGAGGTCGGGAGGATCCAGATCCGCCGCCGGAGTCTCTCCCTCGCACTCCGCCGCCCCGGGGAGGGGAACGCCGCTGACACCGGCCGCCGACCCGGAATCATCGGCCGCCGCTATCGGACTCAATGGCAGCACAAAACCGAGAATTACCACAACCAACTTAACGAGTTTCATGGCTTCCTCCCGTATAAGACGTTAGTTAAACACTGGTAACAGGAGACAGGAGCAGTTGAATCTCCGTCAACACAACTGCCGGCCGCGCCGATCGAACGGGCGCCTTAACCGGCGAACCGACCGCCGCATCCGGCGCTGCATCATTACGACCCACACACGAATACCGCTATCGCATGTTATAGAGGATTTATGGATGTTCGAACAAGCTTTTTCGGCCTGCGCTCCGGGTAATGTCCACAATTGTGGCTTATTAGACAAATTCATACAATTTGCGACGGCTCCCCGGCGCCCGTATTTCATATATATGAAAGCGGAGATGATGGTTTATTATCGGACGGAAATGCGGACTTCGGAACGGAGAACGCGTCCGCCCGGTGAGTTTTGTGGAAGTAGGGAATCAATCCCTTTGGAGCATTATAACAACCAACAAATAGCTCAAGGAGTCGGCATAACTGAACAAGACGATACCGAGTCTGCTGCAGTAAATATCGATGACCTGTAGACCGCTGACGATGAAACACCGGCGAGCGACATTGCCACCGGACGCTCCGATTTATGGCCGCCCATCGAGGGAACGGTGCTTACCATCATCGGGGGTAGTGCTGGCTTGGGACAGCTTGCTATGGATTTTCCCCGAACCATACGGTGCACCCTGTTCCGATTTTGAAAAGAGTTCCTGATCGCCTTACCGGATTTTGGCGCAGGCTGATTTTTTGCCGTTCGCGGCAGGCAGCACATCACCCGGAAGTGGAAGTGGCTCGCCGATAAAGTCGACTCCATTTTCCCCATGGTGCTTTCCGGGATGGTATTACTCGTCTGCGCCGTGTTTGGTGTCGAGACCCACAGCCCTTACTGGTTCACTCACAGCGACATAGTTACCGCTCAAAGCGGATGGGATATAGGCAGCAGATACCTGATCCGGTTCCGCTACGCACAACCTGACGAGGCGGGGCGCTGTCCGAAACCGAGATCCATAGCCAACGGGGGCGTATCTACTATTTTCCTTTTCAGATAGATACACCCCCTTTTTCCTAGTATTTCTGCTCAAACTGCTCCCAACTGTTAAAGGTTTCGCCTGTTGAGCAGACCACCTTGGGCGCAGCGCTGTACGTATCATGATGGGGGAGCCTGACAAAATAGGACCCCTGAGCCTTGTTGTTACCGCCGTGAACCTCGTTCCCGGTATATACGACTTCAGCCGAGATGTTCTTTGTCCCGGAAGTACCCCAGCTGTGCCGCCTCTTTATGGTGTGGGACTGGCCTTGCCCAAGGGGCGGGACATCGTAGGTATTTGTTCCCTTGCCCTTTACGTAGAAACGCAGTGTCGTCTTGGCCGTGCCGCTGGCGTTTCCGGAACCGATGTTTTTCACCACGGCGCTTATATCCCTTTTGCCGCCCACCGGGGGCCGTTTGCCGTTATCAATACAGACAATAAGATCCGGTAGGCCCTGCACACCAAAGGTCCAGTTCTTCACATTATTGTTATCGTCGGTTTCCGCAATCATCCTCGCCGGATCCAGGGAAAACTCACACTGATAGTTGCCGTTTTTTGGCACTTGGAAGTCCTGCACGAAAGTCACACCCTGGTTCTTCTGCAGGGTCACGTTCATTTCCTGTCTGAATATCTTGTCCTGCAACCCCCCGGGTCGTTTTACTCTCAGGACAGCGACCGGATTCTGGGCCGGCGCATTACCGTAGTTCATTACGTTACCCTTGAAGGTCACGGTTTGCCCCTGCCCCGGGTTCTGAGGGGTTATCTTTATTGCGCCGACCTGCAGATCCGGCAGGTCACAATTAGCCAGGGTGAATACACCCGACTGACCGCTCACCGGAGTGGGGTACTGCGCCGTCGGGGAGACGGTGATCTTAATGATATAGTTGCCGGGATTGGATACACCGCCGTCCCAGCGGTAACTTCCATTGTTGGGGGCATTCATTGCGAGGGTCCGTTTTACGGTCTGCCCGTTGGGATGCATCACAAAGATACTCACACTATCCGCCATCGCACCGGACTTCTGCCAGTAGATCCATTGTTCCTTGAACATACAGTACTGCTGCCCCGCAGCAGGATTTGTGATGGTAATCGTTCCACCCCAGGAGAGCGCCGGCAGGGCGAGAAGGATCAATAAAGTAAATGCTGATTTTTTCATGGAAGACACCCTTATTATGAATAACGACAATGTCGTCAGGTGATACAGGCCAGCTCCTCCCATTACTCTCTACTTTGAGCCTTAAGTCATTTATTCCCTCGATAAATAGTAGCACCTAAACCGTGGAGCCAGGGAACAAAGGTCGCAAAAACCGGGAAAACTATTCCTGGATTCGATCTATTTGTTTCAGACAATCTCGCCGTGCTCACCGGCCGCCAGGAACTCACTGGGGTTCTTGAATCCCATATTGTTCAGGCTCCCCTCCAGATAGTCATGAGGATAACTGTTTGGGGGAGCCGGCGCCGGAGAGTTGGTCTTCCACATAGCGGTGACAACATCCCAATCCTCGCACGATAGATAATCGGCGGGCCTTTCGCCCTCATCGACGATGACGGACCCCTTTCCGCAGTCGGAATTGAGCATACCCATCCTCACCAGGTTAATATTCCCATCGGCAGCCCCTGTTCTATTTCTCACCTCGCATTCTATAAGCTCCCAATGCAGCTCCTTCGCGGGATCACCCGGCTTATCCGGATACTTATGGATCAGGAAAGCCATAACACTGACCGCCAGGGCTATCCCGGCCGATATAACGAATAATGAATAAGGCGGCTCCGACCAGTCAAAAGTAGGATCGACCAGAACGTACCCGATAGACAACACGGTGAGAATAAGGCCGATACCGCCTGTGGCCATCGCAACCAGCTTTGCGTTGCGTGCGGATCTTGCGACCGCATCCTTCAGTTCATCAAGACGCTTGTCGATGCAGACCGGACAGAGAACCGTTTCCGGAGAGCAGAATTCCTGCAGCTTCCACCCCTCCACGGACACTATTCCGCTATATGGAAACCCCGGTGCGGAAAAGGCTCTTTTTTTGTAATCGGTTACCTCTTTAAGAGCCCAGGTTTTGGTATTTGCCTTGTCTGCAGGAATATCCTGTCGGCAAACGCCGCATTGCTTGAGGGAAGGATTGTCTTGCATGCGCATCACACCCCTTTTTGGATTGATATCTGCGTTAAACAAACAACCTAATAAGCGACCTCAGGAATTTTAGTATATCCGCAACTATTTCGTGCCGACAATCCGGAAACGCGATTCAGCTATCCCCGGCGCTCTCCCTGCTTCTAAACAATTTGCACTCCTACGCCGGTGCATTGACTTCAACTTGCACCAACCCCCCTGCCGGATAGCGCATTTCGCCCATCCGGATCGCCAGACAGGGATCAGGGAACATATTTCAGCAAATAGGCGGTATTTGTTGTTCTCCAGGACGGCATTTATAGGTAAAATCTCCCCCCTTTATCCCCATACCCAGGCACAATGGAGTCTACTAATGGCCCTCGAACGTACCTTTTCCATCATCAAACCGGACGCCGTCGCCAAAAACGTGATCGGCCAGATCTACACCCGCTTCGAGGAGAACGGTCTCAGGATCGTCGCCGCCAAGATGCTGCACCTGACCCGCGAACAGGCTGAGGGCTTTTATGCAGTCCACAAAGAGCGGCCGTTTTTTGCGGACCTTTGCGACTTCATGACCTCCGGCCCGGTGATGGTCCAGGTGCTGGAGGGTGAAAATGCCATTACCAGAAACCGTGAGATCATGGGCGCCACCAATCCCCAGGATGCGGCACCGGGAACCATCCGCGCCGACTTCGCAAAGACCGTGGATGAAAACGCGGTGCATGGCTCCGACGCCCCGGAAACCGCAGCCACCGAGATCGCATTCTTTTTCCCCGAGGGGATCTGCGAACGAACCCGCTAATTCCGTTTATTTGCTGTTTGGAATACCCGGCGGGAAGCAGGAAGTTCATTCCCCCTGCTAACAAACTGTGCTTTCGCATGAGCCCATATGGAAAGGGAACAATTGTAGATGAGACGTGATATAGCGAAGATGTCCGCGGCGGTCGGATTTACGCTATCGGTGCTGGCCATGTTCTGCATCTGGAGCTATTTCTACGAGCAGCAACGTCTTTTCACGCAGATCGACAGGCAGCTTTACACTGCCGCTATCGCTATACCGTATGTCCTAAAAGATGACTTTCACGACAGAGCCACCGATACGGACAGCATCGGCCCGGAGGAGGACAAGGACAATATTCAGTCACTCTCTTCTCTCAACAAACGTCTCGAAATGAAGTTTCTCTACACCGTCATTCGCGATCGGAATGGGGGTTATCGCCTAAGCAGCTCCAGCGCCACCGATGAAGAGTTGAAAACGGGAAAGGAGGTGCATTATTTCACGGCCTATCCCGATGCGAGCGAACTGCTCAAACAAAACTTTGAGAACGAGCAAACACATTTCAGCGTTCGCTCCGAGGACTATTATCCCATCTTTGTGCCGGTATACAGCGACCGCTGGGGAACCTATCGTTCGGTCTTTATCCCGATGCGCTCTCCAAACGGCAATCCCTACATCGCATGCGCGGATATGGATATCACACATGTCACTGAGTTGTTACGGCACAATTTTCTACAAACCCTATTGGAGTTTGTGATATTTACATTGGCTGTCCTTCCGATCATCTACTCCTACATAAGATCCGTGAGAAGAAAAAGCCAGGAGTATCAACAAGTACATCAGTTATATCTCGATCATTCGGAACGCTCTGTCACAGACCCGCTGACAAAAATCGGTAACCGGCTGAAACTCGATGGTGAGCTGCAAACCGCGATGAGCCACTATCGAAACCTCGACCAACCGTTCGGGCTCGTAATGATCGATATTGATCATTTCAAATCCATCAACGACCAACACGGACATCAGGTCGGCGATATCGTACTAAAGCAATTCGCCAACCTTCTTGTGGAACATTCGCGTTCCAATGATATCGTGGGACGTTGGGGTGGTGAGGAGTTCATGATCATCTATCGCAGTACGAACCTTGAAGGCTCCTATCACCACGCTGAAAAACTGCGCAAGATAATTGAGAACACCGTTTTTGAGAGTAACAAGAAAATCACCGCGAGCTTCGGGGTTGCGGAACCCGCCCCTGACATGAGCCTTTCACAGCTGCTTCATTGCGCTGACAAGGCTCTCTATACCGCCAAAAAGGAAGGGCGAAACCGTACTATTAAGAACCTCTGCGATCATCATCCGCACTGACCGATCGCACAAATCCCGATCAGCACCAACCAGACGGGCATCGGATTACCGCGACTGCCGAGCAAACGAGGTTTCCTATATTGCTACTTCGGCGGCTTATTGCAACAGGCGGACGGCGGCGCCTTGGCGTTTTCCCGTGCATTGTCCTCAGTAAACCGGTACCAGCTCCGCTTCGCCCGAAAGAGCCAGTCATTCAGAGGCGGAAATCCCACCTCTTCCAGAGCCGCGATGATGGAACGATAGTCCGCAACGGTAACATCGTAACTGACTACCACCCGGCGCTTCGTTATATCCGCGGTCACCGCATGCACCCCCGGCAACGATCCGACCTTGGCCTCCACCGCCATTGCATCCGCCTCATGCACCAGGGCGGGTATTCTTATTTTGCGTCGGACGTCCCAGTTGCCACCTGGTTTCGATGTATCGGTAGTATCCATTCTCATCTCCTCTCTTTCCTCGACGGCGCCCTCAGTAAAACAAAGGCGTCCGGTGATTGATGCGCAGCGAAGGCAGGAACAATCCCCGAACGCCACTCACTCGGTAACAACTAGGACAATTTCACAACATCCGCTTGGACACCTCGTACAGCCCGCTATTTCTTCTGCAGCTCCACAAGCTGTTGCAACAGCGACTCGATATTGGCCATGTGCGCCTCCATCCGCTTCATATGCTCATCCATGACCGCCTGCCTCTGCTGCATCATCTGCATCCAGGGCATCTGGCCCTGCTGACCGTACATCATCGGCATCTGGCCCTGCTGACCGTACATCATGGGCATCTGGCCTTGCTGGCCGTACATCATCGGCATCTGACCCTGCCCACCGTACATCATGTGCGGCGGCACAGAAGAATTAATTGCCGCCTGTCCGGACGATTCCGATTCTTCCGCCGTAACAGCGACGGAAGCGGCCAACGTAACCGCCGAAATCAGTGTGAATATCACCCATGTCTTTGTCGTCTTCATTTCTCATCTCCTCAAGTTACAGCGTTATTACACGCGTCTCGACTGCCTCGCACACTCAACCGCGGCGTCACCTGCAGATCAAGACCGTAATACACTCAATTCTTAAAACTTCCTCCCAACACCTGGCGCACACGCTCCAGACGCGAGCGCGCTTCGCCGGCCAGCTTCGCGACACCCGCCAGATGAACCAGATTCAAAACCGCGTTCGGATCCATAAACGCAACCGTAATAGCGCCGTCATCCTCTTCCCTGATCACAACATTGCACGGCAGCAGCAGACCGATATCAGGATCAGTTTCCAGGGCCTGGCTGGCGAGGACAGGGTTGCAGGCGCCAAGAATCTTGTAGGGACGTTTCTCGATGCCGAGCTTTTTCTTGAGTGTGGCCTGGACATCAATCTCAGTCAGGATACCGAAGCCCTCTTCCTTCAGTGCCGCCGTCAACTTCTGCTCGATATCAGGCAGGGCGCCGTTGAGCCGTGTGGAAAAACCATACATATGCTTAATCTCCTTTGGTTACTGAACAGTGATAATAATCCTGTCTGACAACAGAGGCGGATCCTGGGGTTCATGTTCCTCGTCACCCAGTAACAGCTGGAGACTGTGCCGTCCCGGCGGCAACACCAGCGTTGCTTCTGTTTCTCCCTGGTCAAAATGTATATGGGATGCATCCCTGGGGATCGGCTCGTCCATATTCGGCAACTGATCCACGTCTATCAAAAGATGGTGATGTCCGGCAGAGTGGCGTATCTTTCCGGCGGTCCCCGCGGGGGTGATGCCGAAGCCCTCGATCCCGAACCGAACCCTGAAAGGACTCGCCACCATCGCGCCATCCTCCAGGCCAACGAAAAAGACCCTGGCGCCCTCCGGCGGTGAATGCGCAACGGCAATGGACGCCGGGAGCATGACCGTCAGAACAATGATCAAAATGAGATGTTTCCGGAACATAAGATCCTCCCGCTATCAATAACTGGCAAAGACGGTGGTCCTGCCCGAGCCTTCAAAAGCCAGAACCGCGTAGGCGTCTTTCCGCGGACCCTCCATACCGGGGGCGCCCATGGGCATACCAGGTACGGTAAGACCGTCAATCCGCGGCTTCTCCTTCAGCAGGCGGGCGATCTCCCGGGCGGGCACGTGTCCTTCAACGATATAACCACCCACCTTCGCCGTGTGACAGGATCGCAGTTGCAGCGGTACGCCGAACTCTTTCTTTATGGAACTGATGTCCTGCCGGTCACGTACCTCCACGGAAAATCCGTTTGCCCGCAAATGACCGACCCAATCCGTGCAACAGCCGCAGGACGGACTTTTGTATACAATCACGTCAGCCGTTGCGGCCGCGGTCTTCTGTTGATCCCCGCAACCGGCCAGCCCAACCAGACCCGCCAGTAACCCGATCACTATTGGTGTTTTCATTGTTCATCTTCCTACCGATATCCAAATGACGGTCGTCGCACCCGAAGCGGAAGCAGACGCCGTTGAACGATCCCCTTACAAGCGGAGATCAAATGCGGGGGAATCAGACCCTGGGCGGTCGGAAGAGGGAAAATGTCAACCGGCTTTCCGTACCGGTATCTATCGGACTAAACCGGGGCTTATCTGATGTATTAGAGGAATAAATATAATCCGCAGGAACCGCCAGAGCGCAAGAGGCACAATGACCGGAAGAACAGTCGGAGCCGGCACATCCATTACTCTGGTCACACTGTTCGCAGTCGCTGCCCAAAAGGCCGGCATCCGAAGCCAGCTCACCGTGCATATCAACCATATGCTGCAGGTTTCCCCCCTGATCCGCAACGGGGAAATATCCGGCCATCACACCCTGCAGGGGAGACAGCCCCAGCATAAGGGTGAGCAGGACGGCCAACAGCTTTCGGGAAAAGCTTTGCATAGGTAATAGATAGGAACGCCCATTGCCATTTCAAGACTTAATAAATTAGGCACGGGACAGCATCGATAGTTCCGATCCTCGCGGAGACTGGCCCAGAGAGCCGTTGCAAGATCCCCTTGGATTTATAAGTAAAAGGGAAAGCACCGGTATTGGTCCGGTTATTCGGGATGCACCGGGGGGCAGCAGGGTGTCTTAGAAATACGCATAAATATGGGCCAGAGGACACACGCCCCCGATGCTGGAGACATACGCCCTCCGGCCCGGTTAATTCTATTTGACGCTTGCCGGTTCTTGCTCTTCGAGCGAAACGGGCGTCGCCTCTTTCGCCATAGCCTCATGACCGCCAAGATCGAGCAGCATGGCGGCGGGGCGTTTTTCCTCAGACATCATAAACACCGGTGTTTCCTGTGGACTGACCAGGGCATGTGTGGCCGCTTTCCCGTCGAGGTCCAGCAACATGGCGGATTGGTCGTCGGCAGGACCGTCGCACCCGGACAACCCCAGGGCAGCACCGACGATAAGCGCCGGCAGACCCAACGATACGAAGATAGACTGGCTCCGCGGTTTCATTAGCTCTCTCCTCTTCGTTACGCTATCGCCGCACAAACCAGTTCTGAGAGGCATAGTCGGGCCGCCCGGGGTCGGCGAAATCCGTCCAGATATAGACCCAGAGCTGGCCCGCACGGTACAGAGACATGTCGGCATAAACATAGCGGGTGGCAAATCCCTGGTGATAAACACCGTAGATATAATCTCTGCCACCTATAGAGACCCGTTCGGCTCCGATTTCCCCCCAGTCACAGTCGCCGGGATGGCATTTACCCCATAGATGCATGTACCACGGAGGACCAGGAGGATAGGGTTCGCCGTTGAGAATCACATCCTGGCAGACGAAGCGAAGGTCGATTCTGGTGATACTGCGGGTATTGGGGTCGGCATTCCGCCAACTGCCCTCCTCGTCCGGCTGCACGCATAGGGCGAGGGCACTATTGAATACGGCGCCAAGACAGAGCAGTGCCGCGACCTGACCGCAGGTACGCATCAGTTCCCGAACAGCCGGGTAGTTTCCGGTCATGGGCTTCTCCTTAAGCACGTTACAAGATATGGGACGGGTATATTCTTTCCCGTGTTCACACGTCGCCGCACGGTGGGGGGCATTATAGCGACGCAACCCGAGCAGGCACCTCGACCTGGTTACGGCTGCAGTAGTGGTTTTCATACATGGAACCGCCGTTAAAGAAGTTCGACGCCCGGCACCCGCCCTTACAGACATCACCCAGGGCGCAACCCTCACATTCCCCGGTCAACATGGTCACGTCAAAGCCCCGGTTATATGCGAAACAGGTTTCGTCGTTCCAGATCTCGGCAAGAGATCGTTCACGCAGATTTCCTTCAATGAAGACATCGCTGTAGAGAGACCCGCATCCCTTTATGTTACCGACGCTATCGATAAAGACGCTGTTGATCCCGGCCTGACACCCGCCCCAGCAGGGGATGGGGGACTTCCTGCCCCGAATATAAGTCTCGTTCTCGTCGAAGTAGCCTACGCTGTCCGCAGCGAGAACGGCCATTTTCCTCTGCCGATTCTTTTCCCGGACAAAGCGGGTGAGTTCGGGGACATTTTCCGGCTTAAAAACAAGATATTTGCTTCCGGCCAGGTTCCCCATGGGGTTCCCCAATTGGATCTGCCAGAGATCCACACCCTTTTCAACAAAGAGGCTGTACATCTCCTCGAGATCGCCATAGTTGAAATCAAGAAGCGTAGTCACGACACCCGCGGGTATCCCTTCCTGCCGGAGCAGTTCCAGGGTCTTGACTGCTTCGGCAAAACCGTCCGACCTTCCCCGGATGCGGTTATGGTTCTCCTCCATACCGTCTATGGAAACGCCTACATTGGTCAGGCACGCGTGCCGGATCTGCTTGACCTGTTTGTCGCGCATCCGGTAACCGTTGGACATGATATTCACAAGAACTCCGGCATCCGCCAGGTAGCGGGCGACGGTTTCCCACATCGGGTAGAGAAATATCTCACCGCCGATGAAGGTCACATCCCTGCAGCCGATATCGATCAGCTCATCCGCCACGCACAGGCACTCGTCCAGAATCAGCTCCTTGTCCCGTTTCGCGCCGGCGGTGGAGCCGCAGTGCAGGCAGTTCATATTGCACTTCAATGTCAGCTCCCACAGGCAGGAGCGCAAATGGTATTTGGTTTCCGTCTCTTTCCTCAAGGTGAAGCCCTCCGATGGCGCAAGAACCCGGCCGGTCCGAAACGGGACCGGCCGTTCCATGAGTGAAGCGGGACCGCCGGTCAGGCGAAGAACTGGACGTTGCCGGCCTTGATCGCCATTTCGGAGACGTTTATCTCACTGATGGGGGCCTTGAGTTGAAGTTCGTTCTGAACCTGAGCGATCTGAGAATCGCTGAGAAATACCACATAGTCACCGACCCGCATCCCTTCGGGAGGTATCTTATAGGAAGCCGGACAATCGGGCTCCCGGTACTCAAGTTTCATCATGAAGGGCGGTTCGTTCTTGAGCCGGAATATCTCCTTTTCCTTTTCGCTCATAAACTCCGATATCATCCTTTTCTGCCATCCCGTGAGATATATCTTGCATACTTTCGTCTCTCCGCGTTTTTCCATTTCGCTCTCCTTAAGTGAAATAAACCGTTGTCCTCGTAAACACAATCCCTTTCCGGTTCGGCGCTATCCCGCGCCCGGGTGTTTCCGGTACACCCTTTTCAAAGTATTTGACAGAAGTATTGGTGGTATCCGCAGGATATGTATGAAATGGCGCTCCCTCTTTTTGTTTTTCTTCCCTGCTTCCGGGGCTGACTTATCCTGTGCCAGCCTAACGCCTGATAGTATCTCCGGGGGTACGAGCATTCTGTAGGAATATCCTTAAAGCCTTATCAGACCAGACTTATTCTTTGATACCGCCTGTTCGTAGGGCATGCCACCGGCACTCCTGAACTCCACCGTCATCCCGGCGAAGGCCGGGATCCATCAGAAACAGCCACTGGATTCCGGATTTCCGCCGCGCTCCGTCCGGAATGACAAGGTGTAGGAGCTCAGTCCTCTGGGCGAATAACAGAGACGGTGGGCACAGCCCGCCCTACAAAACTAAGGGGAGAAAGACGCCCCCTTTCAGGAGGGGCAACAGGGGGGGTTGGATCCCGATCAGTGCGGCAGCTTTTTTCTTATCGCTCCGTACAACCAGGTCCCGTGCAGGGCTCCGAGCAGGATGACGAATGCACCTGATGAACCCGCACCCACCAGGGCAAAAATAGGCCCGGGGCACAGACCGACGATTCCCCAGCCCAGACCGAAGATAAACCCGCCCATGGGGTAGCGCAGGTTACCTTCCGCCTTCTGGAGCACGGTGATAACGCTACCTTCCAGTGACTTAATGGAAGTGAACCGTGTCAACAGTCTGGTGCCGATAAAGGCGGTCAGAACGGCGGAGATGATCACACCGAACATCTGGAACGACTGAAAATGAAACATCTCCATAATGCGGTACCAGGACGCGGCTTCCGACTTCATCAGGGCAAAGCCGAACACGATCCCCGCCAGCAGATAAGGCACTTGTCTCATGGGTTTATACCTTTAATAACAGAGGCGTTATGAACCACGCCGCCACGATGCCGCCGGCGAATATACCGAGCACCGCCTTCAAAGACTTCGGCTGCAGCGTGGCAAGACCGGTTATGGCGTGTCCCGAGGTGCAGCCCGACGCATAGCGTGTGCCGAATCCGATCAATATCCCGCTCACCGCCAGTATCAACAGGTTACCGGGTGTAAGATCATATAGCTCGGAGGGATAATATCCGCTTCCCTGCTCCACCCCCCAAGCCGCCAGCATCTCCCGGGCGGCAGCGGAGAGCTCGACCGCTCCCGGATGCTTGAAGACATACATGGCCAGCAGGCCGCCGATGACGATCCCGATCGCAAAGGTGATGGCCCAACCGTATTTCTTCCAATCGTATTGAAAGAAACCCACATTGATCCGCTTGGGCTGCGTCATGGCGCAGATGTGTTCCAGGTTCTGCGACACACCGAACGACTTACTGCCGATAAGCAGCATCAGCGGCACCATGGACCCGATTACCGGGCCGGAAACATACCAGGGCCAGGGGCCGCTTAACCATACATACAACTGTTCCATCCTGTTTCCTCAACACGAACGCCGTTCCTCCGCAACAGACGGAAAGGCGTCTAATCCGTAGACCAAAATCCGCAAAGCCGATAATGAAAACCCCGATTCCTCTGCCCCCCGAGCGAAGACCGCGCCGGACAACCCAATCCGGACGAAAGGGTATCTCCGTATGTTCGAGGGGATGGTACAACGCGCCGAAGAGATTACAGCTGTTGGCGCAGGCCTGGATCGGCTTTCTACTGCTCTGGATTGGGAGGCCGGCTGCTACCGGGCCTCCGGCTTAAGTTCATACTCCACTTCAATCAATCTATGCCCGCATCAAAACCGCTTTGCCGGATACCCGGCTGGGCGAATTGAGGAACTAGTTTAGGGGCAGATCCGCCCGGCCACAACCACCCATGCACTGGATGATTGTATGGGCGGATAGATAGAGTTTTATCTGGAAAACCCTATCTTTTTGCGGGAAAGACCAGTCGGACCCCCATCAGCCGAAACAGACAATCGCAGCCGAAATTCCTCCGGAATGAGGACTACGCGCCGATGGTGGAGGTTCGATCGGACCCCTGATATTCTTGATCCGCCTTATAGGGTTCGCCGATTAACAAAAACAACCCCTATATATCGTCAAAGGACCAAGTATCCATGATTTACATTTACACCACTGCCGCTCACGGTTACACCGTCAACGGGATTCGAGCCACAAATCACCCGGTCCACAAGTCTATCCTGCACATTCCCTATGAGTCCCTGATGCAGGCCGGCAGTTCCCACGTATCCGGAGAAGGTGTGCATATCTTTACGGATATTGAACGCCTGCCGAATTTCTTTATTCCCAAACTAATCAGTTACCGTCACCAACTCGAGGAGTATTACGGGGACCGCGTTCTTTTTCTCAATCATCCCACCAGAAGCAACCGCCGCTATAGACTGCTGAAAAAGCTTTTCATCGAAGGGCTCAATAAATTCAACGTCTATCGCTTGAACGAATACCCAAACCCCGCGCAATGGCCGGTTTTCGTGCGCCCGGAGAATGAGCACATCAGCGAAATCAGCCCGCTGCTTGAGAACCAGGAACAGCTAGACGCCTATCGCCGAAAACTCCACGCCGATGAGACATACACGGACGACATGGTTGTAATCGAGTTCCTGGATACATCAGACCAGGAGGGTGTATTCAGAAAGTATTCGGTTATGCGGATCGGCGACGAGCTACTTCCAAGACATCTGTTTTTCAGCAGCAACTGGATTTTAAAAAACAAAGATCTGGTGGGCCCGGAACAACAGGAAGAAGAAAGCGCTTTTCTTAAAGAGTTTCCCCACCGCGACGAAATACAAAGAATATTCGATCTCGCAGAAATCGATTACGGGAGAATTGACTACTCGCTGCACGACGGCCGGGTACAAACCTGGGAAATCAATACCAACCCCTTTATACATGTACACGGCGATGATCTTGATCCCGATGACATTCGGGTCGCAAATCAGGAAAAATTCCTCGGGGACATGCACAGCGCATTCCGGACGCTGGAGGCGAAATGCAGCCGCTGACGGTCTAATACAGACCCGGCCGCGTTTCACGTACAGACACACCACGAACAGGCAACCCCGAGCGAGAGGTGACATTGGCATTCTGGTGGTATCAGCACTGGGCCGAAAGGGAGCCGGAACACCCCGCCATAGCGGCGGCGGATGAGACCGTCTCTTTTGGTGACCTGCAGCGACGCATCGGCGAGACCGCCGCACTGTTGCAGGATGCCGGCGTGGCTCGTTCCACGCGGCTGGTATTCAGCTTCGCGCCGGATTCGATTCAGGGCATTGTCGCCCTGCTCGCCACGCTGTCGCTATCGGCACAGGCGGTTCTGCCGGATTTCGATTGGGAAGAAAACGATTTTTCGCCTAATCTGGCCCCGTTTGCGAACTGCCCGGTACTGAAAACGGCACCCGGCGGCGCGTTGTATGTGGAGCCCGGCGACTGCACCCTCGCCCCCCCGGCCGGCGCCGATGGCGGAGGCGTCTGGCTCTACACCTCCGGTACCACCAGCCGGCCGCGCCCGTGGTTCCGCTCGCTTGCCCTGCTCACCGACAACGTCGAGCGCGTCCGCAACCGCCTGCCGAAGCAGCTTGCGGACAACCGCCCGAGCGGCCTGTGCGTACTGCCGCTGTATCACGGCTACGGCCTGATCAACGCCCTGTTTCTCGTTCACTCCGTGGGCGGCAGCGTATTTCTCGCCCACCAGGCCGGCCCCGCCGCCACCGTCGGGGCGATTCATAAACATAACATTCGAATACTCTACGCATGGCCTGTACAATTTACCGCATTGGCGGATGCCGATTTATGGCGCAAGGGACAGGGTACGGCTCTGCGCTGGTGCGTAAGCTCCTCCTACAGACTCGATCCGGACATCGCCCGGAGATTCGAGCAGGCAACCGGATGCGCGCTGCGCCAACAATACGGAATGACGGAAACCGGCCCACTAAGCGTCGATAGCGATTCAGCGCGGGCATCCGCCCCTCCCTGCGTCGGCCACCCGGTGGAAGGGGTGGAGATACGCATCCTGGACCGGGAAGGAAAGATCCTGGGCCCGGGCACGGAAGGCCGTATCGCTATCCGGGTAAAAGACCAGTGGCTGCCGCCCGATGCCTTACTGATAGACGGATTCTGGCCCAATGGCGATATCGGCACGCTGGACGAGAACGGACGCCTGCTGCTGCTGCGGCGCGCCCTGCCCTTTACCGATGAACGGGGCCGATACAGTTGACCGGGAGTGAGAGTGTGAAGGACATAACGAACCGAACCGATAAAGCGGTCCGTTCACAGCAATACTGCCAAGCCCTTCCGGGCTGGAAAGAGAGACAGACCGCGCGCGAGCGCATTGTTATCGGTGTACTGCCGGGCGAAGGGGTCGGTCCCGAGGTCGTGGACGTGGCCCTCCGCATACTTGATGCGGTCAGCAACCGATTACCCTCACCACCCGAGATCCGTTTCGGCGGGGACATCGGTACGGTCGCGGAGAAGAAGAACGGAAACTCGCTGACGGAAGAGGTCGTCTCGTTCTGCGAGTCGGTTTTCGATGACGGCGGCGCGGTGCTATGCGGTGCCGGCGGCGGCCGCTTCGTATACAGCCTGCGCAAGCGCTTCGATCTGTTCTGCAAATTTTCCCCTATCCGGCCGCTGCCGATACTCGCCGACTCCGGCGTCATACGTCCCGAGGCCAGGAACAGGGTCGATATCGTGGCCGTGCGCGAAAACGCCGGCGGACTGTATCTGGGTGAATGGGGCTCGCGGAACCAGCCCGACGGCTCAAGGGTCGCCTACCATCAGTTCGAATATACGGAAACCGAAGTCGACCGGATCCTGTCGGTGGCGATCAATCTGGCGAAGGCCCGCGGCGGACGCCTGTGCGTAGTACTTAAACCCGACGGCATTCCTTCCATCAGCGACCTGTGGCGGAACCGTCTGCGCACATTATGTTCGGGTGAAGAAATAGACATCCGCATACTCGAGATCGACAACGCGACCTATCAGCTTATCGCCGATGCGCCCGGCTTCGATGTAGTGGTTTCTCCCAACATGTTCGGGGATGTGCTCGCGGACTGCGCGGCCCTGCTGCTGGGTTCGCGCGGCATGTCGTTCTCCGGAAACTTCAACGCCGCCGGCAACGGCGTCTACCAGACCGGCCACGGCGCGGCCCGTGACCTGGCGGGTACCGACACAGCCAATCCGATCGGACAGATTCACTCCCTCGCCATGATGCTGCGTCAGAGCTTCGGACTCGACGGAGTAGCCTGCACCATAGAGAACGCGGTTGCGGAAACCTTGTGCGCAGGCTGGCGCACCTTTGATATTGCCGGACCGGGCTCCCGAATCGTGGGCACACGGGAACTTGGCGATCGTTTCATTGAGGCCATCGAAAACCATCTGGCGAGTGTTGCCTGACCCAGAGAGCCTCGGATTACGCCGCTGATGAACCGAGCTTGTGTCCGAATGGCGATGACCGCAAGGCGTGGCGCAAAGACAGCGTCTCGGCCACCAGGACTTGATCAGAGGCTTCCTAGATGAAAGCGGCGCTGCTTCTCGTCGACCTGCAGTATGATTTTCTGAATCATCCCGGACTGATGCCGCCCGCCGCCGCCCTTGTCGGCGAGGTCTCCCGCCTGCTTGAGGCCTGCCGTTCAGGCGGCATTCCGGTCATCCATGCACACAGTATTTACTCGGTCGACGGCTCCGACCGCATGCCCCACTGGAAGCGGAACGATTACCGTGCCTGTGTGGAAGGATCGTACGGAGCCGCCACGCCGCCCGAGCTGGCATCGGTACCCGGCGAGAAGATCGTCGTAAAGAAGTTTTTCAGCGCCTTCAGCAATCCGGCGCTGCAAACCGTTCTCGAAGAACGCGCCATAAACACCCTGATCGTCGCCGGCATCTACTCCCACGCCTGCGTGCGTTCCGCGGTGCTCGACGCCTATCAGAACGGCCTCACCGTATGGGTGGCGGACGAGGCCGTGGGCAGTATGGATTCATTGATGTCCGATACCTCGCGCTCCTTTCTCGAGGGCCGTGCCGCGAGTTATCTCGCAACCGGGGAGATACTCCATCGTCTGGGTATCGTTACCGCCTCATCCGACGGCGAATGCCTGCCGGTCGCCCATATCGGCGGGAAATGGATCGAGGCAGGCGGCCGGCAGCGCCATATTCACCTTGACCCCTGTGACTGCGCGGCCGTCCTCAGCAAGGTGGCCATCGGGACACGGGAGGATGTGGAGGACGCGGTCAGTTGCGCGCGGGACGGGGCATCCGTCATGGCCGCCATGCCAGAGACCGAACGCGCAAGAATACTCGAGCGATGCGGCAGGGAACTGGAAAAGCGCCGGGAAGAACTGGTGCAGCTTATCTGCACGGAGACCGGCAAGGCGCTGTCGGATGCGAAGGAGGAATTCACCCGTTCCCTGAGTCTGCTCAGGGTGGCTCGCCGGCTGCTCGAAGAGGACGTTGCCGGCGACATCCACATCGACGCTCATACCCAAGTACGCCGCCGCCCGGTGGGCGTGGTCGCGGTCATCAGCGCCTGGAACAATCCCCTGGCCCTGCCCCTGGGCAAGATCGCCCCGGCCCTGGCCTGCGGCAACAGCCTGGTCTGGAAACCGGCCCTGGAGACCCCGCGCACGGCCATGGCGCTGATGGCGTGTCTGGAATCGGCCGGCGTGCCCGCGGGCACCGTGAACCTGGTATTCGGCGACGCCGCAACCGCCCACAAGCTGGTGGCGCAGGAGGGAGTGGCGGCCGTCACTCTGACCGGCTCTGTAAACACCGGAAGACTGGTAGCCGCGGAATGCGGCAAACGGCTGATACCCCTGCAGGCGGAGTTGGGCGGCAATAACGCGGCACTGGTAACGGCGAACTGCGACCCGGATACCGCGGCCCGCCGTCTCGCGGAACTGGCATTCAGCTTCTCCGGACAGCGCTGCACCGCCCTGCGCCGGATCATCGTCGAGGCCTCCGTCGCCAGGGAGTTCACCGAGGCATTCAGCGCGGCGGTCAAGGCGCTCCCCATCGGCCTGCCGGGAGAACCGGATACCCGAATCACCCCCCTGATCTCACCCCGACACCGGCAACAGGTTGCAGCCGTGGTGGAAGCCGCGCTGCGGGAGGGGGCGAAACTGATCAGCGGCGGCCGCGTACCGCCGGGGTACGATAAGGGGTGCTGGTATGAGCCGACGGTGTTACACGTCGATGACCGCCACAGCCACCTGTTTCAGAACGAGACCTTCGGTCCGGTGGCGGTGCTGCATCCGGTGCCGGATTTCGAGGCGGCCATACAGGCATGCAACGCCGTCTCCCAGGGACTGATCGCGGCATTGTTCAGCGAGGACCCCGCACAACAGGCCGAGTTTCTGAACCGCGCCGAGGCCGGCATGCTGCGTATCAACCCCGGCAGCGGCGTCATTCACCCTGAGGCCCCCTTCGGCGGCTGGAAGGCCTCCGGATACGGAACCCCGGAGCATGGAATCTGGGACCTGAATTTCTACACCCGGCCGCAGACCGTGTACCTGAATATCACCTCCCCCTCCTGATCTCCCCCGCAACTGGAGAAAGAACACGCCCCCTTACCTTCGGGCACAAATCGAGATGAGAAGCAGGTTTAATCCGAACGGAAGGAAACCGATATACTGCCCATTCATTTAAAAAAAACAAAAATCGAACGGACGGAAGAATGACGACGGATAGAAAAGGTTGCGCCCATCACAGGCCGTTGACCGCAACGGCTGAACACAGATCTTCAACCCTTGTTGCTGACCACCGGGACCCATCGCCACGGGACGGGAAACGAACGCCTGACAACGTGCGCCGACGGATCATCTTCTGCCTGCTTGTGACCGTCGCCGCTTCCCTGTCCGGTTGCCTGCAGTCCAAAAAGCCACTGTTCCCCGCCCCCGGCTATACGGCCGGAACTCCGATCAAACCCGGTCACTATGTGGAGAGCACCACCTCGGTTCCGGACGGACGACAGCGGGTCTTGTCGGCCGGGAAGGACGGCGCCGTGATAAGTCAGGAAGGGCAGCGCTATGTCGTGCAACGGCGCATCGCAAGCTCTGAGGATGTCCGGCTTTTCAATAAAGCGGGGAGCCCGGGAACGTTCGCCGCCCAGATCAGCCATAGCAAGGAATACGTGTACCGTCGTGTCGACGCCTACCAGAACGGCGACGGATTCAACATGTGGCACCAGGAGTGTAAGGAGATCCCGCCGAACCAAAGCCAGAATCTGCAGCGCAAAGGCTGGATGGATGATAGCTGTAATTTCAACACCACCGCCGCCCTGGACAGCGTAATCCGAACCGAGCAGTACTGGTCCAAAAGCCGGATCGACGTATTCAACCGCGTCCCCGAAGAAGACATCATAAAACTGAAAGACCTGAAGCCCGAAATGTTGATCGATCCGTTCTGCTCGGATTCCAAGACCAAATCGGGACTGGGGCCGGGCTTCGGCAAGGGTCCGACACCCACCGGCACGCACATGAAGATCCTGAGTGTATCCTCTCCATCCGACAAGGGACGGTATGCCGTGGCAATGGAGGCAAACGGCGATGCCCCCGGCAAGTGGGCATGGATCGGCGGGTGGAAGGAATCCGAGAAAAAGATCGCCTGCCGTCCCTATTACCTGATCGGGGTACTTGCCCTACGGCCGGAAAAAAGCGTCATTAATGAAAAAGACAAAAACCTCGTTGCAAGACTATGCCCTGGTCACGGTTTTGGATATAAATGCGCACCTGCAAGCGAGATGATCGCCGCCTATCAAGCCCAGGGACACCGGATCATTCTGCAGGGACTGGAGTACGTGTTCTTTCCCGACCGCACGGTCATGCCAACCGGAAGGGTGTTGACGGTCATGGGACAGGAGGGGCTGTCGCCCCGGCTCCTCGTGCTGGTCACCGAGAAGTATGGCGAGACGACCGCATTGTATGATCTAAGGTGAACGGATATGGGGACAACCACCTGATCAGCGAATAAATATCACTTCTTAATGGTGAAAGGCTCACTGAAAGCGACACGCTGACCTATCAGTATACCCAGCTCAGTTTCACCGAAGCGGTCTGATTCAAAAAGTCATCCCGATATTCGGCATCATAACGGGCCGTAATCTCCATGCCATCCCCGGCATTGTGAGAAAATTCCAAACCGGCACGCCCCAGCCAGGGATCCGGGGTAATTCCATGGGTAACAAAAGAGGCGCCCGGGGCACCGGCAAAAGTGGAGGTAACGCTGGTCCGCTCGTTGAGCAGATCATAACCAACCCCCAGGTTGGCGCGCAGAGTGGAATTCGCACTTACCCGGTGAGCGAGCTCGCCGTCCAACCCCAGAATCAGCTCTTCGTTATCGCGGCTATCGACATCCAGATTAAGCAGCCCCGCACCTGTCTCGCTATAGGAGTCCTCCCGCATCCAGGTGTAATCGGCGCGCAAAGCAAGGGTAATGCCGCTTTGCTCATTAAAGCGGTAGGTATGGCTCGCACCAACCCCCAGATGGACACCGTAACCGTCGTAATCGGATTTGGCTACGGTACTGGTAAAGGCGATCGTGCGACGCCCTCTATTGCTGTTTACACCCGCGTCCAACTGGAAACTGAGCTCGCTATCCTCACCTGGACTGTAGCTGCCGTAGCCGATCAGCCGATAAAGATCCACGTCCAGATCATGCGGAGCAACCGACGAATTGCTGTCGACTCTGCTATTGGCGTAGGCCAACGCCATTCCGAGACGGGCGACGGGCGAGACGGCGGTATCGGCGCCGAGCACCAGCCCCCAGGTTTCGGCATCAAAACCGGAAACGCCGTTACGATCATCCTGATCCGCCCAGGATCCAAAGGGTTTGAGCCAGAAATTTCCATCGCCGCCCGGGGCATCACCGGAGGACATGCCTGTGATATCCAAACGCTCCCGAATCATGCGGTTGATACCGAACAAGGCACTGTCGTTCGCTATCATGGAACCGCCGGTGAGCAGCGGCAGCGTCTGCGTAGCCGCGGCAGAAAGCTCTTCATCCGTGGCCAACCCGTCAAACAGCGCCAGCAAATCGGCATTGCCATCGATAACTATTGCCGCACCGTAAGCAGGCACATTTCCCATAGCGGATGCGGCATCATAGACCCCGGTGCCCACGGAAACCTGCGCCGGCCCGATGACGTAATACCAAACATCTCCGGTTAGATGGATATCATCACCATAAGTCGATGTAACCACCGTATAGGTATTGCCGGCAACCAGGGCATAGCTAACTTCGGAACACCAGTTATCAGTGGCGCAACTACCGGCATTTGTCAGACCGTAGGTGAACTGAGCTCCACCGCTATCGTCGTTAATCTGTGCGGCATTTGTTGCGGGAGTACCGGGATCGAAGGCGCCGTCATAGAGGATCAGCACTGTATCAAAATTAGCCATACTCGTGCCGATTACATAAGTATCGCTTACCGTGGGAGAAAAAAACTGGGTGTTATAGAAATGCTCGTTGGAACCGTTAGCCAAATCGCCCAGACTGTTAAGGCTGCCACCACTATTGATCATCATGGAGCCCTGTTCACCGCTCATCGAGAATTCGGTGGTGTCCGCATATGCGGCGGTGCAGGTTAATGCAAAGGATAGTGCAAGACTGACCCGTCTTATCGGAATCCCTATCTTCGGTTCCATGGCATCTCCCCTGTGCCTCGACAACCGCTTGATTCTAGCAATCCAGCCTATTTTTGCAACAAACAGAGGCACTATGCTGCGCACGGAATCGCCGGGCCGGCGCCCCAGCACACCGCATCAACGGCCGAATCAACAGGATTCTGCCGATCAAAAAGGCCATCCTCGTCCCCGCCCCTCGCTTTCTCGCTCCAGCGTGGGAACGGGGAACGGAAAAGGGGGCTGCCCCCTATTCTGAAATCAGCACTTCCAACCCTCATGCAACACGGGCTCCTGTCGGAGCATATCCCTGCTCTCACGCCATCCCGGTAAATAGGCATCCATCAGGCGCTTGAAGTTGGCGTTATGGTACCGCTCATGCAGATGCACCAGTTCATGCACCAGAACATATTCCAGGCATTCCCGCGGCCTCGCGGCGAGTTCCAGGTTTAACCAGATACGGGCCGCCCTGATATTGCAGCTGCCCCATCGGGTTTTCATTCTCTTCACACCCCAGCTGTTAACCCGTTTATCGAGTATCGGCTGCCATTTCTCCAGCAGCTCGGGAATAACGCCCTTTAGCTGTTGCCGATACCAGTTATCCATCACCCGCCTGCGGTTTTCCCTCGTGGTGCCGGGCGACACCTGCAGCCGCATCTTTGCGTTATTCATCAGGCAAAGGGAGTGCTTCCCGGATTGCTCCACCACCTCAAGGATATAACGCTCCCCCTGATAATAATGACTCTCCCCGGAAATATACTCGCGCTCGGTCCGTCCCGGCTGTCTGCTGAGCTTCTCCCGCTGTTTCCTCAGCCAGGACAGGCGAGCAACAACCGCAAGGCGGATCCTTTCTTCGGAGATATACCTGGGAGCCGAGACGCGGACGCTCCCTTCCGGCGGATAAACGCGGAAGTAGATGTTCTTGATATCTTTGCGAACAACCTCAACCGGGATATCGGACACCCTGATAATCTGATTACTTCCGCTCATACCTGTTCTTCATAAAACCCGGCAGCCTCCCGATCGCTCTTTATACCATGCGTTCCGATCGACTGGGTGGGATGATCCCGCGCCAATCCCGACAACGCGCTACTTCGCCGCTTCCGCCCCGATCCTTTCGGCGGCCTGCAGCCATTTCTCGCGGGTGGACTGATTGGATTTTATAACGCTGCCGAAGGCGTGGGCGCGGGTCTTGACGCCGGTAAACTCCATGATGGTCTGCCTGACGCGCACCAGCCCGCAGTTCCTGTTAATCCAGCGATAGTACCAGGGGGGTGTATCCATGGTGGTGATCAGATCGGCGGTACGACCCGTAAGCAGTCGGTCCCAACTACCGTCTTCCTTAAAGTTAGCCACCCTGCCGGGCAGGAAGACCCGCTCGATAAAACCCTGCATCAGCGCCGGGTGACCGCCCCACCAGGTGGGGTAGACAATGCAGATATGGGCGGCCTGTTCAATGGCCTGCCAGGCCTTCTGCAGGTCCGGCTCCCACGCCTGCTCCTGTTTGTACCCCTCATGCAGGATCGGATCAAACTCCAGATCACGCAGATCGACCCTCTCCACCTCCGCCCCTTTGGCGGTGGCGCCGGCAGTGAAGGCCGCGGCAAGGGCGGAACAGAGGGAATCGGTTCCCGGATGGGCATCAATGACAAGAATCCGTTTCATCGCCACATACTCCTCCCCTGGGTTGACAGGGTGTCAATTGATCTGGTGTCAAGGCTAGACTATGCTTTACACCATGTCAAGTCATGAGAAAGATACCCGGGAACGCATCCTCGAGGCCACCTGGCAGCTGATGGAACGGAACACGGGCCAGGAGCTCAGCATGGGCGCCATCGCCAGAGCGGTGGGGATCTCCCGGCAGGCGGTATACCTCCATTTTGCCTCGCGTACGGAGCTGCTGATCGAGACGCTGGATTATGTCGACAGGGTGAAAGGCCTGGATGCACGCCTTGCGCAACTGGATCAGGCGGCCGGCGGCGTCGAACGCCTGGAGGCCTGCATAGAGATATGGGGAAACTATATCCCCGAGATCATCGGAGTGGCCAAGACCCTCATGAACTCGCTGGAAGCGGATGAGGCCATGGCTACCGCATGGCATGCCAAGATGGGCTGCCTGCGGAACGTGTGCAGAGAGATTGTCGAGACACTCGACCGGGAAAGGCTTCTCTCTTCGCGCTGGTCTCCCGACGAGGCCACCGAGATCTTCATGATGACCATCTCCATCGGCAATTGGGAGCAACTGGTCCGGGAGTTCGGCTGGTCGCAGAACCTATATATCAACGGCGTGAAGAAGCTGCTGACAAGCACCCTTATTAAACAATCGGGTTCATAGAGCGGGGACCCTGCCCCATCATACCCTCTCATCCCTCCCCCGCCCGCGGGAGAGGCCGGGAGGGGGAATTCGTCATCCCGGCACAGGCCGGGATCCAGAAGAATCAACTACTGGATTCCGGATCTCCGCTGCGCTTCGTCCGGAATGACGAGGTGTAGGAGGCCGGCCGGCGTTGTTACGCCGACCCCGAACGTCCCGGACGGCGGGCGGCCAGGGTGCTGGCGATGTCGTTGATGACCAGCCTGTCACCGGCGGCCTTGGTGAGGTTCACCCAGCAGAACGGGCACATGGAAACCACGCTTTTCCCCTCGGCCTCGAGTTGATCCACGCGATTTCCGCAAACCCGATGCGCCTCGGCCGGGAAAAGCGACTCTAACGGTCCACCGCAGCAGTGTGTCGACTTACCAGACAGCTCCGGCTCCCGCACGGTCAGTCCCGCCGCCCGCAGCAGTTCACGGGGTTGGTCACAAACATCCTCGTAGCGCGCATAGACACAGGAATCGTGAACCACGACCTCCTCGTTTACCGGCTCCATGGCCTCCGGATGCGCCTGCGCCAGCACATCCAGGTAGCTCTGGACCTCGATATCGAAGTCTTCGACAAAATGCGGGTACGCTGTACGAAACATCTTGGTGGTGTGAGGATCCACGGTGATGAGGCGCCGCACACCCAGCTTTTTCAAATGCTCCGCCACACGACGGGCATGTTCGCCGAAGGAGTCATCCAGTCCGTCATCATAAAGGAGAGCACCGGCGTAAATATCGTCTTCATACAGATAGCCGAACTCGACCCCCGCGTCGCGCAGCAACCAGACAATGTCACGCAACACCTGGTCGGAATGTTGCTTTTTCTTCCGTGAAGCGGTGAGACCCATAAAGAACGACAGGCTGATGAATCTGTTGAGAAAGCGGCCTATACCGAAGAACCGCGTCAAAAACGAGTTTTCGAGTAACGCCAGCTGAGAAGACATGGCATCGATGGCGGGTATCATTTGATAGATATGCCCGGTGTAGAGAACCGTCTCGCCGCCGCGCGGCAGATCGAGCCCGCGGGCCCAGCCCGTAGCCGTCCGCTTCGACAACGGCAGAACACTGCCGCGCAGGCGCACGTTATCGGCGAAAATTCCCAGAATTGGTGCAATCGGTAGAGGCATATAATATATCTTCCTACTTCAGGCCAAACTCTTGCTGGTTGATAAGGTATCGGAGGATGCGCATGTTATCCGCGATATGAACCCCCTGCGGGCAGTTGACTTCGCACATGCGGCACAGCAGACAGGAGTAGATCTGCGGGATATTTTCAAGAACCTTGTCTTCAAGTCCGAGCATGACCTCGCGGAACAGTTTGCGGGGTATTATTTTGTGCTCAAGCGGGCAGAGCGCCGCGCATGTACCACAGTGGTAACACGCCCCGGCGTTGAATCCCTCCGCATTCTTCAGGCGGGCCGCAAATTCCGATGATACTCTGATCATTATGCTTCTCCTCCCCAACTCATGCTGGGTCAGGGCTAAGGCTGCTTAGAGAGTTCATATTGGAAGTATCCATCCACATCCGCACGACCGATTTCTTCCACCATGCCGTAGCGGCGCATACCGAACAGCCAGACCGTCACTTCCCGGGACGGACAACCCAGGCTCTGGGCAAGTTCCGGGATTGTCTTCGGGCCCTGCTCGAGAACGGCCGCGATGCGATCCCTCATGATCATTTCATCCTGAGCGATATCGAGCATATCCCGTAATCTATTTGTCTGAGTATTGCTCATGCGTCTGCCGACTCCTTAAGACTTGCATCGATCATCGCCAGAATCTGATCTTCCCGGTAGCCCTCGATATTGACGGCATCATGCTCGCAGACCGGAACGCAGGCACCTTCTCCCTTGCATGAGGACTCAAGCACCATGGCCACTTCCTTGTCGCCGCATTGCACCCGTTCGATTGCGCCATAGGGACAGGCCTTGAGGCATTCGTCGCACCAGACGCATTTGGAGGTGTCGATCTTCGCCACCAGCGGCTCCAGATTCAGATAGCCTTTTTTCAGTATTGCACCGGTTCTGGCTACCGCCGCCAGGGATGATGCGACGCTTTCGGCCAGATTCTTGGGGCCTTGCGCGGTTCCGGCAATGCATACGCCGTCAATGGCGGTCTCCACCGGACGCAGCTTGATGTGTATCTCGTTATAGAACCCGTCCTTGCTCTTGGGTACCTTCAGAATATCGTTAAGCGCGTCGTTCTTCCTGGGCGTCATGCCGGTGGCGAGGACCACCAGGTCCGCACCGATCTCCAGCTCTTCTTCGCCCAACAGAGTGTCTTTGACCGTGACAGCCAGACGACCATCGCGCTGCTCTACCCGTGGTGGATCTTTCGGATCCCAGCGCAGAAACAGGGCGCCGTCGTCGCGGGCTGTTGTATATACGGTCTCCAGGTGGCCATAGGTGCGCACATCGCGAAACAGGTGGTATTGATTT
>JBNKCX010000027.1:0-5359 GCA_050287965.1 Sedimenticolaceae bacterium
AGTACCGGAGCCGGACCGGGATCAGGCCCGAAGGGGCGCCGCATGGACGCGGCGCCTCCAGCCCGGGCGAGGGATCGCCCGTGGCTGGAGCCCCCGGAACGGTGAGGAACGCAGGGTACCCCGCAGGGGCAAGTCGTGGAGTGCCCTTTTCTTTCGCCTATTTCTTTTGGGCAAGCAAAAGAAATAGGCTCGCAGCCAATCAGATAAAGTATCAAAGAGCACCGGGGCCGACAGGCTGCGAAATTAACTACCGGACTGGAAAGCCCGAAGGAGGCAGGTCACGAAATTGGTTACCGATATGGAAAAGCGACCTGGAGGTTATTTTGGGGGGCAGGACCCCATTGGGAGAATTTCGAGATCGATAGGCTGCGAAATTAACTATCGGACTGGAAAGCCCGAAGCAGACAGGTCACGAAATTGGTTACCTGAATAAAAAAGGGCTATAGGCTGCGAAACCGGTTGTCAGATATGGAAAATCCGCAACAAACGGTCACAAGATCCGACAGTGGAGCCGAAAAGAAAACAGATAAATTATTCAATCTCACGACGCTTACGCACCGCCTCCGCCAGCACATGCAGCAACGGTTCGCTCTCTTCCCAGCCGATACAGGCGTCGGTGATGCTCTGGCCGTAAACAAGGTCCTGATCGCTTTTCCAGTCCTGGCGACCCGGGACGAGATTGCTCTCGATCATGGCGCCTATGATGCGCCGGTCTCCACGGGCAACCTGCCCCGCTACGTCATGGCCCACATCAATCTGTTTCTGGGGTCGTTTGCGGCTGTTGGCGTGACTGAAGTCAACCATCATACGCGGTCTGATACCCGCCGCCCCCATCTCTTCGGAGGCGATGTTGATACTCTCCGTATCATAATTGGGACGGGAACCTCCCCGCAGGATAACGTGGCAATCCTCGTTCCCGGCGGTGGCAAAGATGGCGGAGTGACCCTGCTTGGTTACGGAGAGGAAGTGGTGAGGCTGGGAGGCGGAACGGATCGCGTCCAGTGCTACCTGCAGGCTGCCGTTGGTGGCGTTTTTGAAGCCCACCGGGCAGGAAAGGCCGGATGCCAGCTCCCGGTGAACCTGGCTTTCGGTGGTACGGGCACCTATCGCACCCCAACTGATCAGGTCGGCCACATATTGAGGGCTGATCGGATCCAGGTATTCGGTGCCTGCAGGTACCCCGAGGGTGTTGATGTCCAGCAGCAGTTGACGGGCCAGGTGCAGGCCCTTGTTGATATGAAAGGTGCCGTCCAGATCAGGATCGTTGATCAATCCTTTCCAGCCGACGGTGGTGCGTGGCTTTTCAAAATAGACACGCATGACGATCAGGAGGTCATCCTTCAAGGCCTCGCGGACGGGGCGGAGCCTGCCGGCATATTCCCGTGCCGCATCGGGATCGTGCACCGAGCAGGGGCCGATAACGACCAGCAGACGGTCATCCTCTTCGCGCAGTATGTGATGTATAGACTGGCGGGTACGGTAGACCGTCGCCGCCGCCTGTTCCGTGATGGGGTAGTCACTGATCAACTGCTCCGGAGAAATAAGCTCCTTTATCGCTTTGATCCGCAGGTCGTCTGTCTGGTAGATCATGTCATCCGTAGGGTGTAGTGAGTGAAGACCAGGGATTATAGAGGATTTCCCGGGGAAACCGCTGTTTGCGGGCATTTATGGCGTGAGAGCGGGTTATTGCGGGTATGTCCCGTCCGGTCGGCGAGACGCGTTTCCGACACTGGGATTGCCGGGGCGAATATTTTCGGCGGGGACCAGGACAATAGGGTAAAATACTTTTTTTTCCTGGGAAACTGGGACTGGTCCTGACAGAGTGCCGATGGGCGACAAGATTTATCCCCTGCTGAATAGCGTAACGTTACCGCAAGAACTGCGATCTCTCGAAGAGTCGCAACTCCCGCAATTGGCGGAGGAATTACGCCATTTCCTTATTGATACGGTTTCGCGCACCGGCGGGCACCTGGCGGCGGGTCTCGGTGTGGTGGAACTGACCGTCGCGCTGCACTATGTCTTCAATACCCCCGACGACAGGCTGATCTGGGATGTGGGACACCAGGCCTATCCACACAAGATCCTGACCGGCCGACGGGAACGAATGGAGAGCCTGCGAAGAAAGGACGGTCTGGCCGGCTTCCCCAAGCGGGCGGAGAGCCCCTATGACGCTTTCGGTACGGGCCATGCCAGTACCTCCATCAGCGCGGCGCTCGGTATGGCGGCCGCAGCGAAACAGAAGGAGGACGCAAGGCAGGTGGTGGCGGTTATCGGCGATGCGGCCATGGGAGGCGGTATGGCGTTCGAGGCACTCAACCATGCCGGTTCTCTGGATCTTGATCTGCTGGTGGTCCTGAACGATAACGACATGTCCATATCGGCTCCGGTAGGCGCGTTTCGTAATCACCTGGCACGAATACTCTCCGGCAGGATCTATACCCGTTTCCGGGAAGGAGGCAAATCCGCCTTCAGGAATATGCCCCATGTGGTGCAGTTCGTGGAACGTTGGGAAGAACATATGAAGGGTATGGTCATGCCCGGAACACTGTTCGAAGAGCTGGGATTTAACTATATCGGTCCGATTGACGGCCATGATATGGGAACACTGGTGGCGACCCTGCGGAATATGAGCAAGATGCGGGGGCCGCGTCTGCTGCATGTGGTGACCCAGAAAGGAAAAGGCTATGAGCCGGCGGAGGGGGATCCCTGCGTATACCACGGTGTACCTCCGTTTGATAAAGAGACCGGCGAGATGGCCGGAAAGCCTTCCGGCAAGACTTACAGCAACATCTTTGGGGACTGGCTCTGCGATGCCGCGGCTCAGGATCCCCGTGTTACCGCCATTACGCCTGCGATGCGGGAAGGTTCCGGGTTGGTCCGTTTCGCGGAAGAGTATCAGGATCGCTATTACGATGTCGGGATTGCGGAAGAACATGCACTGACTTTCGCCGCAGGTCTCGCCTGCGAGGGGTTGAAGCCGGTGGTGGCCATCTATTCAACTTTCCTGCAACGGGCCTTTGACCAGCTTGCCCATGATATCGCCCTGCAGAATCTCGATGTGACCCTGGCGGTGGATCGTGCCGGGCAGGTGGGTGAGGACGGTCCGACCCATGCCGGCAGCTTTGATCTGAGTTTTGTCCGCTCCATACCCAATATGGTGGTAATGGCACCCGCGGATGAGAAAGAATGCCGGCAGATGTTGCAAACGGCCCTCGAACACGACGGGCCTGCAATGGTGCGTTATCCGCGTGGCAGCGGCCCCGGGGTCGCTGCGGGCAAGGAGCTGACCACCCTGGAAATAGGTCGAGGGGAGGTTTGTCGTAAGGGTACCGGTATTGCACTGCTCTCCTTTGGCAGTATGTTGACGGCGGCGATGGCGGCGGCGGCGGAGATAAATGCCACTGTCGCCAATATGCGTTTTGTAAAACCGTTGGATGAGAATCTTATCCAACGTCTTGCGAAACAACATGAGCTCCTGGTTACCCTGGAGGAAAACGTCGTACAAGGGGGGGCCGGTTCCGCGGTGAACGAGTGTCTGGCGGGTCTCGACCACCCTGTTCGGGTTCTGAATCTCGGCCTGCCGGACCGCTTTGTTGAACAGGCCACATCTCAGCAGCAACTTGAGCAGTGCGGACTGGACAGTCACGGGATCGTCCGTTCGATTACTCTGTTTCAAGGCGGAAGTATCCTTTCCGGTCATGTAGCAGGTGCCGGAAACAAGGTATAGTTCCGGCTATCCCCCTGATAATGGGGCTACAATCCACGATCGGCGGTAACCTCTGACCGGGCAGAGGCCAGTGAAAAACAACCTGTTGTCCCCGGAAAGAAAAAATTCAAAAGAACCTACGGGAAGTATTTCAATGAAAAAGTTTTTTATTCTGCTCGTGATACTGGTGCTTTGCGTGCTGATGGCCCCGGGTATTATCGGTTTCCAGGCGGAAACCCGTTACCAGGAGCTGCTCACCCGGATGGAGGAGAACGGGTTCGAGGTCACCAAAGAGGATTACCAGAGGGGCTGGTTTGGTTCCACGGCCGAGACGGAATTCCGGATTGCTCTGGGAGGTACTGCAGGAATGCAGGCTGAGGATCTTCCGGCGGAGTTCCGTTTCACGCTCCTCAGCGACATTATCCATGGCCCCCTTTCCCCCGACGGCGGTTTCGCGATTGCGCAGATCCGTACCCAAATCCTTGCCCAGGACGGCCCGCTCTTTCCTCAACAGACGGAAGGCCTGTTAAAGACCACTATCGACCTGAAAGGAAACGGCGAGGTTATTCTGGATGTTCCGTCGGTGAAGACCGAAGATCAATCCGGAGGTCCGGGCGTACGATTTGAGGGGATAACCGGTAACGTGAAGTTCAACGCGGATTTCACCGATATCAAATCGGAATTTGCCATGCCCGGTCTGGCGATTGCCGGAGCGGACGGACAGCTGTTTGAGGTCGGGCCATCGACTCTGGTTTCCCGGTCCAAGGCGGGGATAGCCGGGTTGATGTTGGGGCAGGGCGATTTCGATGTGGCCCAAGTTACGGTCCTTAATCCCGATACGGGCGTGAAGGTCGATATCAATAACATCAAAATTGCGGCGGATAGCCGTCCGGACGGAGAAAACGTTCAGCTTTCGATCACCTATGCCTTGGAAACGCTGAATGTCAATGATGCGAAGTACGGACCCGCCGAGATTCGCATCTCCTTCAAAAATCTGGCTGCCGATGCGGTAGCCAAGCTGCAGCGGGAAATAGAAGAAATCAACCGCCAGAAAATGCCGGAGCAGCAACGGGGAATGGCCATTATGGGGACCCTGATGGGAACGGGATCGGATCTGCTGCGGAACGATCCGTTGCTGGCGGTGGACCCGCTGCGGGTGGAAACCCCGGAGGGTACCGTCGAGGGCAGTTTCTCGGTTCAGAGTCGCGGCCTCAAGTTGGAAGAGTTGGGGAATATGCCGGTGGTCCTCAATAAACTGGAGATGGAAGCCTCGCTGCAGATACCGGAAACCTTGTTTGTCGCATTGCTGGAAAAGCAGGCCGGTGATGAGATAAGGAATCGTATAGCCCTTCGGCGACAGCTGGGAGAAGAGGTGGAGGAGCCGACTCCCGAGCAGTTCGAGGGGTACGTGAAAACGATGGCTGCGGAGAAACTGAACAGTCTGGTCCAGCAGGAGTTTCTGGTACGAAACGGGCAATATCTGGCCACCGTGGGTGGTTTGAGCGGTGGTTTATTAACGGTTAACGGTAAGACCATTGCCTTACCGGACGGCCAACCACCGCAACCGGGTGAAATGATGGAGCCGGGTCCGGCTGAAGAGACCGTGGAACAGCCGGTCCCGACCCCGGCCGAAGGCGCGGTGGAACAACCCGC
>JBNKCX010000028.1:0-6176 GCA_050287965.1 Sedimenticolaceae bacterium
AGTACCGGAGCCGGACCGGGATCAGGCCCGAAGGGGCGCCGCATGGACGCGGCGCCTCCAGCCCGGGCGAGGGATCGCCCGTGGCTGGAGCCCCCGGAACGGTGAGGAACGCAGGGTACCCCGCAGGGGCAAGTCGTGGAGCGCCCTTTTCTTTCGCCTATTTCTTTTGGGCAAGCAAAAGAAATAGGCTCGCAGCCTTTTAGATAAAGCGGGTGAAAAGCACAGAAGCCTATAGGCTGCGAAAAACATCACCAAGTTCAAATCGGGTTCGTGATAGGGCTACATCCCACCCTACCCAAAATCCCTAATTACCATAGACAACACTCGGCAGCCATGTAGCCAGCTGCGGCTGCCAGGCCAACAGGGCCAGCATCAGCAACTGGATGACGATAAAGGAACTTACCCCACGGTAGATGTGGGTGGTGGTCACTTCCGGGGGGGCGACACCGCGCAGATAGAACAGGGCGAAGCCGAACGGCGGCGTGAGAAAGGAGGTCTGCAGGTTGATGGCGATCATTACCCCGAGCCACACCGGATCCAGACCCATTCCCAGCAGGATGGGACCCACGATCGGCACCACCACGAAGGTGATCTCGATAAAATCGAGTATGAAACCCAGCAGGAACATCAGCGCCATCACCGCCAACATGGCGGTGAACACCCCCCCCGGCAGCCGATCCAGGAGATGGGCGACCAGATCGTCACCGCCATAGCCACGAAACACCAGGGAGAACAGGGACGCGCCGATCAGGATCAGAAACACCATGCTGGATACCAGGGTGGTGCTGCGCATCACATCCCGCAGGATGGCGAAATTCAGCTGCTTGCGCATCGCGGCCAATACCATGGCACCCACCGCGCCCACCGATGCGGCCTCGGTGGGTGTCGCCACCCCTTTCAGGATGGAACCGAGCACGGCGATGATCAGCAGGAACGGCGGCAACAGCACCTTGATCACCCGCAACCAGAGTCCCGCTCCCGTATCACGTTCCGACTCGGGGATCGCCGGCATGCTTTCCGGTTTCAGGTAAGCGACGATCAACAGATAAATCAGGTAAAACACCACTAACAGAAGACCGGGAATCATGGCCCCGACGAACAGATCTCCCACCGAGACCGTATCCGGCGACCAGACCCCCTGATCAAGCTGTGCCTGCTGATAGGCCGACGACAGGACATCGCCGAGCAACACCAGGACGATGGACGGCGGAATAATCTGACCGAGGGTTCCGGAGGCGCAGATAGTGCCCGTCGCCAGAGCCGGGTCGTACTTGTAACGCAGCATGGTGGGCAGGGAAAGCAGCCCCATGGTGATCACCGTGGCCCCGACGATACCGGTACTGGCCGCCATGAGCATACCCACCAGGGTCACCGAGATACCCAACCCGCCGCGGACCGGGCCAAACAACGCCGCCATGGTGACCAGCAGATCCTCGGCCACCTTGGAACGTTCCAGCATGACCCCCATGAAGACGAACAGCGGCACCGCGATCAGGGTCTCGTTGGTCATGATGCCGTAGAGGCGGCTCGGCAGGGCCTCGAGAAAAGCGGCGTCAAAATAACCCGCCTCGATGCCCACCACGGCGAACGCCAGGGCCGTACCGCCCAGGGTAAAGGCCACCGGATAACCCAGCAGCAACACCAGGCAGACCACGAGAAACATCAGCAGGGGGATATACTCGGCCATCAGATCTCTTCTTCAGACATCTGTTTCTCCTCCCGCAGGACGGGTATATCCCCTTTGAGAAAAAGAATACATCGCAGGACCATGGCGACTCCCTGCAACACCAGGAGTCCGGCCATCACCAGGATGAAGGTCTTCAGCAGAAAGACGCCCGGCAGGCCGCCCGCTTCTCTGGAGCCTTCCCACAGGCTCCAGGACTGAAGGACATAGTCCCAACTGACCCAGGCGATGAATCCGCAAACCGGGAGCAACAGAAACAGCGAACCGAACAGATCGACCCAGGCCTGCCCGCGGGGGGACATCTTCTGATAGATGATATCCACCCGGACATGACCCTCTCGCCGCAGGGTAAAAGCGGCGGCCACCAGAAACACGGCGGTGTGCAGGTAAGTGATGGACTCCTGCATGGCGATCCAGCCCAGATCAAAGGCGTAACGCAACACCACCACGGAGAATGTCACCAGCACCATAAACAGGGTCAGCCAGGCCACGGCCAGCCCCACCCTTTCGTTCAGGGTATCAACGAATTTCACTACCCGGAGCATGCAGGTGTTCTCAATTTCCGCTTATTCAAAGGGGGTTATGCTAACAGAAAACACCACCCCTTCAGAACCGAAAGGCGGACGGCATTGACCAATCAAAAAAGGGGCGCACTGCTGAGCAATGCGCCCCGGATACAGGATAGAAACCGGAAATTTAAGATCTAAATTACCAGCTGAGCAGTTCCCATTGATGGATATTGACGTCGGTGACCTCGCTGGTGCGGGCGTCCAACACCCCGTCGCCATTGGTGTCCAGCAGGTAATAGGGGGGGCCGGCCATGGGAATCACCTTCACCATGTAGACCTGCCCGTTCCTGCTGTAGGCGTGAATAGTCCCCTTGTCCGTCTCGGTGATGGTGACCTCCGGCTCCAGAACTTCACCGCTCTCCACCTGTGACGGCAGATCCGGCGGCTCGGGAACCGGTGCCGCCTCTTCCGCCAGAACCAGGGGAGCGGCAATCATCAGGCTCAGGGCAGTCAGGGTTTTTTTCATGCTATTTCCTTGTTCAACTCGTCGTAATCTTCGCGGGAGCAACCCGATCGTTCCGGTCATTGATAATATTATAGTTCCAACATAATTTCCTTCTCTTCCGCCGACGGTGCGAAACCACGGGTTTCGTAGTGAGCGAATATGGCATCCAGCACGTCCCTGGGTTCATCACAGATCTGCAACAGATCCAGATCCTCGGGATTGATGGCCCCCTCGGCGCAGACGGTCTCCCGCAGCCAGTCCAGGAGCCCGCTCCAGAACTCGCCGTTTACCAGGATAATGGGGATACGCCGGCTCTTGCCGGTCTGCACCAGGGTAAGAATCTCCGCAAGTTCATCCAGGGTCCCGAAACCTCCCGGCAATACCACATAGGCCGAGGCGTATTTCACGAACATCACCTTGCGCGAGAAAAAGTGACGGAAATTGAGCTCCACATCCTGATACTCGTTGGACACCTGTTCGTGGGGAAGCTGGATGTTGAGACCGATGCTCGGCGCCTTGCCCAGATACCCGCCCTTGTTCACCGCTTCCATAATCCCGGGACCGCCGCCGCTGATCACGGCGAAGCCACTGTCCGAGAGCAGACGCGCGATCTCCTCAGCCTTCTGGTAATTGGGGTGATCCCGGTGGGTGCGGGCGGAACCGAAGATGCTCACCGCCGGCCAGATGGGCGCCAGCCTCTCAAAACCTTCCACAAACTCCGCCATGATCTGGAACACCTTCCAGGCCTCACGGGGGGTCTCCTCCTGCTGACCTCGCAGACAGTTGATCTCATTATTCATCGCAGTTAACTCCGGCCGGCCAATAGTGGCTGCATTTCCCGTATCGCTCCAGCATAATACACGACCTCCGATTTGCTGTTACCCGGTTGCGGCAAATTCATCACAACTCTTAGGAAAGACCAAAAAAGTATGCTGCAGTTTTGCCCGTTTTCCAGCCCCCAGGGCGTCAATCAATATAGACAACTTCTACTTCCGTTTCCCTCGCCGGCCCCTGACCGGGTTCACGCCCCCGCGAAAATCCTGTTCGCGGACGGCGTATAACCGTGGCCGGCCTCAATCCCCGACAACAGGAGGCGGTCCGCTACACGGACGGCCCGCTGCTGGTGCTGGCCGGCGCCGGATCCGGAAAGACCCGGGTCATTACGCGCAAGATCGCTCATCTCATCGATCACGCCGCTATCGAACCCCGCCATATCACCGCCGTTACCTTCACCAACAAGGCGGCGCGGGAGATGAAGGAGCGGGTGGCGAAGCTGCTCAAGGGCAGAGACACCCGGGGCATCACCATCTCCACCTTTCACACCCTCGGGCTCAACATCATTCGCCGGGAACACAAGACCCTCGGATTCAAACCCGGCTTCTCCATCTTCGACGACCAGGACACCGAGAACCTGCTGAAGGAACTGCTGCGCAAGGAGAACCTGGATGACAGCGGCATCGCTTCCGCCCGCTGGCAGATCTCCAACTGGAAGAACGCCCTGCTCGATCCCGAGCAGGCCCTGGCGGCGGCGGAGGACGCCCTGCAGACCCGCAACGCTCTGCTCTACGGAGCTTACCAGCGCAGCCTGCGGGCCTATAACGCGGTGGACTTCGACGACCTTCTGCTGCTGCCGGTAAATCTGTTCCGTCAACACCCGGAACTGCTGGACCAGTGGCAGAACCGCATCCGTTACCTGCTGGTGGACGAATACCAGGACACCAACGACAGCCAGTACGAACTGGTGAAACTGCTGGTGGGGGTACGTCAGGCCCTGACCGTGGTGGGCGACGACGATCAGTCCATCTACGCCTGGCGGGGGGCGCGTCCGGATAATCTGATCAGGCTGCAGGAAGATTTTCCCCGCCTGAAGCTGATCAAGCTGGAGCAGAACTACCGCTCCAGCGGCCGTATCCTGCATGCGGCCAACCATCTGATCGCCAATAACCCCCACCTGTTCGAGAAGCGTCTCTGGAGCGACCTCGGCCCGGGGACGCACCTGCGGGTGGTCCAATGCCGCAACGAGGAGCATGAGGCGGAGCGGGTGGTCTCGGAGATCCTGCACCGGCGGATAAATCAGGGCGCCCGCCACTCGGAGTTCGCCATCCTCTACCGCGGCAACCACCAGGCCCGGCTGTTCGAGACCGCCCTGCGCCAGCACGAGATCCCCTATTTTCTCAGCGGCGGCACCTCCTTTTTCGCCCGTACCGAGATCAAGGACATCATGGCCTACCTCAGACTGTTGGCGAACCCGGATGACGACGCCGCCTTCCTGCGCGTCATCAACACCCCGCGCCGGGAGATCGGCCCCACCACCCTGGAACGCCTCGGGACCTACGCCACCCAGCGGCACATCGGTCTGCTGGCCGCCTGTGACGAACTGGGACTGGAGCAGACCCTAACCGGACGGCCGCTGGCGCGGCTGCGGGAGTTCGCTGCCTGGACCTGGTCCTTCTGCCGCCGGGCGGAAGAGGATCACCCGGTGGAGACCGTGCGCCAGCTTCTCAAGGACATCGACTACCAGGAGTGGCTTCAGGAGAAGAGCTCCAGCCCGGCGGTGGCGGAATTCCGCATGGGAAACGTCAACGAGCTGGTCACCTGGATCGAGCGGCTGCATCGGGGGGAGATGCGGGAAGAGAACCTGGTACAGATGATCAGCCACCTCGCCCTGCAGGATCTCCTGGAGCGCCAGGACGAAGAGGAAGGAGGCGAGCGGGTGCATCTGATGACCCTGCACGCCGCCAAGGGCCTGGAATTTCCCCACGTCTTTCTGGTGGGCATGGAGGAGGAACTGCTGCCCCACCGCACCAGTATCGAAGAGGAAAACATCGAGGAAGAACGCAGGCTCGCCTACGTCGGCATCACCCGGGCCCAGCACAGCCTCACCATGACCTGTGCAGCCAAGCGCAGCCGTTTCGGAGAGGTGATCGACTGCCAGCCGAGCCGTTTTCTGGAGGAGTTGCCCCCCGAGGATCTGAAGTGGGAAGGGGGGGAAAACAACCTGTCCAAGGAAGAGAACCGGGAACGGGGCTCCTCCCACCTGGCCAGCATGCGGGCGCTGCTGGACAGCGGTCAGGCCTAAAAAGCTTCTGATCTTTTGGCCGCAAATGGACGCGAAATACCGCAAGTAATCGCACATTTTCCTTTTTCTATTCGCGGGCTTTTGCGGAGATTTAGGCCTACGTCGTTCCAGACAGGATACGGCTGTAGGAGCCCAGTCCTCTGGGCGAAGCGGAGTCCGAGCATATCGCCCTCGGGAGAGGGCTTGTATGTTAGTTCCCGGCAAGTCAAAAAGGACTTGTCGGGGTGGAGGGACGAAGAGGGCATCTGGCCAAAGGCGCAGACTGTAGGAGAGATCGTCCCACCCCTCACCTTAAAGCGCCTATAAGGAATCTATCGGCTATCGACCGACGATTTAGGCAAGCCAGCGCCAGGTGAGCCCCGACAAGCACTATTCACCTTAGTCGGGAGGAACAACGAT
>JBNKCX010000029.1:0-232023 GCA_050287965.1 Sedimenticolaceae bacterium
CCGGGGCCTGTCCAAAATCCAGGCATTGGTCATCCTCGCCAGAAAGCTTGCGCGGGTCGCATTTGCCCTACTCAAAAACCAGTCAACTTATCAGCCCGGGGGGCGAGTGACTGCTTGTGCCGGGACATAGAATCTCCTACAGCCACACCGAATCCCAATGGGGATATTGGCCTACGGATTCCACCAACCCGGCGCGGAGAGGGTTGGCAACGATATATCGTGCCAACGATTTCAGATCCTCTTCTCTGCGGACTGCACGATCATAAAACCCTTTTTGCCAAACGTTCTCTCCAATGCGCCTGCTGGATATTGATTTGACCGAACGAGTTACCTGAGACAGATCGCAATCCTTTTCCAATCGCATTAACCAATGCAGATGATCCGGCATTACAACGAAACAGAGCGTCTGCGTCCGTTGCATGGCGGCGTTTTCCCGTAGCACATGAATCAGTTGACGGGCGTGGTTGAAGTTATTGAACACCGGTTGCCTGTTGTGGGTGGCGGTGGTGATGAAATAGATGCGGTTGGTTTCGGAGACACGTCCTTTGCGTAGCCGATGGGCGTGGGGTTTTTCCGTCATCGTCTGGGTCCTTCCATCTGATGGGATAGGGGATGATTCTATTCCATCGCCCATGTAGGAGCCCAGTCCTCTGGGCGATGCGGGGCCCATACGGGTTTGTAGGGTTTCCTACATAGGGCGTTCAAAGCACGTGCTCCTACGCGGGTTGCTCTTCGTAACACACTGAAAAATAAGCATAAAGATTTATGGCACGGTGCTTGCTCTCACCTTCTGGTAAGGAGCGAGCCATGAACACAGAGATACCGAAGGTCATTATCAACGACACCACCCTGAGGGACGGGGAGCAGTCCGCCGGTGTCGCTTTTTCCCTGGCGGAGAAGCTGGCCATCGCCCAGGCCCTCGACACCCTGGGGGTGCCGGAGCTGGAGATCGGCATCCCCTCCATGGGGGAGGAGGAACGCCGCTCCATCAGGGCGGTAAAAGAGGTGGTGAAAAACGCCCGGCTGATGGTCTGGTGCCGGATGCAGAGCCGGGACATCGCCCAATGCAAGGGACTGGGAGTGGACAGCGTGGACCTCTCGATACCGATGTCGGACCAACAGATCATCAACAAACTGGGACGTTCCCGGGAGTGGGTCCTGGAGCAGATCGATCACTGCGTCGGCGAGGCCCTGGAACTGGGGCTGGAGGTCTGTGTCGGCGGCGAAGACGCCTCCCGCGCCGATCCCGAGTTTCTCTGGCGGGTGGTGGAACGGGCGCAACTGGCCGGTGCCCGCAGATTCCGCTTCGCCGATACCGTCGGCATCATGGAGCCGTTCGGGGTGTACGAAACCCTGCGCAATCTCCGTTCCGTGACCGACCTGGAGATCGAGATGCATGCCCATGACGATCTCGGTCTCGCCACCGCCAATACCCTGGCCGCCATCCGCGGCGGCGCCACCCATGTCAACACCACCGTCCACGGTCTTGGGGAACGGGCCGGTAACGCCCCCCTGGAAGAGGTGGTGATGGGATTGCGTTGCTTTTTTTATCAGGGGCAGGAGATCGACATGGCCCACTACGACACGGTCTCGCGCCTGGTGGAACGGGCCTCCGGCCGTAGCGTCGGCTGGCAGAAGAGTCTGGTGGGTGCCGGTGTGTTCACCCACGAGGCCGGTATTCACGTGGACGGTCTGCTGAAGGATCGACGTAACTACCAGGGCGTCGACCCGGCGGAGGTCGGACGCGATCATCGGTTTGTCCTGGGCAAGCACTCCGGCAGTCGCGCGGTGATGCAGGCCTATGCGGAGATGGGAGTGGAGCTGAGCCGCCAGCAGGCGGAGACCCTGATCCTGCTGGTGCGCAATCATGTGGCCCAGTACAAACGGCCGCCGGAGGGTCCGGATCTGCGCCGTTTCTATGCGCAGATCAAAGAGGAGAGTATCGGATGTACACAACAGTGAGAAATATGGGCGGCATCAGTGTGGAGCAGCCGGCGCCGGTATCCCTGCTGCGTCTATTGCGGGAGGATGTTTCCTGTGTCTTCCAGCGCGACCCGGCGGCAAGAACACGGTTTGAAATCATAACCACCTACCCGGGGGTTCATGCGGTGCTGCTCTATCGCCTGGCCAACCGGCTGTGGCGGCGGGGCTGGCGTTATCTGCCGCGCCTGATCTCCTTTGTCGGGCGTCTCTGGTCCGGCGTCGATATCCATCCCGGCGCCACCATCGGCCGTCGCTTCTTTATCGATCACGGCAGCGGCGTGGTCATCGGTGAGACCGCCGAGGTTGGGAATGACGTAACCCTGTATCACGGCGTAACCCTGGGCGGCGTTTCCTGGAACAAGGGTAAACGCCATCCCACCCTGGGCGATCATGTGGTGGTGGGTGCGGGTGCCAAGATCCTCGGACCGATCACTGTGGGCAGAAATGCTCGGGTGGGGGCCAACTCGGTGGTTATTGCGCCGGTGCCGGAAGGAAAGACGGTGGTGGGTATACCGGGCAAGGTGGTGCAGTCGACGGACCGTCCGATGAGCGACTCCCTGGAGGGAATCGACCTGAATCATCATCTGATTCCAGACCCGGTAGCGGATGCGGTGACCTGTCTGCTGGAACGGATTCGTATTCTGGAGCAGAAGGTCGGCATCAATAAAGAAACGCCGGGCAGCGGAGCCGGTGAGGAGGAGTGTGTCCGATGTAACGGACAGCAGGTTTGCGATCCGCTTTGAGCGAAATTGGAAGGGGCGAATATGGATCTGTTGGATTTTAGAGAAGTGGAGTTGTATTTCGATGAGCCGTTGCATGAAGAGGCGGCTCGTTGTCTGGAACGGGCCGCCAAGAACTATGGGGGGCGACCCGCGGAGACGGCGCTGTTACGGGCCTACTTTCTGGAGCCGGAACATCCCTTGGTGCTGGTGGCGCTGCAGCGTTTTTTCTTTTATCAGCATCGTCACCAGGAGGCTCTGCTGGTTGTGGAACGGGTGTTGCGCGTCCTGGCGGTTCGGTTGCGGCTGCCGGAGGACTGGCGGGAACTTACCGAGGCCAGGTTTGGAAACGGGGTGATGGTCTCCATGACCCTGATCCGTTTTTACATGATGGCGTTAAAGGTGGCGGGATATCTGGAACTGCGATTGGGCGACTATCAGTCAGCCATCGCCCGGTTGGAGAAGGTTGCGGAACTCGATTCAAAGAACAGACTGGATGCTCAGGCGCTGATCAACGTGGCGCGCGAGGCGATGAGTGAAGGACAGGCCGCGGTGTCACTATAGGGCCGTCCTCGGGCATAACGGAAAAATTTATGACTTGGGAGAAAACCGATGGGTAGCAGTGAGCTTGAACTGGATATGGAGGAACTCAGCAGTGCTGAGGAGTTTCTGGAATATTTCGCTATCCGATATGAACCTTCGATAGTGCATGTCAACCGGCTGCACATCCTGCAGCGCTTCCACGACTATATCGACGGCATCGATGTTTTGCCGCAAGACGCTGAACAACAACGGGAACTGTATGCCGGGTTGCTCTACCGCGCTTACAGTGATTTTGTCCATTCGGACGCGCGCACGGAGAAGGTGTTCAAGGTGTTTCGGATGCATGAACCGTTCAGCGTTCAGGTGTCCTTGAGTGATCTGACGAAACAGGTGGGATAGGGTGCGACCGAAGTTTGAATATGGCGAGGCGGTGCGGGTGGTGCGTAATCTGCGCAACGACGGCACCTATCCCGGAGAACCCACGGGCCGTGTCCTGGTGCGCCGGGGCAGTGTCGGCTATGTGCGGGATGTGGGTACCTTTCTGCAGGATCAGCTGATCTATTCGGTGGACTTTATCGACAGCAACAGGATCGTGGGTTGCCGCGAGCAGGAGCTGCAGCTGGAAAGTGATCCCTGGGTCCCCAGCCGCTTCGAGTTCCGGGAGAAGGTAACCCCGAAAATGGCCCTGGCCATCGCCGGCGACGTGATCGCCGGACCCGGTGACGAGGGGGAGATCGAAAAGGTGTTGCGGGAGCAGGAAGGTGGTCCGATTTATCACGTGCGTTTCAGCGGGCGCACTCTGCAGGTCCCGGAGGGGGCGCTGGAATCTCTGCAGCCGGAGTCCGGGGAGGAGTAATGATCTTGGCCGATAAAAAGCAGGAACTCTCCGCGGAATTCAATTACCACCTGTTGCGTAATGCGCTGAATGAGTTCGGCAGGAATCTGGAGCAGCTCAATCCCAGTGAATACGAGCAGGTCTATCGCAAGGCGGTCAGGAGTTACGAACTGGAGTCGTTGGTGCTCGTCTCGCCGCAGGCGGAAGGGCTGGTAATACCGGAAGAGCAGTTGGATCAGTCGATGACCGGCGTAGCCGCACGCTACGACAGCCACGAGGAGTTTCTGCAGGATCTGCAGACCAACGGGTTGGACGAGGACGGTCTGCGTCATGCGCTTTGTCGTGAGCTGATGTTCGACGCGGTAATGCAGCGGGTGGCGGCCGAGAGTGCGCCGGTCAGCGATGTGGATGTGCGCCTGTTTTATGAGATGCATCGGGAGCGGTTCGAGCAGCCGGAGCAGCGGGTTGCCCGGCATATCCTGATAACGGTGAATCCGGATTTCCCGGAAAACACGCGGGACGCCGCCCGCGCGAGGATGGAGCTGGTGGTGGAGAAACTGGCCGGCCGCGCCAATCGTTTCCCCCAGTTCGCCAAACGCTACTCCGAGTGTCCCACGGTGATGGAGGAGGGCAGGCTCGGTGAGATAAAGGCGGGTCAGCTTTACCCGGAGCTGGACGCCGTGCTTTTTTCCATGGAAGAGGGGGAGATCAGCGCGGTCATCGAGTCGGAAATGGGTTTTCACATCCTGCTGTGCGAGAGGATCAGACCGGCGAAACAGCTGCCGTTCGCCAAGGTGGAGCTGAAGATTCGTGAGATACTGGAGCAGCGTCACCGGCGCAGTTGTCAGAAGAACTGGTTGGCCGGACTGAAGGAAAAGTCTCGGATTTCCCTGTCCTGACCGGCTGTCGTAGCGGAAAGGGGGCTCGTCGTACTCTATGATCTTCGAAGATATCGCCTGGCTGGAGCATGCCGTAGTTGAAGAGATAAAGGGGCGTCTGCCCGCCGCTGTCCAACCGCGGTCACCGGTACGGGGGCCGCGTCGCAGCGCCCTGATGGTTTCGGCCCATCGGGTGAAGCATCTCAACAAGCTGGACCAACTGGCTGCCGATCTGGCCATCATCAACCTAGAAGACGGTGTGGCGCCGGAGGAGAAACCCCGGGCGCGGGCGTTGGCGGCCCTGTTCGTGGCAGCGGCCAGGGAAGTGCGCAGCGAACTGGTGGTGCGGGTGAACCCACTGGGTGAAGGTGGCGAGGAGGATATCGCGCTTATCAACCGGGTAGTGCCGGATGCCGTTCGTATCCCCAAGGTGCGAACGGCGGAAGAGGTGGCGCGGGTCTGCGACCTGGTGGATCCGGCAATCAGGATTCATCTCTCCATCGAAACCGGCGCCGCCCTGCGCAATCTTCCCGCGTTGCGGGTGGAGGAGCGGGTGGATACGGTGTATCTGGGTATCCTGGATCTCTGCGCGGATCTGGGTCTGCCCCAGTCGATCATAACGCCGGACAACCCCACGGCCCGGTATCTGTTATCCCGTTTTCTCGTGGAGGCGCGGATCGCCGGTTTTCAACCGGTTTCGTTCGTGTTCCAGGAGTATAAGGACCTGAGTACCTTCGAGCAGTGGTGCCGCCTGGAACGGCGCATGGGCTTCACCGCCAAGGGCTGTATTTCGCCGGGCCAGGTGGAGGCGGCCAACCGGATTTTCGTCCCCGACCTCGAAGAGCTGGAACGGGCCAGGGCCATTGTGGACTGTTTCGAGGCGGAAGCGGCGAAGGGCAATACCGGCTTCGTGCACGAGCAGTACGGCTTCATCGACGAACCCGTCTACCGGGGCGCATTGGCGGTGATCGGCAGACAGGGGCCGGGTTGAATACGATTCCAATTCCTATCGCGCTCTTTGTGACTTGACTAGACCGACCGGTCAACTATACTGGCCGACATGATTGTTGAAATCGATACCAGGCAACGCATCCTGAAAAGCGCCCGCGACCTGTTCTATGCCCACAGCTATTTCGATGTAGGTGTGGCGGCGATCTGTGAGGCCGCCGGGGTGAAGAAGGGGAGCTTTTACCACTTCTTTCCTTCCAAACTGGACCTGACCCTGGCGGTTATCGATGAGTACCTGGCGGAATTCAGACAACAGATCTTCGACAAGGCCTTTGCCAGGGAGATCCCGCCTCTACAGCGCCTGTCGCGCATGATCGAACTGGCTTACGGGTTCCAGAGAGGGATCTGTGACGAAACCGGCCATACCCTGGGCTGCCCTTTCGGCAATCTGGCCAGTGAACTGAGCACCAAGGAGGAGGTGATTCGCAAGAAGGTGGTCCGGGTGTTCGCCAATATGGAGCAGACCCTTCGGGATACCCTGCAGGAGGCGGCGCACCAGGGGGAACTGCCCGGTGTCGACCTGGAGGCCACGGCCAAGGCCATGACGGCCTATATCGAGGGCGTAATGCTAATGGCAAAAACCCAAAATGATCCGGAAGTGATTCGTAATCTCGGACCGGCCGTAGTAGGGCTTCGTATCATGGAAGGGGGCTAAAAAAAATTCGCCCCTATCTAAACTGACCGGTCAACTATTCTATTCTGCCCGCGGTGATGGTTCTGCGGTGCAGGGCCGCCGATCCCGGGGCTGGCGGGGACAGTGAAGTTTGTCACCGTGAAAACGGAAAAATGTTTTATGTGTAACCCATAAACCCTAAGGAGAAACAGATGTCACTACTCAACACGGTTAACCCGGAACAGGCGGAAGGCACCGTTGCCGCGATCTATCGACAGGCCGGCCAGATGATGGGATTCGTGCCCAATGCCTTGCGGCTGGACAGTGTCAATCCCGGCCATATGGAGCGCCATTGGGCCGGTATCGGTGAGGCGATGAGTCACCCGACCCTGTCGCGGAAACTGTTCACCATGATTCGACTGCTGGTTTCGGAGATTCATCGTTGCGACTACTGCATCGGCATGAATGCCGCGATGCTGATGAACGGAGAGGGTATGTCGCGGGAAGAGATCGACCGCCTGGCCGCCGATCCCGGCAGCGCGCCCCTGAACCCGAAGGAGCGGGCCTTGTTGTTGTTCGCGCTGGACGCGGTCCGGGATTCCAACGGGGTCACTGCCGAGCAGGTGGGGGCGGTGCGAGAGGCCGGCTGCAGCGACCGGGAGATCTTCGACGCCACCGTGCACGCCAGTCAGATGGTCGCCGGCGATATCATGCTCAATGCGTTTAAGGTGCAACCGGACTGAGAAACGGACGCTCAAGTCGCGCAGGGTGGGCAGGGCCCGCCCTGTGCGATAACCGGTCGCGAGGTGTTACTCGGGAAAGATCTCGGTGGGGACGGTGGGGTAGCGTTTCTGAAGTTCCTCGAAAAATCTCGACTCCTCGGGACATTCCGGATTTTCCGGTTCGGTACAAGGAGTGTCCATTACCACCCAGCCTTCGTCTTGGAAATGCAACAGGGCGGACAGACTCTCATAGTGGCTCATGCCGTCCGGCGATTGGGGCTGTGTTTCCACCCAGGCCCAGCCGTCCTTGACCCTTAAATGGTCGACGACGAAAACCACATCCAGGCTGTGCATGCGTTTCACGTCCTGGCGCAGGGCGTCGAGCACCTGCTTCCTCAGAGGGTCTCCGGGTAACGGGGTCAGGCCGGAATCCGGGGCCCGCGCGGCAAGGCTTTGAAAGCTGAAAAATAGTATGGCGAAGAGTAAGATCGTTCGGCTCTTCATGATGGTCTGGCTCCAGGTTGTTTTATGAGATTGGAGACGGTTTAGATTTCCAACCTCTAACAGATTCATGTCTATTGCCCTATTCTATAGCGATATCCATCCTTATGTTATAATAAGCGTTCACGTGAACTGCGCGTGATTTTCAGCGTGCAGGGCATCGAGGGATTATGGACCGCACGTCCCCTCGGAGGGTTGAAAACTCCCGTCGCGGTCCCGCTTTAGGGCGGAAGCAGGGGATATTGCAGCACACATTCTTCATTGAAGAAGAACAGAAATTCAGACATCGGAGGTCCGTGCCATGCCTGCCTATTCATGGAAGAGTATTCTTGTTGCATTCCTGATTACCCTTGTTTCCGTAATACCGGTATCACCCTCCTTCGGTCATTCAGGGGACGTCCTGTCCGCCTGGTCCGTAACCACTCCGACGATTGACGGTGCTATTTCCACGGGAGAATGGGTCGATGCGGCCGTAGTTGATTTCACGCTCAGTTATTGCGAGGAGGAGCATGACGTCACTCTGTACGTCAAGAACGACGATACCTATCTGTATCTCGCGGTTGTGGTTCGGGATGAAGAGTATTCCAATCTGGCGGAAATGGGCCATGATTTCGCCAACTTCTACTTCGATAACAACAATAACGGCGTTACCGACGTGGGCGAGGACGGTCTCGCGATTCGGTTTGATAACACCGTGTTCGAAGATACCCACAACCCCAACGGCGTGAACGGGTGGTCATACAGCGACGATTCCTACGGCGGCAGCAATGATCTGGTGGGTGCGGTTACCCATACTAATCCCGTGCCGGGCGGTGTCGGTGATTACACGTTCGAATATCGTCATCCCCTGGATTCCGCTGATGACGCGCATGATTTCAGCCTGAGTGAAGGCGATATCGTGGGCTTTCGGTTTTCATTTCCCGATGGCGAAGCCCCCTGCCAGCCCGTGGGCTATCATTGGCCGTCGTCCTCTCCCTCGGGATATGCGGATATCATGATCGCCTCCGAGCCCTATCTGAAGCTGCTGTTCGTTCCGCTGGGATGGACCAATACGCAGGAGGAATTCGAGGCCCAGGCTGACACCCAGATCGGGTTTTTCGTGGATGCCATACCCTTGAGTGCCTGTCCCGAAAAAATCGCCATCGCGAAACTGGACGTCGCGACGGAGAACTTCGCCGCTTTTACCTGCTCCGCCATAACCTGCGGCGTAAACACCATTCAGCCGTTTGTCACTTCGTTGGGGATAAACGCGGCGGACTTCGACATCATCGTCGGCCTTACGGAGGACTCACCCTGTCCGCCGACCGCGGGGTGTAGTAACGGTTCCGATACTATCTGGGTTGAAACCGATTACGATTCAGTTGCCGCCCACGAAATCGGCCACATATATGGCCTGGAAGACGAGTACTGCAGTAACGCTGCCGGATCGGTGGACTGCAGATGCAATGATGGAGATCAGGGCGGTTGCGGGGATACGGGTGGTGACGGCGCGGCTACCGGCGACATCAACTATCTCCATGCGGAAAGTGCGCCGCATGCATGCGATTGCCCTCCTGACGGTTCAGACGACTCCAGCGGAGCGCCTTGCTGCAATACCGCCTTTTGGAGCAGTTGCGCCGATGTCGATTACGGTATCTGCTGCCGCGGCAACTACAACAGTTCGAGTGGTGTGGCCATTATGTCCTATGCCAATGCCGAGGACAGATTTCCCGGAACGCGCGCCTTCGATGCCCACAGTGTTGACCACTTTGCCGGCATTGCCGATCTCAATTGTCATTCCCCGGAGAAGCCGATCGTCAAACGCGTCATAGACGTGAACCTTTCCGTTTATCAGGATGGCAGGGTGGAGGAAGAGAGTATTACCCTCACCACCGGAAGGCCGACAAAATTTATGCAGCGAGGAAAGGATTATACGGTTTCAGTGTCTGATAAGGGTGGGAAGGTTTTGTGGTCACATTCTTTTAATGTCTATTTTGATTACGACGGTCCGGTGTATGACGGGAAAAACTATTCAGACGTGAAGTACGCGAAAGTTCCCGTTCATTTCAAGATTCCATATACCCGTACCGCGCGGACGTTGACGCTAAACCAGGGGGAGAAGACGCTTTACACAAGAACCCTGGATTTCTGCAATAAAAACGGACGCTGTGACAAGACGGAAAACTATCTGACCTGCCCGCAGGACTGTCCGATGAAGGAGAAGGACGGGTTATGTCTGAATCGTGCGGATGGTATTTGCGATCCGGACTGTCGGGATGGTGTTGATCAGGATTGCATGGGTAAATGTGGAAATCGTGTCTGCAATGCAAAAGAAAACCACGGAAATTGTCCAAAGGATTGTCCCTCGGGCGGGAAGGACGGGTATTGCGACAAGGTGAAAGACGGGCGTTGCGATCCTGATTGTAAGAGAGGAGGGGATCCGGATTGCCGTAGCGTGTCCTGTGGCGACGGCAAATGCTCTTCCGTCTCGAACGTGGCCGATCGCTTCAAAGGGGAAAATTTCGGCAACTGTAAGCGCGATTGTCCTTCCGGTGGAGAAGACGGGTATTGCGATAAGGTGAAAGACGGGCGTTGTGATCCCGACTGCAGGAAGGGTGAAGATCCGGACTGCGGAAAGAAAGAGTAAATAGTGCGGTAACAGAACTGTTTCTGCGGTTGTGCTGAGCCAGGGACGGAGAGCAAGTAGTTCCGAAAACAGGGGCTTTTGTTCTCCGTCCCTTTTTTTCGCGTATTGAAGCGGTGGGTTGCTGTTATGTTTTTTCCGGGTATTTCGGACAGGTCAGGCGCTATTTCGTGTGCTTCTGAATAACTCCCACAGTTTGCGGCCATCGGTGTGTTCCGAAGGTATCAGGTTAATGAGCAGGACTACGGCGTTGATAACGGTGAAGACGAATGCGAATAGATCCAGGAACCGGGAGCCGGTGGATTGAAACGAGAACAGATAGATGGATGTGACAAGCAGGATAATGAGCTGGGCAATGATACCGCCGCCATAAAACCCATAGCGCATAGCCAGGGAGCTTGGTTCGTCGGCAATACACCAGCCGCCCGAGCCGGTTATCAGTATGGCATATACCCTGCTTCCGGATATGTTTGCGGCAAGCGCATGACCGAACTCGTGAATCAGAACAAGTGCGGTATAGGCAAGCGCCAGGGGCAGGATGGTCTTCCAGGTCAGGTCGCCGAGAAATCCCGCAATGAATAGGCCGCCCACCGGAAAAGACCAATGGATAAAAACCGGGACCTTCCCAATATGAAAAGGCCTCAGATACCCTCTTTTTGGAATTCGTGGCTGCATGTTCTGGAGAACTGAAAGGTATGGTGATCCCTGGGTATGGACTCTTGCCGGGCGTAAAAGCTACTCGGCGGCCGCGATCTTTTCACACAGCTCGGTAATAAATGACCAGTGATCGCCTGTATCGACTGCCGCCAGCCAGCCCGCCTGAACGGTAACTTCGAGTTCACTCGAGGAAATAATCTGCAGACCAACATCCACCCTGGTCAGTTTGATGGATATATCCCCAAGAATCGATCCCCGCGAGAATTTCAGGGTTGAATCGTTTTCGTCTAGTTTTTTGAAACCTAATTCCGTCAGCTTTTGTTCGATTTGTTGCCGGGATAATGCGTGGGTGATTCGTTTTTTGTATTTCGGGAGTATCGCCAGGTGAGGCTTTCTCTCTCCAGTCTCGCGAAACGGAATCAATTTGTATAAGACTGTTATGAGAATAATGACCGCAATTGCGGCAATGGCGGTTGCTTTCATAATGATCCCTTGCTATCAATTTTTAATTACTCATTGTTCTTGGAATTTTTTTGTTCAGGGGTGTGTTGCTTATGTGTACGACAGTATAGACCTGCTCTCAGGTGGAAAACATCTCATAAAGGTCGGCGCCGATGCGCACCCGTCTTTTTGATTCTTTATCTATCGGAGCCCAAAGAGATACCGCCTTGGCCACTAATTTGCCGTCCGCCTTGCGGACGACTTCGGTATGTCGTTCAAACAGCCTGTCCGTGGCTTTTCCGACCCAGGTTCGAATAATCAATATATCTGATTCCAGTGCGGGTCTTTTGTATTCAATTTCGTGCTTTGCCACGACCCATAACAGGGTTGCTTTCTGTTCGTCAGTGGCCGAGTGGTTCCAGTGTGCGATCGCAATGTCCTGGACCCACTTGAGGTACACGACATTATTTACGTGCCCAAGCAGATCGATATCCTTCGAATCGACCACTCGTTCGATTTCGTATGGTTTAAGGGAGGAGATGCTATCCATGGTCGGTAAAGGTCGGAGAATCATGAAAACCGGGGCAAGTCCCCCATCTGAATAACTGGTCCATTGTGTTTACTCGTTCTCCCGACGATTCTCCGAAATATCCTTGGGGCAAAAACCCTGATCAGTCTCGACTTATTGTAAGGAATCAGTGCTACTGCTCCATATCTTAAAGTGGGCGGCAGCCAGCGCCACCTCGGTGATAACCGCAAGGAATATTCCAGTGCCCGCAAAATTGCGAATAAATTCAAACGTACCCAGAATAGCCAGGGCCAGCATGGAAATTGACATGCCAATGCAAATGGCTTGACGTGACTCGGAATGTAAGGCGTTTCTCCCAAGCCAGGAAAAGACCGCAATACCAAGAAAGAGCATCGCAGCCCTTCTGGAGATAAAGAAAGCGACCTCATTTCCCTCTACTCTGAATAACAGGAATATAATTTCAGGCGCGAATAAAAGAAATAAAAATAGTGTAAGTGCGATAACCGCCATAACAGTGCTGAGTATTTTGAAATTCACCATGTTCTTTTCTTGGCGGTTCGGCGATAGCTGCTGTGACTGTCAGAGTCGACGGATGACTGATATTACTTCGCGTCCCATTCATAAACTGTAACGACGGAAGAGTTTGACGTGTGTACGGGATCGCTGAATGCTATCGTTTTGGCTTCCTCCATATTCGCGGCTTTGATGAGGTAAGCGCCACCGGATTTATCCGTGAACGGACCGGCAAGCTCAAGTTTTCCCCGCTGGCGAAGGCCGTCTAAAAACACATAATGAGCCTCGATCACGGAGGGGTCGAATTGCGGTGTGCGAAAAGTCGTAACAAGGTAGCGGATCATTTATGTTCCTTTGTTTGCTTGAACTTTGGTGCCTAGAGGGGGCGGATGGCCTCGCCAGGCATTATTATATTTCACCTCAGATTCTATTTGTGGTTTCCATAATTTTACGGCCGCCATTTTTTGTGGGCCTCTGCGTCATAACCAAAGCCGGCTGACATAAATAGATCTCGGTAGTCGGTATTTGCTAACGAGATGGCACTATGCAGTTTTTCCATATCGCCATTGCTGATTTTTAGAACCGATAGCCAGATCCTTTCTAAATCCTCCTGAGACCAATCGCTGCAACCGGGAATATCATTGGCGCATTGTTCTCTGAGGAGCGTTTCTACTTTCGTTGCGTCATCTTCGTTAAACAGCGCGGCGATGAACAACCTTGTTTTGTCTGATAGCTCCACTTTATGTTCCGTGTCCATTAAGTTAACTAACTTTCTATTGCTTATGGTGCCGGTGATCAGGAATTGTCGGCGTGAAATCGGCATATTTTTACATTCAGGTTGAGGCGTCAAACGAAACGATGGCTCGGTATATGCGCCATTTGGACCTCGCTAGACGAATATCTGTCCGTGATATGTCGTTTCGGATATCCAATTGCTTCTTTGCGGCATCGAAAGCAAGAATTTTGTAACAATAAGGAGGTCCTGATGGAAGTGCGTCCTTTGCAGGAAAAACAGCCGGCACGTCACCGCTGAATTTCCATCGTTGCTTGAATGACACGGTAGCGTGCTGGAGCACGGCATCGCTACCAGGCTGGAGTGAGATTTCACGCGGGGCCTGGTATTTGTGTTCCAACTATCGTAAGCATGCAACCAATGAAACGTGTAAGATTCATGTCAAACCCGGATGTTTGTCAGATTATTCATTTTTGACCCGTTTCCAGTAAAATTCCTCCCAGCCTGAAATGCCCTTGGCCCTCACCTGAAGCGTGTTGTCATCCTTTACCCGTAGTTCATATTCTATGACGATTGTTGTTATCTCCTTGAACCTCAGCAGGTCGCCGTCAATCGTCACGTCCTTAACAGGATGAACCAGATCTTCACCCCCGACGACATGGCGGCCAGGTACCCGATGGGTGATGACGTATTTATTATCCGTGAATTGAATTGTATGTATTGCATGTTGAGGTATTCCGGGCCAGAACTCTTCCCATGTCCCTGTGAAGCCCATGTGGTTTTGCGGTGAGCTGTGCGAATCATTCGTCTGGCCGAAACTAGCTGAGGCGGAAAGCAGAAGGGCCAGCGCAATAAATAACCAGCGCCGGACGAGCTCAATTGATATCTTTATTGTCAATATGTGATCCCTCGTGTTTTGATTGAAAGTTACGTCTAACGTTTATATGCGGGGAATAATGTCCTCTGGCGTACGCTGTTATGTGCCTTTAATATTGATTTAATTCCGCACTTTCCCGTTGACTCCAGTATTGATTTTTTTGACTTTACAGCCTGTTCTTTGCTCTCGATGCCGGATGATACAAATGTTGGCGGCAATGGCTCACGCACAACTGCGCTAATTACTTCGGTATTATCGCCGTCATATATTGTTAATACGTTGCCTATACTTTTGTTGGTCAGAATAAAGAACTCACTTGCTGCTTCTTCATTTAGACTTATGCTTAAGCTCCATCCTTCTGTATATATGGATTGCGTTACTTCAACTGAACTAACGCAATCGGATGTGATTACAAGGGCTACGTCGTGCTCCCCGGAATAAGAGACCTGAGGTATCAATAATAATAATAAAATTTCAACTAATCTTTTCACGGCATTTGACTATGATTGGACGCTCTGAATGTCCCGCTTGATTCCGACATTTAAGGCGTATAAAAACTCGGTGTATCGTTAATGCAATGACTTGGCCCGGAAATAGGGAGCCTAATAGAATCCGCAAAAGGAACAAGAATATTCCCGCATGGATGCGCCGTCGTTTGGAGGATGGGAAAAGTGCTCCGTGTGCCAGGCAGCACGATATCCAACTCGTCGAGACCTGTATTCCTGGTATCAGCGGTTCCGCATAGTTCCATAATGAGACGCTCGGGGCTGATGGATGAATGCGAGATAGCACCTTTCTCGCTGCATAAATTCAGTAAAGTTCCTGCGGATATTACCACAGAATATCGGGAGCCCTGAGGAACGGTGTTCCCGGGATCCGCCAGCTTGACGTTGTCGGAATGCTTGCCGATACTCGGGGTATATATAACTATAAAACCACAACCAAAGAGGAAATGAGGAAATGCCGGAAATAGATAAAAAGGATGCGTTGGAGAAGCTGCGCAAGGCCAAAGGAGCCCATATAAAGTGGCGCGCATACGCCCAGGCCATGGTGTCAGGCGTGCCTGTCAGCAATGAGAAGATCCCGGTGGAACATACTGCCTGTGTCTTCGGCCGCTGGTACCACGGCGAGGGCCAGTTGAAACTCGGTCATCTCGCTTCCTATGAAGGGATCTATACCCCGCACGAGATGCTGCATGAGATCTACAAGCGCATTTTCGATGTGATCCACGGTCCGGATAGCGGGGCGATCAGGAAGCTTTTTTCCACCAAAAGTGCCCGTGAGAACCAGCGGATGGAGCTGGCGCGCAATTATATGGAAGAGCTGGTGGGTGTTTCCGAGACCCTGCTGCGGGCGCTGGATATCCTGGAGGAGGAGATCAGGGAACTGCCGGACAGTTGAGTTCCAGGGAGGCGGGACGCTGGAAAAAATCCCTTATAGCGTGTAAGCTACCGTCCCCTTTGGAAATTTTTTCTCCTCCGTGGCCGGAAAGCTCCACATAAAAACCTTCGGTTGTCAGATGAATGAGTATGACTCCGCCAAGATCGCGGACCTGCTCAGGGAGTCCCATGGCCTGGAGTTGACCGACGAGGCGGAACAGGCGGACGTACTGCTCCTCAATACCTGCTCCATTCGGGAGAAGGCCCAGGAGAAGGTGTTCTCCCAGTTGGGTCGCTGGCGCCCCTGGAAGAAGCGTCGTCCCGGGCTGGTGATCGGTGTCGGCGGTTGTGTGGCGAGTCAGGAGGGGGAGGCGATCCGGGAGCGGGCTCCCTTTGTGGATCTGGTGTTCGGGCCCCAGACCCTGCACCGGCTGCCGCAGATGCTGACCACGGCACGGCGGGAGCAGGTGCCGTTGGTGGATGTCTCGTTCCCCGAGATCGAGAAGTTCGACAGCCTGCCGGAACCCCGTGCGGACGGTCCAAGCGCCTTTGTCTCGGTCATGGAGGGGTGTTCCAAATACTGCACCTATTGCGTGGTCCCCTATACCCGGGGTGAGGAGATCAGCCGCCCTCTGGAGGATGTGATAGCGGAGGTGGAGAGTCTGGCACGGCAGGGGGTGCGGGAGGTCAACCTGCTGGGGCAGAACGTCAACGCTTACCGCGGCCTGATGGAGGATGGAGAGCAGGCCGATCTGGCCCTGCTGATCCATTTCGTGTCCGCGGTGGATGGTATCGACCGTATCCGTTTTACCACCTCCCATCCGGTGGAGTTCTCCGATCGCCTGATCGCGGCCTTTGCCGAGGTCCCGGAGCTGGTCAGTCATCTGCACCTGCCGGTTCAGAGCGGTTCGGACCGTATCCTGGCCATGATGAAGCGGGGCCATTCGGCCTACGACTACAAGGCCAAGATCCGGCGTTTGCGGGAGGCCCGTCCGGATATCAGCCTCTCTTCCGATTTCATCGTCGGTTTCCCCGGTGAGTCGGAGGCGGATTTTCAGCGCACCATGGAGCTGATCGAGGAAGTCGGCTTCGACAACTCCTTTAGTTTTATCTTCAGCGCCCGTCCCGGCACGCCGGCGGCGGATCTCCCGGACGACGTGCCCCTGAAGACGAAACAGGTGCGGCTGGAGCGGTTGCAGCACCGGATAAATGAGATGGCGCAGCAGATCAGCCGCCGCATGGTGGGAAGCACTCAGCGGGTGCTGGTGGAGCGTCCCTCCCGCAAGGATCCGGGGCAACTGGCGGGTCGTACCGAGAACAACCGGGTGGTGAATTTCGACGGGCCCACCGATCTGATCGGGCGGTTCGTGGATCTGCGTATCACCGAGGCCCTGCCCAACTCCCTGCGCGGGGAGCTGGTGGATCCGCTCCTGGCGCAAAGCGCCTGATCGCGGAACACAGAGAGTTGGAATGTGAAATACAGACCGAGCAATCAGCCGGATACCTTGCGGTAATTTATAGGTAATGTGCTTTTGCTGCTATTGCTCCGTGTCCTCCGTGGTTAATATTTAAGTCAAAATACTCCAGTGTCAGAACACCCTGAATCCGTCGATCTCGTTCTTACCCCCGAAGACAACCATCGGTTGGCCAACCTCTGCGGCCAGCTGGATGAACACCTGCGCCAGATCGAGCGCCGGCTCGGGGTGGAGATCAACAACCGCGGGAACCGCTTCCGGCTGATCGGCGAGCCGGATGCCATCCGCGCCACCCGGGAGGTACTGCAGGGGCTCTACCAGCATGCCCGGGAAGAGGTGCTGACCCCGGAACAGATCCATCTCTATCTGCAGGAGTCGGGTATCGAGGCGCTGCTGCGGGAGGAAGCCGAGGACAACGTGCCGGAGGTGGTGATCAAGACCCGCCGGGGTCTGGTGCGGGCGCGCGGCCCCAACCAGCGGGAGTATCTGCATCGTATCGTCACCCACGATATCAACTTCGGTATCGGTCCCGCCGGCACCGGCAAGACCTACCTGGCGGTGGCCTGTGCCGTGGATGCCCTGGAACGGGACCAGGTGCGGCGGGTGCTGCTGGTGCGTCCGGCGGTGGAGGCCGGGGAGCGGCTCGGTTTTCTGCCCGGGGATCTGACCCAGAAGATCGATCCCTATCTGCGTCCTCTGTACGATGCCCTGTATGAAATGCTCGGCTTCGAGCGGGTGGCGAAGCTGATCGAGCGTAACGTTATCGAGGTGGCGCCCCTGGCCTATATGCGCGGGCGCACCCTGAACGAATCCTTCATTATCCTGGACGAGGCCCAGAACACCACGCCGGAGCAGATGAAGATGTTCCTGACCCGGATCGGCTTCGGATCCACCGCCGTGATCACCGGCGATGTTACCCAGGTGGACCTGCCCCGGGGCCAGACCTCGGGACTGCGCCAGGCCTCGGAGGTGCTGGCCAGGGTGGATGGCATCAGCTTTACCTTTTTCAATGCCAGGGATGTGGTGCGCCATCCCCTGGTGCTGCGGATCGTGAATGCGTACGATGATCACGATCGCAAACGGGAGCAGAAATGAATCTGGATCTGGATATCCAGTGCGCCACCGCCCTGGAAGAGGGTGTTCCCACCGAGGCCGAGTTTCGCGCCTGGGTGGAGCGGACCCTGGCCGGGCGCCGGCAGGAAGCGGAGCTGGCCATACGGCTGGTGGATGAGGAAGAGAGCCGGCAGTTGAATCACAGGTATCGCGCCAAGGACCGGCCCACCAACGTGCTTTCCTTTCCCGCGGACCTGCCGGCCGTGGTGAACAGTCCGCTGTTGGGGGATCTGGTGATCTGTGCCCCGGTGGTGCTGCGGGAAGCGCGGGAGCAGGGCAAGATCGCGAACGCCCACTGGGCGCACATGGTGGTGCACGGGGTATTGCATCTCTTGGGCCATGACCATCAGAATGCGGAACAGGCGGCCGAAATGGAGGCCATGGAAAGGGAGATCCTGGGCAGCATGGACCTGCCGGATCCTTATTAATGAAGTATAAAGAGGCATGAATAGCGACGACTCCAACCCTAGAAACGGTTCGTTAACGAAATCCTGGATCAAGAGACTGCTGCGGAGTATCGGCAACGAACCGGAAAACAAGGAAGAACTGATAGAGCTGCTGCGGGACGCCAAGCAGCGGGCCCTGCTCGATACCAAGGCGCTCTCCATGATGGAGGGTGTGCTGCAGGTGTCGGAGATGCGGGTACGGGACATCATGATTCCCCGCGCCAACATGGTTGTGGTGGAACGGGATGCGCCGCTGGAACAGATCCTCCCCATTGTCATCGATTCCGCCCACTCCCGTTTTCCGGTCATCGACGATGATCGCAGCGAAGTGGTGGGTATCCTGATGGCGAAGGATCTGTTGGCCTACAGTATCGAAGGCGGTCGCCGGTTCGACATGCGTGACCTGCTGCGGGCAGCGGTATTCGTGCCGGAGAGTAAACGCCTCAACGTCCTGCTCAATGAGTTTCGCGCCAGCCGCAATCACATGGCTATCGTGGTGGATGAGTATGGCGCCGCCGCCGGCCTGGTGACCATCGAGGATGTGCTGGAGCAGATTGTCGGCGAGATCGAGGATGAGCATGACATCGAGGAGGGTACCTCCATCCTCAAGCGCAGCGAGACTGAATTTACCGCCAAGGCTCACACCTCCATAGAGGACTTCAACGACTATTTCGGTGTCGACATGGCGGACGACGAGTTTGATACTATCGCCGGTCTGGTGACCAAGGCGCTGGGGCATATGCCGAAGCGGGGAGAAAAGGTGGATATCGACCGTTTCCGTTTCAAGGTGCTGCGCGCCGACAGCCGGCGTATTCATCTGCTCAGTATCCGGGTGTTGCCCCAGACCGAGCAGGAGTAGTCACGATTATTGCCACAGAGGCCACAAGATGGCCGGGTTGACGTAGCAACCGCAGGGAGAAATATTGGTTCCTCGGTGATCTCCGTGGTTGAAGATAACAATAACGCGACCTCTGATCAGAGGCTCCCAAGGTGTTTCGGCTCATGCTGTCATTGAATAACTGGAAACGAAACTTGATCGCCCTCGGGTCCGGCGCCTCCACCGTCTTGGCCTTCGCACCCTTCTATCTGGCCCCCTTTGCCTTCCTGGGTCCGGGTGCGTTGCTCTATCTCTGGCTTCGGGCCGATCCCCGCCAGGCCTTCCGTGAGGGGTGGTTGTTCGGGCTGGGGCTGCTCGGGTTCGGGGTCTTCTGGATGCATATCAGCATCGATCAGTTCGGGAATGTGGGAACCGGACTTGCCATCGTCTTTACCCTGCTGTTCGTGGCGCTCGTGGCGCTCTTTTACGGTCTGGCCGGTTGGCTGGGGCGGCGCCTGGCGGGTGAAAACCGGCAGGGACCGGCGCTGGTGATCCTGCTCTCCTGCTGGGGGTTGTTGGAGTGGGTGCGCGGGTGGTTTCTCGGAGGATTCCCCTGGCTGGCGCTGGGCTACTCCCAGACCGATACGCCCCTGAAGGGATTTGCGCCGCTGCTGGGGGTCTACGGTGTCGGTCTGGCAGTGCTGGTCACCGCCGGGCTCCTGGTCTGGGCCCTGCTGACAACGGACCGTCGCCGCATCATCGCCGTTTCCTTAGTGGTGCTGCTCTGGATTGCCGGCTGGGGCCTGGGCCGGCAGCAGTGGACGCAGCCCCTGGGCGATCCCCTCATGGTTACTCTCATCCAGGGCAATATTCCGCAGGAGACCAAGTGGAAGCTGGATCAGCTCCGCCCGACCCTGGACATCTATATCGATCATACCCTGGCCAACTGGGAGAGTGATCTCATTATCTGGCCGGAGACCGCCATGCCCGCCTATCGTCACCAGTTGGAGGAGGACGTCATCAAGCCCCTTTCCGAGGTGGCCCGGAAGGCGAACACGCAGCTCCTGGTGGGGGTGCCGGTATGGTTGCCGGGGGAGAAACGCTATTACAACGCCATGCTGGCCACGGGGGTCAACGAGGGGGAGTACTATAAACGCCATCTGGTCCCCTTTGGTGAATTCATGCCCTTGAAGGGACTGCTGGGGCCGTTCCTGAGCTGGCTGGATATCCCCATGTCCGATTTTTCCGCGGGTACCCAGGAGAGACCGTTGCTGACCCTGGCGGGATATCCGGCCGGTATCTCCATCTGCTACGAGGACGCCTTCGGCGAAGAGGTCATCGAGGCCCTGCCGGATGCGGCTTTTCTGGTCAACGCCAGCAATGACGCTTGGTTCGGTGATTCCCTGGCACTGCCGCAGCATCTGCAGATCTCCCGTATGCGTGCCCTTGAGACGGGGCGTTATATGCTGCGTTCAACCAATACCGGTATCTCCGCCATCATCGGGCCGGACGGCGCGGTACTGGATTATTCTCCCGTTTTCCGGATGCATGTGCTTAAGGGCAGGTTTCAGCCCATGCAGGGTATGACCCCTTACGCCCTGGGCGGTAACCGGATCGTCGTGCTGTTGCTGTGTCTGTTGCTGGGGGGTGCTTTTATGGTGGCGAGAAAAGAGCGGGGTGATTGATTTCCACCGGCTTCCCCCGGCAGACCGCTGCGTTATTCGCTCCTGGGGAGGAGAAAGCTGAATGTGGTTCCACTCTTGGGGTTGGCCCGGGCGGTCAGGGTACCGCCGTGGTTTTCGATAATACCGCGACTGATGGAGAGCCCCAGTCCCATACCCTGTTCCTTGGTGGTAACGAAGGGTTCGAATAGTTTCTCCAGGAGGTCGTCATCGATCCGCGGGCCGGTGTCGGTCACGCTGCAGGCGATCATACCGTCGGGTTCCTCGGAGCTGTGTATGATCAGATAGCGCGCCAGGCGGTCGGTCTCGCTCATCGCTTCGATTGCGTTGCGGGCCAGATTGAGTATCACCTGTTCGATCTGGATGGGTGAGACGTCTACCGTCAGTTGCGCATGGCACAGTTCCTTGCGGATGACCACCCCCTCCTTTCGCGCCTCCGGTTCCACCAGGACCACCACCTCTCTCACCAGGTCGTTCAGGTCCACCTGTTTGCGGTCCGTCTCCCCTTTGCGGATGAACTGGCGCAGTTGCCGGATGATCTCCCCCGCCCGTTCCGCCTGGGTGGCTGTTCGCTCCATGGCATCCATGAGCTCGGTTTGATTGTTGCTGCCGGATTTCAGCAGACGTATGCAGCCGCGGGTGTAGTTGGTGATGGCGGCCAGCGGTTGATTCACCTCGTGGGCGATGCTGGATGCCATTTCCCCCATGGTGCTGAGACGGGCCACATGGGCCAGTTCCGCCAGGTGTCTGCGGTGTTTATCCTCCGCCTCCAGGCGCAGGGTGACGTCCCGGAACACCACCACCGCGCCGACGGTCTTCCCTTTGGGATCCTTGATCGGATTGACGCTGTACTCCACCGGGATCTCGTCTCCCTCGGGGCTCCAGAACACATCATATTCGATGAAGCGCGGCGTGGAGTCCCGTGCGGTGGCGTACACCGGGCAGTCGCTCGCCGGATGAACCGAGCCGTCGGGGTGGGTGTGGTGCATCAGTTCATGCTGGTTGTGTCCGATCATCTGCTCCGCCGTCCAGCCGGTTATCTCCTCCATGGCGCGGTTGACAAAGGTTGCATTGCCTTTCAGGTCCACCCCATAGATACCGTCCGCGACGGAATCGAGGATGAGGTGATGTTCATGTTCCAGCCGGAACTTGGATCTTTGCAGGGCGCAATTGAGTCGCCATACCCAGAGGGTGAGAAACACCATCACAAACAGGGCGATTATGGCGGCCAGGATCAGATGACCGTACTCCCGTAACACGTCAGCAAGACTTACATGGCCAAGATATGCGTAGGGAGGGAGCCGCAGTTCCTGGAACAGTTCATGAACCGGCTGGTAGTCCAGAGGTATGGTCCAGTAGGAATATTTCCCGGCCAGGGCGGCGGGGTGATCGGCGGGCATGTTGAGCAGAGCGACCGCCACCTGCTGGGCAAGGGCGGTATCGGTATGCGCAACCTTGCTGAAAGGCCACTCAGGGTAGAGACGGGTGCTGATGGCAAAGGGGAATTCAGCGTACTGCTTGGCGTTAAGTATCTTGAATTCGCCCGGCCGAATAACACCGTCGTTGGTCATGCGTTCCAGGATGTCGGTGCGAACCGTAGCCGCATCAACGGCGCCCTCCCGCACCGCCATTACCACCTGATCGTGGGTGCCCCCGAAATCGAGACGTTTGAAGTCGGTGGCGGGGTTGATGCCCTCCTTCTGCAGTTCCCGCCAGGCCATCTGGTATCCGCCCAGAGAGGTCTTGTCCACGGCCATGAAACTCTTTCCCCGCAGGTCCTGCAGGTTGTTGATGTCGTGACGGTCGGCGCGGGTGAAGATGACGCCGCCGAAGATGTTATAAGGGGTGCCGCCACGGCGATTGCTCAGGGTGGCGATGCGGGAAACCCGGTAGCGGACCTCCAGGTTCACATAGATGCCGGGGTTGACCAGGATAAAATCCACGCGGCCGTTTTTCACCGCCAGGTCCACTTCGTCAAAATCCAGCGGTTCGATTCGAAACCGGAAACCGGGAAGGTTCTCCGTCAGGTAATCGGCGGTGGCGGACCACATCTGCAGCGTGGCCTGGTCGCCGCGGTGGCTGAGTACGCCGATCTTTACCGGCTCGCGATCGCTGGTATGGCCGACCGTGGGCAGCATTATCAACAGCAGCAACAGCCCCAGGGTTGAGGGGTATATTCTAGTCAGAGCGGAGTGAAGCATAGAGCAATTCTATGTCACTTTGGCGGTTTCGGGTCGATCAGAAATTTTCGATCGCTTTTCCCTGTTCGCGATAGGCTTGTACCTTTTCCGCGATGTACTTCTGGAAATGCTGCTTTTCGTAGCGCCGTTCCCGCACGAACTCAAACATGCTGATAAAGTGAAACGGGCGAAAATAGCCCGGCATAACAGACGCCAATTGTTTGTTTCCGGCACGGTCCGGTTGCAGTTCATGCTGTTCGACAAAAAAGTGGACAGTAGGAGTGAATACCACGCCCCATTTGCGTGCCAGTTCCTTTTCCGGCAGGACCTCGCCGTCGAAATCGGTCACCTCACGATCGCCCCAAAGGTTGAGCTGTACCATGACGAAGTTGTCACGGACATAGCGGTTGACCGGTTCAATAGTAAAGTTTTTGGTATGGACATCCGCGCAGTAGGGGCAGCCTTTCTGTTCCCATATGACGGCGAAACGTTTTCCCGCGCCCTGAGCCTCGGCCAGGTCCTCCCGTAGATCGAGAAAGCTTTCCAGAAACCAGGGCTGCTTGTGCAGGCCGTCGTCACCTACCTCTACCGGGGGGAGGTGGGTGGCGGATTCCGAGGCGGAGGCCGCGTTGGTGAAATATACGAATACCAGCAGGAACAGAAAAATAGAGGGCCGTGCGTACCGTTTCATGCAAGTGTCTCCCGGGTAGTGGTGGTGTTCGTTATCGTTCTTCCGGGTGGGGCAGTTGCTTCATGATCTCCTGCAGTTCCCACCAGAAAAACTCCTCTCCGGCGTAGCCGGTGATGCGCCCTACTTCCCGGTCCTGGTCCAGTACCACGAAGGTCGGCGTGTAGCGGATCGATTTCAGATCCTTCAGGCGGGGCGGAAGCGGATCCGCAATGTCCACACGGATTAACTGCAGGTGCCGCCCCTCCGCGGTACGGGGAAACAGGGCCCCCATTTCCTGTTCCCACGCTCTGCACCAGCCGCAACCGGGACTGCTGAACATGATCAGTTCCGCAGCCTGCACGCCGCTGCTCAGCAGCGTGCCCGATATCAGTATCAGCAGAGCGTTCCGCAGCCGCTCCATGGATTACCCCACGTGGGAGAACCAGGGTACGCTCTGCAGCAGCCAGTTACTGACTGCGCTGAGACTGCCGGTAAAGATCATTACACCGGTGATGATCAGCAGCGCCCCGATAGTGATCTCCACTCTGCGCATGTGGTGGCGGAAACGCCGCATAAATCCCATGAACGGGCGTACCCCGAGGGCCGCTATCAGAAAGGGGATGCCGATGCCCAGGGCGTAGACCGTCAGCAGGGTGATGCCGTCGGTGGAGTCGTTGCCGGTGGTGGCAATCATCAGGATAGTAGCCAGTATGGGGCCCACACAGGGTGTCCAGCCGAAGGCAAAGGCCAGGCCCAGGAGAAAGGCCCCAAACGCCCCCACCGGGCGGCTGTGGAGATGAAACCGTTTTTCATAATTGAGTAGCGGGATGCGCAATAGCCCGGAATAGTGCAGACCGAAAAATACGATGATCACGCCGGCGACGCGGCTGAAGATAATCATGTTCTGGGCAATAAACTGGCTCAGGACGGTAGCCGCCGCCCCCAGGATTACGAATACGGTGCTGAATCCGGTCACGAAGAACAGGGCGGAGATGAAGACCCGGCGCTCCAGTTGCCGATCCAGGTTCTCTTCCCGTGTGAGGTCCTCCATGGACGCCCCGCCGAGGAAGCAGAGGTATGCGGGGACCAGCGGCAGCACGCAGGGGGAGAAGAAGCTGAGCAGACCGGCCAGCGCCGCACCGAAAATCGTTACTTCCATACCTACGCCCTCCATCATGCACCTGCGATCTGTATGTGACGGTTGGGTTGCAGATTGACGTGCTGTTTGCGCCGTATATATTCCGCCACCACGTCATAGATAGGCGGACCTGAAGTCTCCGGGTTCACCGAGGCCCAGCCCCCCACCACGTATTTGCGGGAGGGCTCCAGCGGTGCGCCGCTGTCGGTAAGGCGCATATCGGATATGCGTTTGCCGATGGGTTGACCGATGTCGATGCGATAACTCAAGCCGCCTACGCGCACCATGTCGCCTCCCTGCTGATAGTAAGGGTCGGGATTGAACAGGTTGTCGGCCACGTCTTCCAGGATCTCCTTGAGGGATTTGCCGCTCATCTCGGTGCGATAACAGGCCGGGTAGGTGATGGCCGTCTGGTTGTAGACGTCCTCCATGCGGATCGACTGTCCGGCCAGCAGGGACGAACCCCAGCGGAATCCCGGGGAAAGGGCGATCTCGGCATCGCGTTCGCTGCGAATGGCGTCCAGGATCAGATCGTCGAAAGTGCCGTTGAAATTACCGCGGCGGTAGAGGGTGCTGTCGGTACGGCCCAGTTCGATGTTGAGAAAATCCTTATGCGGTGCGCGCAACCGATCGATCAGCGTCGCCATCTCCGGATCCGGCGCGATTACATCCGACAGCACCGGGATAAGCCGGAAACGGTAGTCGGCCACCTTGCGGTCGCGTACGTCCAGATCGAGTCGGGCCAGGAATTTGCCGTGAGAGCCGGCCGCCACCAGCAGCGTGTTGTTGACCTTGACGGCAGCAGGTATGGCATCGTGCGTGTGACCCGTGAGCAGTACGTCGATGCCGTCCACCCGGCCGGCCAGCTTGCGGTCTACGTCGAAGCCGTCGTGGCTTGCCACCACCACCAGGTCGGCTCCGGCCGCCCTGGCCTGGCGCACGTTCTCGGCGACGGTCTCCTCGCGGATACCGAAGGACCACTGGGGGATCATATGGCGGGGATTGGCTACCGGTGTATAGGGGAACGCCTGACCGATCACCGCGATATTGAGGCCGCCACGCTGGAAATAGGCGGTACTCTCGAATACCGACTCTCCCCAGTCGTTATCCACCACGTTGCCGGCAAGGAAGGGAAATTTCAGCTGCTCGATCAGCTCCTGGACCCGTTCCTGGCCGTAGGTAAACTCCCAGTGGCCGGTCATGGCGTCCACCCCAAGGGCGTTCATCGCCTCTACCATATCGGCGCCGCGGGACTGCAGGGAGGTGAAAGAGCCCTGCCAGGTGTCGCCGTTGTCGATCAGCAGGGTCCGCCCCGGGCGTTCTGCACGGATCGCCTTGATCAGGGTGGCCATATGGGCGAGGCCGCCGATTCGTCCGTACTCGCCGGCGAGGCGCTGAAAATCCAGGCCGGTGAACATGTAAGCGTCGAGGGTTCCGGGATAGAGCCCGAAATGGCTCAACAGGGCTTCGCCGGTCAGATGGGGCGGCAGACCCCGGACCTCACCCACGCCGAGGTTTACCGAGGGTTCGCGATAGTGCAGGGGGAGCAGCTGGGCATGGATGTCGGTGAGGTTGAGTAGAGTGACCTGGCCGGTGGAATCGAAATTGAGGAGATCCTGTTGGCGGATTCCCGATCTCGCGTAGGCGTTGCCGCTCCCGGCGAGTCCGGCACAGGCGGTGGCGGCCATTACCTGCAAAAAATCTCGGCGTGTCAACATCAGGGTATCGTTCCGGGTCAATGTTGATAAAGGTCCGCTAACGCGGTGACGGCGAGGGGTTAACCGACCACCGCGCGCGGATGTAAACAGCTTCTACAGCAGTTCGATCTTCAGTATTGCCACGGAGACACAGAGATCACGGAGTTATCCGAATACACTGATACAACGGCGGCTATTTCTTTCTTCGAGCCAGGGTATCGGCATGTTCCATGAATAATCTTATGAAAGAACTCTGTGTGCTCTGTGTCTCTGTGGCTAATATCAATTTCCGAACGACCGCGCCTTACTACTTACGTACCGAGGGGCTCTCTACCGGCAGCCCGTTGGCACGGGACATGACATACAGCTCCAGTGCCGTATATTCCGGTGATCCCTGTTTGTAGGGTTCCGCGCGGATATTCTTGTTACAGCCGCGAAAACGGCGATGTAGAGATCCGAGCTTCTGCCACTTCAGGCGATAGGTGGGAAAGCCGTTGGGCATGCCCTGACTGAGGAGTTCGGAGCGGACATTGTTGCCGTGGTTGTTGATGTGGCAATGTACGCAGGCCAGATCCAGCGCACCGCGGCGCTGTTCATAGAAGGCCTTGCCCTGTGTATAGTACGGGGCCGCTTCGCCGTCGGTTTTAACCCGGATCGGCATGCCGTTGGATTGCATGCGGACCAGTGCGCTCAGGCCGAGCATCTCGTCCGATTCCCAGTCCCAGGCCGGCGCCTTCATCTTTTCCGTGCGGCACTCATTGATCTGGTGTTCCACCGTGATCAATTTATCGCTCTTCTTCGACACCTTGGGATAGGTGGTGGCGATGCCTTTCATGGAAGAGGGATCCTGATGGCAGGAGGCGCAGGATTTTCCCGCCTCGCCTTCAACCCGGCTCCAGAGCGCTTCCCCGTGGTCCACCCACATCATGGATGGATTCTGGATCTCGTCCAGCTGCATCTCGCGCGTGGTGTCATCGGAGATTACGAAGCCGGTATAGCGCTGGCCGTCGGTATAGTTCTTGACCGCCGGGTCACCCAGGTCGGGGACCTGTGCCAGCGCGATACCGATGGCTCCAAGACTTACAGCCAGGGAGTAGGCGGTCTTCTTAAGCAGTTTCATTGAATATCCTCCTGCAACCTGATCAGCTGACGGTGATGGATTGCTTCAGGGTGGTTTGTTTGTTGTTGTCATCTCTCCAGCTGAATGCCAGTTCGCCGCTTTCATCGGCACGGCAGCTGAAAGAGATAAAAGGGTTGGCCGATACCGCCCCATGCAGATCGGAGCTGAACACCAGCCTGCCGTTGTAATGACACTGGAACTGATTGATGATCAAACGCGGGATCAGTTCACCGGTCTTTTTGTCCTTCCTGCGCCCACTCTCCATCTCGTGCGGGAAGATGGTTGCGATGCTGAATACTTCCCCCTTATTAATCTGTTGGGGAAGTTTTACTCTGGGTTTTTTTGCCATAGCCATGATTGGTTCTCCTGAATCTGTCGCCTTAACCGCCGCAGCCGCCGATGGTGACCTTGACCTGTTTCTTGCCGATGTAGATGGAGCCGTCACTCATCTGTGCGACAGCCACCACGTTCTGGGTTTTGGCAAGACGCACGCGGGTCGCAATCTTGGCTTCGCCGCTCATCGGTGTGAGATGAAAGGAGGCGATCTCCGGGGCGGGATTCTGTTCCGCGAACAGATGGACGGCGGTGACGTGGTCTTCTTCGGTCATGGGGCTGTCTACGGTCACCGTCACCGGGACGGTATTGCCGTTTTCCGCAACATGCGGCAGTTTGATGGTGATTCTGCCTTCCTGCAGGGTTTTCCCGCCGGACAGTTCCTTGATGCGTGCTCCGGCTTCCTCGGGTGAGGCGAAGGCGCGGCCGGAAAAGAGGCCGGCGGTTGCCAGAACAGCAACAGTGGAACCGCCGAGAGAGATGAATCTGCGGCGGTCTATCGCCGCGGTATTGATTACGTGATCAGACATCGCTGTTTCTCCCGTGAAGTCGGTCATTAGAGGGTTTTCAGATAGGCAATCACGTGTTCCACCTCCTGGGCGGTGAGGATCGGTTTGCCTTCGAAACTTTTCATCACCCGATGCAGACCTTCGGTCTTGTGGAAAGCCGGCATCATGGTTTCGGGATTAATCTGTTTGGGATCGACCACCCGCAGACGAAGCTGGGCTTCGGTCAGCCTGGAGCTGACGCCTTCCAGATTAGGGCCGGTGTTGCCATGGTCCGCCTCTTCCGGAATGGGCATGCTGTGGCAGGCCAGGCAGTTTCCCTTTTTGCGGTCGATGACGATCTTGCGTCCCTCGGCCGCGTCTCCCTGGAGTCCGGCCAGCGGCGACTCGATGGCGAAATTGGTAACGGCGTACTCGGCGACACCATCGGCGCCGGCATGGGTCGCGCCGATCCCGGCCAGCAGCAGCACCGTCGGTGTGCAGAGAGTAATAACGTGTCTCCTCATGGGTCCTCCTTAGGTCTTGTGATCTCGATGCTGACGTTGCCAACCTCGAAGTCATTCGGTTCACCGGTTCGGTATCCGGGGTGTGACCCCCGCTTGCGCTTTAGAGCGGAACGCTTCCCGGCTGCTTCTTTCTTCCTGGGATAATTTTTTACGCGCCGGGGCGGGGTGCGTGAATCGGGTCGATTACCCTAATGTTTCAGGGAAGGGGTAGGTCAGGTGGAGGGTTGTCATGAGGGGTATCAGGGTAAACCCTGATACAGCCCTGCAGGTTTACTTGCCCGGGATTTGCGGCAATGAGAGGGGTTTTAATCCTGATGTTCCAGGGCGACGGCCATGCGCACCAAATGGGACATGGAGTCCGCTTCCATTTTCTCCATGATTTTGGCGCGATGGGTCTCGACGGTTTTTATGCTGATGGAAAGGTTTTTGCTGATTTGCTTGTTGGACAGCCCCTTCGCCACCATCGCCATCACCTCCTGTTCCCTGGGGGTCAGGGAGGCGAAACGTTCTTCGATTATGCGCTGTTCGTTCCGCAGCTGACGGATTTGGACGCTCTGCTCCAGGGCGTTGTGGATACAGTCGAGCAACACCTGGTCGTTATAGGGTTTCTCCAGAAAGTCTACCGCACCGGCTTTCAATGCTCGCACCGCCATGGGCACGTCACCGTGACCGGTGAGAAATATGGTCGGGAGGGTCGATCCGAGTTCATGCAGCCTGTTCAGAAGTGCAAGGCCGCTCATTCCGGGCATGCGCATATCAAGCAGCAGGCATCCCGAGCGTTTGCTATCGAAGGTGTCCAGAAACTCCTGTCCCGAGGTGAAGGTCTCCACCTTCAGGTTGACGGATGAGATAAGCCAGCTCAGGGAATCGCGGGCCGCCTCGTCATCGTCCACTACAAATACCGTTCGGTCGTTCAATGCCGGTCGCTCACTCGGGGAATACGGTTGATTTCACCTTCTCACCTTATACCAGTCATCGGGAACATCCTGCAAATAAGACCTACTGCCGGGGAACGATGCCGATTATATTGGGTACCGGCCAGCCGCTGATGCCCAGTTCTTTCTCCAGGAAACTGTGCTGTATGCTGGCTGTATACGACTTCTCAAAGTTTCCGTGACGGATATACATCTGCGCCTCCCGGCCGCCCTCCAGGTGCTGCGCGCTTACCAGGTCGATCGGCAGGGAGAGCAGAATCTCATTCAGTTCGTGCATAGAGAACGGCGTCTGCGAATAGATAAAAAGGGCTCGGCCCTGGCGATCTTCGCCCAGGGCGGCCTCACTCCAGCGTCGTGTCTGGGGTTGCCAGCGGTTGACGGCGGGGCGTTTGATCAGGCGCAGGTTCTGGACGGCATACCGGTACTGACCGGCGAGTTCCTTGATGCTGCGTTTCTCTTCATCCAGATCGAATATGCGGAAAGGGGGCGCCTTTTTATCAAGGGGTGAGAATGTTGCCAGTGATTGATAGCGGTTGGTTCTACCGAGACCGGTGCTGTCATCCACTTTCATATAACCGGCGTGGGTGGAGTGGTCCGGGAGAAACAGACCGGCGTTTATCGCTGCGCTGAGATTATGCCGTCTTGCCCATTCTCTGGCGGTGAAGCCGTTTTTGTATCCGAAATCCTTTGCGGTGAAGATTTTGAATTGCCAGCGAGCGGGATCTATACGCAGGATCACGATCCGGCCGTCTCCCGTCAGCGTCTGTTTGCCGGACGCGAACTCAGCCAGCTCCAGTCCCGGTCCGAGGCGTTGCCAGGGGTCAGAGGCGCGGCCGCCCTCCGCCTGGGAAAAGGCGCAGAGCAGCAGTATCAGCAGAATGAATTTGCCTGGTTGCAACACGGTCGAATACCCGGTTTCACAGAGATTCCCGGAGGTTCCCTGATTAACTCCATGTTGGCCGATATTCTGCCACCGTGTCTCGGATTTCGCGGTGGCTCATGCGGCCAATGGTCTTGGTCGCTCAGCGAGCACTCTATATAAAATACCCCGGTTAAGGAAGTAGGGTTGTGAGGTGCGCCACGATAGCGGGGTAAATCCCTCAGCTGTAATGTGGTATTGGGTGGACTTGGTCTTTGGAAAGCACGATGATGTTACAGCTGATATAAAGGTTTTGTGTGTTTATACCGCTTTAGTTGTTGTATCGCGTGATGAGGAGGGCATTTGATGAATAAGAAACGCAGAATGCTTGTTGCCGGTAGTTTTGTACTTTCGCTGGTACTGTTTGCCGCGCCGGCATTGTTGTTTGCGGCGGAACGGATCGTCTTCAGCGGTGGTCCGGCAGGCGGCACCTTCCAGGTGGTGGCCAATGCCGTTCAGGTTTACGGGCCTATCAAGGAATCGGAACAATATAAGGTCAGAGCCCAGTCTTCCGCCGGATCCCTGGAAAATCTCCGCAAGGTGAATTCCGGCAAGGCCCAGATGGCTACGGTCTATTCCGGACACGTCTATCTTGGGCGCAACGGACGGCTGAAGAACGACACCAACAAATATGAGAACGTCATGGCTGTTGCGTGGCTTTATGGCGCTCCCGCCCAGCTGGTGGTTCGCAAGGACTCGGGGATCAAGAGCGCCAAGGATCTGGTGGGGAAGAAGGTCGGCGTCGGGAACGCCGGATCCGGGGCATTCGCCAATTGTGAGCTCTTTTTCACCCACATGGGTATATGGGACAAGATTGAACGTAACGCCATGGGTTACAACGATGCAGCTCAGGCGTTCGGTAACAACCAGTTGGACGCCTTCTGGCTCTTCACCGCTTTCCCCAGCGGCGCCGTGATCATGGCGGCCCAGACCAACGATATCGAACTGGTTAATCTGGGCAAGGATGCGGAAGAGAGCGGCTTCTATGAGCAGTACCCCTATTTCTCCAAGCTCTCGGTTCCCGCCGGAACCTATCGCGGGGTGGATACGGACACGCCGTCCTTCCAGGACTCCGCGCTTTGGGTCGCCAACGCCGATGTGCCGGCGGATGTGGTCTACGATATGTTGTCCAAGATCTACACCGAAGAGGGTCTGGCCCATATGCGCGGCCAGAAGAAGACCTTCAAGAGCATGAGCGTGGAGACGGGTGCTCAGGGTGTGGTGACGCCCTGGCACCCGGGCGCCGAGAAGTTCTGGAAAGAGAAAGGGATGCTCTGATAACCATGTAACCGAGGGGCGGGATCGGGGGATTCCGCCCCTTTTTGTGCATCCCCTATGCTGGTCGACAAGCTCAATAAATTTGAACAGCTCCTGTTCGATACCATGGCCTTGAGCCTGGTGCTGTTCTATTCCTATTCCGCCGTTCTTGAACCCGCTTCCACTCAGTACCATCGCGGGATCTATGTGGTCATCACCTACGTTCTGGTATTTTTGCTCTATCAATCCAAGAGCAGGGTGGGGCGCGCCGTCGATTATATTCTGATCCTGCTCTCCTTCATCTCCCTCGGGTACTGGATACTGAATTTCGAGGTGATCAACTACCGGGCCGGGGCGGAGACGGACCTGGACATGGGGATCGCCATGATCGGGGTTCTGCTCGGCGTGGAGGTGGCGCGGCGGGTTGTGGGAAAGATATTTGTCATTATCGGCGCCATCATGCTGTTGTACGGGGTATATGGTGACTATGCCCCGGAGCTGATCGCTCACGCCGGCGATACCTTTCCTGAGCTTTGTACCAGTATCTTCTATAAGAGCGACGGCGTGTTCGGGATCATGGCCAACGTGCTTGCCACCTACATCATCCTGTTCGTCATATTCGGAGCGTTTCTGGAGAAGAGCGGGGCGCAGCGCTTCTTTATCGATTTCCCTCTGGCCGCCGTGGGTCACAAGACCGGCGGGCCGGCCAAGGTCGCGGTAATCGCCAGTGGGTTGTTCGGTTCCATCTCCGGCAGCGCTATTGCCAATACGGTCTCCACCGGGGCATTCACTATTCCAATGATGAAAAAGGCCGGGTTCAAACCTCATATCGCCGGAGGTATCGAACCAGCCGCCTCCATCGGCGGGATGTTCATGCCGCCGATCATGGGCGCCGGTGGTTTTATAATGGCGGAGATGACCGGTGTACCCTATTCACAGATCATGCTGGTCGCCCTTTTCCCCGCCCTTATGTACTTCTTCAGCGTCTTTGTCATGGTTCACTATGAGGCCAAGCTGCACAACATTGTCGGGGAGAAAAGCGAGGAGAGCGCCCGGGAGATCCTGAAGAGGGAGTGGTACTACATTTTGCCGCTGGTGGTGATCACCATACTGATGCTGTTCGGGTATTCACCGGCCTATTCGGCGATTCTCGGCATTGTTACCTGTCTGGCGGTGAGCTGGTTCCGGAAAGACACGCGGATCGGGGTGCGGGAATTTGTCCAGGCCTCCCGTGCCGGCGCCGAAAGCAGTCTCAAGATCGGGGCGACGGTGGGTGTCATCGGTATCATTATCGGGGTTCTCACATACAGCGGCTTGGTGCTCACCTTCGCCGATATCGTGATTGAACTTGCGGACGGCAGGCTGTTTCTCACTATCCTGCTGATCGCCCTGGCTTCCCTTATCCTCGGGATGGGAGTGCCTGTGACCGCGGCCTATCTCATTACCGCGGTAGTGGCCGTGCCCGCGTTGACCCACCTCGGTGTGAACGAGATCGCGGCCCATATGATCGTCTACTGGCTTTCCCAGGATTCCAATATCACGCCGCCGGTCTGTATTGCCGCCTTCGCCGGTGCCACCATCGCCAAGGCCAATATGTGGAGGACCGCGCTTGCGGCCTTCAAGTTCGCCAAGTTTCTCTATCTGGCACCGTTCCTGTTCGGGTATGTGCCCGCTTTTTCCCTGGATGGGAGTGCCACCGATATCGCTATCGTGTTTTTCCTGGTCGCCGTCGGCACCTATCTTTACGGCTGGTTGCTGAGCGGGATCTGGCTGCGGTATTTCAAGCGCTCTTCCGTAACCTAACCCACTACGTCTCGAGTCGAGGTCCGGATATTAAACGCGGAGAACGCAAAGGCGCTGAGACGCTGAGACGCGAAGGTATCTCATTTGGTTCGAAAAGAAACTCCGTGTTCTCCGTGTCTCTGCGGCCCGGATATGATTTTCGAAAGGCCGGACAGCCAATATAAGTATGCCAATTTATAGATATGCCCGTAACCTTCAAGCCTGCGGGAGGCTATTTCTCCTCGCTAATGGGGTAATTCCAGACGGCCGTTAATCATTCGCGGCGTAATACGGCCCTCCAGCACATCCATCAGCAGTTTGCCGGCCACTATATTGCGCCAGCCGTGCAGTATGCTTACGTCCCGGTCACCGGCAACCAGGCGTTCCAGATCCTTGCGGCTGGCCAGGGCGCCGGGGGTGATCTGTTTTCTGGCGGCTTGCAGGCGTAGACAGCACATCATCAGATCGGTGACGGCCTCCTGGTTGGTCGTGAGACGTGACGGTTTCGCTTTCTCCCGCGGCCACTGTTCCTTGGGCAGGGTCCTGGTATCGGCAATAAGCTTCAGCAGGGCGCCGCCCCGACGGCTCCTGACGTTCGGCTCCAGCCCGCGGATCTTTTCGAGATCCTCCTCCTTCTCCGGTTGTCGCCGGGCCAGTTCCAGCAGCACCTCGTCCTTGAGAATCCAGCGCCTGGGTCGGTCCGCCTTCTCCGCCTCGATCTCCCGCCAGGCGGCGAGGGATTTCAATACCGCGAGCTGTACACCCTTGAGGTGCTGTCGTCCTTTGATGCGTTGCCACATGGTATCGGGATCGACGGTGTAAAAAGAGGGAGCGGACAATTCAGCGAAGTCCTCCTCCAGCCAGGTCTCCCGTCCCCGGGCCCGCAGTTCCGCCAGGAGTTTCAGGTAGACCTCACCGAGATAGATCACGTCGTCCAGGGCGTACCGTATCTGTTCCGGTTCCAGGGGGCGGCGTGCCCAATCGGTGCGGGCGTGCCCTTTTTCCAGCGGGTGGTTGAGCAGCTGCTGGACCAGCGCACCGTAACCCACCTGGTCGCCCAGTCCCAGCAGGGTGGCCGCAAGCTGGGTATCGAAGACGGGGGCCGGCAGGAATCCCCAGCTGTAGTGGAATATCTCCAGGTCCTGGTAACCGGCGTGGAATACCTTCACCATATTGTGATCCGAGAGCACCTCCAGCAGCGGGCCCAGATCACTTATGGCGATGAGGTCAATACAAGCCGCCACTTCACCGTTACAGATCTGCAGCAGGCAGGGTTTTGCATAATAGCTTTTCTCTCGCACAAACTCGGTGTCCAGTGCGAGCCATTTACTGCCGCGGATCTGTGGACACAGTGTTTCCAGTTGTGGAGACGAGTCGATATAGAGTTCCTGCATAAGCGAAGCCGTTGGAAAAAAGGAAAGAGTAAGGATACCATCCCGCAAGCGGAGGTTTTTCCCCGGAATGTCACAGGGTATGATGCAGCGATACCGCAGAATCCCAAAGGTATATTGTGAGCCGACTGCTGCAACTCTTCATTGATATCTGCCTGTTTCGGGCCAGACCGCAGGACCTGCCGGTCTCACTATTCCTGTTATTGGTCTGTATTGCGGTTTCCATCGCCACCGGGTTTTTTCCGGTTCTTAACCATTTGAAGGGTATATATCCGGCGCTGGCGGCCTCCCTGATGGATGCGGGACTGATTCTGCTTTTTCTGCGCGGCGGTCTCTATTTCCTGGAAAAGGAGCCGAGGTTTCTGCAGACCGCGACCGCCATATTCGGTTCCGGGGCGGTCATAAATATCCCGTTATTGCTTCTGGAACTGATGGTTTCCGGCGCCCAGACCGACGTCATGAAAGCTGTGGCGGCCCTGCTCTTTCTTCTGATGGTGGTATGGGGCCTGATGGTTCTGGGGCATATTTTGCGTCATGCCCTGGATATCCGGTTTGCCGGGGGTGTTGCCATTGCGCTGGGCTACTTTATCCTGGTCAGCTTGCTGGTAAACCAGTTCCTACCGGCGAATCTATAACAGGTCCCGGTTTCATGCATATTCATATCCTTGGAATCTGCGGCACCTTTATGGGTGGTATCGCGCTTCTCGCCCGTGCCCTGGGGCATGAGGTCAGCGGCTCCGATGCCGATGTCTACCCCCCCATGAGCACCCAACTGGCGGCGGCGGGTATCCGCTTGCAGGAGGGATACGATCCGGTTCATCTGCAACCGGCGCCGGACTACGTGGTGGTGGGCAATGCCATGTCCCGCGGCAATCCGGCGGTGGAGTACATGCTCGACAAGGGTCTGCGCTATACCTCGGGGCCCCAGTGGCTGGCGGAGAACGTGCTGCATGGGCGTTGGGTACTGGCGGTGGCGGGCACTCACGGCAAAACCAGCACCGCGGGGTTGTTGGCCTGGATTCTGGAAGAGGCGGGATTGGCACCGGGATTTCTGATCGGCGGTGTTCCCGGGAATTTCGGGATTTCCGCCCGGCTGGGTGATTCTCCCTTTTTCGTGGTGGAGGCGGACGAGTATGACACCGCCTTTTTCGATAAACGCTCCAAGTTCGTACATTACCAGCCCCGTACCCTGATACTGAACAACCTTGAGTTTGACCACGCCGACATCTTCGAAGACCTGTTCATGATCCAACGGCAGTTTCATCACCTGATACGGACCGTGCCTGGAACCGGGCTTATCGTTTCACCTCTCAACGACGGCAATATCCACGATGTGCTGGATATGGGGTGCTGGACCCCGGTGGAGTATTTCGATTGCGAGTTCGAGGCCGGCTGGCATGCGGCCAATACCCTACCCGATGGAAGCGCGTTCGACGTGGTCTGCGAGGGAGACCGGATCGGCCGGGTGGAGTGGCCTTTGAGCGGACGCCATAACGTGAGCAACGCCCTGGCGGCCCTGGCCGCGGCACGCCATGCGGGGGTGCCGCCCCAGGTGGCCATTGAGGCGCTTGCGGGATTCAAGGGTATAAAGCGGCGTATGGAGTTGCGCGGAGAAGTGGACGGGGTACGGATCTATGACGATTTCGCCCACCATCCCACCGCCATCGAAAGTACCCTGTCGGGTCTGCGTGCCGGGGTGGGAGAGGAACGGATCATCGCCGTCCTGGAACCCCGTTCCAACACCATGCGCATGGGGGTGCACGCGGACAGGCTGGCGGGGTCGCTGCAGGCGGCGGATCGGGTGCTGGTGTACATCCCCCGGGATCTGGAATGGGATGCCGGCAGGGTGTTCGCCGTGCTCGGTCAGCGGGCGCGGCTCTTTTCGGAAGTGGGGGAAATCGTGGATACAGTAGCCGCCGAGGCCCGGCGCGGGGATCATGTGCTGGTGATGAGTAACGGCGGGTTCGAGAATATCCACGAGCGGATCCTGCGGGCGCTGAAGGCGCGCTGAGGGCCGCGTTCTGCGAGGCCTGTTTCTAACCCCAGTATTTCAACGCAAAGGACGCAAAGACGCAGAGGCGCAAAGGGTTTCTATTCAGCTTGGCCATCGCCTCTGATGGTTAGATGCGAAACCTGCCGTTGTTCCCGTGCCCCCCGCCCCCCTTTCAGGGGAAGTTAGAGGGGGTCACTTTCCGTGTCTTTGTATACTCTGCGTTAAAATGCAAACTTATGGAACTACACCGATGACTACAGATTCAACAGGGCCTATCTCCGTAGCCATTACCGGTGCATCCGGCAGTCTCTATGGTCTGCGCCTGGTGGAGTCCCTGATCGCCGCAAAACGGCAGGTCTATCTGATGATCTCCAAGGCGGGGGAGACGGTGCTGCCGTTGGAAACGGATCTGCGGTTACCCTCCGATCCCGCGGCGGCGGAGGGCTATCTCCGTGATTACTTCAACGCCGCTGACGGGCAGCTGCGACTGTTCGGGCGGGAAGAGTGGACCGCTCCCGTCGCCAGCGGCTCCAATCCCCCCGAGGCGATGGTGGTCTGCCCCTGTACCGCCGGAACCCTCTCCGCCATCGCGATCGGGGCCAGCAATAATCTGCTGGAACGGGCCGCGGACGTGATGCTGAAAGAACAGCGCAAGCTCATACTGGTGGTGCGGGAGACCCCCCTGTCGGCTATTCATCTTGAGAACATGTTGAAGCTGGCGCGGCTGGGCGTGGTCATCATGCCGGCCAGCCCCGGCTTCTACAACCGCCCGCGACAGGTGGAGCAGCTGGTGGATTTCATGGTTGCGCGGGTCCTCGATCACCTCGGGATCGAGCATCAACTCATGGCGCGCTGGGGCTGAGAAAGCGCGCATCCCGGCACCGACCCATTGGGTTTCTGATCTAGGATCCTTTTCCGCGCAGCAACAGCAGATCCCGCGTCTCGCTGGGCTGACGCTGCTGCAGGTCACGGCTTTCCTCCAGCAGCAGTTGGAACGGACCGTGAAAATCGTTTCCTGTCTCCGGGAAGGCAAAGAAATCCAACACCGTAGCCTTGCGGATCTCACTGACGTTGCCGATCCAGAGACGTTGGTGGTCGGGTAGGAGCTCCACCCTGGCCGGCCAGAGACGCAGCAGCACGGGAGCTTTCCCCTCTATCTCCCTGATCAGTATCAGGGACTCGTGGTCGCCGTCATGGACCTGAGGCAGGATCGGGAGCTCGGACAGCTCCAACCCCGGAGAGAGGAGTTTCAAGGCGTTATCCATGCTCAGCATGGTGGCAGGCCGCCATCCCCGAGCCTCCAGCCGTTGCCGGATCTCCTCCAGGGGGCCGGCATACTGAACGGTGAAGGGGTGATTCCGATTATCGCGGGTGTCTTTCCTTACCTCCGGCTGTTGCGACCACCCTTGTTCCCACCATTCCGATTCCGCCATCCGGGTAATGGTGACGGGGGGCGAGTAGCGGGCCATATCCGTCGCCTGGTGCTGCAGGCCCCAGGTCGTGGTGGCACCGGCGATCAGGATAAGAGAAAAGAGGAACAGCCCCAGCCAGTGGGATTCCACCCGGGTATGACGGTGATAGGCGATACCGAGGAGCGCAATCCAGATCAACCCCAGGGTGAGGCTGCCGAGGACATCCGAGAGCCAGTGTACCCCGAGGTAGAGGCGGGATACCGCCACCGGCAGGATCAGCAAGCCGGCACCGCTGTAGGCCAGCCAGCGCCAGTTGGGGCGCATGGCGCGGGCGATGATTACGCTGAGAAAGCCGTACAGTACCGTTGCCCGCAACACATGACTGCTGGGGAAGGAGTAGGGGGTCAGCCCCTCGATACTGGAGGGGGGGCGCGGGATCTGAAGGCCGTATTTGAGGGCCACCGAGGCGAACAGTCCGAATCCGGCCGCGGCCAGCCAATACAGGACGGGACGCCAGTGGCGCTGCCAGGCGAGAAACAGCAGAACACCGAGGACCAGAGCAAGGACTATGGGCAGATCGCCGAGACGGGTGAAATACAGCATCAGATGGCTGGCCCACGGGGTACGGAGGCTCTGGGCGGCGTGAAACACCGTGAGATTCACACCGGCCAGGGCACTCCCCTCCAGGATGGCGCCTAGGATCAGTGCAAACAGGCCGACGGCAAGTATCAGCAGGGTGGTGAGGATAGCCATACCCCGGGATTCCGGATGGTTGGGGTTGGCCAGCGCCCCCGCGATCTCGCTGAAAGCGGGATGGAGCTGGGACCAGTTAAGCAAAGCCTGCAGCCAGGCCGAGGCGTGCGGGTGGACGAGGCGGAAGATGAGACGAATCAGCCACATCATCAGCCAGATAAGCAGCACCAGGCCCACGATCAGGATCACCAGCCGGAACGCCACCTGGGACGCCAGCTCCAGGGAAGCGCCCAGAACGATGCCGGGCAGCAGATAGGCGGGGGCCCAGACCATGGCGGAGAGTATGTTGGCCGCAAGATATTTGGGTGGAGACATCCTCATCATACCGGCCACCAGGGGGACCACCGCCCGGATCGGACCGAAGAAACGTCCGAAGGCGACGCTTTTCACGCCGTATCGTTGGAAAAACTGGATTCCGCGCTCCAGGGTTTCCGGGTGCCGGTTGAGAGGCCAGATCTCGGCCACCCGGCCGCGGAGGCGGTGGCCGAGCCAGAAGCTGAAGCCGTCTCCTACCACAGCGCCGGCGACGGCCCAGCCGAATGCGGTCCAGAAGTCGATGACGCCGGCGGCGATCAGGGCGCCGATCCCGAACATGATGACAACCCCCGGGACCACCAGCCCGATGACCGCGATGGATTCAGCCATGGCGACCAGAAAGATGGTAAGGCCTGCCCAGAAAGGGTGGAGCGAAACCCAGTCGAGGAGTTGGTGAAAAAGCTCAGTCACAGTACTTGGGGGGCTCCGCGCAAATAGCCGAAATCGCCACCGCCATGCGTATCCGCGAGCGGTGGGAGGGATGATTTTCTTCCTCTATCCCCAAAGGAAGAGTCCGACGGACGCGGCCGTCGGGCGGTGTCAGGAAATCAGGCGCTGAATTTCCTCAGCATGTCGTAAAGCTTGTCCTTAAGCATAACTCTTTTCTTTTTAAGGTCTTCCGCGTAGAAATCAGAGACCGGTTCCACGTTTTGTTCGATCTTCAGGATCTCCTGATCCAGCGCGTCGTACTCCTTGTACATGGCATCGAAGACCGGATTTCTCTCCCGGAGCTCACCGATCAGATCGGTGTACTCCGGGAACTCGTGGGGCAGATCATGACGCTCACCAAACATTTGAGTTACTCCTCATCATTTTCGGACTGGATGGCAGCCCCGATTTGTGGTTTTCTATTACTTTACAATTTTTTTTTATGGGCCCGTTACTATTTTTTAATCCATCCTGTGGTTTACTGCAAATACTCGTGTGCTTTTCGGGCCCGTTTAACCCCTATAAGGAAGAAGAACTATGCCCCTTTATGATACTGAAGCCATCCGTAACGTTGCCTTGGTGGGGCAGAGTGGTTGCGGCAAGACCACCCTCATTGAGGCCCTGCTGGCGGAAGCCGGGGCCATTCCAGCCGTCGGCAGTGTGGAAAAGGGTAATACAGTCAGTGACTTCGACCCTTTGGAAAAGGAGTATCAGCACTCTCTGAGCTCATCCGTGGTCGCCGTTGACCATGACAACATCCATGTAAATATGATCGACACTCCCGGTCTGCCCGATTTCATCGGGCAGGCCATATCCGCTTTCCCGGCGGTGGAGACCGTGGCGGTGGTGATAAACGCCGCCACCGGGGTGGAGATGGTAAGTCGGCGCATGCTGCGATGGGCGGCGGAACGGAAGCTCTGTCGCATGATCATTATTAATCGGATCGACGACGGCAACAGCGATCTTCAAGGTCTTGTGGCCGGCATCCAGGATGAGTTTGGTCCCGAGTGCCTGCCGATCAACCTGCCGGCGGAGGGTGGGAGCAAGGTAGTGGACTGCTTCTTCAACCCGGACGGTACGTCCGACTTCTCCTCCGTGGCGGAGGCCCATACCCAGATTATCGATCAGGTGGTGGAGGTGGACGAGGCGTTGATGGAGCTCTACCTGGAGCAGGGAGAGGAGCTGAACCCGGAGCAGTTGCATGATCCGTTCGAGATATCACTGCGTGAAGGACACCTGGTTCCGATCTGTTTCGTTTCGGCTGAAACCGGCGCCGGAATACCGGAATTACTGGATGTATTTGAACATCTGTTGCCCAATCCCCTGGAAGGCAATCCCCGCCCATTCATGTTGGGTGAAGGGGCCGATGAGAAGCCTTTTGATGTCACTCCCGACCCTTCCAAGCATGCCATGGCCCATGTGTTCAAGGTGACGGCGGATCCTTTTGTGGGGAAGCTGGGGGTATTCCGGATCCATCAGGGTACCATTACCAGTAACAGTCAGCTCTATATCGGTGACGGGCGCAAACCGTTCAAGGTGGGACATCTGTTCAAACTTCAGGGCAAGCAACAGATTGAGATGGAGAAGGGGGTGCCCGGGGATATCTGCGCCGTGGCCAAGGTGGATGATATCCATTTCGATGCGGTACTTCATGACTCCCACGAAGAGGATTATCTGCACCTTAAACCACTGCAGTTTCCGGTACCGGTGTTCGGCCTTGCCATCCACGCCAAGGCGCGCGGGGATGAGCAGCGGTTGAGCAACGCCCTGCACCGCCTGGTGGAAGAGGACCCCTGCCTGGCGATCGAGCACAGCGCGCAGTCCAATGAGACCATCCTCCGTGGTCTGGGAGAGCTGCATCTGCGGCTGACCCTGGAGAAGATGAAGCAGCGGTTTAACGTGGAGGTGGACACCCAGCCACCCAAGATCCCCTATCGGGAGACCATAAGCGCCGCGGCCGAAGGGCACCATCGTCACAAGAAGCAGACCGGCGGTGCCGGCCAGTTCGGCGAGGTTTTTCTGCGTATTGCGCCGTTGGCACGTGGCGAGGGCTTCCAGTTCGTCGATGAGGTGAAAGGCGGGGTGATTCCCGGTCAGTTCATTCCCGCGGTGGAGAAGGGAGTGAGACAGGCTCTCGAGGAGGGGGCGATTGCCGGTTACGTCATGCAGGATGTTAAGGTGAGCGTTTATGACGGCAAGTTTCACGCGGTGGACTCCAAGGAGGTTGCATTCGTTACGGCCGGAAAGAAGGCCTTCCTGGATGCGGTGTCCAAGGCGCGGCCGATCGTTCTGGAACCCATCGTGCTGCTCGATGTGGTGGTTCCGGATGAGACCATGGGTGCCGTTACCGGTGATCTTTCAGGGAAGCGTGGACAGCTGATGGGTACCGACGCCATGGCCGGTGGCATGCTGAACATCAAGGCCAAGGTGCCGCTGAGCGAAGTGGGACAGTACGCCAACGAGCTTAATTCCATTACCGCCGGCCGCGGTTCCTATACCCTGGAGTTCAGCCATTACGAGCAGGTACCTCCACCGATCCAGAAGCAGTTGGTGGATGCCTATAAGCCCCGCGAGGAAGAGGATTGAGGAAAAAAAAGGCCGCTATTAAGGATAGCGGCCTTAAACCAAAGGAGGAGATGCCGGTACAGCGATGGACGTTACTGCAAACCTGCTTGGCCATCCATCGTTGACCGATGAACGCATTTCAACACAGGGTTGGTTTTTCCCGCATTGATAATTCGCAAATATTCTTTTGTAACACGATGTTTGAAATTTCCCGGGAAGATCATCCACGCGGTGGGGGAGGGTGTGACCGCTAACGGGGGGTGAGAAACACCCGCCTTTATCATTCGGATGTCGGTCCGCTCCCGCCGGACAGTGTTCTTTACCTGCATGACTTCCGTGCATCTCCGCGTTCTCCGGAATAAAAAAGGCCGCTATCAAAGGATAGCGGCCTTAACCAAAGGAGGAGATGCCGGCACAGCGATCGAACCTAAAAATCTAGCGCGTCTACCGCTGACCGTCCCCCCTATTCGACCACAGAGGCCATTTTGTTCGCATTGAGAATTCTCAATCGGAGCTTAGAACAGATCAAAGAAATCAGCAGCATAGAGGTAGGAAATAGGTCGCTGAATTCCCCCAAAATGCACTCGGAGTGCATGTCTGAAAAATAGAAATCCCGCGCCAGGGCGCGGGATCAGGGAAGGGTTTGCTTCTGCGGTGCTTGGTTAGGCCGCCAGCTGCGATTTCATCTTTTCCATGGCCCGTTTCTCGATCTGACGGATGCGTTCCGCAGAAACACCGAAACGGTCGGCGAGCTCATGCAGGGTCGCTTTCTTTTCGGAAAGCCATCTCGCCTCCAGGATCAACCGACTACGCTCATCCAGGCCTTCCAGCGCGGTATACAGATGCTCTTTCTCATTCTCCTCGGAATCCAGTCGCTCCAGTTGGGAGGCGGGCTCCATCCGCATGTCCGGAAGGTAGGCCGCCGGGGCCTGGGGCAACTGTTCACTGTCGTCCACCGCGGTACCGTCAAAGGCGATATCGTGTTTGTTCAGGCGGGCTTCCATCTCCAGTACCGTTTCCGGTTTAACGCCCAGATCCCTGGCCACGTTTTCCACCTCTTCCTGGGAGAACCAGCCCAGCCGTTTTTTGGAGCTGCGCAGATTGAAGAAGAGTTTGCGTTGTGCCTTGGTGGTGGCGACCTTGACGATACGCCAATTACGCAGAACGAATTCATGGATCTCCGCCTTGACCCAATGTACGGCGAAGGAAACCAGCCGTACCCCCATATCCGGGTCAAATCGGCGAACCGCCTTCATCAGGCCCACGGTTCCTTCCTGGATCAGGTCGGGGAGAGCGAGGCCGTACCCGGAGTAGCCGCGAGCAATGCGGATGACGAAGCGGAGGTGGGAAAGCACCAGGGAACGCGCGGCATCCAGATCATTGTGGTCCCGCAGCTGCACCGCCAGCGCATACTCTTCCTCGGCAGTCAGCATCGGCAGTTGATAGGCCGCGCTTATATAGGCGTCTATGTTCCCGGTGGGAAGGGTTACCGGAATAGCAATATTTTTGCGCATAGCAATAACCTAGTGAAATTGTCTGGAATTTATATTAGCACTCTTTGATGAATTATGCCAATTATTTTTAGCACTCCTCGGGTTAGAGTGCTAAATAGTTTAAAAATTCCTTATAAACAATCTCTTAAGAGGGTTCAATAGCGCTAAGATGGCGGCCGACAGCGACCCAGGAGCCGCCCAGCCCCAGTAATCCGCCACCCGCCATCAGGGTCAGTACGGTGGAAATCCTTACCGAGCTCAGGTCGAAGTCGCTGTGATAGAGGAGGGCCAGGTTCTCCACCGGACCCGACAACAGCGACAGGGAAAGACTGATCAGCAGCCAGGCGAGCCATCCCCCCAGCATGCCGTACCAGAGGCCGTAGTACAGGAAAGGACGGCGGATGAAGGCGTCGGTTCCACCCACCAGTTTGGTGATCTCTATCTCCGCATGCCGGTTCTGGATGTCCAGGCGAATGGTATTGCCGACAATCAGCAGCACCGCCATGGCCAGCAGCGACGCTAGGATATACACCCCCCGCGTGGCGATTTCCGTAATCGCTTGAAAACGCCGCACCCATTGCAGGTCGAGCTGGGCGAACTCCACCCCGTCGGTCTTCTGCAGTTCCTTTACCAGGGCCTCCGCCGCTTGGGGTGAACTTCGATCACCCACCGGAGTCACCACCAGCACCACCGGCAGGGGATTCTCATTCAGTGCGTCCAGGGCGCTGGCAAATCCGCTGAAACGTCGGAATTCGGTCAGCGCCTCCTCACGTCCGATGAATCGCACCGCTTCAATGCCGGTGTGTCTGCGCAGACGCTGCGCGAGGGTTTCCCCTTCTTTTTCACCCACCTCCTGTTTCAGGAACAGGGATATGGTGGCGGCGCTGTCCCAGCGACCGGTCAGCTGGTGGACGTTGTCGAGTAATACATGCAGGCCGGTGGGCAGGGCCATGGCGATTCCTATTACCGCAACCGTCATAACCGTGGAGATCGGTGAGCGGCTCAGCCGGCCCAGACTGGACAGGGCCGCCTGCAGGTGGCGCAGAATCCAGATGCGGGGGTTCAACCGCCGGCGGGTGCGCTGGCCGTTGACCTTCTTGCCGTTCTTCTGCCGCCTCATAGCGCTAGCCCCTCCGCGGCGCTGTCCCCCACCAGATCACCCTTGCTGAGGGTGAGTATTCTTCTCCCCATGCGGGAGATCAGGTCGATATCGTGGGTGGCGATAAGCAGCGTGACCCCCACCTGATTGAACTGAACAAACAGCTCCATAATCTCTCTGGACAAGGCCGGGTCCAGATTGCCGGTAGGTTCGTCCGCCAGTACCAGGGGGGGGCGGTTAACCACGGCGCGGGCGATTCCGACGCGCTGTTGTTCGCCGCCGGAAAGGGAGATGGGATAGGCCTTCTCCCGGTCGAGAAGCCCGACCTTGTCCAGGGCGGCGCGCACCCTGCGGCCAACCTCCGCATACCCCACTCCCGCCACCACCAGCGGCAGGGCGACGTTGTCGAATACGGTACGATCCATCAACAGCCGGTAATCCTGAAAAATCATTCCGACGTCCCGTCTGTGATATGAGATCTGACGCCCTTTCAAGCGGCTAAGGTTACGCCCGCCGACTCGTACCTGCCCGCGGGTGCTCCGTTCCAGCAATCCCAGCAGCCGGAGCATGGTGCTTTTCCCTGCCCCTGAATGACCGGTAAGAAACACCATTTCCCCCGGTTCTATGTGGAGGTTGACGTTGCGCAGTCCTTCGTGACCGCCGGTGTACCGTTTGGTGACGTTATCCAGATAGATCATAGGGTTGAGCGCAACAGGTGACAGGTTCCGGGTTTATTCAAAAAGTGCCTCCACGAATTCCTGTCCGTTGAAAGGGCGCAGGTCTTCGATTGATTCACCTACGCCGATGAACCGGATAGGCAGGTGCAGCCGCTCCGCAACGGCAAACAGGATTCCGCCCTTGGCGGTACCGTCCATCTTGGTCAGGGTTATGCCCGTCAGGCCCACCGCCTGATCGAACTGGAGTGCCTGGTTGAGGGCGTTCTGGCCGGTGGTGGCGTCCACCACCAGCATCACTTCATGGGGGGCGTCCGGATCGATTTTCTTCATCACCCGGGCGATCTTGGTCAGTTCCTCCATCAGGTTGGATTTGGTATGCAGCCGCCCCGCCGTATCGGCAATGAGGACGTCGATATTGCGGGCGGTGGCGGACTGCAGGGCGTCGAATATCACGGAAGCTGAATCGGCGCCCGAGTGTTGTGCAATTACCGGGATGCCGTTGCGTTCACCCCAGGTCTGGAGCTGCTCCACGGCAGCTGCGCGAAAGGTGTCGCCGGCGGCCAGCATGACGCTCTTTCCTTCCTGCTGCAGGTGTTTCGCCAGTTTCCCGATGGTGGTGGTTTTGCCGGCGCCGTTGATTCCCACCATGAGGATTACCTGGGGTTTCCCCTCCGCCGGCTGTTTTACTCCGGTCTCGCAGGTTGCGAGGATCTGCAGAAGTTTGTCTTTCAATACCCTGGTCAGGGCCTCCGGATCCGAGAGTTCCCTGCGGTTAACCTGCTCGGTGATCTCCTGGACAATACGGGCGGTGGCGTCCACTCCGACGTCCGCCAGGAGCAGCAGGGTTTCAAGTTCCTCCAGCAGTTCGGCATCGATGGATTTCCTGCCGAGCAGGAGATTGGCCAGGCCGTCGGTAAGGTTGCTCCGAGTGCGGGCCAGGCGGTCTTTTAGGCGGGAGAGGAATTTCCCGGTTTGTTCCGGCTGCTCCTCTGCAGGGTCGGACGGCTTGTCGGCCTTGCTTTTTTTTCCAAATCCAAACATCGTGCTTCAGAATGATCCTCTCGGTCGCGGAACCTTGCGGTTCAAAGCGTGTCTTTCGTTCCAACCCCAGGCGATATCTTGGACACGGACCTCCGGCTCTGGAAAAATGCCACGGTCCGGTGTTGTCGGAAAGTCGGGTTCCCGGTGTCAGTGCAGACAAATGCTAACATTTTCACCGGCGCCGCAATATCTTCATATGGAATAAAAATGAGACGCAGCTATCTGACATTGTTGTTACTGACGTTGACTGCGCTGGCCCAGGCCGCGGGCGGCGTGCAGGAATATACCCTGAAGAACGGCATGAAGGTGATTGTCAAAGAGGATCACCGTGCGCCCATAGTCGCATCACAGGTCTGGTACAAGGTGGGATCAAGTTATGAGCCGGATGGTATCACCGGTATCTCTCATGTTCTTGAGCATATGATGTTCAAGGGTACGGAGAAGCATGGACCCGGCGAGTTTTCCCGGATCATCTCGGCAAACGGCGGCGATGACAACGCGTTTACCGGCCGGGATTACACCGCCTACCATCAGATCATCGCCAAGGATCGCCTCGGCATAGCCCTGGAACTGGAAGCCGATAGGATGCGTAATCTGCGGCTCTCGGCCGAGGAGTTCGCCAAGGAGATTGAGGTGGTCAAGGAGGAACGGCGGTTACGCACGGAAGACAATCCGACCGCCCTTACCTATGAGCAGTTCAGTGCTGTCGCCTATGAGGTGTTGCCCTACCGTAATCCGGTGATCGGCTGGATGAACGATCTTGAGAACCTCGGTGTGGAAGATCTGCAGGAGTGGTATCGGCTCTGGTATGCCCCAAACAACGCCACTCTGGTGGTTGTCGGGGATGTGGAACCGAAACAGGTGCTGGGGCTGGCTGAGAGGTATTTCGGAGCCTTCAAGGCGGAACCCCGGCAGCGTATCCGCTCGTTGCGGGAGCCGCCGCAGCGCGGCATCGTTCGTACCGTGGTGCAGGCGCCGGCACAGCAGCCCTTCCTGATACTCGGGTATAAGACCCCGGTTGTGGGCAGCACCGCGGAGCAGTGGGAGCCCTATGCGCTGGAGATGCTGGCGGCTATCCTCGATGGCGGCGAAAGCGCCCGTCTTAGTCGCGATCTCATTCGTGGTCAGGAAATTGCGGTCTCCGCCGGAGCGGGTTACAGCGCCTTTTCCCGCATGCCCGCCATGTTGACCCTGAGTGGAGTTCCGCGGGAAGAGCACACGGTGGAAGAGTTGGAGAAGGCACTGCGCAGTCAGGTGGCGCGGCTCCAGCAGGAACTGGTGACGGAGCAGGAACTGGCCCGGGTGCGGGCGCAGGTGGTCGCCGGCGAGGTCTATCAACTGGATTCGGTGTTCTATCAGGCCATGCAGATGGGGATGCTGGAGACCATCGGCCTGCGGTGGCAACTTCTGGATGAGTACGTGGAGAAAATCAAGGCGGTTACCGCGGAGCAGGTACGGGCGGTGGCGCGCAAGTACCTGATTGACCAGAATCTTACCGTGGCCTCCCTGGATCCGTTGCCTATGGATCAGAAGCGGTTGGAACCCCCGGTGGAGGGAGGTCGACATGGCCAATAGAGGAAAAACGCTTACCGGCTTATTGCTGCTGACCCTGCTGCTCGCGGCGCCAGGTGTCCTGGCTGGACCGAAGATCGACTCCTGGCGTACGGCGAACGGGGCGCGGGTGCTGTTTGTCGCGGCCCCGGATCTGCCGATGGTGGATATTCGGGTGATTTTCGATGCCGGCAGTGCCAGGGATGGAGCGACACCGGGTGTTTCCCGGTTGACCAACGGTCTTCTGACCGAAGGGGCGGGTGAATGGGATGCAACCGAGATCGCCGAGAGACTGGAATCGGTGGGTGCGGAACTGGACAGCGGGGCCTTGCGTGACATGACTTGGGTTTCGGTGCGCACCCTCTCTGAAAAGGAGGCCCTAGAGGTTAGTGTGGATACGGTGGCGACCATAATCGGCAAGCCGAGTTTCGCCACGGATGCGTTGGAGCGCAACCGGCAGATGATGTTGGCGGGCCTGCTCAGGTTGGAGCAGTCTCCCGGCGAGGTGGCGAGGCGACGCTTCTTTCAGGAGGTGTTCCGGGAACATCCTTACGCTATCCATAGCGGCGGCACCAAAGAGTCGATCGCGGCTCTTTCCCGGGACGACGTGGGCGCCTTTCACCGCAGGTTCTACGTGGCTGCCAACGCCGTGGTCGCCCTGGTCGGTGATCTGACCCGGGAGCAGGCGGAGAAACTGGCGGACCGTCTGACCGCGCAACTTCAGGTCGGGGAACACGCGCCGGAACTGCCGCAAGTGAGTATGCTGAACAGCGCCGAGGAGGTACGTATTCCGTTCCCCTCCAGCCAGTCTCATATCTTGCTGGGGCAGCCGGGGATGCAACGGGGGGATCCGGACTATTTTCCGTTGTACCTGGGCAATCATATCCTGGGCGGCAACGGGCTGGTCTCAATATTGGCGGAAGAGGTCCGGGAAAAGCGGGGTCTTTCCTACAGCGTCTACAGCTATTTCGCTCCCATGCGGACGCAGGGACCGTTTGTAATCGGTGCCCAGACACAGAACGCGAAAGTGGCGGAGACGCTGACGGTTCTGCGGACGACCCTGACCCGGTTTATGGATCAGGGGCCGAGTGCGCAGGAGTTGGAAGCCGCAAAGAAGAACATCACCGGGGGGTTCCCCCTGAATATCGCCAGTAACGGTAAGATCGTGGAATATCTGGGTATGATCGGTTTCTATGAACTGCCCCTCGACTATCTCGATACCTTTGTCGACAACGTGAATCGGGTTACCGCTGACCAGATCAAGGAGGCCTTTCGTCGTCGCGTGCAACCGGATCGACTGGTGACCGTCATCGTGGGCGGCGAAGCTGATTGACGGACACAGTATTTGTTCAGTCCGCAGAGGAACGCGAAGTATTTACTGAACCATTTGTCCCGCCGAGCTGTGATATGTTCAGAAGCAAGGAACTATTTAAGGGTTCAATAAATATTATTTGCGTTTACAGCCGTTCATTTGCGGATAATTTCGTTTGGAGTGTATGCAAAGGGCACGAAGCCGAATGAGTAAGGGACAAAAACCGGCCAACCAGGTACGCATTATCGGCGGTACCCACCGGGGTCGGAAACTACCGGTACCGGATCTGCCGGGGCTTCGTCCCACCGGGGACCGGATCCGGGAAACGTTGTTTAACTGGCTGCAGACAAGGCTGCCGGGCGCGGCTTGTCTCGATCTCTTTGCCGGTAGCGGGGCATTGGGTCTGGAGGCTGCTTCCCGGGGCGCCGGACGGGTGGTCCTGTTGGAACGGGCCAAGGTGGCGGTGCGGCAACTGCAGGCAAATGTCGAGGTGCTTGGAGAGCATCTGGTTCAAGTCCTGGAGGTGGACGCGGTTTCCTGGTTACAGAAACCGGGAGAACCGTTTGACATTGTTTTTCTTGATCCGCCGTTCGCGGAGGATCTGCTCGGGACCTGCTGCGAGCTGCTGCAGCGGAACGGCTGGCTGAAACCCGGGGCTCTGGTATATATCGAGACGGAGGCAGGCCGAGGACTTCCGGTTCTGCCAGAGGGCTGGCAGGTCCTGCGGGATAAAAAAGCGGGGCAGGTGGCCTATTATCTGGTCAGTTCCTGTTGACGAATCCAGGCGGCGGTCGAAATTCCCCTCTATCCTGATTATTGTCATTTGACATCTCAGATTCTGATAATATTATCTTTTCATCCGGTAGACAGAGCACATGAAGACAGCGGTTTACCCCGGTACCTTTGACCCGATCACTAATGGTCACAGCGATATCATCGCACGGGCCGCGCGTCTTTTTGACAAGGTGGTGGTGGCCATTGCGGCAAATCCCGGTAAACAGCCGGTATTCAGGCTGGATGAACGTGTTAAACTTGCGCAGAATGCGCTGTCGGGCGTGCAGAATGTTGAGGTCCGGGAGTTTGATACCCTGCTGGTTGATTTCGCCAGGGAGTGCGGTGCCGCCGTTATATTAAGGGGCCTGCGGGCGGTATCGGATTTTGAATATGAGTTTCAGCTGGCCGGAATGAACCGGCGGCTGGCGCCGGACGTGGAGACAATGTTCCTCACGCCGGCGGAGAAGTTTTCTTACATCTCGTCGAGCCTGGTGCGGGAGATTGCCGCGTTGGGTGGGGATGTCAAGGATTTTGTCCATCCGGCGGTGGCGGCCGCATTGGCTGATAAGGTTCGCTGACGGCTGGGAGTTAGAAATCGGGGCGGTTGGCCCAAAATTCAGGAGTTTAAATATGGCTTTAATTATTAATGACGAGTGCATCAATTGTGATGTGTGTGTGCCTGAGTGTCCTAACGACGCGATCAGCGAGGGCGATGAGATTTATGTGATCGACCCCGATCGTTGCACTGAGTGTGTGGGCCATTTCGACGAACCGCAGTGTGTCGAGGTTTGTCCGGTGGACTGCATCGTGAAAGATCCCGATCACGAAGAGAGCAACGAGGAGCTGATGGCCAAGTACGAGCGCCTATCCTCCTGATTGTGACCGATCTTCGTCGATTCGTATCCTACAAGGCCCCGTTTCGGGGCCTTGTTCATTTCCGGGTTCGTTTTTTTTCGGGGGCGCTTCGGTGCTTTGAGCTCTGCAGCGGGACAGGCGCGTGGAGTTTGAACTGAATATCTGGCGAACGGCGGCCTTCCTTATCCTGGTCGGCCTCGGAAGCTTTACGCAGGCGTTTAGCGGGTTCGCGCTGGGGCTGGTGGTTATGGGGGCGGTAACCGCTTTTGATATCGCCCCAATTCCTTTTACTGCCGGGGTTATCAGCCTGGTGGTTGTCATCAACGCAACCACGGCGTTGTACGGTCACCTGGAAGAGATAGAAAAGCGCAGCCTGGCACCGTTACTTTCAGGCCTGGTTCCCGGTGTGGCGGTGGGATTTTTCCTGCTCTCTTATCTGGATGCCAATCTTCCTCTGCTGCTGCGGCTGCTCCTGGGGGTGTTTATCCTGGCGGCCAGTGTGAGCATGGTATTCAAACCCGACCCCCGGTTGCGAGCGAGTGGGACCCTTACCCATCTGGCGGTCGGTTTCGGGGGCGGTGTTTTCGGTGGACTGTTTAACACCAGCGGGCCGCCGATCATCTATCTGCTCTATCGCCAACCGCTGGGCATACCGGCGATTCGGGCTACGCTGCTGTCAATCTTCTGGATAGCGGCGGCCTGGCGTACCACCCTGCTTACCCTGGAAGACGGCTACAGTGTGAATATGCTGATTCTTGCTCTGCTATGTCTTCCGATAACCGTGCTTACCGCGCAACTGGGCCGGCGGCTGGCCAACCGGTTGCCGCTGCGCTTGATGCGGCGATTCGCTTTTCTGCTTCTTGCCGTCCTCGGCGGCGTATTGGTCCTGCCGGCACTGGGCGCCGTGAATAGATCAGGTTTGTTTGGCGTTTTCTGATCCCTGGGTTGCGGTGTGCTTGACACCCCCCTGGGATCGGACCTAGCCTTTTCCAAAGGCGGGCCCCTGCCGGGAACGAAGTTAACAGCCGGAAGTCTTTACTTATTGGTTGATTCTTTAGGCACTTTCTCGGAGTGGTTTTATGAGCAATACAGCTGGCGTAAGGACGATCACCTCTTTAATGTTGGTCGTGGTGTTTCTTCCGGGCGTGGGTCAGGCGGGCGGGAGCTGCGTGGTGGCCAAGAAACTGGGTGACTCCCTCGCTGTGGAGTGGGTTACCGGCGCCGAGGAAACAGCTCTAAGCGCCACGGAAAAGGCAAAGGAAAAGCTTCGGGAGCAGGGTCACCAGGGCCGTTATATCGATGTCCACCCGCAGGCCCTGACCGAACTTGCCCACGCCTACGTCGTCATCATCAAAAGCCGTTATCAGACGGTACGGGGCAGGATGAGAACCAGCTACGGTTGCGCTTTCGATTCCGAATCATTTCAGACGGCGGAAGTTCTGGCGGTTCGAAATCTGCAGACCTATTCCTGGGGGTGGAAACCGGAAAACGGTTATGAGGTTGTTGCTCAGTTCCAATACTGACGGCAGTGGTTTCGGGTCTGTTTCCGGGTCAATGGAGGGGGTTTAATGTATTTCAATATCAATAAGGATGGCGAAGATCTTCATCTGGGGATAGATACCGATTCGATTCGCGATTCCATTGTGCAGCACCTGACCTACTCCCTTACCAAGACCAAGGATACGGCCACGGATCGCGACTGGTACAAAAGCCTGGTATTGACCATACGGGACCGGCTGGTGGAGCGGTTTATGGCGTCGACCCGCAGCTATTATGAGAATGACGTTAAACGGGTCTATTACCTCTCCCTCGAGTTTTTGATCGGCCGCAGTCTGACCGCAAGCATTCTCAGTCTGGGCGTAGATAAAGAGGTTCGGGAGGCGCTGTCGCAGTTGGGTCTCGATTACGAGGAACTTTACGGCCTGGAAGACGAAGCGGCGCTGGGTAATGGGGGGCTGGGCCGATTGGCGGCCTGTCTGCTGGATTCCCTGGCCTCCCTCGGGCTGCCGGGCTATGGGTACGGGATCCGCTATGAATACGGAATGTTCAACCAGCGCATCGAAGGGGGTGTGCAGGTGGAGCATCCCGAGAACTGGTTGCGTTACGGAAACCCCTGGGAGTTTCCTCGCTCGGAAGTGATCTATCCGGTCTACTACGGGGGGAGGGTTCTGGGATACAGCGACGAGGCCGGTGACCGGCAATGTTCCTGGCTTCCCGGCGGGCAGGTCATGGCAATGGCCCATGATATGCCGGTGCCCGGTTTCCGCAACGGCACGGTGAATAACCTGCGGCTGTGGGCGGCGAAATCGACGCGTGAATTCGAACTGCAGGATTTCCAGGTCGGGGATTACATCGGTGCTGTCGAGCATAAGACCGAGTCGGAGAACCTGTCCAAGGTCCTATATCCCAGTGACGAAACCGGCCTTGGAAGGGAGTTGCGCCTGAAGCAGGAGTATTTCTTTGTCAGTGCTTCCCTGCAGGATATTCTGCGCCGCTATCTTGATTGTCACGATGATCTGACGGCGTTGCCGCAAAAGGTCGTCATTCAACTTAATGACACCCATCCCGCCCTGGCAATCGCCGAGCTGATGCGGTTGCTGGTGGATCGACATCACTTGCCATGGGATAGCGCATGGAATATCACCCGTGCAACCTTCGCCTATACCAACCACACCCTGCTTCCGGAGGCCTTGGAGACCTGGCCCGTAGAGATGTTTGAGCGTCTGTTGCCGCGTCATCTGCAGATAATCTTCGAAATCAACCTGCGTTTTCTGAAGGAGGTTGCGAGCCATTTTCCGGGAGATTCCCGGCGCTTGCGTCAAATGTCGTTGATCGACGAATCAGGAGAGCGCCGTGTGCGCATGGCGCACCTGGCCATCGTCGGCAGTCACCGCGTCAACGGTGTTTCAAAACTTCATTCAAGGTTGTTGAAAGAGCAGTTGTTCAAGGATTTTTACACGCTATATCCGGAACGGTTCCTGAATATCACCAACGGTATCACTCCGCGGCGCTGGTTGTGTCAGGCGAATCCGGGTCTCAGTGAACTCATAGACGAATATATCGGGCCGCAGTGGCGGGTGGATCTTTCGGCACTGCGCCGGCTGGAGCCGCTGGCTGAAGATCCGGCCTTTCGCGCCCGCTTCCGGGAAGTGAAAAAAAAGAACAAGGAGTGGCTGGCCCAGATTATTGAGTGGCGCACCAGAATACAGGTGAATCCGGTCTCCCTTTTCGATGTTCAGGTCAAACGGATACATGAATATAAGCGCCAGCACCTCTGCCTGTTGCATGCCATTGTCCTGTATAACCGGATTCTCAGCGCCGAGGGAAGGTGGGACGGGGTGCCGCGTACCATCATATTCGGTGGCAAGGCGGCGCCCAGTTATCAGATGGCGAAGGGGCTGATCCGCTTGATTCACGACGTGTCTGCCGTGATAAATAATGATGCGCGGGCGGCGGAATTTCTCAAGGTGGTATTTATCCCGAACTACGATGTCAGCACCGCGGCGACGGTCATACCCGCGGCCGAGCTGTCGGAGCAGATATCCACTGCAGGTATGGAGGCCTCGGGAACGGGGAACATGAAACTGGCGTTAAACGGCGCGTTGACCATCGGAACGCTGGATGGGGCCAATATCGAGATTCGTGAAGAGGTCGGGGCGGAGAACTTCTTCCTGTTCGGTCTGCGCATAGAAGAGGTGCGGGCTCTGCGCGAACAGGGTTACGATCCGGCACGCTTTCGTGATCCCGAAAGTGAACTGAGCCATGCCCTGGATCAGATCGGAAGCGGCTTCTTCTCCTCGGGGGATGTGGGCCGGCACCACGCACTATATGATCATCTGGTTCACTATGATCCTTATCTGGCGCTGGCGGACTTTGAAGACTACCTGCGTTGCCAGGGGGAGGTTGAGGCCATTTACAAGGATCCGGAAGAGTGGACACGCCGTGCCGTCCTTAACGTGGCCAGGATGGGGCGGTTTTCCAGCGATCGCACGGTGCAGGACTATGTCAATGAGGTTTGGCATATAAAATCCGTTTGAGCGCGCGTTCCGAAAATCCGCCACGATGCGATCCTTCGCGCCCAAACTGACCTCGGCGGGATGCTTCAGGGGCTGGGGTTTGGATGGCGGGTATGAATGCTTTCGATCCCCTCCAGCACCTCTTCTGAGAGTGTCAGGTTGGCGCTGTCGATATTCTCCCGCAACTGCTCCATGGTGGTTGCGCCTATGATGTTGCTGGTAAGGAACGGGCGGCTGTTGACGTAGGCAAGGGCCATCTGCGCCGGACTCATGCCGTGATCGCGGGCCAGGGCCACATACTCGGCGGTTGCCGCCAGGGCCTGGGGATTGCTGTATCGATCATAATCCGGAAAGCGTCGCAACCGGTCGCGCTCCTCCGCCCGACCTTCCAGATATTTCCCGGAAAGAACGCCGAATCCGAGGGGAGAGTAGGCCAGCAGTCCGGTTCCTTCACGATGAGCGATCTCCGCCAGCCCTGTCTCGAACAGGCGGTTCAGCAGGCTGTACGGGTTCTGTATAGAGACCGTCCGCGGCAGATTAAACGCCTCGGCGGTCTGCAGAAATTTCATCACTCCCCAGGGTGTTTCGTTGGAAAGGCCGATGTGCCGGATCTTACCGGCGGTTACCAGGTCCTGCAGTGCTGAAAGCGTTTCCAATACGGGGGTAAAGGGGGCGTCTTGGTGGATATATCCCCGTTGTCCGAAACAGTTGGTCTTGCGTTCCGGCCAGTGAAGCTGATAGAGATCGATATAATCGGTGCGCAATCTCCGCAGGCTTTCGTCCAGGGCGCGCTGCAGGTTCTCCTTATCGAATCGGGTCTTGCCGTCACGTATATGGTCTATCCATCCCTCCCCGGGACCGGCAATCTTACTGGCCAGAATGACCTGATCGCGGTTGCCGCGAAGTTCCAGCCAACTGCCGATGATCTCTTCAGTTCGCCCATAGGTCTCGGCTCTCGGAGGGATGGCATACAACTCGGCGGTGTCGATGAAATTGATACCCTGGTCCAGGGCGTAATCGAGTTGCTGGTGGCCTTCCTGTTCGCTGTTCTGCTCGCCCCAGGTCATGCTGCCCAGGCAGATTACGCTTACTTTCAGGCCGGTGTCGCCAAGTGATCGATATTGCATGAAGAATAATCCTTTAGCTGAAAAAGCGTTTTCCCCAACGCATCAACTTTTTTGTGCGGCTCTATCCGGAGCATAATGCATCGCCTTTACCGCGCCTTCAAGTTTCGCACCGGGGAGGCGGTTAAAGGGCTCAGATGAAATAATCAAAAAAGATAACGAACAGGAAGGTGGCCAGGATCAGGCTGGCCAGCGTGGTGGGGATGCCGTGTCTGAGCCAGGTTGTGGGAGAAATGCGCGCATCGCTGATGCCGCAGCGCTCGGACTCGGCCACCACGATCAGGTTGGCGGTTGCGCCGATATGGGTGGCATTGCCCCCGAGTCCGACTCCGAGAGCGAGCGCCCACCAAAGCGGATTGACATTTACTCCCTGGGATTCGAGACCGAGGATGATCGGGATCATGGTGACCGTAAAAGGGATATTGTCCACGATGGCGCTGAGCAGTGCGGCTGCCCACATGAGCACCACGCAGGTGAGCAGCAGTTCGTCCGGCTCTTTTGCCAGTGTTCCCAACTGTTCGCCTATCAGGTCAAGAAGGCCGGAGGCCTCGACGCCGCCGACAATCATGAAAAGGCCGCAAAAAAAGATCAATACCGACCAGTTTACCGCTCCGAACAGATCGTCCGGTTTCGGCCGCAGCAGAATCAGGGCGATGGACAGTCCGACGAAGGCGACATAGGCGGGATAGAGATGCAGCGTGTGGTGTATAAAGAAGAGCACCACAATAATCGCTAATGCGATCAGCGTGCGCCTCAGTCGCGACGGATCCTTAATCGCCTTGGCATGATCGAGCTCGAGGGATGAGAGAGACGGCAGGGCGAGTTCCTTACGGAACAGAAACAGCAGCAGGCCGACGGTGCAGAGCCAGATCGCCACCACGGGCGGGGCCATGTGTACCAGGAACGAGGTGAAGTCGATATTTCCCGCGCTGCCGATCATGATGTTAGGAGGGTCGCCGACCAGGGTCGCGACGCCGCCCACGTTGGACATCATCGCCTCCGCGATAAGGAACGGAAAAGGATTCAGTCTCAGGATGCGGGAGATAAGTATGGTCAGCGGGGCAAACACGATCACAGTGGTCACATTGTCCAGGATCATGCTGATCACGCTTACCGCCAGGCTCAGATAGATCAGGAGTTTCCTCGGGTCCCCTTTGGATAACTGGGCTATGCGGACGGCGGTGTAATCGAAGGCCCCGGTGGGGTGCAGCAGCGCAACCACCATCATCATGCCGGCAAGCAGGAAAATGGTATTGGCGTCGATGGCGGTCAGGGCGGCTTCTTGGGAATAGAAGCCCATGGCCATGCCTGTCCCAATCATCACTACTGATCCCAGGATAGCCGCGGTTGTGCGGTCAATTATCTCTCTGAAGATGAGAGCGTAGGTACCGACCAGAATGACGGCGGATACCAGCATGGAGGCGTTGCTATGCATCAGTTGCACATCCCTGCGGATAGCCTTTTAGATGGTTAAGCAACAGGGTGGCGATGCCTAGTTGGGTGATGACTCCCCGGTATTGTTCGTCTACCACGAATGCATAGGTTGAATTAAATTTCTCCATCAGTGCGATGGCTTTGACTACCGGAGAGTTGGAGGTAAGGAAAGGGGTTTTCGTAAGAAGGAATCTCTCGACGGGTTCGTCCAGGATGCGGCATTTCTCGATATCCGGGAGATCCAGGTGGGTTAACTCATCGCCGAGCAGATGGGCTCCGCTGACCACATCCGAAGGTACGCAAACCTCGCGAAAGACATGGCGAATGGAAATTCGTCCCGTGATCTCTCCAGCATCGTTACAGTATGGAATCCCCGGCACGTGTTTTTCCACGCATTCGCGAAATGCATCACCCACTTTCATGCCGGGTCGGGCCATCAGCGTGGGGATAAGAATTTCATCAAGAACCATGGTGGTTTCTTCCTGTTTCCTGAACTGTCGACACCCTCAGTTTAGGTGGTTGCCTTGCTTGGCACCATATCAAAATGAGACACGTGGCGTGTTATGCATTGTGTCTATACAGGTTTCAGTGTAAAAGTTTTGTTGCCAAGTCAGGTCTAGGGAATTGTGGAGGAGCATTCGATATGCAATTTACCCCTTGTCGCGGGAAGGATTACTGTACCGAAGACGGAACCCATTGCGAAGGCTGTGGCCGCAGCCATGAAGAGATCGCCGCTACACGGAAACTGATCGGAAGCGTGGCGGCCTATGCTCAACAGATGGGCTACGAGAACTTTGAGGAGTTCACGGCTTTTGTCGGTGAAAAGGCCGGGAAAAAGGTGAAGTACCTGCGGGAGCAGGAGTTGGAAGCCGGTTCTTAGCAGGGTAAATAATATTAGCGGACCTTGGGGGTGATATGCGTTGTTTTGCGGCTGGGTTTCCGTCCCGCCTCACGCCTGACGACTCGGAACTGATAACTGTTAACTACAAACTTCCTGCTTTAAGTTTTTAATTCAACGGTAAGCCCGGTCCGCGGGCTTATTCGCCCGGAGGACCGGGCTCCTGCAACCTCTACCTCTGACACCGGGAACAGAAGAAACTGGAGCGCTGGCCTATGCGTTGTTGCTTCAGGGGTCGACCGCAGCGCGGGCAGGGTTGGCCTTCCTTGCCGTAGACCAGCAGTTGCTGCGCGAAATAGCCGGGTTGACCGTCCCCCTGACGAAAATCTCTGAGGGTGGTTCCGCCCTGTCGGATCGCTTCCCGCAGCACCTGTTTTACTGTCATGGCCAGGGTGTGATAGCGGTCTTTCGAGATGCGGTTGCAGGGGCGTCCGGGGTAGATGCCCGCCAGGAAGAGCGATTCGTTGGCGTAAATATTGCCGACCCCCACCACGATCTTCCCATCCATAAGAAGGCTCTTTACCGCCGTCCGCCGGCCCCGGGAGCAGCGGAAGAGCAGGTCGCCGTTAAAATCCTCGGACAACGGTTCCGGACCCAGGTGGCGAAGCAGTGGGTGCTGTTGCGGAGGTTGCCGGGTCCAGAGGACGGCGCCGAAACGGCGCGGATCGCGTAACCGCAGTATATTGTTCCGGAATACCAGATCGAAATGATCATGGGGTTCCGCCGCAGTGCCCGCCGGTACCAGCCGCAGACTGCCGGACATGCCGAGATGGATAATCAGTGTGCCCCGGTCCAGTATCAGCAGCAGATATTTGGCGCGTCGCTCCACCCGATGTATGCGCTGACCGGTCAGGACCTTCTCCAGCCCGGCGAAGACAGGCCAGCGCAGCCGACGCTGCCTTACCACCACCTTGAGGATTTTTCTTCCGTCGATGTGCGGCGCGATGCCGCGGCGAGTGGTTTCGACCTCAGGTAGTTCCGGCACCTCACGGTCCCTCCTGCGGCGTCGGCGGCAGGAGCAGATCGGATCCGCCGGGAAGACGGAAAGCGAGTCCCAGGTCCGATCGCAGCAGCAGCACCCTGTTGTCCCTTTCGATTATCCGGTAACGCAGGGGGGACGCCTCTCCTTCGAGGGTCAACTCCAGTTCAGGTGCCGCGGTATCCCCTTGCAGGGGAACTGCCCGGGTGGCTTGGGCCTGTTGCCAACGCTGGAGCTTGCGCTGCAGGTCGTCCACGGAGAGGGCTTCATCCGGCGGGTCCAGAACCAATCTTCCGTCCTCGCCTTTTGCCAGCCGCCAGCCGGGGGCGCGGATGGCGGTGAGGGTCTGTCGAGGCGGGACCAGTCCCAGGTTAACGAACGCCTCCGCACCCGCCAGCAGGTGATGGGGAAACCGGTCCTGGATCAGGTGCAGGGTGTCGCCGATGCGCAGATAGCGGCGATGATTGATGGGATCGGTGCCGCCCATCTCCATATGTACCGGCCCCAGGTCCAGAACCGCCTGCGGCGGTTCCAAGCCGAATTCCACCAAACGGCCGGTGGGCACGGGAAAACGCTCCAGGCTGTCGGCCTGAGTGATCTGCAACAGCTTGTGGATAAGGAACTCATTGGCGGCCACGTTGTAAGGCTGTGACATCACCCAGCCCGTTGCACGACGTTCCAGCAGGAACTCGCCCCGGTGGTTGCTGATCCGAATGGAATCGATCATCCCCGGTTTCAGGGTGGTGAGGGGCACCGTTTCCCGGGGCGGGGAGCGTTCCGGCAGCAGCCAGGCGGCGAGGGCCAACAGCAGCACCACCGCCGCCAGCCCCAGGGTGAGGAGCAGCTGTCGTTTCACTTTACAGCTTCCGTCTCCGCCACCAGATCAGTAGGCCCGCGGCGAGCAGCAGCAACGGCAACAGAAACAGGAATCCCAGGCCGATGACGGCGCCGGCGGTGGTGGAGAGCTCCAGGGTCCGATCGGGGGCGGTGCGGGCCGGGATATTCAGCAGTTTATCGTCGCCGCTCAACCAGCGGAGGATGTTCAGACCCAGATTAAGGTTGCCGCCGTTGCCCATAAAGCTGTTGCTGAGGAAATCCCCATCGCCGATAACCAGGATCCGTTGCTGTCTGTCGCCCAGGGTTCGGTCCAGGGCGATACCGATGGAGAGCGGGCCCGGCCGCTCCCCTTTATTCTCGTCCCGTGTCACTTCTCCCCGCAACGGCCCGGACTCGTTCCAGGACTGGGGGAGGGTGCTCAGTAGGGGGGTGCTCTGCCAGGGCCCGTCCTTGTCCGTGTGTTCCAGTGCCGCCGCATGGGGATAGAGGGTGACCAGCGCGAAACCGCGGGTGACGGGATGGTCCGGATAGCGGGGCACCAGGGCCATGGCGGGATCCTTCAGGTCCAGGGCGGAGGCGTTGGCATCCACGACGGTCCCGGGAAGCAGGGACAGCCCGAGCTGGCGCAAAAGGGGATCCAGCCCGTGCAGGGGTTCCGGCTCCAGCAGCCAGAGGAGATTGCCTCCCCCCTCGATGTACCCCGAGATCCGGGCAACCTCGTCCGCCCGGTAGTCCACCCGGGGCCCGGCGATCACCAGTACGGCGATGTTCTCGGGGATCTCCGGGGTATCGGCCAGGTTCAGGGGTTGCAGGTGATACCCCTTTTGCCGCAGCTCCTCGCCGAATCCCCCCAGGTCGTGGTTGGCCCGCCCGTCGAAACGGCGTTCCCCGTGGCCCTCCAGGATCCCGATCCAGCGGTCCTGCTGCTGGATAAGGCGCTGAATGGTGTTGCTGAGAGCCTCTTCACTGAGGGTACGCAGGTTCTCCGAGCGGCCCTGGTAGGTCAGCCGCAACTCGCCGGCGACCTGTATTCCCAGTTGTCGCACCTGATCTGGCCGGGTATCGGGGTTGACGAACTCCAGGGTGATCTTGTCGCTGTAGCGCTGGTAACGGGCGATGATGTCGCTGATCTGGCGGCGCAGTTGCGGATCCTCCGGGGAGAAGGAGACGATATTCAGGGGCGATTCCAGGCGTTCCAGCAACTGCTGGCTGGTCTCGGAGAGGCTGTTGCGCGCTCCGGCGCTCCAGTCCCAGGTGAAGGAGTAGCTGCTGCTGAGCCAGCCGGTCAGCCCCACGGCCACCGCGAACAGCACATAGAACAGGATATTCTGCAATCGCATCAGCAGACGTTGACGGTTTCGCTGCTCCATGGTCGTTTCAGTCCAGCAGGCGCCGGCGTTCCAGCCGGTGGATGGTCAGCAGCAGGAAGGTCGTGATCAGCAGCAGGAAATAAATCAGGTCTCCGCTCCTGATTAATCCGGACAGCAATTGGGAATAATGGAAAACGGGGGAGAGCCAGAAGAACGGCGAGCCGCCCCCATTATCGGATCCGCTTACCAAGTAGATTATTAGAAGGAACATTAGTAGGCCGTAAGTTGCGATAGCGGCCACGGCGGGTTGGTTGGTAAGGCTGGAGAAGAACAGGCCGATGGCGCCGAAAGCGGCCAATACCAGGCTCAGCCCCATCAGGCCGGCCGCCAGCTTCCCCAGATCCAGGTTGCCGCCCAGCAGCAGGGAGAGGGGCATCAGGGCGGTGAGCAGCAGCATGCTGCCCAGGATCAGCAACAGGGCCAGGTACTTCCCCAGCACGATGCGGGTGAGGGATACCGGGGCGGACAACAGCAGGCTGAAGCTGTTGCTCCGGTACTCCTCGGCGAACAGCCGCATGCTGAGCAACGGAATCAGCGGTAGAATCACAACAGCCGCCCAGAGCAGCAGCGGTACCGCTACCAGGTCGGTGACGCCCGGAGCGTTGGCGACGGCCGCCAGATGGGGTTGGTCCTGCAGGAACTGTTCAATCAGGCCCAGGAACAGCCATGCCAGGATAAACTGCATTACCCCGAGCAGGGTCCAGGCCAGGGGCGACAGAAACAGGCTGCGCAGTTCCCGTAGGGTAATGGCGAGCACCTTACGCCGCCTCCGTTGTGGTGAGTTGGGTGAAGATCCGCTCCAGGTCGCGATACTCCGGGATCAGTTGCGACAGCCCCCAGCCGTGCCGAACCATAGCCTCCGATAGGGCGGTGGCCGCGGCGTCGGCATTCAGATGCAGCCGAAAACGTCTCTCGTCCAGCGTTTCCACCCGCTCCACGCCGGGCAGCTGCATGAGCTCATTCGCTGTCGGCGGCTGTTCCAGGCCGACAAGCACGCTGGGGGGTGGTCCCTGGAGGTGTTCCGTTTCCAGGGCCTCGGAGAACACCAGTTGCCCCCTGTGCAGGATGAGTACTCGTCCGCAGACCGTCTCCACCTCCGGCAGGATGTGGGTGGAGAGCAGGACACCGTAGTTCTCTCCCAGGCTGCGAATAAGCTGACGGATCTCCTGGATCTGGTTCGGGTCCAGCCCGCTGGTGGGTTCGTCCAGGATGATGATCTCGGGGTCGTGGATAATGGCCTGGGCGATGCCCACCCGTTGGCGGTAACCTTTGGAGAGGTTGGCTATCAGGCGACCGCCGCTCTGTTCCAGGCCGCACTGTCCCTTGGTACGTTGTACCGCGCCTTTGGGATCGGCAACCCGGCGCAGCCTGGCGCAGAAAAGAAGATATTCGTCCACCGTCAGATCGGGATACAGAGGAGGTTGTTCCGGCAGAAACCCCAGACTCTTCTTGGCGTTGATCGGCTGTTCCAGCAGGTCGATGCCGTTCAGGCGTATCTTTCCGCCGCTGGGTGCCAAGCCGCCGCTGAGCATGCGCATGGTGGTGGATTTTCCGGCCCCGTTCGGGCCGAGAAAACCGAGGATTTCACCCCGCCGGAGTTGAAAGCTAACCTCCCGGACGGCGCAGAAATCACCGAAATAGCGGGACAGGTTCTCTGTTTCGATAAGCGCGTCCATGATCATCTACAGCAGATAGAGCGTTGCCAGCCCCAGAAAAGCGAGAAACCCGACCACGTCGGTGACGGTGGTCAACAGGACACCTCCCGCCAGGGCCGGGTCGATGCCTATCTTTTCCAGGGCCAGCGGCAGGACGGCCCCGGTAAAGGCGGCAAATATCAGGTTGATGGCCAGGGCGGCGGCGATCAGTATGGCGATATCGCTGCTGTTGAACCAGGCGCCGGCGATGACCGCCACCACCGCTGCCCAGATCAAGCCGTTAAACACACCTACGGCCATCTCTTTCAGCAGCAGTTGCCGGGCGTTTTTGCCGCTGATCTGCCCCAGGGCGATGCCGCGGATGGTCAAGGTAAGGGTCTGGGTGCCGGCGATACCGCCCATACTGGCGACGATCGGCATCAGCACCGCCAGCGCCACCACCTTCTCTATGGTTGCTTCGAAATGACCGATTACCCAGGAGGCGAGAAACGCCGTGATCAGGTTGAGGCCCAGCCAGAGGGCGCGGCGTTGTGCGCTGACCAGGACCGGCGCAAACATATCCTCCGCCTCGGAAAGACCGGCCTGACCCATGAATACGTGTTCGCCCTCTTCACGGATTACGTCCACCACGTCGTCTACGGTGATTCTGCCGAGCAGTTTGCCCTCTTCATCCACTACCGGGGCGGAGAGCAGGTCGTGCTGTTCAAAGCGGTTGGCCACCTGATTATCTTCCCAGGTGACGGGGATGGGTTTTACGTCCAGCGACATCACCTCGGCGACGATCTCATTAGGGTCATGGGTTACCAGGATCGCGAGAGAAAGGACCCCGAGGTATTTACCCTCCCGGTTGACCACGAAAAGGCTGTCGGTGTGGGTCGGGATCTTGTCCCTCAGCAGCCGCAGGTAACGCATTACCACGTCCAGGGTCACCTCCGGTCGGACGGTGACCACATCCGGATTCATCAGACCGCCGGCGGTATCCTCCGGATAGGAGAGAACGGTTTCTAAACGATTCCGGTTCTGAGTATCGAGGGAGGCGAGGATCTCGCTGGCGATGTAATGGGGAAGCTCCTGGACCAGGTCGGCCAGGTCGTCGGTGTCGAGGTTTTCGCTGAGGGCGACGACCTCTTCGCGGTCCATGCGGCTGATGAGGTCGGCACGTACCTCATCCGCCAGCTCCACCAGCACCTCGCCGTCCTTTTCCGGTTCCACCAGTTCCCAGACGATTTCACGCTTGGCCAGGGGGAGCGCTTCCAGGATGTGGGCGATTTCTCCGGGGGTGAGGGCGTTGAGCAGGCGTTCAGACTGCTGCAGGGTGCCGCTGTCGAGCAGTTCGTGCAGTCGCTGCAGGCGGGTGTCTTGATTGTTTTCAGGAGCCTGGGCGGACATGACGGTGTCTGTCTCCTCAACGGAAAAGGGTGTTCTCGGGTACCGATTCCGGGCACAGTTTAACAGGCGGGGAGATGGACCGGGAGAGGGGACGCGGAATTTTTAGCGCTGGAACGAGCCATTTTGCGACCGGGATCGGGGCGGTCGGGAAAATATCCGGAAATCCCTATTCACCTTCGCCGAAGCGGTCCCGGATCAGGGCCTCCAGCGCTTCCATGGCCGCCGTCTCGTCCTCCCCTTCCGCGCTCAGCAATAACACCGTGCCTTTACCCGCAGCGAGCATCATTACTCCCATGATGCTTTTACCGTTGACCGTCTGTTCGTTGTTGGAGAGTTGGATATTGCTGTGGAATTCGCTGGCGCAGGTAACCAGCTTTGCGGCCGCCCGCGCATGCAGCCCGAGTTTGTTAATGATGGTTATCTCCCTGCTGATCATGATCCACCCCGCTACTCTTTGCGTCGGCATGCCAGGATGCTTTTTTGGCCGCCGCTAAGCACCTTTTCCGTCAACGTCGCCAGATCGAGGGAAGCGTAGTTGAATACCTTCAATAACATCGGGAGATTTACACCGGAAACCACGTTAATCCGATTCTCCTGCTGCAGATCAGTGGCGATATTCGCCGGTGTGGAGCCGAAAAGATCGGTCAGCACCAGTACCCCGTCCCCGTCGTCGAGGCGGTCCGCCAACTGTATCGCCTGCTGCAGGAGCTGTTCCCGATCGGAATCATCCGTTACCGGGATGGTGCCGCTCTTCAGTGGAGGGTTGCCGAAGATGTTCTCCGCGGTCTGCAGCAGCAGATCACCGATGCCGTCGTGGGTAACAAGCAGCAGCCCCACACTCATGGCAGTTCCCGATGACGGCTGAGGACCTGGCGGCCGCTGCCGCGAAAGTGATCCGTAAGACGCTCCACCAGATAAACCGAACGGTGTTGTCCGCCGGTACAACCGACGGCGATGGTGAGGTAGTTGCGGCCGTCTTTCTCGAATGAGGGTACCCAATGTTCGAGAAACGTGACCAGGTCATCCCGTAGCCGCTTTACCTTCGGATCCTGTTCCAGGAATCTTGCTACCTCGGGATCCCGGCCTGTTAGCGGGCGCAGCATCGGGTCCCAGTGGGGGTTGGGCAGGCAACGGGCGTCGAATACGAAATCCGCATCCCGCGGCACACCGTGTTTGTAACCGAACGACACGAACAGCAGGGATATCTCCTGTTCACGCCGGTCCCCGATCCGGGAACGTATGATCTCCCGTAATTCATGGGGATTGGTGTGGGTGGTGTCGATGCGCAGGTCGGCATCCCTCTGGAACGGCTCCATCAGCGTCCGTTCCAGCTGGATTGCCTCCGCCAGCGGTCGCTCGTTACCGGTAAGGGGATGTTTGCGGCGGGTCTCGCTATAGCGCCGGAACAGCGTATCGTCCTGCGCCTCGAGAAAGATGATCTCGCAGCGGATACCATTGTCCCGTATCTGCTTTACCAGTTCCGGCAGTTGCCGCAGATCATCGCCCTGATTGCGGGCATCAATGCCCACGGCGGTCTGGCGGGAAACCCCGCCGCGCTGGGACGTCAGTTCCGCGGCCAGCGGCTGGAGCAGATACAACGGCAGATTGTCAATGCAGTAGTATCCCAGGTCTTCCAGGGTGTGCAGGGCAATACTCTTGCCGGATCCCGATAGGCCCATGATGATAATCAGTTTCATGGGGGCGGAGTATATCCTGCTTTCGGTCCGGGAATCCTTTAAAAATTCAGTCCCCATAAGCCGTCGCCGCTCCTGTATCAAATCCTCCGGTGTGGGGGAGCGGAAACTTCGGGCTCTCCACGTCTTTGCGTACTCGGCATTTTATCCGGGTGTTTGGGACAAGAGGAGGGGGTGGAGTCTTGCCACGGAATCAATCGCACTGCCGCTCGAGAGCGGTGCGAACATGCGGGTCAGGTTTCGCTGTTTTTGTCTATTGCCGCCTGATGCCGCTGCATGAAATCAGCGCCCGCGTGGTAGCCCTGTTGCTGCTGCAGGTGCTGGCGCACCGCGGTTTCCACTAGAATGGCCAGTTCCCGGCCGGCGGCTACCGGCAGTGTGACTTCCGGTATCTCGATACCGAACAGTTCTCTACTGGTGAAGCTTCCCCGTAATCGGTCGATCTTGCGGAGTTCGGAGTCATTCATCTGCTTGAGTTGAATAATAAGATGCAGGCCTTTTTTCTTTTTAATGGCGCTGTCCCCGAACATGGCTCTTATGTTCAGCAGTCCCAGCCCCCGAACTTCCAGGAAATCCTGCAGCAGTGACGGGCAGTTCCCACGGATTATGTCCGGGGCCACCCGCGCAAACTCCGGTGCATCGTCGGCGATCAGACGATGTCCGCGGGTGATCAGTTCCAGCGCCAGTTCGCTCTTACCCACTGCCGCATCGCCCATAAGCAAAACACCGACGCCAAAAACCTCGAGAAACACACCGTGCAGGGTCGCCCGGTCCGCCAGGGCACTCGCCAGATAATAATGCAGGTTACTTTGCAGCAGGTTGTCCGGTAGTGTGGAGCTGAGCAGCGGGGTGTTGGTCCGGGTTGCGAAGGTGAGGAATGATTCCCCCGCTTCGATATTGTCGGAGAGTATGATCGCGGCGGGTCGACTGTCGGAGAGTTTCTCCATGGCTTCCTGTTGCAGGGAATCCGGCATGGCGTTGAAGGAGGCTATCTCCGCATGTCCGATTATCTGGATGCGGTGGGGATGAATCCAATTCAGCGGCCCCGCCAGGCCCTGGGATTCCGCCTCGGGGAAGTCACCCCGTAACGGATTATTGCCGCCTTCCTCGCCCGCGAGCCAGGTAAGCCCCAGTTTTTCCCGCAGCGCATCAACCAGTTGGCCGGTGGTGGTCGGAGGGGTCATGGCACCTGATCGGGGCTCTCCCCGTGAAGGATCTGGCGCAGCACCTCTTCCGGGTCTCGAGCTTCCCGCAATCGGCTGCAGAAATCACCGTTGCTGAAAAGCGAGGCGAGTTTGGCCAGCAGTTGAAGATGCTCGTCGGTAGCGGCCTGGGGGACCAGTAGACCGAATACCAGATCCACCATCTGGTTATCGATGGCATCAAACTGGACCGGTTCGGCCAGTTGCACAAAGGCTCCCCGAGCCTCCGTGATGCCCTCTATACGGGCGTGGGGCAGGGCGATACCGTACCCCAGGCCGGTACTTCCAAGACGTTCGCGCGCCAGAAGCTTCTCGAAAACATCTTCCTCTTCGAGGGTCGGGGAGGAGAGTGCCAGAAGTTTCCCGACCTGTTGCAAAGCGCGTTTTTTACTGGTTGCCGGATCTTTGCAGCGAATGCGTTCGGCGACTAGAAAGTTTTCGGAAAACACGCTTTCCTCCTTCCTTGCTTCAGCCGGTCTGCTCCAACCCGCGTGAACGCTGGCTGTTGCGGTGGCTGGTGATTTTTTCTTTATATTTTTTGACTTGCCGGTCAAGTTTGTCCACCAAGGCATCAATGGCGGCATACATGTCTTCATCAACGGCATCGGCGAATATGTCGGTCCCGTTCAGGTGCATGTTTGCTTCCGCTTTCTGCCGAACCTTCTCTACGCTGAGAACAACGTGGACGTTGGTTACCTGATCAAAGTGACGTTCCAGGCGTTCGAATTTCGAATCCACATAGCTCTTAAGCGCGGGTGTAATATCGACATGGTGACCGGTAATGCTGATTTGCATGATGTGCTCCTTTTGTAATCGCCTATGCCAGGCGTTTGCGCTCGTTGGATGGCGGAATGGCCATCGCCTCGCGGTATTTCGCTACTGTCCGTCGTGCTATGTTAATGCCCTGATCGGACAGGATGTTAGCTATCTTGTTATCACTGAGTGGTTTATTCGGTTTTTCCGCAGCCACCAGCTTCTTTATCAACGCCCGAATCGCCGTGGCTGAACATTCGCCGCCGCTGGACGTACTGACATGGCTGGAAAAAAAGAATTTGAATTCAAAGGTTCCACGGGGGGTATACATATACTTCTGCGTGGTAACGCGTGAAATGGTGGATTCGTGCATATCCAATGCTTCCGCGATATCCCGGAGGACCAGCGGTCGCATCGCTTCTTCCCCGTATTCAAAAAAGCCGCGTTGGATCTCGACGATCTTGGTCGCGACCTTAAGCAGCGTCTCGTTGCGGCTGAGCAGACTCTTTATAAACCAGCGCGCCTCCTGCAGGTGGTTTTTCAGATAAGTGTTGTCGTCGCTGGAGTCGGCGCGACGTATTAGTTTTGCGTAGCCTGCGTTGACGCGAAGCTTGGGGGTGACGCTGGGATTGAGTTCAACCTCCCACTTACCGTTTCTCTTGGAAACGAAAACGTCCGGGACAACATATTCCGGCGCCGCATCGGCGACGGCCGTCCCCGGGTGCGGATTGAGGGATCGGATCAATTGGATCACCTCGGCCAACTCCTTATCGGAGAGCTTGAGCTGGCGTTTTATCTGCGCGTGTTCCTGATTGACCAGCAGATCAAAATGGTCCTTGACCAGCGCCTCCGCTTCCCGTCTTCGTAGTGTCTCGGCCGGTAACTGGGATAGTTGCAGCAACAGGCACTCCCTGGGGTCGCGAGCCGCTACACCCGGCGGGTCGAAGCATTGGATACGATGCAATACCGCTTCCATCTCCTCCATCTGCACTTCATCGTTATCGATTGCGGAGCGGATGTCCTCCAGGCTGGAACCGAGATAACCTTCCTCGTTCACCGCATCGATTATTGCGGTGGCGATAGAGTAATCGGTTTCACTAAAAGGTGTGAGATTCATCTGCCAGGTCAGATGATCGTGAAGTGTTCGGGGGCCGCTGCACTGGACGAGAAAATCGGAATCTTCACCCGCCGACGAGGTACCGGAAACCGGGGGAAGCGCACTGTCGTAGATATCGTCCCACTTGCTGTCGACCGGCAGCTCCTCGGGCATGGAGTTGGAATCGGCGGTGATCTCAAGATCACCGTCCATCTCCGACGTGGCGGATTCATCAATCCCCATATCCCCGCCATTGGCGCCCAACCGTTCATCCGAGGTTGAGCCATCCTCTTCATCCGTTTCCAGCATCAGGTTGGAGTCCAACGCCTCCTGGATCTCCTGTCTCAGGTCGAGCGTGGATAGCTGCAGCAGCCGTATTGCCTGCTGCAACTGCGGTGTCATGGTGAGATGTTGCCCGAGCCGAAGCTGTAGCGTCTGCTTCATACCGGGTCGCTTTGAAAAAACTGGTACATAATTTGTATGTTTTCTTTACAAAGGTAATTTTAGCCGAAAAAAAGGATTAAAGGGCAGGCCTATTTTGGGGATTTAAAGTTGTATTTTTCTTATGGTTGACAACGGCGCATTCTCTAAATCCGCGGAAAGACGGGCGGAGCGCCGAGCGGTCCTTAGAGGCTGAAATGCTCGCCCAGATAGACGGAACGGACCTTCTCATTGCCGAGAATGGCCTCCGGGCTGCCTTCCGCGATTAAGCGACCTTCATTGATGATGTATGCACGGTCGCAGATCCCCAGTGTTTCTCGTACGTTGTGATCGGTGATAAGTATCCCGATACCGCGTGCGACGAGTGCCTTAATGATTTTCTGAATATCCACCACGGAGATGGGGTCTACTCCGGCGAAGGGTTCATCCAGGAGTATCAGGCGCGGTTCCACCGCAAGGGCGCGCGCGATCTCCAGTCGCCGCCGCTCCCCACCTGACAGGCTCATGGCCAGGTTATCCCGCAGATGACCGAGGCCGAAATCATAGAGTAGCTGCTCGGCCTCGTTAATCTGTTGCTGGCGGCTCAGATTCTCCCGCGTCTCCAGGATCGCCAGGACATTGTCATAGACGCTCAATTTTCGGAATACGGAGGGCTCCTGGGCCAGATAACCCAGCCCCCGCTGCGCCCTGGCATGCATGGGCAGGAAGGTAATATCCTCTCCATCCATGATAATGGTCCCATGCTCAACCGGGATCAGGCCGGCGATCATATAGAAACAGGTGGTTTTGCCGGCACCGTTCGGTCCCAGCAGCCCCACCACCTCACCGCTTGCCATCTGCAACGAGACGCCATCCACTACCGGGCGTCGGCGATAATGTTTTTCCAGTTCACTGGCGCGAAGGAGAGTCATGGATCGGTACTTTCTTTATCTTTGGGACCGATGGTAATCCTTACCCGCTGATCGCCCTGGGCGCTCTTGCCCGCTTTGATCATCGCCTTCCTCCGGTCGTAGGCGATGCGGTCGCTTCTGAAGTTGTCGTTTCCCTGTTTGAGACTGGCCTCGCCAATGAGCAGCAGCAGCTCACTGTCCACACTGTATTCCATGCGCCGGGCCCGGCCTTCGATATACTCCCGCTTTCCATCCGGAAGTTGCCGCAGTATCGCCGGTGTCCCTTCCGCAACGATGCGATCTGAGTCCCCTTTTGCCTTTCCCTGAATGACGGTCACCTTGTCGGCTTTGAGAGTTATGGTTCCCTGATGAAGTTCCACGTTGCCGCGGTATACGCTGGTACGGGTGCCGTCGTCGATGTCCATACTGTCCGCTTCCACCGTGATCGGCTGCTCCACGTCGGATTGCAGCGCCGCTACCGGTCCCGACAGCGATAGCCAAAGCGAGCATAAGAATACCCGTGGTAGGCGCTGTTTAGAAATTAACTTCATAATTGCCTCTTACGTCAGTAAGAAATTTCATACGTACCGGTTTGTTGAACCATGCCTGCATACCTTTTGATTGTAAACGGCTGCCGAGACTGGATATGGTTATGGCCTCATCGGTTTCGGCATAGTTTTCTTTTGGCTGTACCCGCAGATTGCGGGTCAGGATATGCATCGGCCGTATGCCCGCTGCCTGTTCCCGGTCGATGGTGACCGTCCCCTTCAGCAGCAGCAGGTCTCCGTCACCGGAAAGCCAGCCCTGTTCAGAACTGATCTGCCAGGGAGGCGAGTTCTTCTCGAACAGGGTGATTACCGGTTTGGTCAATTCCGTACTGTCATCATCGGGGAAATGCAGCATCCGTTCCGCGCTCAAGCGGCGGAATGGTTTCCCGTCTTCGCCCATTACCGTATTGGTGAAATTATCCAGAAAGTAATCCGCGGTATGCGCTGCCGCCTCAGACACGTTCGCCTTATCCTCGGCAATTTCAGCCAGCCATTTGCTGCCGCCCAGAATGGCGAGAAGCAGACCGCCGAAAAAAAGCGTACGTCGTTCCATAAGCCGAAACTAAAGGTATGCCCCGAGAGAGGACTCCAGGGTTCCCTGGGCTTCCATCAGCAGTTCACAGACTTCCCGTGCGGCACCTCTGCCGCCAGGGCTCGCGGTCTGCCAGTGAGCGTGTTGTCGTACCAGGTGGTGGGCATCCTGTACCGCTATCGCCAACCCGACCCTGCGCATGATCGGCAGATCCACCACGTCATCACCCACATAGGCGATCTGCTGGTCATCGAGCTCCAGTTTAATCTTCAGCTCTTCGTAGGCCGGCAGCTTTTCCCGCTGTCCCTGATAGAGATGCCGGACACCCAGGCCTTCCATGCGCAACGCCACCACCCGGGAGCTGCGTCCGGTAATGATGCCGATCTCCACCCCGGTCGCCTGTAACATCTTCATTCCATGGCCGTCTTTGGTATTAAACGCCTTGTACTCCAGGCCGTCATCGCCGAGGTAGAGGCTGCCGTCGGTCAACACGCCGTCCACATCGAAGATTACCAGGCGGATATGAGCGGCTTTTTCGAGAATATCTTGCATAGGCAGATCCTAAACCACCCCCGCCCGGAGTAGATCGTGCATGTTTATCGCACCTATAAGTCGCTGCTTCTCGTCAACGATGGGAAGGGCATTGATCTTTTTTTCCTGCATGATCTGCAGGGCCTCCGCGGCCAGCATCTCCACTCCCGCCGTTGTGCAGTTCCTGGTCATTACCTCCTGTATGGAACCGTTGCGGAAGTCCACGTCAGCGTCCAGGGATCGGCGCAGGTCGCCGTCGGTAAATATTCCGACGACCACGCCGTCGCTGTCGACCACCGTCGACATACCCAGGCCTTTTTTGGTCATTTCCATAAGGGCGTCACGTATGCTGGCATTGTCCGCCACACTGGGCGCCGCGTCACCCGCATGCATGATGTCTCTCAGGCGCAGGAGCAGACGCCGACCAAGGGTGCCACCCGGGTGGGCACGGGCAAAATCCTCTTCGGTAAAACCGCGTGCCTCCAGCAGTGCGATCGCCAACGCATCCCCCATGGCCAACGCCGCAGTGGTACTGGAGGTGGGCGCCAGGTTGAGCGGGCACGCCTCCTGCTCCACGCTGACGTCGATATTGACATCCGCATCGCGGGCCAGGGTGGAGTTGGGATTTCCGGTCAGGGTGATCAGCGGTACACCCTGGCGTTTGATCAGCGGCAGGATAGTCAGCAGTTCAGCGGTCTCCCCGGAATTGGAGAGGGCGAGTACGACGTCGCTGGAGGTGATCATCCCCAGGTCCCCGTGGCTGGCTTCACCCGGGTGGACAAAAAAAGCGGGGCTGCCGGTGCTCGCCAGAGTCGCCGCAATTTTATTGCCGATATGGCCTGATTTGCCCATTCCGAGTACAACGATGCGGCCTTCACAGGCCAGCATAAAGCCGCAAGCGCGGACAAAATCCCCGTTTATCCGATCGGCCAGGGCCCGAATGGCGGCCGCCTCGTTTTTGATGACGGCCAGCCCCAATGCCTGCAGCTTCTCCGATTCTTCGATTGAAGGGGCGGTCTGTTTATTCATACTGTGCGCAACGGGTAGGGTTGAAAGACGCCCGAATCAAGGACCATGGCGTGCTTCGGCATAGAGGCCGTGTCGTCCGGTCTCTCAATGGAAAAAAATAGTAGTCCCTGATAGGCGACAAATGTCAAGACCAACAGCAATCCTTCCCGTCGGCCGATTCGGCCGGGGGTGCCAAAACCACGGCCCATCAGAAACAGTGCCAGGGTCAGGCCGATCATGACCGGCATATCCCGGGTCAGTGCTTCCGGCACGAATTCGCCCGGGGCCAGTAACGCCGGCATGGGAAGAACGGCGAGCAGGTTATACATGTTTGAGCCGATCACGTTGCCGATGGCGATATCGTGTTCGCCCTTCAATGCACTGGCAACGCCGGCGGCCAGTTCGGGCAGACTGGTGCCCAGGGCGACGATGGTCAGGCCGATAACCAGGTCGCTGATGCCGAATGCGGCGGCGATATTGGCGGCGCCCCATACCAGCATGCGGGAACTGATCAGCAGCAGGATCAGACCCACGGAAAAATAGAGTAGGGCCTTCCCGGTGGCCATCTCCTCCGGCAGTTCGGCATCGAATTCCAGCTCCAGGGGATCGCTGGGACGCCTCTTCAGGTCTATTCGTACCATGCCGTAAAGCAGTACCACCAGGCCCGTCAGCAGGAGAACGCCATCGAGACGGCCGAGCACGCCGTCCAGCATCAACACCAAGGCGAAGAGAGTGACCGCCAGCAGCATGGGATATTCCCGCTTGAGGGTATCCGAGGCGACCTTCAGCGGAGTGATCAGGGCGGTTACCCCCAAAATGAGTCCGATATTGGCAATGTTGGAACCCAGGGCATTGCCGATGGCGAGCCCCGGATTGCCCTGGTAGGCGGCCATTCCGGAGACCAGTATCTCCGGCGCGGAGGTGCCGAATCCAACGATGGTGAGACCGATCAGCATCGGCGAAACACCGGCGTTACGGGCAATCGCCGCGGCACCGGTGACAAAACGGTCAGCACCCCAGACCAGGAGAATCAGGCCGACGATGATGGCCGCGGTGGATGCAAGCATATTGGAAAGTTAACTATATATATTTTTTCGGGAATAGGTTTTGGCGCTGGCATTGTTTCAGAGAACGGCTTGATAACGCAAGGCGATCTTCATCAACACCCGGGTCGGTCGGACCCGGTTCTCATCGCCATAAGCGCACAGGATTCGCTTCAGTGGAGTGCCACCGATTGGCTGCAGGGGCGTTGCCGGGAGATTGATTGTTGGAAACGAATCCTCTGTTCCGGCTTCAATCGATGAAAAACTCCTGGCTGAAGCGGGCGGTAATCCCCTTGTCCGAGCCCTCCGGAACCACCTGTAACTCGAAATTGACGATCTCTCCGTCCGTTACCGGGAAATCGCCAATATAATAGATCGCTTCACCTTCTCTAATCTCGCGCAATTCGATGGGTTTCGGGACGCCCATGAGGTTGATGGCCTTAATGGTGATCTCAGCGGGAACCGCCTTGCCCGCCGGCCCGCCGGCATCCTCGAGGACGCTTATGTTCACCATGCCGCGAAATTTGCTGCGTTGGACCCCGTAAGTCTTCGCTATTTCAGGACTAAGGAAATCGGTCTTGATGGCGTTGTGATGGATGGTGTACCCGCCACCGCGGGTGCTGTTCTCAGCCGGGGCGCTCAAGGGCAGGAGCAGAAACAGGACGGTGGTAATAAATTGTCTGGAATATTTCATCTTGCCGGTTCCTTATGGACGGTCACTCGTCGTACTGGCAGCGGTAAAGGGCGATTTCGCCCAACAGGTTGGGCAGAAAGCGTATCCCGGTGCGTATGCGATGAGCGTAATCCACAACCATTCGCTCCAGAATGCGGATGTTATTCCGCCGGCACAGTGCTTCAAAATCCTTTACCGTGCAAAGATGGATATTGCGGGTATCGTACCATTGTGCCGGCAGGGTCCTGGACACCGGCATCTCCCCCTTGAAGCCCAGTTGCAGGCGGTTTTTCCAGTATCCGAAATTCGGGAAGGTTACGATCCCCTGGCGGCCGACCCGCAGCATCTCGAGCAGCAGGCGATCAGGAAAATGGACCGCCTGCAGGGTCTGGGTCATGATGACATAGTCGAACGCCTGCTGGTCAAAATCGCCCAGGCCTTCATCCAGGTCCCGTTGAATCACATCAATGCCGTTGTGGATGCACTGGATAATATTCTGCGGATCGATTTCCAGTCCGTATCCCTCCACCCGGCGCTCATCACGCAGAAGCTGCAGCAACTCGCCACTGCCGCACCCCAGGTCGAGAACCCGGGAACCTGGTTCGATCCACTCCTTGATGGCGGCGATGTCCGGTCGTAGGGCCATGGTAGTTACAGCTCCTCCGCAACCTTATCCATATAGGATGAAAGCAGGTTCATGTAGTAATCGATCGGCATGAGAAAGGCGTCGTGTCCGATGGAAGCTTCAACCTCGGCGTAACAGACATGGCGTTTGGCGTCTATCAACGCCTTGACTATCTCTTTGGAGCGGGCGGGGGAAAAGCGCCAGTCATCCGTGAAGGAAACCACCAGAAATTTCGCCTGGGCCCGTCGCAGAGCGACAACCAGATCGTTATCGTGATCGCTGGCCGGATCGAAATAATCCAGTGCCTTGGTCATCAGCAGGTAGGTATTTGCGTCAAACCGGTCCACAAACGACTCCCCCTGATAACGCAGATAGCTCTCCACCTGAAACTCTACGCTGAAGTCATAGTTGAGGCGTCCTTCGCGAAGTTCGCGCCCGAATTTGGCGCGCATGGCGTCGTCGGAGAGATAGGTGATATGTCCGAGCATACGAGCCAGCATAAGGCCGCGCCGGGGAACGGTGTTTCGTTCGTAAAAATGACCGCCGTGAAAATCGGGATCCGAGAGGATGGCCTGACGCGCCACCTCATTGAAGGCGATATTCTGGGCGGAAAGCCGTGGTGCCGCGGCGATCACCAGGGCATGGCGCAGGGCGGCGGGGAAGTCGATAGCCCACTGCATCGCCTGCATTCCTCCCAGGCTGCCGCCGATAACCGCCGCCCACTGCTCGATACCGAGGCTCGACATCAGGGAACGCTGGACCCTTACCCAGTCTTTTACGGTGACGATGGGAAAATCAGGTCCGTAGAATTTACCGGTGGCCGGATTGACGGTGTTAGGCCCGGTGGATCCTTTGCAGCCGCCGATATTGTTGACGCTGACGACGAAAAACCTGTTGGTATCAAAGGGCTTGCCGGGGCCGATGCAGGCATCCCACCATCCCGGTTTGGGATCATCCCCATGATAGCCGGCTGCGTGGTGGTCCCCTGACAGGGCGTGACAGATCAGCAGGGCATTGCTGCGTTCTTTATTCAGTTCTCCGTAAGTCTCGAAGATCAGCTCATATTTCGGCAGGGTATGCCCGCAATCCAGGGAAATCGGCTCATCGAATAGCCGTGTCTGGGGTGTAACCAGGCCAACTGAGTCGGCAGGGTAAGGGTCGGGCATCGGGCATTCCAAGGTTGTACGGCGGTTAACCGGCGCAGTCTAATCACTGTGACGGATGTGTGCAACAACAGGCCCTAGGAGGCCGAGCTCTGACTGACGAGATGCGGCCTGAATGTGCCGTCGCTGTCCAGGTTCATTTCATCATTCAGGGTGACATGCATGTTGCGGAGCAGTGTCAGCTGTCTGGAAGCGGCTTTCTGTTGTTTTTCCAGCTCGCTTATACGGGCCTGCAAGGTTTCTCTGGAGCTGTTGATCTTCTTCAGATCCTGAAGGTATCGCTCCATCTGTGACCGGTGCTCCTTGATCTGCTGGGTCAGCGGTTCGAGGGAGGATAGCAGCCAGTGATCCACCTCTTCCCGGGTCTGGAAAAAAATATCCCGGGCGCGCGCCACCATGGCTACAAAGAAATGCTTTATTACAAAATGTTTCTCGGTCATGGCGGTGAACGGGCTTCGGCGAAAGATTTCCGCCTCGTGCGCCAGTTGATCCAGGTCCACCTGACGACGGACCGCGGTAAACATGGCCGGCTGGGTCACGATGAATCCGTAATCGTCCTGGAAGCGGCGATGGATGCTGCGTATAAGTTTCCGCGCCTGTTCACTTTCCTCCACCACCGCCTGCATATCTCCGCGCATACTGTCGAACAGTACCCGCATGTTGGACTTGAGTCCGATAGTGGTCCAGTTGTCCGCCATGTTGTACCAGGTTTTCTTGATTTTCTGCTCCAGTCTGCCCATGTCCAGGGCGTCGCGCAGCACCTTGGATTGGTCCATCAGGACCTTGCGGCTGGCCTGGAAGCTGTTGACCGCGCGCACGTAGGCCGCCTGTTCCTCGCGGGTCTTCTCCAGCATGTGCTCCACGACTTCCCGGCTTTTTCCGCTCAGCTGCCGCAATTCGTTCAGCTGTTTCTTGATGGTCTGCAGCTTGGTGGCGACCAGGCCGTAACTGTTTTCCAGCATGCCGCTCACGTCTGCGGTGATGGTCTCCTGCACGATCCGTTGACGGGAACTGAGGATATTGTTTGAAAGGTACTGTTCCAGTTTTCCGAACTGGCTTTTCTCCAGTAACGTCCGGTCCTCACGGATCTTCGCCTGTAGTCCCATTTTGGCGGAAACGGGAAAGATGTTTTCCTCGTCTATTCCCAGGATCTTCGCGGTGGAGGCGCATTGCTTGCTGATCGCCTCCTCGACCTGGCTCTCCTGCAGCAGGTCGTCCCAAAGGGTGTCGACCTTGTTCAGCACCACCATCAGTCCCCGCTTGCGGCTCCGGTGAAAACCCTTGATATGGTGCTGCCAGATATCCAGATCGGTTCGGGTAACGCCGGTATCCGCCGCCAGCAGGAAGAGGACGGACTGGGCCGAGGGCAACATGGTTAGCGTGAGTTCAGGTTCGCTGCCGAGGGTGTTCAGCCCGGGTGTGTCCAATATGGTCAGGCCCTGCTTCAGCAGCGGATGGGGAAAACTGATCAGGGCATGTCGCCAGCGTGGAATCTCCACGTGGGTTATGGAATGCCCGGGATGCGGATCATCCTCCGGATTGTACAGGCCGAGCCGTACCGCTTCCGCAAGGCTTACGCGTCGTGTCCGCACCACCTCCTTCAACGTGTCCTCCACCTGCGCCGGCGAATCCAGGTCCAGGGGATAGGTCACCCACTGCTCCAGATCCTTCTTCAGGTCCATCAGACCGATATCCTGCAAGCGCGTTTCGATGGGGAGCAGCCGCACATAAGCGCGTTCGGACTTCCGGTCGTAGAACAGTTCCGTGGGACACATGGTGGTGCGGCCGGCGGCGGAGGGCAGGAGGCGACGGCCGTAATCGGCGAAAAAGAGGGCATTTATAAGTTCGGTTTTGCCACGGGAGAACTCGGCCACGAAGGCGACCGTGAACTGGTCACTCGCCAGTCCTGACAGGCAACGTTCAATCTGGCTGGTGCTTTCAGGCGTAGCCAGATTAAATTTCTTCAGCCAGTCCTGATACTCTTCAATGGTCTGGACGAGTCTGGCGCGCCATTGTTCAAATGCCTGAAATTGGTCTTTCATTCACTCCGCTTCCCGTGGAGAACGGCTGTTATCACAGGTTCTCTTGTTATTGCCCGCGGGCACTATAACGAATTATATGCAAAATAGCGGCGCGTGTTATATGAAAGGGGTCTCGGGCGGGTTTGCCACCGGTATGGGGAAGCGGGTCGGAGCATGGATGCGGAACCGTTTATTGCGTGTTCCGGTGCCGCTTGCCAGGTCCACCTGCGAGCGGTTGACGCCGAACGCCTCGGCGAGAAAAGCGAGCAGATGACTGTTTGCCTTGCCTTCGACCGGGGGAGCGGTGATGCGTACCTTATAGTAATCACCGTGAGGTTCCACAAACTCGTCACGCCGGGCGCGCGGCTGTACCCGCAGAGAAAGAACGAGGGTATCGCCTTCCCAGCGGTACCAGCCCGGCTGGTGGTTGTTCATAGGCGGCGGCAGCGGAAGACGGGCCGGAAGATCGGGAACCGCGGCATCTTCTGCGCAGACGCTTCGATATTATCCCCCAAGGGGGGCGCTCCAGCCCGGAACCTGGACAAACGGGGAGCCGGTGGCGATTTCCAGGGGTGTTATCAGCAACATCCTTAATAACACCAGCACGATCATTACCACCATGGGCGAAAGATCCAGTCCGGAAATGGGAGGAATGATCCGGCGGGCGGGCCGCAGCACCGGTTCGGTGAGGGTATAAAGCAGGGCGGACGCCGGGTTATAGGCGCCCGGGTTGACCCAGCTCAGAACCACCTGAATCAGAATGGCGATAAGGTAGACGTAGATCAGCAGGTTGAGCAGCTCGGGTATGGCCCAGGCCAGTGCCAGAAGAAGGTTTCGCGGGATCCCGAGGATTAGGACGATCAGGGCCAGCTCAATCGCCTTCAATACCCACATCAAAAGCACCGAGGCGAAATCGATACCCCCCATTCCGGGTATGATGCGACGGATCGGATGCAGGACAGGGGAGGTGACCCGGATAATGAATTGCGAAAGGGGATTATAAAAATCCGCCCGCACCAGCTGCAGGAGAAAACGCAGCATGACCATCAGGATGTAGGCGCCGAACAGCACCTGGATCAGGAATATCAGCGGATTGGTGAAGTAGGCGCTTCCCATCATCGGTCTCCAAGCAGCTCGGAGAGTTCTATGGAGCGGTCGCGGGCGTCTTTCAAGGCCTGCGCGAACAGCTGCCGGAGGCCGCCGCCTTCCAGGGTCTGCAGGGCCCGCTCGGTGGTGCCGCCGGGGGAGGTGACCTTCTGTCGCAGGGTGCTTGTCTCTTCACTGCTCTCCATCGCCATGCGCGCCGCACCCAGGGCGGTCTGCAGGGTCAGCAGACGGGCCGTATCCTCGGGAAGACCCAGCTCGATGCCGGCTGCTTCAAGGGCTTCCATGACCAGGAAAAAGTAGGCCGGTCCGCTGCCGGAGAGGGCGGTTACGGCGTCCATCATGGCTTCATCCTCCACCCAGCGGGTGAGGCCGACGGCCCGCAGGATCGATTCCGCCAGATCCTTCTCCGCGGGGGTTACCCCGGAGCTGGCGTGCAACACCGTGGCACCGGTCCGGATCATGGCGGGGGTGTTGGGCATGGTGCGAACCAGCGCGGCGCCGCCACCCAGCCAGTTCTGCAGGTGCTGCTCACGTACTCCCGCGGCGATGGAGATCACCAGCGGCCGTCTCTCGGCGATGCTGGCGGCCAGGCCGCAGGCCACCTCCTTCAGTATCTGGGGCTTGACCGCCAGTACCACCACGTCCGCCAGTTTCACCGCTTCCTCGTTATCATCAGTGATACGGATACCGCAGCGTGCCGCCAGGGCGGCTCTTTTTTCGCGGTCGGGATCGCTGGCCCGGATGTGTTCCGGATCATAGCCGTCGGCCACCAGTCCGTTGATGAGAGCGGCTGCCATATTCCCGCAACCGATAAAGGCCACTGTTTTTGTTGACATATCAGATAGGGTTTTCAAGTTGTTTCACCGGATTGAGGTAAATCATATCCAAAAAGCGGATGCTACGCATACCGTGCAACCGGAACCCGGATCAGTTCCGTGGGCCGAAGATTGCGGTACCGATGCGAACGATAGTGGCCCCTTCGGCGATGGCTGCTTCCAGGTCGTCCGACATGCCCATCGATAAGGTTTCCAGCGGCAGCTCCGGAGTGGCGATAGCGTCCCGCAATTCCCGCAGGCGGCGAAAGGGGAGGCGCTGTGCCTCCAGATCCTCCGCCGGGGCGGGCAGCGCCATCAGTCCCCGCAGTCGTAAGCGCGGCAGTGCCCCTATTTCCATCACCAGGGGCAGGGTCTCTTCCACGGCGATACCGCCCTTGCTTCGTTCCCGGTCGATATTGATCTGCAGGCAGATATTCAGGGGGGGCAGCTCGTCGGGGCGCTGTTCATTCAGACGCAGCGCCTGTTTAAGTGAGTCAATACTGTGAACCCAGTCAAACTTTTCCGCGATGGGGCGGGTCTTGTTGCTCTGAACACGGCCGATAAAGTGCCATACAGCATCGATATCCCGAAGTGCATCGATCTTTTCGAGCGCCTCCTGCAGATAGCTTTCGCCGAAATGGGATTGGCCGGCCGCCACCGCCTGGCGGATCTCCTCCGGAGTGCGGGTCTTACTCACCGCGAGCAGCCGCACGGAGCCGGGTGCGCGAGCATACTGCCGCATCGCCTCATCGATACGCCGGCGTACGGTGCTCAGTCGTGACTGAATATCCATACGATATAGGTCTATACTTTTTTCCCAGGAAACTTCAAAAATGATACATAAGCGATGGATTCCGGGACAAATAATACCCTGTGACACGGTCCTGTGGTAAAAAAACAGTTTAGAAGTAGTATGATCCCAGCGGGAGGTATTGAATGGATATTGCTGAGCTGCTTGCTTTCAGCGTAAAACATAACGCTTCCGACCTGCATCTCTCGGCAGGTCTGCCGCCGATGATTCGTGTGGATGGGGATATTCGGCGAATCAACGTTCCTGCACTCGAACACAAGGTCGTGCACGGGCTTGTCTACGACATCATGAACGACAAGCAGCGCAAAGATTACGAAGAGTTTCTGGAAACCGATTTCTCCTTCGAGATCCCCGGACTTGCCCGTTTCCGTGTCAATGCCTTCAACCAGGACCGGGGCGCCAGCGCGGTATTTCGTACCATCCCCTCCAAGGTACTTACCCTGGAAGATCTCGGTTGTCCCGAAACCTTTAAGGACATCGTTAACGTACCCCGAGGGCTGGTGCTGGTTACCGGACCGACCGGATCCGGAAAGTCCACCACCCTGGCGGCGATGATGGATTATAAGAACGACAATGAATATGCCCATATCCTGACCATCGAAGATCCGATCGAATTCGTACACCAGAGTAAGAAGTGTTTGATCAATCAGCGTGAAGTGCATAGAGATACCCTCGGTTTCGCCGAGGCGTTGCGTTCGGCTCTGCGTGAAGACCCGGACATCATCCTGGTAGGTGAGTTGCGTGATCTGGAGACCATCCGCCTGGCGCTTACCGCCGCGGAAACGGGCCATCTGGTGTTTGGAACCCTGCATACCAGTTCGGCGGCGAAGACCATTGACCGCATAATCGACGTGTTCCCGGCAGGTGAGAAAGCGATGGTGCGTTCCATGTTATCGGAATCACTGCGTTCCGTAATCGCCCAGACGTTGTTGAAAAAGATAGGTGGTGGCCGTACCGCCGCCTGGGAGATCATGGTGGGCACGCCCGCGATCCGCAATCTGATTCGTGAGGACAAGGTGGCGCAGATGTATTCAGCCATCCAGACCGGTCAGGCTATCGGTATGCAGACGCTGGATCAGCATCTGCAGGAACTGGTGAAGAAGGGGATGGTCAGTCGTCTTGATGCGCGTACCAAGGCGACCAATAAGGATATATTCGTATAACCGCTTTTATGGCATTGATTCGTTTGCAGATGCTCAGAAAGCACTAAGAGCGATCGCTGGAGAAAAGGATGGATTTCACAAGTTTGTTGAAGCTGATGGTGGAGAAAAAGGCCTCGGACCTTTTTATCACGGTCGCCATGCCCCCCAGCATCAAGGTGCATGGTCGCCTCATGCCGGTATCGAAAACCAAATTGACGGAAGAACAGACGCGGGAACTGGTGTACGGTCTGATGACGCCGGCTCAGCGCGAGGAGTTTGTCAACACCAAGGAGTGTAATTTCGGATTCGGTACCAAGGAGGTCGGTCGCTTCCGTGTCAGCGCCTTCGTGCAGCGGGATTCGGTGGGGATGGTGCTGCGGCGCATCGAAAGCTATATCCCGGAGATCGAGTCCCTGCTCCTGCCGCCCATAATTAAAGATCTGGCGATGACCAAACGCGGGCTGGTGATCTTTGTCGGTGCCACCGGTACCGGTAAGTCCACCTCTCTCGCCGCAATGCTGGGATACCGCAACAAGAACAGTACCGGCCATATCATCACCATTGAGGACCCCATCGAATTCACCCATAGCCATGCCGGCTGCATCGTGACTCAGCGCGAGGTGGGTATCGATACGGAATCCTATGAGGTGGCGCTAAAGAATACCTTGCGGCAGGCGCCGGATGTGATCCTTATCGGCGAAATCCGCACCCGCGAAACCATGGACCACGCCATCGCGTTTGCCGAGACCGGTCATCTCTGTCTGTCCACCCTGCACGCCAATAACGCCAACCAGGCACTGGATCGTATTATCAACTTCTTCCCTGAAGACCGGCGCGACCAGGTGTTCATGGACCTTTCGTTGAACCTCCGGGGTATCGTGGCCCAGCAGCTTATCCGGCGTCCGGACGGTAAGAGCCGGCGTCCGGTGACGGAGATTCTGATCAATACGCCGCTGGCGTCCGATCTGATCCGCAAGGGTGAAGTGGACAAGCTGAAAGAGCTCATGAAGCGTTCCACGGAACACGGCATGATGACCTTCGACCAGGCCCTCTATAATCTCTATCAGGAAGGTGAGATCACCTACGACGATGCCGTTCTGCACGCCGACTCCGCTAACGAAGTGCGGCTCATGATCAAGCTCGGCAGCGGTAACCTGGAGTCCTATTCGTCGAAGATGGAGAACGTGTCGCTGATGGCGGACGAGGATTACGCCGGAAATATCTGAGCGGCGTCAAACACCGGTCCGTCAACGCACACCCGCTTCATGCTGGTGCCGTGTTCTTCCGTCACCGCCACTACGCAGCCGGCACAGCCACCCACTCCACAGGCCATGAACTCCTCCAGAGATACCTGGCAGGGCAGGCTGTAGCCGCGCGCAAGGGCGGCAACCGCCGCCAGCATCGGGTGCGGGCCGCAGGCAAAGACCTCCACCTTCCGTCGTTCCGTCTCGGTCAGGTCGTCAAGCCAGTGTCTGGCGAGGTCGGTGACAAAGCCGTTGAAGCAGCCGTCGTACCCCTGCAGGCTGGTGAGACGCGCGGGTATGTTCCACTGTTCCAGCAACGCCAGGGAAGCGGTGGCCTCCGGGGGTAGACCGGCGACCGCCATGCGGGAGGGGGTGACGGAAAACGGAAACGGCAGTTCCGAACCGAGAATGGCAAACGGCTTGTGGCTTGCGGAATCCCGCATGGATTCCGCCAGATACAGTATCGGCGGCATACCTATACCACCACCGATCAGCAACGGCCGGGGGCGGTCATTATGGAGTTGGAAGGGGTTGCCGATTGGGCCGAGCACGCTGACGGTCTCACCCGGTCGGCGTGCGGCGAGCAGGGCGGTTCCTTCGCCCGCAACTTTATAAAGTATTTCTACCCAGCCCTCCGTTGCGGAAACCCGCAATAGAGAGAGGGGCCGCCGAAGGGGCCGCGACGGATCGCACTGCAGATGAACGAAATTTCCGGGCCGGGCTTGGCGGGCGCATTCCGGCGCCTGCAGACGCAACATATATTGGCTTCCCGCAAAAGACTGGTGGGAAAGGATCGTCGCTTCTTCCAAAAACAGCGTGTCGCGGTGGGTTCTGTCGCTAGCAATCATACGGGTTGTGGGGCCGGAAGTCGGTGGTCTGCATCATGATAAACGGTTATTTCCAGGTGTCCGCTAAAGGGTGGACTATTTTTCAAAGACGATTTTACCGTCCAGAAGGGTATGGGTGACCCGGCCGGTAAACTCCCAGCCCAGGAAGGGTGTATTGCATCCGTGGCTGACCATCTCGTCAGCTTTCAGTATCCAGTGTTCGTTGGGATCGAAGATGCAGACATCGGCGACGGCGCCGATCGCGAGGCGCCCCAGCGGCAGGCCGAGGATATCAGCCGGTCCGCTGGTCAACCGGGCGATGGCGTCGCTCAGGGGCAGGACGCCTTCCTGCACCAGCTTCAGGGTCAACGGCAGGAGGGTTTCCAGGGCCGAGACGCCCGGGGCGGTGGAGGGGAACGGCGCCTCCTTGGCATCCGGTTCATGGGGCTGGTGATCCGAGCAAATGGCACTGATCACACCCTCCGCGACACCTTTGCGCAGCAGATCCCGGTCGGTGAGGCTGCGCAGCGGCGGGATGACGTGGCAGTTGCTGTCAAAATCGGTGAGATCCATCTCCGTCAGGTGCAACTGGTGCGCGGAGACATCCGCGCTCACCGGCAGCCGGTCCTGGCGCGCCCGCTGTACCATGCGAACCGCGCTGCCGCAGGAAAGGCCGCGGAAATGGATATGGCAGCCGGTATGGGCGGCCAGTGCGACGTCCCGGGCGACCGCCACGGTTTCCGCCGCTTCGGGGATTCCCGGCAGGCCGAGTCGCAGGCCGACAGGTCCCTCATGGGCACAGCCGTTGTCCCGCAGGTGATAATCCTCCGGAGGGAGGAAAACGGTGATGCCGAAGGTTGCGGCATATTCCAGCGCCCGCCTCTCCACCAGGGTGCTCGCCAGCGGCCGGCGGCCGTTCGTCACTGCGGCGCAGCGGGCCTTTTTCAGGGCGGCCATCTCGGCCAGCTCCTCACCCTTGAGTCCCTTGGTAAGGGCGCCGATCGGTAGCACCCTGGCTTTCCCCTCATGTTCCGCACGGCGATAGATGAGGGTGGCCACCGCTGGTGAGTCGATAACCGGATTGGTATCCGGCGGACAGCAGAGGGTGGTGATGCCGCTCTTGGCGGCGGCAGCGGTTTCACTGGCGATGGTGCCTTTGTGCTCCTCGCCGGGTTCCCGCATGTGCGCGCACAGATCCACCAGACCGGGGCAGACGATCTGATTGCCGGCATCGATGGTGATCTCCGCCGTAAACCCGGGTGGAGCATCACCGATTCCGCAGACCCGGCCGTCGGCGATAAACAGGTCCAGAAGATCGTCCACGCCGTTGGCGGGGTCGATGAGGCGGCCGTTTTTGATGTGGATACCTCTCATCTCCTCTTCGTCCCGGGTTTGTTCGTCTGCATGGTCATGGACATGACCGCCATGCGTACCGCTATTCCGAAGCTGACCTGCTGCAGGATCACGGAACGGGGTCCGTCGGCCACCGATGAGTCCATTTCCACCCCGCGATTTATGGGGCCCGGATGCATGACAATGGCATCCGGTTGGGCGACCTCCAGCCGTTCATCCGTCAGACCGAAGAGCTGGAAGTACTCGTGTTCGCTGGGCAGCAGGGCGCTCCCCATCCGTTCCCGCTGCAGTCGCAGCATGATAATGACATCCGCACCGCTGATCCCCTGCTCGAGGTCATGGAAGACCTTGACCCCCAGGCTGGATACGTCCGCAGGCAGCAGGGTGATAGGGGCGATGACCCGCACCTCCGCCGCGCCCAGGGTATTCAGTGCCAGGATCTGGGAGCGGGCGACGCGAGAGTGCAGGATGTCGCCCACAATGGCGACGCGTAACCCCTGGAATTCCCCTTTGTGACGCCGGATAGTGAACATATCCAGCATTGCCTGGGTGGGGTGGGAATGCCGTCCGTCACCCCCGTTGATAACGCTGATATGGGACGCCGCATGCTGGGCGATGAAATGGGCGGCTCCGCTGTCCGAGTGGCGTACCACGAACATATCCACATGCATCGCCTCCAGGTTACGGAGGGTGTCCAGGAGGGTTTCCCCTTTGGTGGTGGATGAGGTTCCGATATTCAGACTCAAAACGTCCGCCGACAGCCGTTTCGCCGCCAGTTCAAAGGTGGTGCGGGTTCGGGTACTGGTTTCGAAAAAGAGATTGGTGATGACCTTGCCGCGCAACAGCGGGACTTTTTTTACGGTTCGCTCCGAAACGCCGGTGAAGGATTCCGCGGTATCCAGAATCTCTGTCAGCAGATCCTTGCTCAGGCCATCAATAGTAAGGAAGTGGCGGAGGCGCCCATTTTCATCAAGCTGGATGTTGTGCTTTTTTTCCGCCGTGCTCACTCTGGAGGTCCGCCCCAATTCAGACCTGGATGTCCCGTAGATGAATGTCCGGCATAGTATAGTCGTTCAGCGGGCTCGGCTCTACGGAAATTCTTCCCCGCTTGTGCTCTCATCTGCAGAACAATCATCCGCATGGTTCAATCCGCGCTGCGCGCTTCCTGTTTGGATTGTCCGATCACCAGCGTCAGGGGATCGGGCCCGGTCAGCGTGATATGTTGATCCAGACTCAGTGGGGGGCGTACGCCGACCACGTTCGGCTGAATCGGAAGCTCTCTGCCGCCGCGTTCCACCAGGGTTACCAGCGTAATGGATGCGGGCCGTCCGTAATCGAATATCTCGTTCATGGCCGCGCGTATGGTACGGCCGGTCTGCAGCACGTCATCCACCAGGATGATGTGCTGGTCGTCGACCGGAAACGGTATGGAAGAGGGGTGTACCTGAGGGTTCATGCCGATACGGGTGAAATCGTCCCGGTAAAAAGAGATATCCAGGGTCCCCAGGGGTTCCTCGACAGCGAGCAGTCTGTGCAGCCGTTCCGCCAGCCAGGCGCCGCCGGTGTGGATGCCGATCATTACCGGCCGGGAAATTCCCTGCATCTCAAGCCGTGTTTTCAACGCCTGCAGCATCTCATCGATCAGGCGATCGATTTCCTCATCCTGCATAAAGATGTTACTTGTATTCACTAAAGGAGCCTCTGATTAAGTCCATGGTGGCCGAGACGCTGCCTTTGCGTCTTGAGATGCAAGGCGGCTTGCGCAGCTAACGGCCCATCCCTTAGCAAGCGAGCCAACGCCGCAGATCTGGCGCAAAGGCGCGTCCCGAAGGGTTTGCGCCAACTGGCGCGCTCGCTGTGTTGCGGCGCTTGCCGTATAGCTATGGCATGCGGCCTGCGCGCCGCGCCTTGCGATCATCGCCATTTGGACACAAACTCGGTTCATCAGCGACTTGATCAGAGGCTCCTTAGCCAGGTTTCCAGAATCAGCTTGGCGGCCATAGCGTCGATCTCCTCGATGCGCCGCGGTTTTCGACCGATCTCCCCTTTTGCGGCCAACGAGGTGAGCCGCTCATCCACCAGATGTACAGGCAGATGATAACGGCCCTCCAACTGTCGCGCAAAGCGACGTGCCTGGGGGGCGGGTTCGGCCTCGGTGTCATCCATGTTGAACGGCAACCCCACCACCAGCGCTTCCGGCTCCCAGGTCTTGATCAAGCGGCTGATTCCCTCCCAATCCGGATGTTGCCGGACGGCACGCAGGGTCTCCAGCGGTGAAGCGGTTCCGGTCAGCGTCTGTCCGACCGCAACGCCGATCTTGGCGGGGCCAAAATCAAAACCGAGAAGTGTTCCCATCCTGAGATATCAGTAAGTCATCCGTATCAGGCATGTCCCACGTCGCTGGACAGCAGGTCGAGATCGACGCCCAGCAGCAGCGCCGCCGCTTTCCAGCGTTGTTCCGGCGGCAGGTGGAACAGAATCTGGGTGTCGGCGGGGCCGCTGAGCCAGGCATTGGCGGACATTTCCTCTTCCAGCTGGCCGCTGGCCCATCCCGCGTATCCCAGCGCGATCAGGCGGTTATCCGGGCCCTGCCCGGAGGCGATGGACTCCAGGATATCCCGGGAGGTGGTCACACTGATCTGCGGGGTGATATGGAGCGTCGAGTCCCAACTCTTTTCTCCGGTGTGCAGTACGAATCCCCGTTCAGGCTGGACCGGTCCTCCCACATAAATGAGCTCTTCCCCCAATATCGATGCCCCGTCCGCGATATCCAACTGCTCGAGAATATCATTGAGATGCAGATCCATGGGGCGGTTTACCACGATACCCATGGCACCCTGGTCGTTGTGCTCGCAGATATAGGTAACCGTTTGCGAGAAGTTCTGATCCGCCATGCGGGGCATGGCGATGAGGAACTGGTTGGTCAGATAGGGACTGTTATCCATAGCCGATAGTATCCGTGTCTCTTACAGCTGCCGCAACCACCCTCATTTTGATAGCAAGCGGTTACTGCTGAGAAACTGCCAGGTGCGGGTTATATCAAGGATATCGGTCTCTTCCCGAATTTCCTTAGGAAACGGGGCGTAGGGGGCGGCCAGCTTCACGATGCGAATGGCGGCGTCGTCCAGCAGTTTGTGGCCGGAAGACTGGCGGATCTGGATGGACAGTATGGTGCCGTCCGGATTGAGCGCCACATGCAGCATCAGATCGCCGTAGAGGCGGCGTTTCTTCGCTTCTTCCGGGTAGTTGAGATTGCCGATCCTTTCTACCTTGCGTTTCCAGGCGTCAAGATAGTTGGCGTACTTGTATTCCCGGGTGCTGGCACTGATGTGTTTGCGGCGCGGTCGTTTGGCGTAGGCCTCGGTCTTGCGATCCAGTTCCGCGGTGAGCCGGGCGATCTCGCGATTGGTTTCGGCCAGAATCTGTACGGTGCTCAATTTTTTTGGTGTCGGCGGACGTTGTTTCGTCGCGCTGGCGGTCTTGTTCTCTGACGGCGTCTGGGTGGTGATCACCTGTCGTTTCGGCTGCGTCTGAGGCGGGATCGGGGTGCTCGCCGGCCGGTTTTCCCCGATCGGTTTATCCATCGGCCTGTCCGAAGGCAGCGGTGTCTCGGTCTTGGGGCGAACTACCTCCTTTTCCTCGCCTCCACCCTGTTGGTTGGACTGGGCGAGGAAATCCGCCTCGTCCGGATCCTTATCCTGAGTCCTGTTCTGGACGACCATAATCTCCAGGGTGCGTTCCGGGGGCGGGGCCTTGGTGGGTTTCTCCACGGAAAAGCTGACGCCGAGGATAACGACCGCATGCCAGGCGGCGGCAACAAAAAGGGTCAATCCGAAACGGTCGAAGGCGGAGACTTGGGAAGAGCTGTTCATGGGGTCCCCGTACGACCGTGTTTCCCGTTGTCCGCCAGAGGAGGGCTGATGCGGATGGTGTGTCCTTCCTTTAGCAGGGTCAATCGTTCCTGCATGGCCGGGTTCATATAAAGCGTCCCCTCGGTGTCGATCAGCAGGACATAACGGATACCCATCTGTTTGGCTACCCTGTACCAGTCCTTCGGGCCGGCAACAAACAGCGCCGTAGCTGCGGCATCGGCGGTGACGGCATCGGTGTGGAGGACCGTGACCGAGGCCGTGCCCACGGCCGGATAACCGCTGCGGGGATCGATAATATGGTGATAGCGCCGGCCTTCCCAGGTGAAATTCCGTTCATAATCCCCGGAGGTGAATATGCTCTCGTCGGCGCGGGCCTCGATGGTACCCAGCACCCCTGAGCCGCTGGCGTCGCGGATTCCGACGGTCCAGGGACGGCCACCCTTGGAGCCGATGGCCCGCAGGTCTCCGCCGGCGTTCAGGATGGCATTATTTATTCCCAGTTCCTGCAGATGGGCGATAGCCAGGTCGATACCGTAGCCTTTTCCGAAGGCGCCGAAATCGAGTTTTACCGCCGGATTTCTGCAGCGCAGATTGATGCCGTTCACCTCGATATCGCTCATCTGAGGATTCTCTTTCAGCAGCCTGTCGATAAGTGCCTGATCCGGCGGACGGTGACCTTCAGGGTCGTCCCGGTGGAATCCCCAGGCGTCGATAAGGTGCCCGATGGCGGGATTGAACAGGTTATCGCTCGCGGCCGAAAGGTTCTGTCCGATTTTGATCAGCTCCAGAATGGATGGCGGGGCGGCGAAGCTTTCGTCCGATTGCAGCAGCCGGTTGACGCGGCCCAACGGACCCGGATCCCAGGCATGCCAGGCCCGGTGCATTTCCGCGAAGTCTTTTTCGATGGCGGCGGTGGCCTTGTCGGCCTGCTCCTGGGAGACGCCGGAGATGGTCAGATCCACCAGGGTGCCGAACGCCAGGAAACGGGTGGTGACAGGAGGTTTGGTCCGTTCGCAACCCGCAAACAGCAGGGTCGAAAGTAAAAGCGACAGGATGAAAAGCTTGTGGTTTTTCGTGCTGGGGTTCATTTCCTGATTCTATTCTCAATCCGGTCAAGAAGCCGGGCGCTGATATTGAGGTCGAACTGAGCGTCCAGCTCACGGATGCAGGTGGGGCTGGTGACGTTTATTTCCGTCAGGTAATCCCCGATCACGTCCAGACCCGCGAACAGGATGCCCCTGGCGCGTAGCTCAGGTCCCACCTGCTCGGCTATCCAGTTATCCCTCTCCGACAGGGGAATGCCCTTGCCGGTTCCGCCCGCAGCCAGATTTCCGCGGAACTCCCCTTCCTTCGGTATGCGTGCCAGGGCGTAAGGTATCGGTTCGCCGTCTACCATCAGGATCCTCTTGTCTCCCGCGCTTATCTCCGGGAGATAACGCTGGGCCATAATATAACGGGAACCGTCGGCTGTTAGGGTCTCGATAGTGACGTTGGTGTTCAGGTCGCCCCTGCTGAGATGGAATATGGAGGAACCGCCCATACCACCCAGGGGTTTGAGGATGATCTGCCCCTGTTCGTCGAGAAAAGACAGGATCCTTTCCTTGTTCCCGGTGACCAGGGTCGGAGCACAGCACTGAGGGAACCAGGCGGTGAACAGCTTCTCATTGGCGTCGCGGAGGCTGCGGGGCTTGTTGACCACCAGCGCACCTTCCCGTTCCGCCTGTTCCAGGAGATAGGTGGAGTAGACGTATTCCATGTCGAAAGGGGGGTCCTTGCGCATCAGGATGACGTCCAATTCAGCCAGGGACGCGGTTCGTTCCCCCCCAAACCGAAACCAGCACGCCTTGTCCTCGATAACCTGCAATTGGCGCATGTGGGCGTAGCTATGGCCATCCCGCAGAAAAAGGTCGTCCATCTCCATGTACCAGAGCGCCCATCCGCGGCGCTGGGCTTCCAGTAACATAGCGAAAGTGCTGTCTTTTTGGATAGTGATGGAGTGGATGGGGTCCATCACCACACCTGTGGATATAGTCATGGCGGGAATCATACCTGACTGTAAAGCTGTTTGCTGCGCCTGGACAGACAAGATCCTCCCCAAGATAGGAATGAATATCCCATTTCCCACCCTTTCTCCAGGGCCGGAGTGCCGCCCGCCGGCGAGGTTGAAATCGGTCTAAGACTGTACCAGTTCCGGGTAAACTTGGGAACAAAATGTACTAGTATGATCAATAACTTGTTGCAGAAATTTAATTTAATTGCTATTTTCTGGGGAATAAATTTCGCTTTCTAGGAATCGAGAATGGAAGGGAGCGAAATCGGGACCGCAAGCTGAAGGACCCCGGCTTTCCCGGGGTTGGATGGGACGCGCGTTGGTCCGGACTCCAGCAGATCGCCCTGCCTCTCTCAGCCAGGCCTGTCAGGATCGACACACTGCCGGACCCGCTGACCTAATGTTTTCAGAGAAATAGCCGATCTAATGTTTTTAGTGAACTGGCCGATCTAAATACTTCAGGAACGGCGGGAATGCTGGATTGCTGGATTGCTGGATTGAGCGAACAGGTGATTGCAATGGTTTTAGGTTTTCGATACGGGAAGAACCTTGGGTAGGCTGTGAAGGGGAGATAATAAACGGTGACAAATAATAATGCCGATATCTCGGGCCTCAAAGTGATGGTGATAGACGACAGTAAAACCATTCGCAGGACGGCGGAGAGCCTTCTTAAAAAAGAGGGTTGTGAAGTACTGACGGCAACGGACGGTTTTGAGGCTTTGGCGATAATCGCTGATAGTCACCCTGACGTGATCTTTGTCGACATCATGATGCCGAGGTTGGACGGCTACCAGACCTGCGCACTGATAAAAAACAACACCGAATTTAAGAATACACCGGTCATCATGTTATCCAGCAAAGACGGACTTTTTGATCGTGCCCGCGGGCGTATCGTGGGCTCGGAACGGTATTTGACGAAACCCTTTACCAAAGATGAACTGTTGGCCGCAATACAGCAGGTTACCGCGTAAACATCGTATAACCGAATTATTGGAACAAGGATGTTTGCGGCAGCATTATTGGGCTGAATTATTTGTAACTATCTGTTTTATTGGTGACAACAAATGGCAAATCAATCAATGAGCGGCGAACACACCACCGGGGGCGGCGCTGTGGCGAACAACGGTAAAACCATTCTCGTGGTCGATGATTCCCCGACCGAGCAGTATGTGTTGAAGGGCATCCTGGAAGGAGCTGGATATAACGTGTTGACCGCCGGTGACGGGGAAGGGGGGATTGAGCAGGCGCGCAATTCCAAACCCGACCTGATATTGATGGACGTGGTTATGCCCGGTATGAACGGTTTCCAGGCGACCCGCAAGCTCAGTCGTGATCCGGAAACGGCGGATATTCCGATCATAATGGTCACCACAAAAGGTCAGGAAACCGACCGTACCTGGGGTATGCGGCAGGGTGCCAAGGAGTATCTGGTTAAACCGGTACTGGCGGCGGAACTGTTAGGTAAGATCCAGGCGGTTCTGGGCATCTGATCCGGGACAGAGGCAAGGAATAGATGGGCGCCAACGAATCTACGGAACTTGTTCGGTTACTCCTGGATATTGAAAAGCGGAGTAAGGAGCACAATTCCGATGTGCTTGCCGGGGAGAAGAAGCAGGACGTTTGGGAAGCGGTCCTCTTTTCCGTTGCCGGCGAAAAGGTGGCCACATCGCTGAAAGAGGTAAAAGAGATACTTAACCTCCCGTCGGTCATAACTCCGGTTCCCGGATCGAAAGGATGGGTGCGCGGGATAGCGAACGTTCGCGGAAACCTGCTTCCGATAATCGATCTGCAGACCTATCTTGGCGGGCGTGAGATCGTGGCGGGATGGCGTTCCCGGATACTGGTTATTAATTTTGAAGGTCTTTTTGCGGGGTTAATGGTGGATGATGTGCTGGGGATGCGGCATTTTCCCAAAAATACTTTTTCCAAAATAGAACCGCCGAAGGGTCAGATTGGACAATATATCAGAGGGGCTTATACAGCGGATGCCGAGCAGTGGTCGGTGTTCAGTATACAGGCCTTGGTTGAGGACACGGGTTTTCAGGTAGCGGCAGCATAGCAAATTAACTATTTGAGACGCGGGCCAGGGATGACGGTTCTTCCGGCCCACAGGTGGTCGGGAATATATCGGACCCGGCAAAACTGGGAGAAGCCGGCGCGGCACCACCTAGATGATTGAGGAAAAAAAGCTCTTTCGGGAGATTAAGTGACATGAAAAAAAGTTCTGGCAAAGACTTGGGCGGCGGATTGGCATCCAACAAGATCGTAATCGTTCCAACCCTCGGGTTCCTGATATGTATTTCTCTGGCATTGGCGGTATTTATCCATGTGTCCAACTGGGAGAACTATGAGGAAGAGTATCTGCTTCGTGCCACGGAGTTGCGTGTATCCGCGGAACGGATAGCAAAATACGGTCTGGCGGCAGCGGGCGGAGACGAGGCCGCTTTCCCCCTGTTGGCGAAAGCCGAGCAGAATTTCGACAACCACCTGCATAAATTGAGAAACGGGGTGGAAGCGAAAGGTGTGCCGCCCGCACCGCTGGCGCTCAGCAAGGAACTCACGGAATTGAGCACGGCCTGGGAGGGGAAGGGGGAGCTGAAGGACAGCGCCGAAGATATCTTTACCAATAAAGACGCAGTGCTCTCGGTGCGTGAGTATGTGCGGGAGATCTCTTCCACCGTGCCGCAATTGCAGGAAGTCTCGGAACAGCTCGTGGATGTTCTGGCCCAGACCGGTGCCGATCGTAATCAGCTCACGGCCGCATCGCAGCAGCTGATGCTGGCGCAACGCATCGATAAGAACGTATCCAGGGTGTTGGAGGGGGGTCAGGTTACGGCGGGTGCGATTGACCAGTTCAGCCGGGACGCGGACCGCTACGGACGGGTCCTCCAGGGCCTGTTAAACGGGAGCGCCAAACTCGGCATTACCCGGGTCACGGATCCGTCCGCCGTCGGTAAGCTGAAACAGGTGGAAGAACTTTTTACCACCATTAACGGCTATGCCGAGAAAATCATTGAAACAACGCCGCGGTTGCTCCCGGCGCTGGAAGCGGCGAGTACCATCACCACCGTTTCCGACAAGGTTGCCGCTGCATCATTTCAGTTTATCCAGGGATTGGAAAAATCTCCCGGCCGTTTCGATTTCTTCGGTGTTAAGGCCGGTCCGGCCATGGTGGCCTTCTTCGTTATCATGTCGGGTATTTTCTTCGCCATACGTAGTTATCTCATCCTTCTGGACGCACGCCGGAACGAGGAGGAACTGAAACGGCAGAACGAGAGAAACCAGCGCGCGATTCTGACCCTTCTGGACGAAATGGGCGACCTCGCGGATGGTGACCTCACCGTAACGGCGACGGTTACCGAAGACGTGACGGGCGCCATTGCCGACTCCATCAACTACGCGGTGGAGGCACTGCGCAGCCTGGTAATCGCGATTAACGAAACCTCAGACAAGGTTTCGACTTCGGCCCAGGAGAGCCGCGCGACGGCCATGCACCTGGCGGAGGCCAGTGAGCATCAGGCAGACCAGATCACCGCCGCCACTCAGGCCATGAAGAAGATGGCCTTGGCGATGGACCAGATGTCCAGTGACGCGAACGAGTCTATGGACGTGGCCAAACAGTCGGTTGAAATCGCCGGCAAGGGCGGCGATACGGTACGTCGCACCATCCTTGGTATGGATACCATTCGCGAACAGATCCAGGAGACTTCAAAACGTATCAAGCGACTGGGTGAAAGCTCCCAGGAGATCGGCGATATCGTGGAGATCATCGAGGATATCGCGGATCAGACCAATATTCTGGCCCTGAACGCCGCTATGCAGGCGGCCATGGCCGGTGAGGCCGGCCGCGGTTTCGCGGTGGTTGCGGACGAAGTTCAGCGTCTCGCGGAGCGCTCCAGTAACGCCACTAAACAGATCGAAGCCCTGGTTAAAACCATTCAGGCGGATACCAACGAAGCGGTAGCCTCGATGGAGGGAACGACTTCCGAAGTGGTCAGCGGTGCCAAGCTGGCCGAGGACGCGGGTGAAGCGCTGATGGAGATTGAGAACGTGTCCAATCACATCGCCAGCGTAATTAACCAGATCGCGGCATCCGCCCAGGCGCAGTCGGCGGAGGCGTCGAAGATTGACGAGACCATGAGTGTTATCCAGGAGATCACGACTCAGACCCTGGACGGCACCAACCAGGCTGCCTCCTCTATCGGTAACCTCGCTGAACTAGCGGATGAGCTGCAACAGTCGGTAGCCGGTTTCCGTCTCCCGGAATGATCGGTTGAGCAGGCTCGGGCAGATTGAATAGGGAGTCCTTCTTACTGAGGGTTGCGGCTGCAGATGAGTAATACTCAAGACCTTAGTACGCTTAAGTGGATCAAGGCTGAGCTTGATGAAACAGTCAGGCAGGCTCGGGATGATCTCCAGGGCTTTATAGAAGGTGGTGGTGAAACCGCCCTGATGGATAGTTGTACGATGAAACTCCATCAGGTTCACGGTACTTTGCAGATGGTCCAGATCTATGGGGCCTCGATGCTGGCCGAGGAGATGGAGCTGGTTTCCCAGGCTATCGCCAACGATGAGTTGGTTGCCAAGGAGGAGGCGGCCGAAGCATTGCTTCAGGGAATGATCAAATTACCGGACTATCTTGAAAAGCTGATGTCCGGAGGTCAGGATCACCCATTAATCGTTCTGCCGTTGCTCAATGATCTGCGGGCGTCCCGCGGCCAGTCATTGTTGTCGGAGGCAGCGCTGTTTGCGCGCGATCTGGGGGAACAGATTCAGGCCGGAGAAGTGGAGGGCGAGGAGAACGCGGACCTTCCTAAGATCGCCCGCAGACTTCGCCATGGCTTTCACAAGGGCCAACTCGACTGGTATCGCGATATCGACCCGGTAAGAGGTATAGGTGCAATACAGGATGTACTGCAGCAACTGGAGCAGAGTGCCGGGACCAAGCAACTGCAGCGTTTTTTTCGCATGGTTCAGGCGGCCTGCACGGTACCCCTGGAAAATCTTTCGGAACCGAATATCGCCATCAAGCTTCTCGTCGGCAAGGTCGACCGGGAAATTAAGCGCATCATCAAAGAGGGAGAGCGGTCGGTCGCCGAAAACCCTGCCGTCGATGTGCAAAAGAACCTGCTTTATTACATCGCCAGTTCCGAGGTGGACAACGCGCTGACGGAAACCATCAAGACGGAGTTCAATCTTGATGAGGGTCTGATCAGCAGTCGTGAAATTGCTGAGGGTCGCGAAGGTCTTAAGGCCCCCAATCTTGAATTACTGAACACCCTGCGCGAGGCCATCGGGGCTGACCTGGAGGTCATCAAGGACAAGCTTGATCTGTTTCTGCGCGCCGGCAGCCAGGATCCGGAACAGTTGCTGGTGCTGGAACAACCGATGCGTTCGGTTGCGGATACCCTCGGTATGATGGGGCAGGGGGCGTTGCGCCAACGCATGAAGCGGCAGGCGGACAAGATAAAGGAGATCGGCAATTCCCGCGTTCCGCCGGAAGAATCGGAACTCATGGGTATCGCCGGCGACATCATATTCATAGAAACATCTCTCACCAATCTGGCTGAAACCGGGCGGGCCGAAGATCAGACACAATTTCCTGAAACGAGGTCGGCACTGGATGCGGGGCCGGAGCTTCCCGCCGGAGAACTGGATCGCCTGGTCGATACGGTAATGCGTGAGGCGCGCATTGATATGGCGCTGATCAAGGAAGCGATCATTGCCTTTATCAATGCTCCGGACAAGATCGACGTACTTGACGAGGTTCCGGAACGTTTTCGCTCCATTGCCGGCGCCTTCGAGATGATGAAGCTGTTGGATGTTTCGGGGCTGTTAAGGGCAATAGCGGGTTATGTGGCGAATGAGATACTGGCCACCAAGAGCGTACCCGAAGTAGAGCGGCTCAATGCCTTCGCCGATGCCGTTTCCAGTGTTGAATATTACATGGAAGCGGTGGTGGAAGGGCGAGGGGTTCATGACGAGATCCTGGATGTGGCCCGGGAAGCGTTGGTTCGCCTGGGAACGAAACCGGGTCAGGGTATGCCGCCGCCTGCGGCAACAGCGGCGGTCAAGGCCAGGCGTGAGCCCGTATATGAGCAACATATCCCTTCCGCTGAGAAACCTGCGCTGGAAGATGATATCAGTCCCGAGATCCTGGAGATCTTTCTGGAGGAAGCGAACGAGGAACTGGCGGTTATCCGTGAGTATCTGCCGCGCTGGATAGCGAATCGGGAAGAGCGGGAGGCCCTGCTGACGTTCCGACGCTCGTTCCATACCCTCAAAGGCAGTGGTCGCCTGGTAGGTGCAAAAACCATCGGTGAGTTCGCCTGGTCCATCGAGAACATGCTTAACAGGGTGATTGATGAAACCCTGTCCGTCTCCGGGGATGTGGTGGATCTGCTGGAAAAAGCTGCGGATGCCTTGCCCGAGTTGATTGAATGCCAGGAGAAGGGGGAGACCCCGGAAGTGGATGTGCAGGCGTTGATGGATCGGGCGTTTGAACTCGCTGGCGCCAAGGGCGTGGCGCCGGTGGTGACAACCCGGGAGCCGGCGGCGGAAGAGGAAGAGAGTACTGAACCGCCTGCTGCCGCTGAAGCACAGGATGAAGAGGAGTCGGTGTTCGATATCGGGATTGAACTCGAAGAGATCGATGCTCCGGTAGAAGAGGCCCTGAGGGAAGCGGGATTGGTCTCCGAAGATGAGGACTCGGTTGTTCTTGAGTCCGGGCCGGCTGGGGATGAAGACTCTGAAATGATTACTCTGGAACCCGCCCTGCTGGAGATTTTTCAGGCGGAATCCCGGACCCACCTCGATACCATTTACGATTTTCTCAGCAAGTACCGCGAATTCGGCGGCCGTCGCAAGCTGGAGAATGACCTGTCCCGCGCCTATCACACGTTGCATGGCAGCGCCCATATGGCGGAGGTGGTTCCGGTTGCGGAGGTAAGCGCTGCCCTCGAGTCCTATATCAGCGATTTGATGGAACATGGGCGGCCGGCGGACGAACACGTGGTCGATCTTATCGACCGTAGTGCGCAGCAGATTGAATCAGTTCTCGCCGCCATAAACGTTTCCGATGCGGCTCTGCCCGATTGGCGGGGATTATTGGCGGAGATCAAGGCGCAGCACGGTGTTCTGACCGGTGACGTTGGTGAAAAGGTGGGGCACGAGGCTGCCGAGGATATCGTGGCCGAGGCGATTAGCGAGCTGGAGGAAGAGGAACCGGAACAGGAAGACGTCGGAGAGTTGATCGGAGAAGCTTTTCTGGAAGAAGAAGAGCCCCCATTCGAACTGGAGGAGGTTGCTTCGGAAACCGTGGAGGCGGATTCGCTTGCCTCCGTAGTCGCCGAGTCCACTCCTGATGCGGAGTTGGTGGAGATATTCCTGGAGGAGGCGGGAGAGCTGATGGATGGGGTGGATCACGCCCTTGCTCAATGGGATGAGACGCCCTTCGACCGGGAACCGGTTGCGGAGTTGCAGCGTACCCTCCATACCCTCAAAGGCGGGGCGCGACTGGCCGGTCTGGTTCCGATCGGCGATCTCAGCCATGCCTTTGAATCACTTCTGGATGGTGTCAGTAGCGACCGGGTTCCCGCCACCAGAGGGCTGCACACATTCTCACAGAATATCGCGGATCGCCTTATGGTTCAGGTCGAAGAGGCGCGCGACGGGGTAAATGTACGGGCAGCTGATGACCTCATCAGGCAGCTCGAGGCGATTCTTGCCGGGGAACTTCAGGTCAATTCGGAAACCGGCGCGGTGGAAGAAAAGCGTGAAGAGCCGGAAGCGGTAGAGGAAGAAGCAGCCCCCGAGGAAGAGCTCGAGGGAATATTTACGCAAGACGAGAGCGCTGAAGAAGTGTCTCTGGACGTCGAGGCGGAAGATGAAGAAGAGCAGTTGGGACTGGAAGTAGAGGAGGTCCCAGCTGAAGCCGAAGAGGAAATATCGGAGTTTGCGCCGACGGAGGCATTGCAGGTTGTCGGTGAGATTGAGCTGGAGACTGAGGAAAGAGTCGCTGCAGAAGAGGCCGCGGAAGGGGAACCGGAGGTTGTGGCGGAAGCGCTGGAGCCGGAACAGAAGCAACCGTTGGCTGATGACGTGGAACTTGTGCGTCCTATACGGCGCACTGCCCGTGAACAGCTTCGGGTAAATCCGGAATTGATGGACAAGATGGTCAATTATGCCGGTGAAGTGAGCATTTTCCGCTCCCGTCTGGAACAGCAGAACAGCGCTCTTGGGTTCAACCTCGCGGAGCTGGAACAGACGGTTTCCCGTTTGCGCAATCAGTTACGGCAGCTGGAGATAGAAACGGAAGCGCAGATTCTGTTCCGCTACGAACGGGATAATGAGGAAGGGAAAGAGACGGATAAAGAGTTTGATCCACTGGAGATGGACCGGTTCTCCACCATGCAGCAGCTGTCTCGGGGGTTGATGGAGACCGTTGACGACCTGGTCAGTATCAATGATCTGTTGGAAGAGGAACAGAAAGAGACCGACACCCTGCTGCTGCAACAGTCACGGGTGGTAACCGATCTGCAGGACGGTTTATTGCGCACCCGCATGGTTGCGTTCAGTCAACTCCTGCCCAGGCTGCAGCGCCTGGTGCGTCAAACGTGCAGATCGTTGAAAAGGTCGGCAGTGATGGATGTTCACGGCGAAGAGATGGAGCTGGACCGCACCATCCTCGATCGCATGATCGCGCCGCTGGAGCATCTGTTGCGCAACGCCGTATCACACGGCATCGAGTTGCCGGAGGAGCGTCTGGCGGCCGGTAAGGAAGAGACCGGTCGGATTACGTTCGAACTCTGGCGAGAGGGCAACGAGGTCGTGATTAAGGTCAGCGACGACGGTGCCGGCCTGAATATGGACGCCATACGAGAACGCGCCCAGGATCGCGGGCTGTTGGTAGAGGGTGCCGATGTCTCCAACGAAGACCTGATGCAGTTCATTCTTGAGCATGGATTCAGTACAGCCGACGAAGTGAGTCAGATCGCCGGCCGTGGCGTAGGTATGGATGTGGTGGTCAGTGAGGTCAAACAGCTGGGCGGCATGCTGGATATCCAGTCGGTACCGGGTGAGGGGACCAGTTTCATTATCCACCTGCCGTTGACCCTGGCTATTACCGATGCGCTGCTCACTCAGCTTGGGGATGAGGTCTATGCGGTGCCGCCCAACAGCGTGGAAGGTGTGGTGCGAATTGACCGCGATCAGCTGCAGGCCTGCTATGAAGGCAAGCAGATGGGTTACACCTATGCCGAACACACCTATCCCATCCGTTATCTGGGGGCCATTCTGGAAACTGGTGCCGCCAACCTGGCTGAACAGAGAAAGTGGTTCCCGTTGTTGCTGGTGCGCTGGGGCGAACATCGTGTGGCGTTGCAGGTGGATGAGTTCCAGGGACACCGCCAGATCGTGGTGAAGTCCGTCGGGCCGCAGCTCAGCACGGTGCGCTGGTTTACCGGTGGCACCATTCTCGCCGACGGTCGTGTAGCACTGATCCTTGATATCAGCGCGCTGGTGCGTATGGATGCGGCCAAGACCAAGGTGGACAAGGAAGCTGAATTGCCGGCTCCTGCTGAAGCGCGCGCTGGTACCAGAATCATGGTGGTCGACGACTCCATTACCGTGCGTAAGGTAACCAGTCGTCTGCTGGAGCGCCACGGTATGGACGTGGTTACGGCGAAGGACGGTGTCGACGCGATTGCCAAACTGCAGGATTTTCATCCCGACGTTATGCTGCTCGATATCGAGATGCCGCGCATGGATGGGTTTGAGGTGGCGCGGCATATGAAGAATTCCGAAGAACTGCAGGATATCCCCATTATTATCATTACTTCGCGTACCGGGGATAAGCATCGGAAGCTCGCCATGGAGCTGGGGGTCAAGCGTTATCTCGGTAAACCCTATCAGGAGTCGGAGCTGCTGGATAACATCAACGAATTGTTAGTAGAGAAAGAGCTATGAGCAAGGCTGCCGCTGCTTTTCTGGAACTGCGTGGAGTACTGTTGCCGCTTCGGGGTGCGCAGTTGCTGCTGCCTAATGCCTCTATCGCCGAAATCGTGGGTTACCAGGAACCGTCTCCCGTTACCGGAGCACCTGACTGGTTGTTGGGGCTGCAAGACTGGCATCAGCAGAAGGTGCCTCTGATATCCTTTGAGGCGTTGCTTGAAATGGGTGAGCCGCAGGTGGGACACGGCGCCAGGGTCGCCGTCTGCAAGACTCTCGGCGGTAATCCGGAACGTCCGTTTATCGGCATTCTGCTCTCCTCCATGCCGCAGCTGGTAAGGGTGTCGGAAGAGAGTATCGCACCCCTGGCCAGTACCGAGGAGTTGGGATCAGCCGTGCTTCGCCAGGTGGTGATAAACAACCAAGCGGCCTGGATTCCGGATATCAACGCCCTGGAATGGATGGTGCAGGAAGCCCTTACTTAAATTCATCACCGTTTGGACTCTTCCCTGTTGTTCCTCCTCTCCTCCCAGAGGGTGCAGGTTCCGCTTCAATGGGACATGGACAGGGATTTCTCCGTGTCCTCCGTGGTTCAAAAAGTTATCTGAAATCCCCCCACAGCAGCTGAATCGCTGCGATGGCGGCCAGCGGTGCGGTTTCGGTGCGCATTATCCTTGGTCCCATCCTTATGGCGGTGAGGCCCTGGGCCTGTGCCCGGTTTCGTTCGTCTTCGCTCAGTCCCCCTTCAGGGCCGATCAGGAGTGAGATGGCGCCTGTGGGGGGGTCCACCTCCGGCAGCGAGCGTGAGGCGCGATGATCAAGCAAAACGCCCCGCTGGGATCCCCGAGCGGCAAGCCATTCCTCGAGGCCGGCGGGCTGGTGGATCTGCGGGAGTCGGCAACGCCCCGATTGCTCACAGGCGGCGACTGCTACGTTGAGCCAATGTTGCAGGCGTTTTTCCAGTCGTTCCCCCTGAAGTCGGACGGCAGTGCGTTCGGTAAACAGGGGCGTGATCTCCGTGACACCCAGTTCCACCGATTTCTGCAGGGCGAAATCCATCCGTTCACCCTTGGAGACACCGATGGCCAGATGAATAGTAAGGGGCGGATGGGGCTCCTCCCGCTGGAGCGCCAGCACCTCCGCCCGTGCCGCCTTTTTGGAGCATTCAGTCAGGCTTGCCGCGTACTCTTTTCCATCTCCGTTGAATAACCTCAGATCCATCCCCGGCCGCAGCCGCAACACCTGTACCAGGTGGCGCTGACCGGCCTCTTCCAGCTCCAGTATCTGACCTGGAGCCAGCGTATGATTGGTGAAGATACGTGGAATGCGCATCGCGATCTCCGAATACCCAGTGGAATCTGTTTCATAATACCTCGAGAGGCCGCAATAGTTCGCCACCCCGTTTCGCGTTATTATTCATCAGAATTACTATTGGAGTAATGACGAAGGATTGGGATGACAAAACAGATCGGTATCTTGACCGCGGGTGGTGACAGCCCCGGCCTCAATGCAGCTATCCGGGGGGTCGCCAGGGCGGCACGGGATGTTTACGGGATGCAGGTAATCGGTTTTCGGGACGGTTTCCGCGGGCTGATGGAGAACCGGACCGTACGCCTGGAGGGAGACGTGCTTTCGGGGATTCTCACCGTGGGTGGAACCATCCTCGGGACCAGTCGGGACAAACCCCATCGCATGTTGGTAGGCGGAAAACGTCAGGATATGACCGACGTGATCGTGGAAAACTATCAGGCAAACCATCTGGACGCCCTGGTTTGCCTCGGTGGCGGCGGTACCCAGAAGAACGCCCTGCGCCTGGCGGAGAGAGGACTCAACATCGTTACTCTGCCGAAGACCATCGATAACGATGTGGCCATGACCGATACCACCTTCGGGTTTGACACTGCCCTCGGTATCGCCACCGATGCCATCGACCGGCTCCATAGTACGGCTCACAGCCACCATCGCATTATCGTCGTCGAGATCATGGGACATCGGGCCGGCTGGCTGGCCCTGGGGGCGGGTTTGGCGGGCGGCGCGGATGTGGTTCTGATACCGGAGATCCCCCACAACATCGAGATTGTGGCGGGCGCTATCCGAGAGCGTGTCCGCAGCGGGAAGAAATTCAGTATCGTGGCGGTTGCCGAAGGGGCGTTGAACCTGGAGCAGGCGGCGGCTATTCAGGCATTGGTGGCGAAGAGGGAGAAGGCGGCGAACAGGGAGGAAAGGAAGCGGGTCAAGGCGGAAATATCCGCTTTGCACTCCAGTTATGGAGACAGCACCCTGCAGATTTCGCGGCAACTGGAAGAGCTGACCGGGCTGGAGTCCCGGGTCACGATCCTCGGTTATCTGCAGCGGGGGGGTGCCCCGTCGGCGGCGGACCGCATCCTGGCCACCCGTCTCGGTACCGCCTGTGCCGATCTGATCAACGAGGGCAGGTATGGTGTCATGGTGGCCGCCCGCGGGGAGGGTTCCGAGGCGGTCCCGTTGGCGCAGGTGGCCGGAAATCGAAAGACCATACCCCTGGATCATCCCTGGATCGACAGTGCCCGTAAGGTGGGGACCAGTCTGGGGAATTGAACGCGGCAGCCCCCTTTACGGATAGGGAGTAAGTGATCACTTACTATTCTGTTCGCCTGGTCCGGCAAGGGCTTTACGGTATGGATGGGTTTTACTTTTTAACGGGGGAGAAATCGTGACAATACAGGGTCTGGTGCTGATCCTTCTGATCGGAGCGGCCGCCGGTTGGCTGGCAGGCAATATCATGAAGGGGCGTGGGTTCGGGGCGATGGGAAACATGCTGGTGGGTATTGTGGGTGCGTTTCTGGGCGGATTCCTGTTCGCCCTGTTGGGGATCAGGGTCGGCGGCATTATCGGTTCTCTTATCATGGCCACCGTAGGGGCATTGGTACTGCTGTGGGTGGTAAAAATTATCAAGCAGGCGTGATCCGGCTGGTAGGTGCTGCCGAATCATCCGCGCGTTAACTAATGCGGACCCTTGTCTCCGCTTCCGCAGTCGAGGAGAAAAATACCATGAAGAAAGTCGTAGTGATCTGTCTGTTGCTTATCCCGATGGTCCTGGCGGTATCGGCCTGTGCGCCGGAGGTGGGGAGTAAAGCCTGGTGCCAGCAGATGAAAGAGACGCCGAAAGGGGACTGGAGCACCAACGACGCCAAGGCCTACGCCAAGCACTGCCTCTTCGAATAATGATTTTGCCGGTGTTGACGCTTACTACGCCAGGGAAGCAATCCAATCCCCGAGCCAGTGGGTGATGGCGATAACCACGGCGGCAATACCGACATGTTCCGCGATGATTTGCCAGGGCGGTTCATTCTGGGCCCGGGCGATGTAGTAGCTGAGTAGGGTGAGGATCAGGAGTCCCCAGGCCAGGCTGACGATAATGGCGCTGGTGAGCGGGAGCAGTACCACCGGAAGCGCAAAGCTCATGCCGAAAAGGAATTTGGCCAGAAAGGTGGCGAGTGTTGCGGCCCAGACATGGCGGGTGGAGCGGGTGTGATCCGCCTCCTCCGAGACATGGATGCCCAGGGCGTCAGAAAAGGCATCCGCGATTGCGACAGTCAGGATCCCGCCGAGCACCACGATCTTGGAGTGGGTGCCCGAATGAAGGCCCACCATCAGGCCCAGGGTGGTGATGACCGCGGAGGTAAGTCCGAAAGAGATCCCCTTGCGCAACGCGGCATCCCGGAAAAGCAGGGAGCGGCGTGCGGAAGGGGACCCTTGGGTCATGTGCTCAGGCCCAGGTTGTTCCAGATGGTGAGCGGGAGATCCGACTGGTTCATGGTATAGAAGTGCAGTCCGGGTGCTCCGGCCTGCAGCAGGCGGTTGCAGAGCTCGGTCACCACATCGATACCGTAAGCGCGGGCGCTATCCATATCCTCACCGAAGTCTTCCATGCGTTTGCGCAGCCAGCGGGGGATCTCCGCGCCACAGGCGTCGGAGAAACGCGCCAACTGGGCGTAGTTGTTAATGGGCATGATCCCGGGGATGATGGGGATATCCACTCCCAGCTTTTCGCAGCTCTCCACAAACCGGATATAGGCGTCCGGATTGAAGAAGTACTGGGTGATGGCGCCGTTGGCACCGGCCCTGACTTTGCGCGCGAAATTCTCCAGATCCACCTTGGCACTGGGGGCTTGGGGGTGGAACTCCGGGTAGGCCGCAACCTCCAGATGGAACCGGTCTCCGGTCTCGGCACGGATGAAGGACACCAGTTCGTTGGCGTAACGGAAATCCCCCGGTTCTCCCATGCCGGACGGCATATCACCGCGCAGTGCCACCAGCCGCCGTATACCTTGAGATTGGTACTGTTGCAGAAGCTCCAGGATCTCCGCGCGTTGTGAGCCGATGCAGGACAGGTGCGGCGCGGTTTCCAGCTCCTGCTCACGAAGCCAGGCAACGGTTGCGGCGGTGCGGTCGCGGGTGGAGCCGCCGGCACCGTAGGTCACCGAAAAATAGGCGGGGTGAACCGAGGTCAGCTCCTTTACTGTCGCCTGCAGTTTCTCCATACCCGCGTCGGTTTTGGGCGGGAACAGTTCGAAGCTGAAGACCTTCTCGTATTTGGTTTGTGATTGCATGGTCTTAGTTTGCCATAGAGTATCGCCACGGAGACACAGGGTTCACAGAGAAATATACTGCGATGCCTTATGCATCGGTATTTTTGGGAGGTACTTTTACCATTATTGTCATCCCGGCGTAGGCCGGGATCCAGGGAAAACAACCAACTGAATTCCGGCCTGCGCTGAATGACGGATTCATTTAATGAATCAACAAACTCCGTGTTCTCTGTGTTTCTGCGGCTAATGAATCAGTAACGGTAATATTCCGGCTTGTACGGGCCTTCCACCGCCACGCCGATATAGTCGGCCTGCTGCTGGGTAAGGGTTGTGAGCCTGGCGCCGATCTTCTGCAGATGCAGCCGCGCCACCTCCTCATCCAGATGCTTGGGCAGGGTATAGACCTGTTTCTCATACTGTTCCCCCCGGGTCCAGAGTTCGATCTGCGCCAGGGTCTGGTTGGTGAAAGAGTTGGACATGACAAAGCTCGGGTGACCGGTGGCGCAGCCCAGGTTGACCAGCCGACCCTGGGCCAGCAGGATAATGCGCTTGCCGTCCGGAAAGATCACGTGATCCACCTGCGGCTTGATGTTTTCCCACGGGTACTGCTCCAGGCTGGCTACGTCGATCTCGTTGTCGAAGTGGCCGATGTTGCAGACGATGGCCTGATCCTTCATGGCCGCCAGGTGGTCGTGGGTGATGACGTGGAAGTTGCCGGTGGCGGTAACGAAGATATCCGCCTGCGACGACGCCTCTTCCATGGTGACCACGCGGTAACCCTCCATCGCGGCCTGCAGGGCGCAGATGGGATCGATCTCGGTGACCCAGACAGTGGCTCCAAGGCCGCGCAGGGACTGGGCGCACCCCTTGCCCACGTCACCGTAACCCAGTACCAGGGCGATCTTGCCGGCGATCATCACGTCGGTGGCGCGTTTGATACCGTCCACCAGCGACTCACGACAGCCATAGAGGTTGTCGAACTTGGACTTGGTGACCGAGTCGTTGACGTTGATGGCGGGGAAGGGCAGCTCGCCGCGCTTCTCCATCTGATAGAGGCGGTGGACACCGGTGGTGGTCTCTTCCGTGACCCCGTGGATGGCGGCCTTGCGCGTGGCGTAGTAGCCGGGCTGGCTTTCCAGGCGGCGGCGGATGGCGGCGTACAGCACCCGCTCCTCCTCGCTGGTGGGATTGTCAAGCACCGACGGGTCCTGTTCCGCCTTGGCGCCGAGGATTATCAGCAGGGTGGCGTCGCCGCCGTCATCCAGGATCATGTTGGGGGTTCCGCCGTCGGCCCACTCCATGATCCTATGGGTGAACTCCCAGTACTCCTCCAGGCTCTCGCCCTTGTAGGCGTAGACCGGTATGCCCTCGGCGGCGATGGCCGCCGCCGCGTGGTCCTGAGTGGAGAAGATGTTGCACGAGGCCCAGCGTACCTCGGCACCCAGGGCCCGCAGGGTCTCGATCAGCACCGCGGTCTGGATGGTCATGTGCAGGGAGCCGGCGATACGCGCGCCCTTCAGGGGCTGCTCGGCGGCATATTTGGCGCGTATCGCCATGAGACCCGGCATTTCGGTTTCGGCGATGGCGATCTCCTTGCGGCCCCAATCGGCTTCGGAGAGATCGGCGACTTTATAATCGGAAAAGTTTTTATCCATTACAGCGTTCATATTTTGTTCCTCCATCAGGAATCAAAAAATGAGCGCCGTTATTCAAAATAACGTCCCCGAGCCTGGCCTGAGCGGATCAGGTTGCAGCGCTCCTCGGGATTCGAATTTTACCACGCTGGGCACGGAGAACACGGAGGTTCCTTTAGCTTCCTCCGTGCCCGGCGTGGTGAGATTTAAAGCCCGGCTGCGTCCCGCAGGGCTTCCGCCTTGTCGGTTTTCTCCCAGGTGAACTCCGGTTCCTCCCGCCCGAAATGACCATAGGCCGAGGTCTTGCGGTAGATGGGGCGAACCAGATCCAGCATCCGGATGATGGCGTAGGGCCGCAGGTCGAAATGCTCACGCACCAGCTGGGCGATTTTCTCCTCCGGGATCTTGGCGGTACCGAAGGTGGCGATGCTGATCGAGGTGGGTTCCGCCACGCCGATGGCGTAGGAGATCTGGATCTCGCAGCGGTCCGCCAGACCGGCGGCGACGATGTTCTTGGCCACGTAGCGTCCGGCATAGGCGGCGGAACGGTCCACCTTGGACGGATCCTTGCCGGAGAAGGCGCCGCCGCCGTGCCGTGCGGCACCGCCGTAGGTATCGACTATGATCTTGCGGCCGGTAAGGCCGCAGTCGCCCACCGGACCACCGATAACGAAGGAGCCGGTGGGGTTGATATGAAACTTGGTTTCGCTGTGGATCCACTCCGCCGGGATTACCGGCAGGATGATGTTCTCCATCACCGCCTCGCGCAGATGTGCGTAGTCCACGTCCGCGTCATGCTGGGTGGAGAGCACCACGGCCTCCACCGCCTTCACCTTGCCGTCCTCATAGCGCAGGGTGACCTGACTCTTTGCGTCCGGACGTAACCACGGCAGCACGTGCGCCCGGCGCATTTCGGACTGGCGTTGTACAAGACGATGGGCGAAGGTGATCGGCGCGGGCATAAGCACGTCGGTCTCATTGGTGGCGTAGCCGAACATCAGGCCCTGGTCTCCGGCCCCCTGCTCTTCCCGAACCGCCCGGTCCACACCCATGGAGATATCGCTGGACTGTTTGCCGATAAGGGACATCACCGCGCAGGTGTGGCCGTCAAAACCCACGTCGGAACTGGTATAGCCGATGTCGCAAATGACGCCGCGCACCAACTCGTCCAGATCCACCCAGGCCTCTGTGGTGATTTCACCGGCTACGATGGCGGCGCCGGTCTTCACCATGGTCTCGCAAGCCACCCGCGCCCGCTCCGGATGAGGGTCCAGTCGAAGGATCTCGTCCAGTACTGCATCCGAGATCTGGTCCGCCACCTTATCGGGGTGACCTTCGGAAACCGACTCCGAAGTGAAAATAAAGTCTTTTGCCATCGTCTGTTTGGTCCGCTCTGTTTGTGTTAAATGGGGGTCGCCGTTAGGTCGCCCGGCTCTGATCTGAGGCCGTACGCGACTTCCCAAGGAATCAAACCCGAAATTTTAACTTTTATTCCGGGTCCTAGTCCATTCCGGGAGCAGGGTTGGCATTCTGCCCACAAGCGCTACTATAGGACACAACGAGGGGCGCCGGAGGTTAAAATATGGTTTCTTTGCAGACACCGGTTTGTGATTTCGGCAGGCCCGCGGTGGATTTCAACCTGCGGGGGGTGGATGGCCGTACCTGGAGTCTGGCCGATTGCAGGGGTGAGAAAGGGCTGCTGGTGATGTTTATCTGCAACCATTGTCCCTATGTGAAGGCGGTCAGGGAGCGGCTGGTACGGGATACCCTGGAACTGCAGGGGTTGGGAGTCAACAGCGTCGCCATCATGTCCAACAACCCCGATGAGTATCTGGAAGACTCGTTCGAAAACATGCGACGCGTTGCGGGGGAATTCGCTTTCCCCTTTCCCTATCTGCTGGACGAAACCCAGGAGGTGGCCAAGGCCTACGGCGCGGTCTGTACCCCTGATTTTTTTGGGTACAACGCCGATCTGCAACTGCAGTACCGCGGCCGTCTCGACGAATCACGCAAGGAGGCGGCGGCTCTGGACGTGCGCCGCGACCTGTTCGAGGCGATGAAACAGGTCGCCATGACCGGAAAGGGGCCCGACGAGCAGATCCCCAGCATGGGGTGTTCCATCAAGTGGCGGGAATAACTTTTTGCGGATTGGGCTTCTTCAGACCCCGTATATTTGCCGGCGGGGCATAAGGATTAAGGCCGAACGGCGCTTGCGTTTGTCGCCGATCACCGCGAGGTATCGAAATGGCTCCCGCCGGAATACGGTTGATAAGTGCGCCTCCGTGTAAGTATAAGTGCCATTCCTGTCAGCCCCCGCGTGTATAACGGTTTCCTTCCCGCACTTCGGTTGTCTTACCAACGGCTTTAGGTGAGAATGACTCCTTTTTTATAGCCGCTTAGCTTATCGTTAGGACTCAGAAACATGCCTTCACGCAGAGAACTGGCAAACGCCATCCGCGCCCTGAGTATGGACGCCGTCCAGAAAGCGAACTCCGGCCACCCGGGGGCGCCCATGGGAATGGCGGATATCGCTGAGGTGTTGTGGAACGACCACCTGAAACACAACCCCGCCAATCCCAAATGGGTGGACCGTGACCGCTTTGTGCTCTCCAACGGGCACGGCTCCATGCTGGTCTATTCCCTGCTGCATCTCAGCGGCTACGAGCTCTCCATGGATGATCTGCGGGATTTCCGGCAGCTTCATTCCAAGACCCCCGGTCATCCGGAGTACGGCTATGCGCCGGGTGTGGAGACCACCACCGGCCCGTTGGGGCAGGGGATCACCAACGCCGTGGGTATGGCATTGGCGGAGCGGACCCTGGCCGCCCAGTTCAACCGCGACGGCCATGAGATCGTGGACCACCATACTTATACATTCCTGGGGGACGGCTGCATGATGGAGGGTATCTCCCATGAGGCCTGTTCCCTGGCCGGCACCCTCAAGCTGGGGAAACTGATCGCCATCTGGGACGACAACGGCATCACCATCGACGGCCACGCCGACGGCTGGTTCCGGGATGATACCCCGAAACGCTTCGAGGCCTACGGCTGGCATGTGGTCCGGGATGTGGACGGCCATGACGGCGACGCCGTCAACAGGGCCGTTGCCGAGGCCAAGGGGGTGACCGACCGTCCGAGCCTGGTCTGTTGCCGCACCACCATCGGTTTCGGTTCACCCAACCTGGCCGGCAGCCATGACTGCCACGGGGCGCCCCTGGGCGAGGACGAGGTTAAAGCGACCCGGGAGCAACTGGGCTGGAAGTATGAGCCGTTCGTGATTCCGGAGGAGATCTACGCCGGCTGGAATGCAAAGGAGCGGGGTGCCGCGGCGGAAGCGGCCTGGAACGAGAAATTCGACGCCTACCAGGCGGCTCATCCTGAACTGGCCGCGGAGTTTCAGCGGCGCATGGCCGGCGAATTGCCTGAGAACTGGGCGGACGCCGCCGCCGGATTCATCGCCGAGGTGGACGGCAAGGGGGAGTCCCCGGCCACCCGCAAGGCCTCACAGATGGCCCTCAACGGTTTCGGGCCTCTGCTGCCGGAGCTGTTGGGCGGATCGGCCGACCTCACCCCCTCCAACCTGACCGCCTGGTCCGGATCCCGGTCCATCAACGACGGCCACACGGACGGCAACTATCTCTCCTACGGGGTGCGTGAGTTCGGCATGACCGCCATGATGAACGGTATGGCCTTGCACGGCGGGTTCATTCCCTATGGCGGGACCTTTCTGGTCTTTTCCGAGTACGCCCGCAACGCCCTGCGCATGGCGGCGCTGATGAAACAGCGCATCATCCTGGTCTATACCCACGATTCCATCGGTCTCGGGGAGGACGGTCCCACCCACCAGCCGGTGGAGCAGACCTCGACCCTGCGCCTGATGCCCAATATGGACGTGTGGCGTCCCTGCGACGCGGTGGAGACCGCCGTCGCCTGGAAGGCGGCCATCGAAAAGGGCAACGGCCCCACCAGTCTCATTCTCTCCCGCCAGGGGCTGCCCCATCAGGCGCGCACTTCGCAGCAACTGGCGGCCATCGCTCGCGGCGGCTACGTCATCGCCGACTGTGAAGGCACGCCGGATGCTATCATTATTGCAACCGGTTCCGAGGTGGCGCTGGCACTGAAGGCGGCGGCGGAGTGTGGGAAAAAGGTGCGGGTGGTATCCATGCCCTGCAGCGAGGTTTTTGATGCCCAGGATGCCGCCTACCGGGAACAGGTGCTGCCGGGCGGCGTCACGGCGCGGGTGGCGGTGGAGGCCGGGGTCAGCGACTACTGGTACAAGTATGTGGGGATCAACGGCAGGGTGATCGGTATCGATCGCTTCGGCGAATCCGCCCCCGCCGGTCAGTTGTTCGAACAGTTTGGTTTTACCGTGAACAATGTCGTTGCCGCCATCGATGAAGTTACAGGCTGACGATCTGAATTACATCGGGGAAAGCAGGGTCGTTTTGGCGGTTCAAGAAGCACTGGATATGTCTATCGGAGAAAGGCTATGACTATAAAAGTAGGTATTAATGGATTCGGTCGCATAGGACGTATGGCTTTCCGCGCCATTGCCAAGGATTTTACGGACATTGAGGTGGTGGGTATCAACGACCTGCTGGAACCCGATTACCTGGCCTACATGCTGAAGTACGATTCCGTGCACGGCAATTTTCCGGGTGAGATCGCCGTCGACGGCGACACTATGGTGGTCAACGGCAAGCGCATCCGCCTCACGGCGGAGATGGATCCCGCCAACCTGAAGTGGAACGAGGTCGGGGCCGACGTGGTCATCGAGTCCACCGGTTTCTTTCTGACCGCGGAAGCGGCGCAGAAGCACATCGACGCCGGGGCCGGGAAGGTCCTGATGTCCGCCCCCTCCAAGGACAGCACGCCGATGTTCGTTTACGGCGTCAATCACCAGGAGTATGCCGGTCAGACCATTGTCTCCGGGGCCTCCTGTACCACCAACTGTCTGGCCCCGGTGGCTAAGGTGCTGCATGACAACTGGGGCGTCAAGCGCGGTCTGATGACCACGGTGCACGCCGCCACCGCCACCCAGAAGACCGTCGACGGCCCTTCCAAGAAGGATTGGCGCGGCGGCCGCGGTATCCTGGAAAACATCATCCCTTCTTCCACCGGTGCCGCCAAGGCGGTGGGCAAGGTGCTGCCGGAACTGAACGGCAAGCTGACCGGTATGTCCTTCCGGGTGCCGACCTCCGATGTCTCCGTGGTCGATCTGACCGTGGAGCTGGAGAAGGGCGCCTCCTACGGGGAGATCTGCGCCGCCATGAAGGCCGCCTCCGAGGGTGAACTGAAAGGGGTGCTGGGTTATACCGAGGAGAAGGTGGTGGCCACCGATTTCCGCGGCTGCTCCGTCCCCTCCACCTTCGACGTGGATGCCGGCATCGCCCTGGACGATACCTTCGTCAAGGTGGTCTCCTGGTACGACAACGAGTACGGCTATACCTGCAATATGCTGCGCTTCCTGCAACACATTGCCGCCAATTGATCCGTGACGGAGCGCGGGGCCTGCCGGTCCCGCGCTCCGGACAGTTTCGAACAAAAGGCGTTCATCATGCCCATCATCAGAATGACCGATCTCGATCTTGCCGGAAAGCGGGTGTTGATCCGCGAGGATCTCAACGTCCCGATCAAGGACGGCAAGGTGACCAGCGACAAGCGCATCCGCGCCTCCCTGCCCACCATCGAGCACGCCATGGGGGCCGGCGCCAAGGTGATCCTCATGTCCCACCGGGGGCGGCCCACCGAGGGGGAGCCGGTGGGGGAGTTGACCCTGCAGCCGGTGGCCGATTATCTGGCGAATCTGCTGGGTTGCGACGTGCCCCTGATCGATGATTACCTGGAGGGTATTCCGGACATGGCGGACGGCGCGGTGGTGCTGCTGGAGAACTGCCGCTGCAACGCCGGTGAGAAGAAGAACGACGAGACCCTGTCGAAGAAATACGCCGCCCTCTGCGATGTCTATGTGAACGACGCCTTCGGCACCGCCCACCGGGCCCAGGCCTCCACCCACGGGGCCGGGCTGTTCGCCCCGGTGGCCTGTGCCGGTCCCCTGCTGGCCGGTGAGCTGGAGGCCCTGGGCAAGGCCCTGGATGAGCCGGCCCGTCCCATGGCCGCCATCGTCGGCGGCTCCAAGGTCTCCACCAAACTGACGGTGCTGGAGTCCCTCTCCGGGGTAGTGGATCAGCTGATCCCGGGCGGCGGTATCGCCAACACCTTCATCGCCGCTGCCGGATTCAATGTGGGCAAGTCCCTCTACGAAGAGGATCTGATCCCGGAAGCCCGGCGTCTGATGCAGGCGGCCGCCGCAAAGGGAGGCGAGATCCCGGTCCCCACCGACGTGGTGGTGGGCAAAGAGTTTTCCGAGGCCGCGGAAGCGGTGGTGAAAAAGGTCGATCAGGTGGCGGACGACGACATGATCTTCGATATCGGCCCCGAGACCGCCGCACGCTTCGCGTCTATGATGAAACAGGCAGGGACCGTGGTCTGGAACGGTCCCGTCGGCGTATTCGAATTCGACCAGTTCGGTGAAGGCACCCGGGTGCTGGGCGAGGCCATCGCCGCATCCGACGCCTTCTCCATCGCCGGGGGCGGCGATACCCTGGCGGCGGTGGACAAGTACGGCCTCGCCGACCGTATCTCCTACATCTCCACCGGGGGCGGCGCCTTCCTGGAGTTTCTGGAGGGCAAGAAACTGCCGGCGGTGGAGATGCTGGAGAAGCGAGCGGCGGAGTAACTGGTGCTATATAGGTATACAAACTGAAGTCGAGGTCAGTAACCCCTTACTAACAGGAGGGGCTATAAAATGACCGAAACCAGTCCGGTGTTCCGGTTGAAGTCGAGGTGAGTAAACCCCCAATAACAGGAGGGGCGATATGATGGCCAAACTAATCCGGCGCTCTGGCGAAAATGTGTCGATTCGGCAGAGAGAGATTATAAAAGAACAATCGACCAGAATCCTGGTCAAGATTGGGCGGGCGCTTTCCGCCGAGGTAACCCGGACCACTACCCGGACCCATAAGGATCCTGAAGAATGTCCTCACACCGGGGATTCAGAGCAATAAACGTAACGTGGTGCGCGAGTCAGAGCGCAAACAGAAAGGTAAAAGGAGCACCCTATGCCAGTCAGTTATAAAGATCTCGGTCTCGTCAATACGCGGGAGATGTTCCAGAAGGCCATGGCCGGCAAGTACGCCGTTCCCGCCTATAACTTCAACAACATGGAACAGATCCAGGCGATCATCACCGCCTGCCTGGAGACCCAGTCGCCGGTGATCCTGCAGGTATCCAGCGGCGCCCGCAAGTACGCCGATCAGACCATGCTGCAGTACATGGCCCAGGGCGCCATCGAGATGATGAAGCGTATGGCGGGTGAACAGGGGCTGAAAGAGATCCCGATTACACTGCACCTGGACCACGGCGATACCTTCGAGCTCTGCAAATCCTGCGTCGATAGCGGGTTCTCCTCCATCATGATCGACGGTTCCCATCATCCCTACGACAAGAACGTGGAACTCACCCGCCAGGTGGTGGAGTACGCCCACGAGTTCGACGTGACGGTGGAAGGGGAACTGGGTGTGCTGGCCGGTATCGAGGACGAGGTGGTGGCGGAACACTCTACCTACACCCAGCCGGAAGAGGTGGAGGACTTCGTCGGCAAGACCGGTGTGGACTCCCTGGCTATTTCCATCGGCACCAGCCACGGCGCCAACAAGTTCAAGCCGGAACAGTGCACCCGCAACGAAGAGGGTGTGCTGATTCCACCGCCGCTGCGCTTCGATATCCTGGAAGAGATCGAGAAAAAGATCCCGGGCTTCGCCATCGTGCTGCACGGCTCCTCCTCGGTCCCCATGGAAGCGGTGAATATCATCAACCAGTTCGGCGGCGCCCTGAAGGACTCCATCGGTATCCCCGAAGAGCAGCTGCGCCAGGCCACCCAATCGGCGGTGTGCAAGGTGAACATCGACTCCGACGGACGGCTCTGGATGACCGCCGCCATCCGCAGGCACCTGGCCGAGAACCCTGCTCACTTCGATCCGCGCCAGTACCTGAAGCCGGCGCGCGAAGCGTTGATTGAGATGTACAAGCACAAGAACGAGAACGTGCTGGGGAGTGCAGGCAAGGCGTGATCAGGTTGACAGGCCGGAGCAACGAGGGGCGCCGCTGCGCCCCTTTTGCTTTTTAGGAATAAAACTGCTTTGCTATAGACGACACGGAAGAGAGGCAGGCAGGGACGCGGTCGAATTTTACTTAATCCCGCCGGTCTTCAAGATCAACTTCGATGCAGAGATTTCCCATGAACATGAAATCCCTAATCCGGCTGACTTCGGCAGCCCTAATTAAAGAGGTCAGAGCCCGTTAAATCGTACAAAGGCTCTTCGAAAAGGGCTCTGGCCCCTTAAATTTCCTTAAATCAAGTGCCATTCGGCTCTGACCCCTTAAATCATCAGGCCGTGAGGCCCCTGTTTTTCGTTGCTGTAAGGTGATTTTTGAATATGTAACCAATATGTTACCTCATGTGTTGTAGGTTGTTGTCGCCGTCTAACTAAGGCGGAAATGTCCGAAATCTGTGGGTATCGGACGAATGATATGTTGCATCGGAAGACGGCAGAATAATTTCCGAGTAGCAATCGAGAACAACATCCAGGCCGGAGAGCAATATTCAACAAAGCTGGAAAAATTGCTCTCTGACGCCGATTCTACCGGAGGGAACGGAAGGTGAAGCTAAAAACTTTTGCATATTCAATTCTAGCGCCACTTTTTGTGGCTGTATTTGCAAGTGGCCAGGCATTGGCCGGGAGTACCGAGTTCTTCGATGCCGTACAAATAGGTGATCAGGAGATGGTGCAGTCCATGCTTGCTAAAGGCGCCGACGTGGACAGTAGAAATGAAGAAGGTACCACGGTTCTTATTGTGGCCTCATTTGATGGTCATTCGGAAATTGTCGGTATGTTACTCGCCAAAGGCGCCAGCGTGAACGCCAAGGATAAATCTGGTGTAACGGCTCTCCATGCAGCCTCGCTACGGGGCCACACGGTGGTCATCAAAGAATTGCTCGGCAAGGGTGCTGACGTAAACGCCAAGATGAAAAGTGGTTCCACGCCCCTTTATACAGCCTCGGATTCAGGCCATGCGGAAATTGTGCGGGAGTTGATCGCCAGGGGTGCTGATGTAAACGCCAAGGCGGTAGATGGTTCCACAGCCCTTTATATGGCCTCGATGAAAGGTCATGAGATGGTCGTCAAAGAACTGCTTGCCGGGGGCGCTGATCCGAACATCAAGAAAGAAGGTGGTGTTACGGCCATTTATGCCGCCTCGATGAATGGTTACGGGGCGATCGTCAAAAATTTGCTTGCCGGGGGCGCTGATCCGAACATCAAGAAAGAGGGTGGTATCTCGGCCCTTTATGCGGCCTCGATGAAAGGTCACGGGGCGGTCGTCAAGGAATTGCTTGCCGGGGGCGCTGATGTGAACGCCAAGGCATTGGATAATTCTACGGCCCTTATTATTGCCTCATATACTGGCCACGCGGATGTTGTCAGGGAGTTGCTCGCCGAAGGCGCTGATGCGAATATCAAAAATAATGATCGTGTCTCCGCTCTTTTCGTAGCCTCGCTGAAGGGTCATGCGGCGGTGGTCAAGGAATTGCTCGCCAATAGTGCTGATGTGAACATTAAGAATAAAGGAGATGTAACGGCTCTTCATATAGCTTCGCTGAATGGTCACGAGGCGGTGGTCAAGGAATTGCTCGCCAAAGGCGCTGATGTGAACGCCAAGACCGGGGATGGGACTACGGCGCTTATGGTAGCGGCGGATGAAGGCCATATGGGGGTTTTCAGGCTTCTTACGGAAGCAGGTGCGAAATAGACGATCGAATGCCAGGAGACGGGCCGGATCGCCAGGTTAATCCGCCTCTTTTGTTAAGCGGCGTTTTCTAGTGCTGATACCGGAGGGTTATATGCGTCTTATCACCATCATGAAGGCGGAATCTCGATTGTTCTCCCTTTTATTAATGGTCATGCTTCCTATTTATGCCCATGCCTTTCAAAATGAACCCTTAAAGGAGTTTAAAGGTATTCAATGGGGTAGCGAGCTGACAAAGGAGTACATATGCGAACCTCTCGGTGAAGAGGATCTATTTAAAGCCGAGTGTTATCGGGATGGGGATGAGGACAGTTATCTTGGCGTGAAGACCGGCCCCATAAGCTATCTGTTTTATGGAGAGGCATTCTATGCTGTAAGCATGTCGTTCATCACTCAGGATAGAGCCGATGCTATGTCGCAGCAACTTGTTAAGGAGTTCGGCAATGCACAGGAGGTCAGAAAAACCGGGGCCGACGAAACCACTTCCTATTGGGAAGGCGATGATATCTATATCGAATATATACAACGTGATAACGCGCAGGCATCATCACAGGCGATTCTCTATATGGAATCAAAAAGCGTGTACGACAAGGCGAACGAGAAAGCCCTTAACGAAATAGATGCCGCATTGAAGTTTCTGGATGGTACGAACAGCGGGAAATGAATCAAAGACAGAATGCCTGGTAAGGGGGGAGACAGATAGAAGAAAGGTATAAAAATATATATTAAGTCTCATTCGACTCTACTTGCTCCATAATTCATCATATAACTCGAAGATTAAAGGGGTCAGAGCCCGTTAAATTTCACGAAGGCTCTCAAAAAGGGCTCTGACCCCTTAAATTTACCTGGTCACTACCCCATGAACTAGAAAATGGCAACTTATGAATAAGCTAACTATCCCTTACGCTAATCTAGATAAACCCAATTTGGGTGAGGAGTTGATGCGTAGCAAAGAAATAAGAATTGATTTATCGAAGAGGCAGGCAGATAGTCTGAAATTAAATTGGGATAAATACTATAAATATTATGAGTCGAGATTAACAAGTCCAGGATCTATAAAAACAGCATTGCTTGGGTTTAACTGGTTAATTTACCAAATGATTTTGGACTTAAGGTATAAAAAAATTCACTGTCTTAATGGTCTTTATATGAATTATGCTGAATATCTTGAACCAGTAGGATTTCAAAATACATCCCCTATAAACGTTTCGGTGTATTTTAGATTAAAGGGATTAAAGGGGTCAGACTGGAGTGCCCCGGGTAAGTGGGGGCGGATTGAAGTCCCCGACTTTCATGTATAAGTGGGGTAGAATCGGAGACTCCAAATCTTTGGTGTCCTGGTTTGCTTGATCCGGGGTTCCCTCCCGGAATTTCTCAATTAGTTGCTCCTTACTACATTTCTCATCCGCGCTATTTCGCGCACTCTCGCTTGGTTGTTTCCGGCCCGATCTATCGGGCGGGTGTTTGAAATGCACCGTTTTTCAAAATTAGTTGAGTAATTTGACCCAAATTGCCGGGGACATCTTTATTGATTTCCCTTCATTCCTCGTGATGGCGTCATTCCACCTATTGCGTATGTCATATAACACGTTGTTTTTGTTGTTGAATTAGGGGTATTTTTCGGCACCGGAACAGCTTCGTTATTTCGTTTACTGCTCAAGGTTGGATAACTCTAATTATGAAAAATTCAATAAGAAATTATAAAGAGCTCCTATTTTTCCGTTTTGCACGCCGTCCCCTGGCGATTCTGGGTGCCGGCTTTTTCTCGATGAACCCCGTTGCGGTTTTGGCGGCGGACGAACTGGACTCGCCCACCATCTCTGTTACCGCCTCGCGTGTCGCCGAAGAGATCAAAGAGACCCCTGTCACCATCGATATTATTGATAGCGAAGAGATAGAGACCGTCAAGTTCACCGACTCGGTCACCGAACTTCTTACCCGCATTCCTGGAAACAGCATGATTCGAAATCTGCGAATCCCAATGGGCGGCAAGAACTACACGGTAAATTTGGTTGACGGCATGGCGGTCAGGAGCTTCGGCCGCGGTACCTTCGGGTTTATTGATGAGGTGAACACCTTCGATATCGAGCGGGTGGAGGTGATCAAGGGGCCCGCGTCGTCTCTCTATGGCAGTAACGCCCTGGGCGGCGTGATTAACGTTATTACCCGCGATCCGCCCGCCGAACCCGAATTCCGCGTATGGGGCGAGGGGGGCGACTACGGTCGGGTCCGTGGCGGTATCTCCGCGGCGGGATCGCACGAGGCTCTCGGATATTTCTTCGATGCCAACGCCCTGGACTATGACGGGGCGCAGGATCGTACGACGGTGAAGAGAGAAGCCGTCAGTGGTAAGTTGATTTATGACTTTGACATGAACACGAGCGTCAGTTTCAGAGTGGAGCATCTCGAGAAAGATGAGCAAAGTCCAGGCTCGCTTGATGAGACGGAGTGGGATGCTGACTGGATGCAGGCACCCATAACCGACGCCTATACCAACCAGCAGATGCTTTCAACCACCCTTGGCTTCGTGTCAAACATAGGTGAGAGTTCGGAGATCGATGTCAAATACAGTTATAGGCATCATGAGGAGCAGGGTATGCCGTCCTACAGCGCCACGGGAAACTATGGCGAGGACGACATGCATAATCACAATCTTGTCGCCACCTATCGCTATGACTTTGATTTCTTTCGTTCCCGGGTAATCGCCGGTGCGGATCTTCAATACAGCAGCATCGAGGAGGCAGCCCATACCGCCCGCTCTTCTTCCTCCCCCGTTGATCCGGCTAACTCCTACGATATCATCGCCGAAGTCACCTCACCGTTTTTTCAGTATGAAATTTCCCCGACGCAGCGTCTGAGGTTTACGGTCGGCGCCCGCTACGACAGGATCAAATACAGTGCCGAGGCTTTTGACAACAGTGTCGACGAAGAGATCTCGTTCTCCAATGTAACGCCGAAGGTCGGTCTGACCTATGAGCTGGATGACAACAACAGCATGTGGTTAGGTTATAACGAGGGCTTTGTGGCGCCGGGCCGGAGCATGCTCTGGACCAGCACCCGTGCCGTTCCCGATTCCAGTCTCGACCCGGAGCGGGCGGTAAACTATGAGCTGGGGGTGCGTGGTCGGTTGCTGGATAGGCGCGTGAAATACGATATCGCCCTCTACCATACCACCATCAAGGACATGATCGTGACCGAAGACCGTTTAGGGACCGATTACTATGTAAACGCGGGTAAGGTGGTGGTCAAGGGCGTGGAGACCAGCCTTTCCGTGCTGCCGGCGGATTATCTGCGATTCGATCTGGCTCACACCTATGCCAATAACAAATACCTTGACTATACATCCGGCTCTGACGACTACAGCGGCAACTATCTATCTGCTTCGCCGCTGCACCACCTCAATGCGCGTGCGACCCTGACGCCGATGGATGATCTGGATATCGAACTGGAGTGGGACCACGTCTCCTCCTATTACACCAACAGTGATAACGATGCGGACCCGGACGGCAAGTACCGGCGCCCCGATCTGTATCATCTCAGGGTCTCTTATGACTGGGACGGCGTGTCGCTCTGGGCGCATGCCCTCAACCTGTTCGATACCAAGTACCCCTACCGGGTTTCCTATTCGACGGGATGGGGTGCCGGCCGAAGCTATACCTCGGGGGACCCCCGCACCCTCTATGCGGGCGTCAGTTATACGTGGAAATAGAAAGGATTGATTGTTAAGCCGCGATGGCTACCCGGCTTTTCAGGCGAATCCAGAAGGAGCAAAAAACCCCGCCCTAAGGCGGGGTCAGTTGGTACGTATTTAATGTGTTTTCTTTCTTCGGGCAAAGCCGATACCGCCAAAGCCGAAACCGAGTAAAGCAAGAATGGCGGGTTCCGGAACAGGCGGCGATGCCGCTATTGCTCCGAATACGTCGATAGCGAGATCGTCCGGCGGCGAAGTGCTGACTGCCTGAACCCTCAGGGTATGTGCGGCAAAAGTCAGACCACTGATTTCAAGTCCGTACCATCCTTCGAGGAGTGGCGAGTTGGTGTCATAGGTACCGACGGACACACCATCCACGAAGAATTCGGCTATGCCGTCATTCCTGTCAGACTCAAATTGCACGATGAGGGTATCGGCCGGAACCGTGAACACCGCCTCCAGATAAGAGCCGAAGGTCATTAGCCAATAAACCTTGCTCCAGGGTTCGGGGCCGACATCGGAAAAGATGGTATAACCGGACTTTATAACGGAAGGATCTTCCACCTCTATCACTTCCGCCCACGCCGATCGTCCGGAGGTTTCAAACGGAACCTTGGTTATCGCTACCGCCCACGCCTGATGTGTGAATGCCAGTGCCAGCGCGGTCAATACAACGAATCTTAGAAATTGCCTTGTCATTACTTACCCCTCCATCCACGATGTCGTCCTTAATTATTAGGAAGAGATAAATACCGCACAATTTGTATGCAATATATACGCCTGTCTAGGTAACTCCAGGATAATCAAGAAGTTGGAATTTTCATCGGCAGGGGGGCGGGAGGTTTCGTAAAGAATACCTTACACAAACACCCCGTTTTCCGGTTTTTGCTGTAAAAAAAGCTGACAGGCCGTTGCGCTGGTTTGTACGGCGGGCCAAGCCACACCCTGCATTCTTTAATAGAGGGGCAAGGGCGGTGCGTTCAGGGCGGCGAGTTGGTGTTCCAGGATGGTGACCTGTTCCTGCCAGTACTGGCGACTGCCGAACCAGGGGAAGGCGGCGGGGAAGGCGGGGTCGTTCCAGCGCCGTGCCAGCCAGGCGGCGTAATGGATAAGGCGCAGGGTGCGCAGGGGTTCGATCAGCCCTATCTCACGTGTGTCCAGGGGGCGGAAGGTCTCGTAGCCCTCGCGCAGGTAGCTGAGCTGCAGCGCCATCTCCTGCTGTTCCCCGGAGAGCAGCATCCAGAGGTCCTGGATGGCGGGTCCGTTGCGGCAGTCGTCCATGTCCACGAAGTGGGGACCGCCGTCGGTCCAGAGGATATTGCCCGGATGGCAGTCGCCGTGCAGCCGGATCCAGCGGCAGCCGGCGGCCTCGGCGAAGCGCTCTTCGATCCGGTTGAGGAGCTCGGTGGCGAGATTACGGTAACGGTGTTCCAGTTCCAGGGGGATGAAGCCGTTCTCCAGCAGATAAGTGGCCGATGCCTCGCCCATCTCCTTCGGGTCGATGGTGGGTCGATGTTCGAAGGGTCGGCTGGCTCCGAGTTGGTGGATGCGTCCGAGGAAACGGCCGATCCATTGCAGATTCTCCGGTTGTTCCAGGTTCGGCCAGCGGCCGCCCTGGCGGGGGAACAGGGCGAAGCGGAAAGCCTCGTGGGTGTGCAGGGTGGTGCCGGCGTCGTCCCGGATCGGGGCCACCACCGGAATCTCTTCCCCGGCCAGGGCCAGGGTGAAATCGTGTTCCTCCTGGATGGTCTCGTTGCTCCAGCGTCCGGGGCGGTAAAATTTCGCCACCAGGGGTGGCGCGTCCTCTATGCCGATCTGATAGACGCGGTTCTCGTAGCTGTTGAGGGCCAGGAGGGTGCCGTCGGGCAAAAACCCGTTGGACTCGAGGGCGGTGAAGATCACCTCGGGGGTCAGTCCGCTGTAGGGGGTCTCAGACATCGAAGCCCGCCTGACGCAAGGTTCGGGTGAGGCGCTGGACATCGAATCCCCTGATCTGCTGTTTTTCCACCAGAATCAAGGGTACCCCACGGCCGCCCAAACGCTGGAACTCCTTCCAGGCACGCTGGTTCCGTTCCACGTCCCACTCGGTGAAGGGGATCTTGTGCTTCTTGAAAAAGGCCTTGGCCTGTCGGCAATGGACGCAGCGGCTGGTGGTGTAGAGCAGGACCCTGGTGGGGTGATTCTTCATTGAATCATATGTACCACAGAGGGCACGGGGAACACAGGGAAATCTATCGCGGGAACCCTGAGCTCGCCGTGACCTCTGTGGCCCTCCGTGGGGAAATTTCTCAGGAACCGGTCAAGCGCCGTTCCGCTTCCCGGTATTTCTCGGCGGTTTTGGTGATCACCTCGTCCGGCAGCTCGGGGCCCGGGGGGGTCTTGTCCCAATCCAGGGTCTCCAGGTAGTCGCGTACGAACTGTTTATCGAAGCTGGGGGGGCTGATGCCGGGACGGTACTGGTCCGCCGGCCAGAAGCGGGAAGAGTCCGGGGTCAATACTTCATCGATCAGATAGAGGGTACCCGCTTCATCCTGTCCGAACTCGAACTTGGTGTCGGCGATGATAATCCCCTGCTCCAGGGCATAGGCGGCACATTCGGTGTAGATCCGCAGGCTTGCGTCACGCACCTTCTCCGCCAGTTCCCGCCCCAGGAGATCGATGGTCTGTTCAAAACTGATGTTTTCGTCGTGATCCCCGATCTCCGCCTTGGTGGAGGGGGTGAAGATGGCCTCAGGGAGCTTGTCCGCCTGTCGGAGCCCCTCGGGGAGGGGGATGCCGCAGACGGAACCGGTCTGTTGATAGTCCTTCCAGCCGGAGCCGATAAGGTACCCGCGCACGATGGCCTCCACCGGCAGGGGCTTGAGTTTGCGCACGATCAGGGCGCGATCCCCGAGCTTGGCCCGCTGCTGTTCATCCGGGACCACCTCCGCCAGCGGCTTCGAGGAGAGATGGTTGGGGATGATGTCTTTGGTGCGCCGGAACCAGAAGTTGGCGACCCGGGTAAGCACTTCGCCCTTGCCGGGGATCGGCTGTGGAAGCACCACGTCGAAGGCCGAGAGGCGGTCGCTTGCCACGATGAGCAGATGGTCCGCGTCCACCTCGTAGATATCCCGGACCTTGCCGCGATTCAGCAGCTTAAGGTGCGGCAGGTCGGACTGAAAGAGTGCGTCGGAAGAAGCCATGGCGATCTTTTAACCGGTCTGAAAAAAAGAGCGATTATATCCCAAGGAACCGGTGATTGGTTCCCTGAACCGGCAAATGAAAAGGATTATCGGCGGATGTCGGGGACGTCCGGTCGGAGCGGCCTGTATCCTAGCCGAAGAATTTCTTCAGGGAACGTACCAGCCAGCCGCTTTCGCCTTTGAGTTTCTTCATACTGGCCGCGACCATGGGTCCGTAATCGCCGTCCTCGTTGCGGATATGGTTCACCAGCCACTTCTGCAGCATGCTGAGCAGATCCCCGGCCACGTCTTCTCCGGACTCGAAGCGCTCCACGAACTTGGTGACACGGTTGATGAAGAGGCCGTGAACCTTTTTGTGTGGAGACAGGAAGGGGTAGTTGGCCTGCTCCATCAGGCTCTCTTCGAAAGCGAAATGGGATACGGTGTAATCCACCAGTTCCTCGATGATCTCGCCCACCTTCTCTTTATCTTTGGCCGTCTGCGCGTCGTAGAGCTCGTTGATGTACTGGACGATCCGTTTGTGCTGCTCGTCGATTATCTCGACGCCGGTGTCGAGCTCACGAGACCACTTCAAATGGGCCATAATTCATTCTCCCAGATACGAATTTTGCCAACAAATTCACGAAAATTACGATACATCCTTTTGTTTTTCAATTAATATCGTCAATTCGGGCCCGGACTTTAGTCCTGTCGGACCCGCAAATCCCCCTGTTTCCGTGAGTTTTTCCTCAAATCCCCGTCAGTTAGCGGCATTTGCCGCGATTAACCGGTAATTAATAAGGGAATGGTCTGGGTTATGGGCCGTCTATCCGCTATTATCTCTCGGTCTTAGCCTAATCCGGCCGCTCATCATGGAAGAACTTTTCTACTGCGAGCTTGTTCCCCTCGATGTGGTCTACGATGCCTCCTGGGCCTTGGGAAAGGCCGTACGGGAGTCCGGTTATGCCCCGGACGTCGTGGTGGCGGTGGCCCGGGGCGGATTCGTGCCGGCCCGTTTTCTATGCGATTTCCTCGGTATATCCGATATGACCAGCCTCAAGGTCCAGCACTACGCGCCGGGAGCGGCGAAGGAGCAGCGGGCCTGGATCAAGTATCCGGTGGGGGGTGACATCCATGGGAAGCGAGTGCTGGTGGTGGACGACGTGAATGATACCGGCGACACCCTGAAACTGGCGGTCGAGCACCTGAAGTCCCTGGGGGTTGCGGAGATCCGCACGGCGGTTCTGCACGAGAAACAGACCTCAGCGGTAAGGGCGGATTATCGGGCGGTGGATGTCCTGGACTGGCACTGGATCATCTACCCCTGGGCGGTGGTGGAGGATGTTGGGGGATTTGTCGCCAGGATGGAGCCGCCGCCGGCGAACGCCAGAGAGGCGGGGATCCGCCTGGCCGAGGAGTACGGGATTCAGCTACCGCAGCGAAGGTTGTCCATGATCATGGGGATCGTATCCGCCCGCCGTAACTAGGCTTTCCTCCGTGGTCCCGGAGGGTTGTTCAGAGCCCTACCAGTTCCCCATGCAAACCGTGAAAACGCGGGATATCCACCAGGTCCCGGGAACCGATCATTTTCGGGTTGTATTCGATGATCACGAGATGGGGGCGTTCGGGGTTGAAGCGTACGGAAACCACTCCCATACGGTTGCGAAAGGCATCCTCCAGCTTCGCCATCTCCTCTTCATTCAAGGTCTGGTCTATATGGATGGTGACATCGGCAAGATCGATATCCATGGGTTACCTCTTTCTTGTTTTTTCCAATACCCAGAGCATAAACCATCCCACGGCATCGCGGTATTTTTTCCTTTCGGGGGTGCGTGGGGGTTCCCACACCAGGCGGTTTTGTAGCCGTCGGCGTTGCCCGATTGCCGGCGCAAGAAGATGGCTCAGGTGAGCAGCATCTCCAGCAGCGCTTTTTGCGAATGCAGGCGGTTTTCCGCCTCTTCCCAGACTACGCCGTCGGGTCTGTCTATGACTGCGGCGGCCACTTCTTCTCCCCGATGGGCCGGAAGGCAGTGCATGAAAAGGGCTTCGCGGTCGGCCAGCGCCATCAGCCGCTCATCCACCTGGAAGTCGGCAAATGCCCGTGTTCTGCGTGCCTGCTCTTCCTCTTGTCCCATGCTTGCCCAGACATCGGTGACTACCAGGTCCACACCTTCCGCTGCGTCCCGGGGATCGCGCACTATCCGGCAGCGCTCTCCGGCGGCGGCCAGGATCGTGGGGTCCGGATCGTAGCCCTGGGGACAGGCGATACGGAGTTCAAAATCGAACTGGCGGGCGGCATTGATATAGGAGTGGCACATATTGTTGCCGTCTCCGATCCAGGCCACCTTGCGTCCGGCGATGCTTCCGCGGTGTTCGATATAGGTCTGCATGTCCGCCAGCAGTTGGCAGGGGTGATACCGGTCGGTGAGGGCGTTGATGACCGGTACCCGGGAATGGGCGGCAAACAGCTCCAGTTTCTCCTGCTCATAAGTGCGGATCATGATGCAATCCACCATGCGTGACAGGACCCGGGCGCTGTCTTCGATCGGCTCGCCCCGTCCCAGTTGGGTGTCCCGCGGGGAAAGGAAGATGGCATGCCCGCCAAGCTGCACCATGCCGGCCTCGAAGGATACCCGGGTGCGGGTGGAGGATTTTTCGAAGATCATCCCCAGGGTGCGGCCCCGCAGCGGTTGGTAAATCTCTCCTCCCCGCTGCATCTTCTTCAATTCCATGGCCCGTGCAAGCAGCTGCTGCAGCTCCTCCGCTGAGAAGTCGAGCAGTGAAAGGAAATGACGCGGCTGGTTTCTCTGTTCCGACATGGATTCAGTCCCGGGCGAGAAAATCCGTAATAAGTTTCGATGCCTTGGACACCAGTTCGTCCGCCTCCGCGTCGCTCATGATCAAGGGCGGTAACAGACGTACCACGCGATCAGCGGTCACATTGATCAGCAATCCCTCTTGCAGCGCCATCGCCACCAGGTCGCCGCAAGCGCGGTCCAGTTCGATGCCGATAAGAAGCCCGCGGCCGCGTATCTCTTCAACACCTGCGACCCCCTGCAGGTTATCGGCGAAATCGGCAAGGAGCTTGTCCCCCAGGGCCTGGGCCCGTGCCGGCAGCTGCTCCGATTCCAACACCTTCAGGACCGCATTTGCCGCCGCGCAGGCCAGGGGATTGCCGCCGAAGGTTGAACCGTGGGTGCCGGGCACCAGTACCTGGGCCGCAGGTCCGCGCGCCAGACAGGCACCGATGGGGACACCATTGCCCAAACCCTTGGCCACGGTAACCACATCAGGGAGGATTCCGTTGTGCTGGAAGGCGAACAACCGGCCGCTGCGGCCCATGCCGGACTGGATTTCGTCCAGCATCAGGAGCCATCCCTGTTCATCGCAAAGATCCCGGAGCCGGTTCAGATAATCATCCGCCGGGATATTGATACCTCCCTCTCCCTGAATGGGTTCCACCAGCACCGCGACCACATCCGGCATGGTTTTCGCAACCCCCCGCAGGCTCCCCATATCGTCGAAAGGAACCCGGGCAAAGCCCTTGACCAGGGGCTCAAAACCCGCCTGCACCTTGCGGTTGCCGGTGGCCGACAGGGTGGCAAGGGTGCGACCGTGAAAACTGTTCTCCATAACCACGATGGTGGGGTTCTCAACGCCGTTCTTATGCCCGTGCAGGCGCGCTATCTTTATAGCCGCCTCATTGGCTTCCGCGCCGGAGTTGGCAAAGAAAACCCGCTCCATACCGGAGAGCCGGGCCAGGGTATCCCCCAGGGTTTCCTGCAGTTCGATACCATACAGGTTGGAGGTGTGGATCAGGGTGCCGGCCTGCTGGCAAATCGCTTCACGTACCGCCGGATGGGCATGGCCGAGACCGCACACGGCGATACCCGACAGGGCGTCGAGGTAACGTTTGCCCGTGGTATCCCACAGCCAGCTACCTTCGCCCCGCGCAAAGTGTATCGGGAGCCGTTTGTAGGTAGACATCAGCGAGTCCGGCATGTTTTATCCTAAAGACTATAAAAACAAAAAGGCGGTCCCGCCAGTGCGCGTTCGGACCACCCGCTGTTCCCTTTGAATATCGGGAAAACCTTTAATTCTATGGATGTCACCGGGATTGCGCAATAGGGAATTGGGGGCGAGGTTGCGCCTTTTCCTCGCGGAGCTTAAGGTATGCGCGGGAGTCGGCCGAATGGTCGCTGCCCCCCCGGCGGGGCAGAGGAAAGTCCGGGCTCCGGAGGACAGGGTGCCAGGTAACGCCTGGGGGGCGAGAGCCTACGGAAAGTGCCGCAGAAAATACACCGCCTAAGCTCTACGGAGCCGGTAAGGGTGAAATGGTGCGGTAAGAGCGCACCGCGCCGCTGGTAACAGCGGTGGCAGGGTAAACCCCACCTGGAGCAAGACCAAATAGGGGGACACGCGGCTTAGGTCGCGGCGTGTGGTCCGCACGGTCCCCGGGTAGGTCGCTTGAGGCATGCGGTGACGCATGTCCCAGATGAATGACCATTCTCGACAGAACCCGGCTTACAGGCCGGCTCCCATCCCCTCCATCCGGAACTCCGGCGCGCTTCGTCCGGAACAACGAAAGGGGCCGTGCCCCACCGAAATATCTCGTCGTCTGCATATATCGAGTGATAAACGCAAAGTTCGCAGAGACGCAGAGTGCGCAGAGTTTTTATGGGAATCCTAATTGAGATATCTTTGCGGCTCCGCGCCTTTGCGTTCTCCGCGTTAATCTTGCTGAGCCGGATTTAGGGCTTCATGGCCTCGGCTGCCCCTCTTTGTACCCGAAGGGTGGAAGCCGAACCTACACCAGGGAAGGGTCGGTGTTGTCTGTGAGCGGGTTGTTCAGCGCACCGTTGTCATACCCCGAAAATATCTTAATACTTTACTTTAAGTAGCGATCTTATTTGCATGTTTTTATGTGTTTTATGGTCGCCATCTCCTCTTAGGTTCCTGCCGTAACCCACTGTCTTTAAAGGAACTTTTACAGATTTTTTCCCCTAGATTTCCTTGACAAGAAGGAAAAACGGAACCTATTATGCGAATAAGTGGGAAAAAGTGGGATTTAATGGGATAACGATCCAAGGGGGAGTCCGCTTTGTTTCGAGGTGTCAACCGGGTCAATCTGGATGCCAAAGGGCGACTGGCAGTGCCCACGCGTTATCGCGGGCAGCTGGAAGAGCGCTGTGCCTCCCAGTTGGTGGTTACCATCGATCCCAACGACCGTTGTCTGCTGATCTATCCGGCACCGGTCTGGCAGGAAAAAGAGCGCACCCTGATGAAACTTCCCTCATTTAATAAGGAAGCGCGTCGTCTGCAGCGGTTGCTGGTGGGGCATGCCACCGACGTGGAAATGGACGGGCAGGGTCGGCTGTTGCTGCCGCCGCCGCTCAGGGAGTTTGCCGGTATGAACAAACACGCCGTTTTGATCGGTCAGGGCGACCGCTTCGAGCTGTGGGATGAGGAGCTCTGGAATGAGCAGAGGGAGACCTGGCTGCAGGAAACCGATCTGGAGCAGATGAACCTCCCGGCCGATCTGGAGACGTTATCTATCTGACCGATGGAGCGCGCACATGATCATCTGCCGGTACTGTTTAAAGAGGCACTTGAAGCACTGAATATTTCTCCCACCGGTATTTTTGTGGATGGAACCTTCGGACGAGGTGGGCACAGTGGAGCGATTCTGGAGCGTTTGGAAACCGGCGGACGTCTGTTGGCGTTTGACAAGGATCCGGACGCGGTTGCGTATGCCAACAGGAATTTCTGCGGAGATGATCGTTTCGCTATTGAACAGGGCTCATTCGCCATGCTTGAGCAGGTTGCGCAGAAACACGGTCTGATGGGAAAGGTCAACGGCCTCTTGCTGGACCTGGGGGTTTCGTCACCGCAGTTGGATGCCGCTGACCGCGGCTTTAGTTTTTTAAGGGACGGTCCACTGGATATGCGTATGGATATGAGCGCCGGCGTAAACGCGGCGGAGTGGCTGAACAAGGCCGGGGTGGAGGAGATTTCGCGGGTATTGAAAGAGTATGGAGAAGAGCGTTTCGCCAAACGCATCGCCGGGGCCATCGTGGAAACGCGGGGCGATAATCCGATCCTTACCACCGGGCAGCTGGCCGCAATCATCGAACGTGCCGTTCCCACCCGGGAGAGAGACAAGCATCCGGCAACCCGGTCCTTTCAGGCAATACGCATTTTTCTCAATCGTGAACTGGAGGATCTGCGCCAGGTGTTGGATCAGTCCCTGCGGGTATTGGCTCCGCTGGGACGGTTGGTGGTGATCAGCTTTCACTCTCTGGAGGACCGAATCGTAAAGCGCTTTATCCGCGACCATTCGCGCGGAGACGATTTTCCTCCGGGCCTGCCGGTTACCGTGGAGATGATGCGTCCTGAATTGAAGATGATCGGCAAGGCGCAGCACCCTTCAGATGACGAGGTGAGTCTGAATCCCAGGGCACGCAGCGCCGTCATGCGGGTGGCGGAGCGGACGGCATGAATCGCGGACGCTTTGTATTGGCATCTCTGCTGCTGTTGCTGGTGCTGGCCTCGGCGACGGCCGTGGTGTATGCAAAATACGCCTCCCGCAAACAGTTCGTGGAACTGGAGCGGTTGCGCGGCGAACGGGACGCGGCGGAAGTGGAGTGGGGCCGGCTGCAGTTGGAACAAAGCACCTGGGCCACACACGGCCGGGTGGAGCGCATCGCCCGCAAACGTCTGGACATGCGTATTCCGTCAACCGATGAAGTAGTGGTGATCAGGCCCTGAAGATGGCAGCGGTATCTAGACAAAAACGTGCCGAAAAGCTGGTTCGCCAGGAACAGGCTGCTTTGCCCAGTTTCCGCGCCCGGCGCTGGAGTCTGTTGACGCTGCTTTGGGCCTTCGCCCTGACGCTGGTGTGGAGGGCGGTGGACCAGCAGATCTTCGAGACCGACTTTCTTCAGCGGGAGGGGAAGAGCCGCTATCTGCGGGTGGTGGAGGTATCGGCCCATCGCGGCATGATTCTGGATCGCAGGGGTGAACCTCTGGCCATCAGCACCCCGGTGAGTTCCATCTGGGCAAACCCGCGGCGATTCAAGCCGGATCAGCGGCAGCTTTCCGCACTGGCCGGCGTACTCGGCCGTGATCCCGGGGAGTTGCAGCAGTACCTGGCAAAGCGGCAGGGCCGCTCGTTTGTTTATCTGACACGGCGGGTCAATCCTGACCTGGCGGAGAAAGTAAGGCAGCTGGTACATGATCTGGACATCGACGGTGTCGGTCTGCAGCGCGAATATCAGCGTTTCTACCCTAGCGGCGAGGTCTTCAGTCATGTGGTTGGGTTTACCGATATCAATGACCAGGGTCAGGAGGGGATAGAGCTCGCCTTTGACGAGTGGCTGGATGCCGTCCCGGGCAGCAAGCGCGTGGTGCAGGACGGCAAAAGAAGGGCGGTGGATACGGTGGAGAGTATCCGTCCGCCTCAGGCCGGACGTACGCTGAATCTGAGTCTCGACTGGCGGCTGCAGTTCCTCGCTTACCGCGAACTGAAGGGGGCGGTGCAACGCAATCGCGCCCGTTCCGCCTCCGCGGTGATCCTCGACACCCGCAGCGGTGAGGTGCTGGCGATGGTGAATCAGCCCTCCTACAACCCCAACGACTCCTCCGAGCGCCGTGGCGGATCTCTGCGCAACCGAGCCATGACCGACGTGTTTGAGCCGGGTTCGACCATGAAGCCCTTCGCCATTACCGCGGCCATGGAGCTGGGGCGCATCGGGCGCTGGACCAAGATCGACACCGCCCCCGGGGAGTTGCGTCTCGGGGATGCGGTGGTCCGGGATACCCATAACCTGGGTGTTATCGACGTGGCCACCATAATCAAAAAGTCCAGTAACGTGGGGGTCAGCAAGATCGCGTTGGAGCTCTCGCAGGAAGAGATGCTGCACCACCTGCTGGAGCTCGGATTCGGCTCGGCATCGGATAGCGGTTTCCCCGGAGAGGTCCCGGGCTATATCGACAGCGCCGGCCACTGGTCCAAGATCGAACAGGCCACCCTATCCTTCGGTTACGGTCTCTCCGTCACGCCGCTGCAGTTGGCGCGGGCCTATTCCGTACTGGCCGCCGACGGTATACGACGTCCCCTTTCTCTGTTGCGGGTGGACCGGATCCCCGAGGGCGAACGGGTGATGAGCGTCAAGACCGCCCGTACCGTACGCACCATGATGGAGGCCGTGGTTTCCCGGGACGGCACCGCCCCGCTTGCGGCCATCAAGGGTTACCGCGTTGCCGGCAAGACCGGAACGGTGAAAAAGACCGTCAGCGGCGGCTACGCGGAGGATAAATTCCAGGCCATTTTTGCCGGTCTCGCCCCGGCCAGTGATCCCCGTCTGGTGATGGTGGTCGTGATCGATGAGCCGCGCGGTCAGAAATACTACGGTGGTGAAGTGGCCGCCCCGGTCTTCTCCAGAGTGATGGCGGGGGCGTTGCGAATCCTGAATATTCCCCCTGATGATCTGCCGCCGGAGGAACTGCGGTTGGCGGGAATCGGAGGCAAGCCATGATGCCGTCGCCGGAAACAACCTCGGTACGGGCGGTGTCACAACTGCTCGACGGACTGGCGGCGGTGAATCCGGAGCAGGACCGGGAGATAACCGGCCTGACCCTGGACAGTCGGCAGGTGGAGCAGGGTTCCCTGTTTCTCGCCTGCGCCGGAGGGAGCGCTCACGGCCTGGAGTTTCTGCCGCAGGCGCTGCAGAACGGTGCCGCGGCGGTGGCCTGGGAGCCGAACGGCGACTGGACCGAAGCCCGGGTGAAGCGTGGGATCCAGGGAACAACCGTCCCGCTGCTGCCGGTGCCGGAGTTGCGACGCAATGCCAGCCGAATCGCCAGCCGTTTTTTCGGGCATCCCTCCAGGTCCTTGAGCGTGATCGGGTATACCGGCACCAACGGCAAGACCAGTTCCACCCAATTTCTGGCGCAGGTCCTCTCCGGTCCGGGTCGCTGCGGCGTTGTCGGTACCCTGGGCAACGGCTTTCCCGGAGATCTGAAGCCGGGGAAACACACCACCCCCGACCCCGTGGATCTGCAGTCTATTCTTTCCGATCTGAGCGGCAGGGGTGCGGAAGCGGTGGCCATGGAGGTCTCCTCCCATGCCCTGGACCAGGGACGGGTGGACGCTATCCATTTTGACGTGGCGGTGTTTACCAATCTGAGCCGCGATCATCTCGATTACCACGGTTCCATGGAGGAGTACGGCGCATCCAAGCTGCGGCTGTTCCGCATGCCGGGTCTGCAGTGTGCGGTAATCAATCTGGATGATCCCTTCGGTTATGAAATCCTGGATCACCTGCCCGCCGGCGTACCGGCGGTGGGCTATGGCCTGCAGCGGCCGGAACTGCTCCCGGATCGGCTGGACGGCTGGATCTGGGCCCTGCAGGTGGAGGCGGATGGCAGCGGTATGCAGATTCGGTTGCAGACCAGCCGTGGCGATGGTCTGTTTCACTCCCCGTTGCTCGGCCGTTTCAATGTCAGCAACCTGATGTCGGTGCTTGCGGTTCTGCTGTTCCGGGGGATTCCCTTCGGGGAGGCGTTGCAACGGCTGGCGACACTGCGGACGGTAGCCGGCCGTATGGAACGTTTCGGCGGCGGTAATCAGCCCCTGGTGGTGGTGGATTACGCCCATACCCCGGATGCCCTGGAACAGGCCTTGCGGGCGGCGCGGGAGCATGCGAGCGGCCGGCTGATCTGTGTCTTCGGCTGCGGGGGTGACCGGGACCGGGGCAAACGTCCGCAGATGGGCGGTATCGCCGAACGCCATGCGGACCGGGTGATCGTTACCGACGACAACCCGCGGACCGAGGATGGTGAACGGATCGTGGCCGACATCCTGGCCGGCATGGAGCAGCCGCACCGCGTTACGGTGGAGCGCGACCGGGCTGCGGCGATCCGCGCGGCAGTGGCTGAAGGGGATGCCGGCGATCTGGTCCTGATCTGCGGCAAGGGGCATGAAGATTATCAACTGGTGGGAGATCGCAGGCTGCACTTCTGTGATCGGGAGCAGGTGCGGGCGGCGCTGGGAGGTGGGGCGTGATCAGCTTCAGTCTCTCACAGACGGCCGATCTCCTGCGGGGGGAGTTGCTCGGTGCGGATGCCACCTTCGCTTCCGTCAGCACCGACAGCCGCAAGGTGAAACGGGGAGACCTGTTCGTGGCCCTTCGCGGTCCCCGCTTCGACGGCCATGATTACCTGCCCCAGGCGGCGGCGGCCGGCGCCGTCGGCGCGATGGTCGAGCGGGATCTGCCGCTCGATCTGCCGCGGTTGCAGGTGGCGGATACCTGTGCCGCACTGGGACGACTGGCCGCCGCCTGGCGCGGCAGTGTCACGGTGCCGGTGATCGCGGTGACCGGCAGCAACGGAAAAACCACGGTCAAGGAGATGATCGCCTCCATCCTGCAGTGCAAGGGGACCGTCCTGGCCACGACGGGTAATCTGAACAACCATATCGGACTGCCTCTGACCCTGTTGGAGCTGCAGGAACAGGAGTATGTAGTGGTGGAACTGGGGGCCAGCGCGCCGGGAGAGATCGGTTACCTGAGCGGTATTGCCCAGCCCGATGTGGCGGTGCTGAACAACGCCGGGCGGGCCCATCTGGAGGGCTTCGGTACCCTGGAAGGGGTGGCCCGCGCCAAAGGCGAGATAGTCACCGGTCTGAAAACAGGCGGGGTGCTGGTATTCAACGCGGACGATCCCTGGGCGGATCTCTGGCGCGAGCTGGCGGACGGCCACCGCACCCTCAGTTTCGGCCTGGAACAACCGGCGGATGTGTTCAGTCCGGTGAAGGAGGAGGAGAGCGGCTGGGACAGCCGGGGTTTTTACAACCGCTTTCCGGTGGCGACCCCCCGGGGGGCGCTGGAGATCGAGTTACGGCTGGCGGGCCGGCACAACCGGGCCAATGCGCTCGCCGCTATCGCCGCGGCCCAGCAGTCGGGGGCCGGCGACAATGAGATCCGGCGCGGCCTGGCTGAACTCAAACCGGTTACCGGTCGTTTGCAGCCCCTTGCCGGCAGAGACGGCGTACAGCTGATCGATGACAGCTACAACGCCAATCCGGATTCGGTGGCTGCCGCCATAGCGGTACTGGCAACGGCTCCGGGGCGCCGTTTCCTGGTGCTCGGGGAGCTGGCGGAACTGGGCGAGGATGTGGACCGGTTTTATCAGGGGCTCGCGGAGCAGGCGCGGGCGGCCGGTATCGAACATCTGTACGGCGTCGGCCCGGCAGGGCGGGCGGCGGAGGCCTTCGGTCGCGGAGGCCGTGTTTTTGAGAACCGGGAGCGTCTGATAGATGCCCTCCATCAGGATCTGGAGAGCGGCGACCGGGTACTTGTCAAAGGTTCGCGCCGGGCGGGCATGGAGCAAGTGATCCGGGAACTCGTTGCAGGGGGGATAAACTGAGATGCTGCTCTATCTGACCGAATACCTGGCTCGTTTCGATTCCGGTTTCAACGTCTTCCAGTACCTTACGTTGCGCGCCATCCTTGGTGTGCTCACGGCGCTGGCCATCTCCTTCCTGGTGGGTCCGCTGATGATACGCCGGCTCAGTTTTCACCAGATCGGCCAGACCGTGCGGGACGACGGACCCGAGAGCCATCTTACCAAGGCCGGTACCCCCACCATGGGCGGGGCGCTGTTGCTGGTGGCGGTCGCCGTAAGCACTCTGTTCTGGTCCGATCTCAGTAACCGCTATGTCTGGATCGTGTTGCTGGTGACCTTGCTGTTCGGGGTTATCGGTTTTTACGACGATTATAAAAAGCTGGTGTTAAGGGACTCCGCCGGCCTTTCGGCCCGCTACAAATACCTCTGGCAGTCGGTGGTGGCATTAGGTGCCGCATTGTTTCTTTATCTTACCGCCGAAAGCCCGCTGGAAACCCAGCTGATCTTCCCCTTCTTCAAGAACCTGGTGATCGATATGGGTCCCTGGTTCGTGCTCTTCACCTATTTCGTGGTGGTGGGTTCCAGTAATGCCGTGAACCTCACCGACGGGCTCGACGGCCTGGCGATCATGCCCACGGTTCTGGTGGCGGGGGCCATGGGGATATTCGCCTATGTAACCGGGCACGGCGGTATCGCCAACTATCTGCTGATCCCTTTTCTGCCGGGAGCAGGTGAGATGGCGGTGTTCTGTGGCGCGCTGGTGGGTGCCGGTCTGGGATTTCTCTGGTTCAACGCCTATCCGGCACAGGTGTTCATGGGGGACGTGGGGGCCCTCGCCCTGGGCGCGGCCCTGGGGATGGTGGCGGTTGTGGTACGGCAGGAACTGGTGTTGCTGATAGCGGGCGGTGTATTTGTCATGGAGACCGTTTCCGTGATCCTGCAGGTGGCCTCCTACAAACTGACCGGCCGGCGCATCTTTCGCATGGCGCCGCTGCATCACCATTTTGAATTGAAAGGGTGGCCTGAACCGCGGGTCATCGTACGGTTCTGGATCGTTACCGTGATCCTGGTGCTCATAGCCCTCTCCAGTCTGAAGATCAGGTGATATGGGTTTGTCGTTACAGAGAGAAAAAAACGCAATGCAGGAATCGGGAGTACTGAGGAGTAAGACCCTGATTGTCGGACTCGGCAAGACCGGGCTCTCCTGCGCCCGTTTTTTTGCCGCCCGCGGCATCCCGGCGGCGGTCATCGACAGCCGGGAAGATCCGCCGGGGCTGGAGAGTCTGCGCAGTGAACTTCCCGATACCGCCCTGTTTCTCGGCCGTTTTGATCCGGTGGTGTTTGAGGAGGCGGAGCAGTTGGTGGTCTCCCCGGGGGTCTCCCTGAAGGAGCCGCTGATCCAGCAGGCGCTGGCGCGCGGGATTCCGGTGATTGGCGATGTAGAGCTGTTCGCCACGCAAGCGCCGGCGCCGGTGGTGGCCATAACCGGGTCCAACGGCAAGAGCACCGTTACCTCGCTGCTGGGGGAAATGGCCCAGCAGGCGGGGCTTAGGGTGAAGGTGGGCGGCAACCTGGGAGAGCCGGCCCTGGATCTCCTGGACGAGGATGCGCAGTTGTATGTGCTGGAGCTTTCCAGTTTTCAATTGGAGACCACCCGCTCCCTGTGTCCGGCGGCGGCGGTGGTTCTCAACCTTACCCCGGATCACATGGACCGGTATGACGATGTGGGCGCCTATGGGGCGGCCAAGGCGGTGATCTATCAGGGGGCGCACAAGCGCATATTCAATCTCGATGATGCCGCAGTGATGGCCATGCGCCAGGGCGGCGGTGACGACCTGTTCTTTACCCTCGGCGAACCGGAAACCGGCTGTTTCGGGTTGCGGCGGTACGAGGGGGCGGTCTGGATCTGCCAGGGGGAACAGAAATTGATGCCGGCCGCCGATCTGCCGGTCCCCGGCAGCCACAACCGGGCCAATGCCCTGGCGGCGTTGGCCCTGGGCAGCGCCATCGGTCTGCGGATGGAAGGGATGCTGGCGGCATTGCGGCGGTTTCACGGCCTGCCGCACCGTACCCAGTTCGTGGCTGAGCACCAGGGCGTGCGTTGGTATAACGACTCCAAGGGTACCAACGTGGGGGCCTGTGTGGCGGCCCTGGAAGGGCTGGATTCCGAAACCGAGGGTAAAACCGTTCTTATCGCCGGCGGCGAGTGCAAGGGCGCCGATTTCGCGCCTCTGGTGCCGGTGGTGGCATGCGCCGTCCGGGCGGTGGTCCTGATCGGCCGGGATGCGCCGTCACTGGAACGGGTCCTGACAGGTATCGTACCGCTGTATCACGCGGAGGATATGGATGAGGCGGTGCAGGCTGCCGCACAACAGGCCCGACCGGGCGACCGGGTGCTGCTGTCACCCGCCTGCGCCAGTTTCGACATGTTTGACAACTATGAAGACCGGGGCCGGTGCTTCATGGACGCGGTAACGAGGTTTATCCAATGAGCGCCGAAATCCGCCTCCAGGCCACCCACAGCGACAGCGCGCCGCTGATGCCCGATCTCGACTACACCCTTATCGGCGCGGCGGTCGTTCTCCTGGGTTTGGGACTGGTCATGGTGGCGTCCGCGTCCCTGCACCGGATAAGTGACGCGCCTTTCTATTTCTTTGACCGTCATTTGATCGCCCTGGGTATCGGGTTGGCGTCGGCCCTGATGGTGTTCCGGATTTCCACGGAGCAGTGGGAGAAAAGCGGGACGGCACTCTATTTCCTGGGGCTGTTTCTGCTGGTCGCGGTGTTGCTGCCCGGGCTGGGGCGGGAGGTGAACGGTGCCACCCGCTGGATCCCGGTGGGTCCTTTCAGTCTGCAGAGTTCCGAGTTCATGAAACTGTTTCTGGTGATCTATATCGCCGGTTATCTGGTGCGGCGGCAGTTGGAGGTGACCCACACCCTCTGGGGATTCGTCAAGCCGATGATCCTGCTGGTGGTCGCTTCCTCTCTGATCATGGTTCAGCCCGATTTCGGTACTACCGCCGTCCTTCTGGCCACCGCCCTGGGGATGCTGTTCCTTGGCGGTGTGCCGATCTGGCAGTTTGCGGTGCTGCTGGCGCTGGCCGGTACGGCGCTGGCCAGTCTGGTTCTTTACTCCCCCTATCGGTTGCAACGCATAACCGCTTTCCTCGATCCCTGGGCGGATGTGGAGAACAGCGGATATCAGCTGGCTCAGGCGTTGATCGCCTTTGGGCGTGGGGAGTGGTTCGGGGTCGGTCTCGGTAACGGCATCCAGAAACAGTTCTATCTGCCGGAGGCTCATACCGATTTTCTGATGGCGGTGATCGGCGAGGAGCTGGGTCTTGTGGGAACGCTGCTGGTCATCGCGCTGTTTTCGATAGTGGTATGGCGGGCGTTTCGCATCGGCGCCCGGGCAGAGGCGCATCAGCGGCGTTTTGCCGCCTATGTGGCACAGGGGTTCGGTCTCTGGATCGGGATACAGGCGTTTATCAATATCGGGGTAAACGTGGGGTTGTTGCCGACCAAAGGGTTGACGTTGCCGCTGATGAGCTATGGCGGTAACAGCATCATCGTGGCTTGTGTGGTGATCGCCATTCTGGTGCGTATCGATTACGAGATCAGGCGGGAAGATCCGGTGACGGGGACAGGACGGGTTCGATGGGCGTGCGCGTGATGATCATGGCCGGAGGAACAGGGGGGCATGTCTTTCCCGCACTGGCGGTGGCGCGGGAGCTGCGTCAGCGGGGAGTGGACGTGGTCTGGCTCGGTTCCCGGGGCGGCTTTGAGGTGAGGGTGGTGCTGGATGCCGGTTTTCCCAGTGAGTGGATTTCCATACGCGGGCTGCGCGGGAAGGGCGTGGGTCAATGGCTTGCCGCGCCGTTCAAGATCCTTGGCGCCATGCTGCAGGCTTACCGGATATTGCGCCGTAACCGGCCGGGGGTGGTATTGGGAATGGGCGGATTTGTATCGGGACCGGGGGGTGTTATGGCGCGCCTGCTGGGTATTCCTCTGGTGGTGCATGAACAGAACGCTATCCCCGGGCTCACCAACCGTTGGCTGGCGCGGATCGCCTCCCGCGTGCTGCAGGCGTTTCCCGGTAGTTTTCCCGGGGCGGAGGCGACAGCGGTGGGCAACCCGGTACGACCGGAGATCGCCGGACTGCCGGAACCACGGGAGCGCGTGACCGGGCACGGGGCCACACCGCGACTGTTGGTGCTTGGAGGATCTCAGGGCGCGCGGGCATTGAACGAGACCCTTCCCCCGGCCCTGGCGCTGCTGGATCGGGAACAGCGACCCGAGGTGTGGCATCAAGCCGGGAAAGACAAGGCGGAGATGACCGCGGCGGCCTACGAGCAGGCCTGCGTGGCGGCGATGGTAGAGCCTTTTATCGCCGATATGGCGGAGGCCTACGGGTGGGCCGATCTGGTGGTCTGCCGGGCGGGCGCGCTGACCATATCGGAACTGGCGGCCGCCGGAGTGGCCTCGGTACTGGTGCCTTTTCCCTTTGCCGTGGACGACCACCAGACCCGTAACGCGGCCTTTCTCACCGATTCCGGGGCGGCCCGGTTGTTACCGGAATCGGAGATGTCTCCCCAGGGTCTGGCGCGGCTGCTGCGGGAACTGCTGTCGGACCGGGAAAAGTTGCTGGTCATGGCGTCTGCGGCACGAGGCTGCGCCCAGGACGGGGCGGCGGCTCGGGTAGCCGATATCTGTGAGGAGGTGTTGAGCGCATGAATACTCGGGAAGGAGTACAGCTCAGACATGCCGCGGAGGCGATGGGGCGTATGCGTCATATCCATTTCGTCGGGATCGGCGGAGTGGGTATGAGCGGTATCGCCGAGGTATTGCTCAATCTCGGATATCGGGTGTCCGGTTCCGATATGCGGCGTAACCCGGTGGTTTCCCGTTTGGAACAGCAGGGTGCGGAAATCAAGATCGGTCACCGGGCGGAGAATATCTCCGGTGCCGATGCGGTGGTGGTCTCCAGTGCGGTGCAGGCGGACAACCCGGAGGTGGCGGCGGCGCGGGAGGAGCGCATACCGGTGGTGCCGCGGGCGGAGATGCTGGCTGAGCTGATGCGTTTCCGCTTCGGTATCGCCGTGGCCGGAACCCACGGTAAAACCACCACCACCAGTCTGACCGCCAGTCTGCTGGCGGAGGGTGGGCTGGATCCGACCTTCGTCATCGGCGGCCGTCTCAACAGTGCGGGCAGCAACGCCCGACTCGGGGCGGGGGAGTTTCTGGTGGCGGAAGCGGATGAAAGTGACGCCTCGTTTCTGTATCTCCAGCCGATGATGGCGGTGGTGACCAATATCGATGCGGATCATATGACCACCTATGACGGTGACTTCAACCGGCTGTTGGGAACCTTCATCGAGTTTCTGCATCACCTGCCGTTCTACGGGCACGCCGTGCTCTGCATTGATGATGACAAGGTTCGGGGATTGCTTCCGCAAATCTCCCGACCCGTCCAAACCTACGGTATCAACGAAGAAGCGGATCTGCAGGCCTTTGATATTCGGCAGGAAGGAATGCGCACCCATTTTTCGGTCCGCTTCGCCTCGGGTGGGGAGCCGTTGCACCTGACCCTCAATCTCCCGGGCCGGCACAACGTACTGAACGCCCTGGCGGCTATCGCGGTGGCACGGGAACTGGGTGTGGATAAAGAGGCGATCGCCCGGGGTCTGGAGCGTTTCCAGGGTATCGGGCGCCGTTTTCAGGTGAGCGGCGAAGCATGCCGCATCCAGGGCGGAAGCGTGATGCTGGTGGACGACTACGGACATCATCCGAAAGAGATCGAGGCCACCCTGGCCGCGGCCCGGGAAGGGTGGCCCGACAAGCGTGTGGTGCTGGTCTTTCAGCCGCACCGATACAGCCGTACCCAGGAGCAGTTTGAGGATTTCGTGCAGGTGCTTTCCCAGGCCGACGTGCTGGTGCTGACGGAGGTCTACCCGGCCGGTGAACAGCCGATCCCGGGAGCGGACGGTCGGACCCTGAGCCGGGCCGTGCGCATGCGGGGGCAGGTGGATCCGGTGTTCGTCGCGGACGTGGAGGAGGTGCCGGAGGTGTTGGCCGGACTGCTTCAGGACGGCGATATGGTACTCACCCTGGGAGCGGGCGATATCGGGGCGGTGGCGGCCCGGTTACCGGAGACGCTTTGTACAGGAGGTGAAAGCTGATGATGGCGACGGCGATCAAACCGGCAGGCGAATTGCGCTATGAAGAGCCTCTTTCGCACCACACCACCTGGCGTGTGGGCGGCCCGGCCCGGCGTTTTTACAAACCGACGGACAGTGCGGATCTGGCGCGGTTTCTACAGTCGCTTCCCGCCGACGAACCGCTGCTTTGGCTCGGCCTCGGCAGCAATCTGCTGGTTCGGGACGGGGGTTTCAACGGTACCGTTATCGCCACCCAGGGTGTGTTGAACGGGCTGGAGTTGCTGGCGGACGGCGGTCTGCGGGCGGAGGCCGGTGTGGCCTGCGCCAGGGTGGCCCGCTTCGCCGCGGGCAACGACCTCTGTGGTGCCGAGTTCCTCGCCGGTATCCCCGGCACCATGGGTGGGGCCCTGGCGATGAATGCCGGCGCCTTCGGGAGAGAGATCTGGGGGTGCGTCGCGGCGGTTGAGACTATCGATCGCCGGGGGAATGTGCGCAGCCGGGGGCCGACGGACTTCGATATCGGCTACCGCCAGGTGGGGCGGCCGGAAGGGGAGTGGTTTCTGGCGGCGCTTCTGGAGCTGCAGGCGGGTGACGGCGAGGCCGCTCTGCAGGAGGTCCAGCAGCTGTTGGAAAAACGGGCCGCCACCCAGCCGATAGGGCTTCCCAGTTGCGGCTCGGTATTCCGCAACCCCGAAGGAGAATACGCGGCGCGCCTGATCGAAGCCGCGGGCCTGAAGAATTACTCCATAGGCAATGCCTATGTGTCAGGCAAACATGCGAATTTCATTATCAACGCCGGCGAAGCCACGGCGGCGGATATCGAGGCGTTGATCAATACCGTGCGGGATCGGGTGGAGGAGGCCAGCGGCATCCGCCTGCAAACGGAGGTACATATCGTGGGAGAAGAGGGGCCGATGAAATGACGGCTACCGCGGCTGATTTCGGCAGAGTGGCGGTGCTCCTGGGCGGGCGCTCCGCAGAGCGAGAGGTCTCGCTTAAGAGCGGCGCGGCGGTGCTGGAAGCCCTGCTTGCCCGGGGGGTGGATGCCCATCCGGTGGATGCGGCGGAGCGGGTGCTGGAGCAACTGATCAAGGGGGGTTTTGATCGGGTGTTCGTGGTCCTGCACGGCCGGGGCGGCGAGGACGGCGTGATCCAGGGGGCGTTGGAGACCCTTGGCCTTCCCTATACCGGCAGCGGTGTGGCGGGTTCCGCCCTGGGCATGGACAAGTACCGCTGTAAGTTGCTGTGGTGTGGTTTGGGACTCCCCACCCCTGATTTCCTTATGGTTGATCGGGAGGAGACCTTGGCGAAGGCGGAACAGATCGGATTCCCGTTGATGGTCAAACCGGTGCATGAAGGTTCCAGTATCGGTATGGCACGGGTGGAGACTGCGGAAGAGCTGGCGTCGGCATGGGCGGCGGCACGGGAATTCGACGGACAGGTGATGGTGGAGCGTTGGATCACCGGTCAGGAGTACACCGCCTCCATCCTGGATGATCAAGTGTTACCGCTGATACGGCTGGAGACGCCCCACGCCTTTTACGACTACGAAGCGAAATACAGCGCCGACACCACCCGCTATATCTGCCCCTGCGGACTGGAGACGGGAAAGGAACAGCAGTTCCAGGATCTCGCCGGTCGGGCGTTTGCGGCGGTCGGCGCCAGCGGTTGGGGGCGGGTGGACATGATGGTGGACGCGGCGGGGGATCCCTGGCTGATCGAGGTGAATACGGTGCCGGGCATGACCGATCACAGTCTGGTTCCGATGGCGGCCCGGGCGTCGGGTATCGACTTTGCGGAGTTGGTGTGGCGCATCCTTGCGACCACGTTGGAGGCGCGTTGATGGCGGAAGCGGCGACCATGACCGGTAAGCGGCAGAACCGGACCAGCGACGACGGACGGCGGTTGTTTCGTCCGGGACGGGCGCTGTTGCTGTCGCTGCTGGCCGTTCTGATCGGCGCCGCCGTCATCTGGGGGGTGCGGAAGCTGCAGGATCCGGAGTTGCTGCCTCTTAAGGTGGTTCGAATCGACGGCGGTTTTCAGCACCTCAAGCGGGAAGACGTGCAGCGGGTGTTGGAGCCGCATCTGCGGAGCGGCTTTTTCGCCATCGATGTAGCGGCCATACGGGCATCCGTGGAGGATCTGCCGTGGGTGGACCAGGTAAGCGTGCGCCTGGTCTGGCCGGATACCCTGCGCCTGTCAGTGACGGAACAGGTGCCGCTGGCCCGTTGGCAGGAAGGACGGTTGCTTAATGTTCGGGGGCAGGTTTTCCAACCGCCGGCGGCAGAGATCCCCGCCGGGCTTCCGGTATTTGCCGGACCTGAAGGGAGTGAGCTGGAGGTTGCTGGCCGTTATCGGGATCTGAACATCCGTCTGGATTCACTGGGACTGGCGGTGCAGCGGATAACGCTGGATGCGCGCCGTGCCTGGACCCTGAAGACGGATAACGGACTGGTTGTGAGATTGGGAACAAAAGATATCGAAATGCGGCTGGAGCGATTTTTCCGGATCTATCCGTTGTTGCAGCGCAGGCAGTTGCAGTTGCAGGAGGTGGATTTGCGTTACACCAACGGATTTGCCATCCGCAGGAAGGCGGATAACGGGGAGGGTGCCTCGCCGAAGGTGGGAATGGGGTGGAGGACGCCCGTGTTGGGTGCAAGAGGGTTGGCGTAATGACCAAAAAGGCAGAAAAGAATCTGATAGTAGGACTGGATATCGGCACCTCAAAGGTGGTTGCCATCGTCGGAGAGATACGGCCGGACGAGGGGATAGAGATCATCGGTATCGGTTCCCATCCGTCCCGGGGACTGAAGAAGGGCGTCGTGGTGAATATCGAATCGACGGTCCAGTCCATCCAGCGTGCGGTGGAAGAGGCTGAACTGATGGCGGGATGCGAGATCCACTCGGTCCACGCCGGGATCGCCGGGAACCATATCCGTAGCCTCAATTCCCACGGCATCGTCGCCATCAAGGACCACGAGGTCACCTACGGAGACGTGGAGCGGGTGATCGACGCGGCGCGGGCGGTGGCAATCCCCGCTGACCAGAAGATCCTGCACATCCTGCCCCAGGAGTTCATTATCGATGAACAGGAAGGGATCAAGGAGCCGGTGGGTATGTCCGGTGTCCGTCTGGAGGCGCGGGTGCATATGGTTACCGGTGCCGTAAGTGCCGCCCAGAACATCATCAAATGCGTGCGCCGTTGCGGTCTGGAGGTGGACGACCTGATTCTGGAACAACTCAGTTCCAGCTACGCCGTGCTCAGCGACGACGAAAAGGAATTGGGTGTCTGTCTGGTGGATATCGGCGGCGGGACCACTGATATCGCGGTTTTTACCGAGGGCTCTATCCGTCACACCGCGGTCATCCCTATCGCCGGGGATCAGGTCACCAATGACATCGCGGTTGCCATGCGCACCCCGACCCAGCACGCCGAAGAGATCAAAGTCAAATACGCCTGTGCCCTGACCCAGCTGGCCACCGGTGACGACACCATCGAGGTGCCGAGTATCGGTGATCGCCCTCCCCGGCGTCTGTCGCGGCAGACCCTGGCGGAGGTGGTGGAACCCCGTTACGAAGAGCTGCTGACGCTGGTTCAGGCCGAGCTGCGGCGCAGCGGTTTTGAGGAACTGGTTGCCGGTGGCGTGGTGCTGACCGGGGGAAGTTCCAAGATGGAAGGCCTGATCGAACTGGCGGAGGAGGTGTTCCACATGCCGGTGCGACTGGGTGTTCCCCAGTACGTCAGCGGACTGGTGGATGTGGTGCGTAACCCGATATATGCCACCGGCGTGGGGCTGCTGCTGTTCGGTAGCAGCAATCGCTCGGTGCGGATGCGCGACCTGCCGAGCGGTGGGGGTATGAAAGCGGTATGGGGGCGGATGAAGAGCTGGTTTCAGGGGAATTTTTAAGCGGATTTTTCGGATTCATTTTTAATTCAGGTGACTCTGTCGGGACCTGGTTGAGAGGAGGAAATAGCAATGTTTGAGTTAATGGATGCGTATAGTCAGAATGCGGTGATAAAGGTGGTAGGTGTCGGCGGCGGCGGCGGTAACGCCATTAATCACATGGTGGACGCCAACATCGAGGGCGTGGATTTTATCTGCGCCAATACCGATGCCCAGGCGTTGAACAACAGCCGGGTGCGTACGCTGTTGCAGCTTGGGGCCAATATCACCAAGGGGTTGGGAGCCGGTACCAATCCGGATATCGGTCGCCAGGCGGCGATGGAGGATCGGGAACGGATCTACGAGGCGTTGCAGGGGGCGGATATGGTCTTTATTACCGCCGGTCTGGGCGGGGGTACCGGCACCGGTGCCGCCCCGGTGGTGGCCGAAGTGGCTCGGGAGTTGGGCATCCTGACCGTGGCGGTGGTTACCAAACCGTTCGCTTTCGAGGGCAGCAAGCGCCTGCACGTGGCGGATCGCGGGGTACAGGAACTGGCTCAGTATGTGGATTCCCTCATCACCATTCCCAACGAAAAGTTGCTTTCGGTACTGGGGAAGGAGATCAGTCTTTTGAACGCCTTCAAGGCCGCCAATGATGTCCTGCAGGGAGCTGTTCAGGGTATTGCCGAGCTGATTACCCGTCCCGGTCTGATCAATGTCGATTTTGCCGACGTGCGCACGGTGATGTCGGAAATGGGCGTGGCGATGATGGGTTCCGGTTCCGCTTCCGGAGAAGATCGCGCCAGACAGGCGGCGGAACAGGCTATCCATAGTCCCCTGTTGGAGGATATCAACCTCTCCGGTGCCCGCGGCATCCTGGTGAATATTACCGCCGGCTTGGATCTCTCTATCGGCGAGTTTGATGAGGTGGGCAGTACGGTAAAAGAGGTGGCCTGCGATGAGGCTACGGTGGTGGTGGGTACCGTGATTGATCCCGATATGCGGGATGAGCTGCGGGTTACCGTGGTTGCCACCGGTCTGGGTGAGACCTCCGTACGGTTGGCCAGGCCGGCTGCGGCCAAGGAAGAGGTGCCGGCGATGCGTTTGGTCAATTCCGATATTGAGGAGCCCAAGGTCCCCAATTACGCGGAAATGGATCGCCCCACGGTCATCCGTAAGGACCCGAAGGCGGCCCAGGCCTTTGTGGAGGCGGCCAAGGAGCAGGATATGGATTATCTCGATATTCCGGCTTTTCTCAGGAGGCAGGCCGATTGAGTCGTAACTCTATGAAAATTAGCTAAAATCTGTAAAAATAGCTGGGTTCGCCGGGATCCGGGTATCCGGAGCCGGCGGAGGCAGCGAAATAATCCCTCAGGTGTTTTGATCACCGCGGGGACTCATGCTACCATTAGCGCGTTTTTTTTATGGGTATATAGAAGAAAAGAACTCCAAAAATGATAAAACAGCGTACGCTGAAGAATGTGATTCGCGCTACTGGAGTAGGGCTGCATACCGGGGAAAAGATCTATCTCACCCTTCGGCCGGCTGCGGTTGATACCGGTATTGTTTTTAGACGTGTGGATCTGAACGAGCCGGTGGAAATCAAGGCTCGTCCCGAGAATGTCGGCGACACCCGTCTCTCAACCACCCTCATTCACGATGGTGTAAAGATATCCACCGTAGAGCACCTTCTCTCCGCCTTTGCCGGGCTGGGTATAGACAACGCTTACGTTGACGTCAGTGCCCCGGAGGTTCCGATTATGGACGGCAGTGCCGGACCCTTCGTGTTTCTGATTCAGTCGGCGGGTGTTGAAGAGCAGAATGCGGCAAAGAAATTCATCCGTATCAAGCGCCAGGTATCGGTGGAAGAGGGTGACAAGCGTGCCGCGTTCAGCCCGTTCGACGGTTTCAAGGTTTCCTTCGGCATCGATTTTGACCATCCCGCTTTTACCGAGCGCACCCGTTCCGCAACCGTTGATTTTTCCTCCATATCTTTTGTGAAAGAGGTCAGCCGCGCCCGTACCTTTGGATTCCTGCGCGACATTGAGATGTTGCGGGAACGGCAACTGGCCCTGGGCGGGAGTATGGATAACGCCATTGTGGTGGACGACTTCCGGGTGTTGAATGAGGACGGTCTGCGCTACGAAGACGAATTTGTAAAACATAAGATCCTGGATGCCATCGGGGATCTGTACCTGCTGGGGCACAGCCTGATCGGCGCCTTTAGCGGATATAAATCCGGCCACGCGTTAAATAACAAATTACTGAAAGCGTTGATGGCCGACGAAAGTGCGTGGGAGGAAGTCACTTTCGAAGAAGGGGACAGCGTACCCATCTCCTATATGAAGCCGATTCAGGTAACCTGAATCAGGGTCGTCTGAAAGGGGGGTCATTCTTGGTGGCGGCTGAGCCTTCTCAGCGCGGCGCTGAGGGCCGGGTCGCTGATGTCATCGGCCGTCTGCTGGAGCAGTTGCGCGTTTTTTCGTGAAAGTTGCATGATGTGACGCTGCTTGAGCTTTTTTTGCCGGTTGGGGGCTAGGATTCGGATAGCGGCTTTTGTTACCGGAAGCTGCATCTGCCGCAGTCCCAGGATAAGATCGCGGGAGAAGTACCGCAGGCGGCTGGCCCAGGCTGAAGAGTCAGCAAAAAGTAACAGCCGGTCATCTCGAAGTACGGCGGCAAGGCAGTGACGGTCCAGAGGTGAGGGGAGCAGGCGACGTACCTGCTGCAACAGGGCCGCGTGTTGGCGGGAACGTGCTTGAAGCTTGGTTAAAGCCGTTTCTTTTTGTAAAAAGCTGTTTATAGAACGTAGATTGTTGCTCATGGGAGAACTGGAAATACGGCTCCTGTATTTTCAAATACTATAAAAGATTAAGCTGTTGATGAAGATATTACTCTTATCAGGCCGGTTACATAAGACGGGTAGCACTGCGATTTCCCTGTGGTGGATTGCTGGTTTCGCAGTTCTACTTCTGGCTGGTGCCGGTTGGCTCAGTTACAACATGGGGATAGCGCACGCGGAAAACAGACACTACGCGCAGGAAGGTATGGCGCCGGAAGAGGGGTTTGCCCTGCTGCTGGATGAACAGCGCCAGGAGTGGCTCGCCACCAAGCAGGAGACCCAGGAGCATCTCGACGCCCTGGCGCTGAAACTTGGCGAGATGCAGTCGCGGCTTCTGCGGCTGGATGCGCTGGGCGAGCGGTTAACCAAGCTGGGTAAGCTGGATCCGGAGGAGTTCAACTTCCGAGAGGTGCCCCCACGGGGTGGTGTGGATATTCGTTCTTCTCAATCCATGGAACTGGAAGAGATGGTCAAGGAAATGGATACGCTGGCGCGCACCATCGAAGACCGGGAGCTTAAACTTAACGTGCTCGAAGACCTCATCATGACACGGGAGCTGGAAAAGGAGACACGACCCTCCGGTTATCCCGTGAAAAAAGGATGGATTTCCTCCAACTATGGTTTTCGGAAGGACCCGTTCACGGGTAGGAAGGTATTCCACCGCGGTGTGGATATCTCCAGTAAGCGCGGTTCGGATGTGGTTGCCGTCGCCTCGGGGATAGTGAGTTTCGCGGGAAAAAGGAGTGGATTCGGCAACACCATCGAGTTGATACATGGGGACGGTTTTATTACGCGATATGCCCACAATCAGGATATTCTGGTTAAGGTCGGCGATTCGATTGCCAAAGGGCAGGTGATTGCCAAAGTGGGGTCGAGCGGGCGTTCCACCGGACCGCACCTCCATTTTGAAGTGTCTCAGTACGGAAGGAGTCTGAATCCGCAAAAGTATCTGCGTTCGGTCAACTAGAGGTATTGACCCGCCGGAAAATTACCAAAGGGGCCCCAGGGCCCCTTTTCGCATGTTAGCTATGCCGATTTGCGGTATCATCCCCTATCTTTTACCACCAGTTTATGGAATCGGGTTGCATGGTCAGTAAAATTTTTAGCAAGATCTTCGGAAGCCGGAATGAGCGCCTGCTCAAACGTATGTCGCGCACAGTGGCGAAGATCAATGAACTGGAGCCGGAAATTCAGGCGCTTTCAGATGAGGAATTACGCGCGAAAACCGCGGATTTCCGGGAACGGCTGAATGCAGGCGCGGTTCTGGACGACCTGTTGGTAGAGGCGTTTGCGGTCGTACGTGAGGGTGGAATACGGGCGCTGGAGATGCGCCATTTCGATGTGCAGCTCATCGGCGGTATGGTGCTTAATCAGGGCAAGATCGCGGAGATGCGCACGGGTGAAGGCAAGACCCTGGTGGCTACCCTTGCGGCCTATTTGAATGCGTTGCCGGGCAAGGGCGTGCATGTGGTTACGGTCAACGACTACCTGGCGCGCCGGGATGCCGCCTGGATGGGGAAGTTGTACCACTTCCTCGGGCTCACTATCGGTGTCGTTAATTCATCGGGCGGTATGGGTCCGGACCAGTCCTCCTATACCTATGATCCAAGCTATGACGGATCCGCGGGTGGCTATCTGCACCTGCGACCCGTTACCCGTCGCGAAGCCTATAACTGCGATATTACCTACGGAACCAACAACGAGTTCGGCTTCGACTATCTGCGGGATAACATGGCGTTCAGCAGTGATCAGAGATCGCAGCGGGAGAAGTTTTTTGCCATCGTCGACGAGGTGGATTCCATTCTGATCGATGAGGCCAGGACGCCGCTTATCATCTCCGGTCCCACGGACGACAGCTCCGACCTCTATACCAAGATCGACAAGATTATTCCCCGCCTGATTCGTCAGAAACCCATCCAGGACGAAGATGGCAAGCCGGATTTCGGCCCCGGCGACTACGGGGTGGATGAGAAGGCGCGACAGGCTTATCTCAGTGAAGAGGGGCATCAGCACGTGGAGGAAATGCTGGTGGAGATCGGTCTGCTGAACGAAGGTGAGAGTCTTTACGATACCGCCAATATCAGTCTCATGCATCACGTTAACGCCGCGCTTCGGGCTCATGCACTGTTTCAAAAGAACGTGGATTACATCGTCAAGGATGGTGAGATCGTCATCGTGGACGAATTTACCGGTCGCACCATGCCGGGAAGACGCTGGTCGGAGGGATTGCACCAGGCGGTGGAGGCCAAGGAAGGAGTGGCGATCAAACCTGAGAACCAGACTCTCGCTTCCGTCACCTTTCAGAACTATTTTCGTCTCTACCAAAAGCTGTCCGGCATGACCGGTACCGCTGACACCGAGGCGTTCGAGTTTCAGCAGATCTATGGTCTGGAGGTAGTGGTCATTCCGACCAATGTGCCCATGATCCGCGACGATATGGGAGATCTGGTCTATCTCACGGCGGAAGAGAAATACGGCGCCATTATCGAGGACATCCACGACTGTGTGCGGCGGGGTCAACCGGTATTGGTGGGGACCGCCTCCATCGAAACCTCGGAACTGATCTCCGGGTTTCTGAATAAGGAGAAGATCAAACACAACGTGTTGAATGCCAAGCATCATGAGCAGGAGGCCCATATCATCGCCGAGGCGGGTCGGCCGGGTGCGGTAACCATCGCTACCAACATGGCGGGACGTGGAACCGATATCGTTCTGGGGGGGAATCCGGAGTCGGAGATCATGGCGCTGGGCGATGCTGCGGATGCATCCGCGGTACAGAATATTAAGACCGCCTGGCAGGAGCGCCATCAGCAGGTACTGGATGCCGGAGGGTTGCATGTAGTGGGTACCGAACGGCATGAATCGCGGCGTGTCGATAATCAGTTGCGTGGCCGTTCCGGACGTCAGGGGGATCCCGGTTCCACCCGTTTCTATCTTTCCCTGGAAGATAATCTGATGCGTATCTTCGCATCTGAACGTGTTTCCCTGATCATGCAGAAACTTGGCATGGAAAAGGGGGAGGCGATTGAGCACCCGTGGGTTACCAAGGCGATCGCCAATGCCCAGAAAAAGGTGGAGGGACGAAATTTCGATATCCGTAAGCAGTTGCTGGAATATGATGACGTGGCCAACGATCAGCGCAAGGTGGTCTACCAGCAGCGCGATGAACTTATGGAGACCGACGATATTTCCGACATCATTCAGGCATTACGTCAGGATGTGGTTAACGATCTGATCGATGTCTATGTTCCGCCTCAAAGTCTTGAGGAGCAGTGGGATATTCCGGGTCTGGAAGGGGCGCTGGAAGAGAATTTCGCCGTGCACTATCCGCTCCAACAATGGCTTGATGAGGATGACGATTTGCACGAGGAAACCCTGCGCGAACGCATCCTGCAGCAGATGATACAGGAGTATGAGGCCAAAGAGGCGCTGGCGGGAAGCGAGAGTCTACGGATATACGAAAAGGCCGTCATGCTGTCCATTCTGGACAGTCACTGGAAAGAGCATCTCGCGGCCATGGATTATCTGCGCCAGGGTATCCATCTGCGTGGCTATGCCCAGAAGAATCCCAAGCAGGAATACAAGCGGGAAGCGTTCGAGATGTTCCAGCGCATGCTGGACGAGATAAAACAGGAAGTGGTTTCCGAGGTCACAAAGGTTCAGGTGCGCACGGACGCCATGGAGATACCGGTACATGAACAGCCGCAGGAAAATATGGAGTTCAGGCACGAGGAGTTTACCGGATTTGGTGATGGCGGAGAGCAGGATGATGATGAAGGATCGCAGCGGGGAGATGTGGAACATAGACCGTTTGTGCGCTCAGGCCGCAAGGTCGGCCGGAACGAGCCCTGCCCTTGCGGCTCAGGAAAAAAATACAAGCAGTGCTGCGGCAAACTGCAGTAACGAGGACCTGGAATCCAGGCTCTAGGTTCTGGTAATGACAGATTCTGACGCGACAATTCCGTCCGTTGAGGGTGTGCGTCTCGGCATCGCCGCCGCCGGCATAAGGTATGCGGACCGCAACGACCTGGTGGTGATCGAGCTTGCCGAGGGGGCGACCTGTGCCGGTGTGTTCACCCGCAACGCCTTTTGTGCGGCCCCGGTTCAGGTGGCGCGGGAGCACCTGAAAAGGGGCGATGTACGGTACTTTCTTATTAATTCCGGTAATGCCAATGCAGGAACAGGGGAGCAGGGAGTGGAAGACGCCCGTCGCTGTTGCGAAGCCCTGGCACGGGAGGCAGGTTGTTCCCCGGAGCAGGTACTTCCCTTCTCTACCGGGGTGATCGGCGAGTTACTGCCGGTGGAGAGCATAGCGCAGGCCCTGCCTACCGCCCTGGAGAGCCTGGATGCCGGGGGATGGGATAGGGCCGCCGCCGCCATTATGACCACGGATACGGTGCCGAAGCGGGTATCACGGACGTTTGAGTATGCGGGAAACCGGGTCTCCGTTACCGGTATGGCCAAAGGCTCCGGCATGATCCGTCCCGACATGGCCACCATGCTCGCCTATTTGGCCACCGATGCGGCGGTTAGCCGGGCGCTGCTGCAACGGTGTCTGGAGCAGGCCGTGGAACCCTCCTTCAACAGCATAACCGTAGACGGGGATACCTCCACCAATGACGCCTGTATGCTGATAGCCAGCGGCAGTAACGCCTGTCCTGCAATTGTTGAGGAGCAGAGCGAGGGATACCGGTTGCTGGCCGCTACGGTGGAAGAGGTCTGTCTGGAACTGGCCCGGGCCATCATCAAGGATGGTGAGGGCGCCACCAAACTGGTGGCGGTGGAGGTGGTCAACGCCGGTTCGCGGGAGGAGGCGCGGGACGTGGCCTTCACCGTCGCGCATTCACCCCTGGTGAAAACAGCCCTTTTCGCCTCTGATCCGAACTGGGGCCGTATCCTGGCTGCGGTGGGTCGCGCGGGGGTGACGAATCTGGATATATCCGGTGTGGGTATCTGGCTGGACGAGGTCTGTATCGTACGCGGCGGCGGTCGTGACCCCGAGTATACGGAAGAGGCCGGGCAGCGGGTCATGGATCGGGGCGAACTGACCATACGGATCGAACTGAACCGGGGTGAGGCCGGGGCGCGGGTATTGACCTGTGACCTCTCCTACGACTACGTGCGCATCAACGCCGAGTACCGCACCTGACGTTAGTGCCCTGAACCGATATCGAGTAACAAACGCAGAGAACGCAAAGGCGCGGAGGCGCAGAGTTTTTGATGCGTGCTCTCCGAAATGACAGCCCCCCCTATTGTTCTCCCCCTTCTAGCGGGAGTTATAGGGGGTAGCATGGCAGGTTACGTTGCGCAGCTGCGTGACGGACTTAAGCGTTCTGGATCGAGAACGAGTAATAAACGCGGAGAACGTAGAGTTGTGGTTAGAAAGAAATTCTTTGCGACTCTGCGTCCTTTGCGTTTGATTTCGGTGTCTTGTGGTGGCGCGGGTGGTTAGGTAGCCTCCGTTCGACAGACTTCCGCGGTTCACACCTCGCTTATGGCCCCTTTCCCCACCCCCTCGAATATGCGCACACGGAAGGCGGAAGCGGGAAACTCCCTTTTCAGGCTCTCAGCCGTATATCTCGCCAGGTTCTCCACCGTGGAGTCGCTTTCGATCAGGTAACAGTGCCGTTGCGGCAGCTCCAGCTCAAATTCCCCTTCCTCGGTGCGGTAACCGAAGCGACAGTGGTTAACTCCTTCTGCTGTCGATTGTTCCACCAGATCAGGTTTGGTACCTATATATATATCTTTCCACAGCTCCGCCCACCGGGACTCGAGCTGCGGGTCCCGAACGCCGTCCCGCGAGATCTCGATTCGGGAGCGGTGGCCGTGAGCGATGCGTTGGCAGGCGCCTGCGTGCTGCCGCAGGCCGTGGCTGTAGTGAAACACGGGGCTATCGGTGGGTTCATGGCGTAATCGAATCTGCAGGCGGGCGATGTTGCCGGGGAGCTCGGGCCTGAGCTCCGCCTCGATAGCGGCTGCGACGGTGTCGGCGTCGACCGTCGTGGCGGGGATTTCTCCTACCGCACAGGCTGGAGAGATATGACGGATATGGGTTCCGGAGGAGAGCCGGAAGGACACCTCGACGCAGTCGTGTTTATGCTTGATGCGGCATCCCGGGTGACGGGTCGGAAGCAGGAGACGATGATCAAAACCTCCATCGACGGCGCGTTTGGTCTTGCTTTTGAGGTCACTGAAATCCAGGATCATGCCCTGTACATTCAGGTCCCCTTCGAGTTCCACGTCCACAATCCAGCTTTCACCCACCAGACCGCGCTCTTCATCCAGGCGCGAGGCGTCGATTACGGTGAGCTGGTCGACAAACAGTGAGGTCATGGGAGGTATTACGGACCGGTTTCCAGGAGAACGGGGACTGATATAGTAACAGGCCTCATCCGTCGGGGGGAGATCCTGATTTTTACCCCCAAATCTCTTTGGTTTAGACTCAGGGTATGCCTGACCAATTGCAGCAGAGCCCTGTCGGAAAAGGTGTTCACCAGACCCCGCCACGAGTGGAGGTGGTTATCGAGATCCCGCGCGGAGGCTTTCTCAAGCGGGGATCAACCGGACAACTGGACTTTGTCTCCCCTTGCCCCTGTCCGTTCAATTATGGTTCTGTCGAGGAACTCGTCGGATTGGATGGAGATCTGCTGGACGCCGTGGTACTCGGTCCTCGTCTGCGACGGGGTGCGCGGGTGACGGTACAGGTGTTCGGCGCCGTCGGTCTGACCGACCGGGGAATGTATGACGATAAACTGATCTGCAGCACCCGCCCCCTCACGTCCTGGCAGCGGTTTATGGTGCTGCTGTTTTTCAGGATTTACGCCAAGTGCAAAGGGCTGTTGAATCTATACCGCCGGCGTCCGGGCAGGAACAGGTGCGACGGATGGGGGGAGGCGGAGGAGGCCATCGGCAGGGCCCGCCCACGGGCGGAAACCGCCTGGGATGGGCCGGTAATACCGTTCTGAATACGCAGCGGAAGGGGGTTGCGAAGCAGCGAGACCGCTCGTTCCGGACCGAATGAAGGTGCTCGGGAAGCGTATTGCCGATTGGCTTATAAGTGGAGCCGCTGAGGAGATTCGAACTCCTGACCTACGCATTACGAATGCGTTGCTCTACCGACTGAGCTACAGCGGCGCCTTAACGACCGGGGGAGTATAAATAAACCCTCCGGCGGGGACAACCGCGGGCAGGGATGTCAGCCGCTGGAACGCAGGTGAAAAATCACTTCCACGTTTGCGATCTCGGTTCCGGGGGGCAGCTCGGTGGGCAGGGTTACCGCTACCTGATCCGGGCCGACATCGGAGAGCTCCTCGGTTTCGGGATTGTAGAAATGGAAGTGAGGATGGGTGCTGGAATCGTAGAAGACCCTGCTCGAGTCCACGATGAGTTCGCGTATCAGCCCCTTGCGCACGAACAGCCCCAGGGTGTTATAGACCGTCGCCTTGGAAACCGGTTTTCCCGTTTCGTTACTCAGGGCCAGCACCTGGTCCGCCGACACATGCTGGGGCCGCGCAAACAGCGCGGACGCGATCTTGACCCGCGGAGAAGTGGGTGTGATCCCCCGTCGCCGGAGTAGGGCGGAGATCTCATTCTCGTTGTTACCTGCTGAATTTACGGAACTTTCCATGCTTATTAGTATATCGGAAGTGTGCTCCGAGTCCAATATTCCAATCTGTATAAATCCCCGTCATTTGCGCCTTGGTATTCGAGGTTTGGGAAGATAGATTCGGGGTCGGCCGCGTGACTGGGTTTTCAGGGCAAAAACGGCCGAAGGAAATTCACTATACTCTACGTTTTAGAGGGGTATTGTCAGTGATTACCCCTTTAAGTCCGGTCCGGTCTGATGGTTAACTTCCGACGTGGAAATAAGGAATCTATTTCCTGAGTGAGGGCGACGCAGTCAGCCTGGCCGTTTGTCGGGGCATACCTGCCGGATATCCGGAATTGTCTTCAATCAAGTTCCATATTGACCTATATAAAGAGCATGAAAAAACAGATAAACCAAGGTTTTACGCTGATCGAGTTGATGATAGCCATAATGGTGTTGGCTATCGTCGTGGGTATCGGGGTGCCGAGTTTTATCACCCAGATCCGCAACAGCGAACTGACAACCTACACCAACGAACTGGTTCACTCCCTGACCCTGGCCCGGTCGGAGGCGGTAAAGAGTCTTAAGACTGTTACCGTGGCTTCCAACGGAGGCGACTGGTCGGACGGCTGGACCGTGACCCGGGGTGGATTCCTCGTTCGAGAATTCAACAGTCCTCCGGCAACGGGGACCATTGCCGGGGCGAACGGGGTCGATCCGATCACCTTTCATCCCATGGGTAACGTGACCGCCGCGGAGTGTTTCGATATCACGGTGACGGATGCGACGAATGTACGCAGTGTCATGGTCTCGGCCTCGGGCCGTGCCACCACCTGTACAGCGGACTGTGCAACGGTTGCGTCCGATTACTCCGCCTGTCATTGAGGAGCCTGGTATTGTGAAAAGTGGATTCATGATGGTGAGAAAGAGGTCTGCGGGATTCACCCTGATCGAGGTGCTGGTCTCCCTGGTGGTGCTTATGGTGGGGCTGCTGGGGCTGGCGGGTCTGCAACTGCTCAATCTCAAGGCCAGTCACAGCGCCTATCTCCGGACTCAGGCCTCTATTGCGGCCTACGATATATTGGACCGGATGCGCGCCAACAAGGCGGAGGCCCTTGCCACCACGGAAGAGTATAACCGGTCGATTCCGGGGACGATAACGGAGAGCGCCTGTGTGTCAACCGCCACCGGTACCACGGCGGATGATGATCTGGCGGAATGGACGAGCTATCTGTGGAATACCCTGCCCTTCGGTTGCGGCAGCGTGGACGTGGACCATACCACCGCGGAAGTCACCATCGTGGTGCAATGGAACGACACCCGCGGAGATGTTCTGGATTACGGAGATGATCCAAATGTGAATAACGATGAGCTGACATTTTCGATGACGACACAGCTATGACGGTGCACCTAATGTTTAAACAGAAACAGCAATCCGGGTTTGGTCTGATAGAGATCATGGTGGCTATCGCCCTCGGTCTGTTGCTGCTGGCCGGTATAGGCCAGGTTTACATAAGCAACTACCAGAGCAGCCGGGTGGCCAATGAGATGGCGAGGCTGCAGGAGAGCGGGAGGTTTGCCATACACTATCTCACCTACGATATCCGTCAGGCCGGTAATTTTAACGGTTGTGCATCAGGCTCTACTGTGGCCAATACCGTCAATCGCGTCGGTACTGACTGGATACTGGGTATGACTTCTCCCGTACGCGGCTATGACGATTACCCCAATGCGGGAGATCCTTTCCCGACCTTTCAGAGGACTCCGCTGGACGGAACGGACGCCATTTTGGTGATGACCGGAGGCGGCGGTGGGAACTGCGTCGTTACCGCCCATGTGCCGGCTTCGACGACCCTTCACTGTGCGGATACACATACCTTTGACCATGGGGATATCCTGGGGGTATGTGATATCGCCAATCAACACCTGGCGATTTTCCAGCAGATTAATGTCAATACCAATCATACGGTTTCCGTCGTGGTGCACTCTACCGGTAATACCGAGTATCCCGGGAACTGCACCAACTACCTTGGATCTCCGGAACCGGACCCCTGCGACAACGCCAATGTAAATCCTCACGGCGGTACCAGCTACCAGTTCACCCCGGGATCCCGGATTTTCAAACTCGGCGCCAAGGCATTTTACGTGGCGAACCGAAGTGACGGCGTGCCGGCCCTCTATATGGAGGAGTTTGATACGGCGAATGATATTCTCTCCGGCAGCCTCACCCAGGCGGTGGAACTGGCGGAAGGGGTGGAGGATCTGCAGATTCGCTACGGTATCGACAACGACGGTGATCTCAGCGTGGACAGTTATGTCGATGTAAGTGGAGTGGGTGACTGGGGCAGGGTTATGGCGGTGCGGGTCAGCGTACTGGTGCGGACCATGGATGACAACCTGGCGACCACAACCCAGACCTACGCCTTCGATACGGACGATGACGGCGTAACCGAAGACCATACTGCGCCGGATATGCGTCTGCGCCAAGTATTCAATTCAACCATCAATCTGCGGAATGCAACGTTATGAACAAGAGATGTCAGAAGAAACCGCGGGGATATGGTTATCCTGCCGGCCTGCCGCAGGTCCAGAAAGGGGCGGTCCTGGCGGTGAGCCTGTTGATCCTGTTGATCATGACCATTATCGGCGTCTCCGCCCTGCAGACCACCACCCTGGAGGAACGGATGGCGGGTAACCTGCTGGATCAGCGTATGGCGTTTCAGACTGCTGAGGCGGCGCTGCGTGTGGCGGAAGGTCAGATCGAATCCCTGGTCGCTTATCCCACCACCGCCGGTTACTACTCCCTTGCGGCGGATGACCCCTACGACGAAGGTGATGCGTGGGACACCATGTCGGTCCTGGAGATCCACGAAGATCCTAATAATACGCCTAGTGATCCGAACGACGACATAAACGCGGAATACTACATCAAGAACCTGGGGGAGTTCGCGCCCGATACCGGTTCCAGTGTGGAGGTTACGACTTACGGCGGGAGTATTGCCGGCAGTTCCGTGACGGTCCTGACCGTTACCGCCCGGGGTACGGGGCGTTATGACGAAAGCGGCGGCGACGAAGCGCCGACCCAGATACTTCTCAGGTCCTATTACGGGAAGCGGTTCTAGAGCCCGCGCCGTAGGAGCGCCTACTGTGGTTTGTTGGAGGTAGATTATGAAATACGCAGGGAAACGTGTTTACAACGCCTTATTGGCCATGAGTCTCTGTATGGTGCCGGCAATGCAGACGCAGGCGCTTGTCATTCCGCAGAGCCCGCTCTTTACCCAGAGCAACGTGGACCCGAACATCATCGCCGTTATCGACGATTCGGGCAGTATGGATTTCGAGGTGTTGTTGCCGACCAATGACGGCGCACTCTGGTGGAATACGGGTGACGAGGCTTTTGGGGGTGCGGGCAGCCTCTACGGCAATTTCGGCGGCGGAGCGGATGCGACTTGGAAAAAGTTCGTATACCTGTTTCCCAACGGGACCGGGACGGGAAATCGTATTTATGGTGACGGAAGCAACGATCACTACGCCATTCCCCCCTTTATCCAATACGCGTATACCCGTTCACCTGATTACAACAAGGCCTATTACGACCCCGATGTGACCTATGAATCCTGGGTCAGCAACGGCACGACCACCTTTAACGACGTTTCAACCACCGCGGCGCCTTCGGATCCGGTGACCGGTACCAGCAGTACCCTTAACCTCACCGTGGATCGGGAAAGTTCCAGTGATAACCATAAATTCAGGGTGTATGACGGTATGGTGATACCGGAAGGCACCAAGTATTACGACAGCAGTTGGCACACGGCGGCATCGGATATCGATATCACCGGCACCTCCAGTATGGGTGTTCGTTACTTTCCGGCGACCTACTATGTAAAAGTGGAATCAGGTACTTATAAACTCAACCCCGGCGCCGGCACAACTTATGATTGCAGCAACGCACCGGATCCGGCGAACTATGCGACCTTCCGCGACAATCCCGGGGACTTTACCCCGGTTACGGGCGACGTGGACGCGTTGGCCTATGACGGCGCCTGCCTGAGTAAGATTGAGATCAAATCGACGAATGCACCGTTCAGTACCGACGGCAGCCGCACCGACTGCAATACTCCCAGCTCCTGTACCTATGCCGAGGAGATACAGAACTTCGCCAACTGGTACAGCTATTACCGCAAACGCCATTTGGCGTTGCGGGCGGGGATGGGACAGGCCTTCGAGGAGATGAGCAGTATCCGTGTGGGTATAGTTGAAATCAACCACCGTTCCGACGTGACCATGTTGGATTTCGATACCGACATGAGCACCTTCTACGACGACCTGTATGATATCGACGGTAACAGCGGCGGCACGCCGAACCGTCAAGCGCTTGCCTATACGGGTGCCCAATATATGCGCACTGACGCCAATGCGCCCATTATCGAGGAGTGCCAGAAGAACTTCGCCATCCAGTTTACCGACGGGTTTTCTACCCTCGACTATAGCGGTGTGGGCAACGCCGATCAGAGCGAAGGGACCCCCTACGCGGACTCCTATAGCAATACCCTGGCTGATATCGCCATGTATTACTACAATACCACCCTGCGTACCGGAGCGGGTTTTCCGACGGGTGAGGTGCCGGTCAGTCCCTCATGCAATAACGTGGTCACGCCCACCTCCCTCGACTGCAACACCAACCTGCATATGAACACCTATACGGTGGGGCTGGGGGCTACGGGGCAGGATGTGTTCGCCATCACCCATGATGAGGTGGCGGATGCCTACACTTCGGACCCTGCCTGGCCGGACGTAACCGGGGCCCGCGACAAGACCCAGATTGATGACCTTTATCATGCGGCGGTGAACGGCCGCGGCGAGATGTACAACGCGGAAACCACCGCGGAGCTGTCCACCAAGCTGGCGGCCGCCCTGGCGGACATCCAGGCGCAGATGGGATCCGGTGCCTCGGTGACCTTCAACACCAGCACCCTGGAGACCATCAGCCGGGTCTATCTGGCCGTATTCAACTCGGCTAACTGGACCGGCGATCTCGTGTCCTTTGAGCTGAATCCCTTCACCGGTGCCATCGAACCGGCGACGCTGCTGAGTTCCGCCGATGAGCTCGACGGGCAGCACTACAACAGTCGTGAAATTGTCACCTATAACAGTACCACGCACGACGGGGTGGCCTTTCGTGACGGCAGCATCGATGCCGCCACCACCGCGGATCTCAATGCCGCCTCCTGGGGAACCGCGGCACAGGTGCTGAATTTTATCCGCGGCGACGATACCAACGAAGGTGTCGGAAAGTTCCGCGAGCGCGAGAGCGTGCTGGGGGACATTATTCATTCCGACCCGGTCTACGTGGGTGCGCCCCAGCTGTTCTGGCCGGACGAGGACCCGGACGGGGATTTTCCGACAGATCTCGGGGATCGTTATTCGGATTACAAGGTGGCGCAACAGGACCGTGACGGTGTCGTCTACGTGGGTGCCAACGACGGTATGCTGCACGCCTTCGACGGAGAAACGGGAGATGAGATATTCGCCTATATCCCCGGCGGTGTGATTTCCGCTTCGAGCAATGCGGGACTCCATTATCTGACCAATCCCGCTTATGCCCACCACTACTATGTGGATCTGGCCCCCGCGGTATCGGATGCCTATATCAAGACCACGGCGGCCGGTACCGTGGACTGGCACACCATCCTGGTGGGTGGTCTGCGCGCAGGCGGTAACGCCCTGTTCGCCCTGGATATTACTGACCCCTCCGACCTTACTGAGACTCATGCGGCCGATGTGGTGATGTGGGAGTTTACCGACTCCGAGTTGGGGGCCACCTACAGCAAGCCCACCATCGCCATGATGGAAAACGGGGAATGGGCCGCCGTTTTCGGCAACGGTTACAACTCCGGCGGTACCGGCGAGGCCTATCTCTACATCGTATATCTGGAAGGGGGGCTCGACGGGGCCTGGACCTTGGGTACCGACTATATCCGCCTCCAGGCGGGAACCCGGGTCGGCACTGATCCCAACGGACTCGCCACCCCGGCCCTGGCGGACGTGGACGGCAACGGTAAGGTGGATCGGATCTATGCCGGGGATCTGGAGGGCAACCTGTGGGCCTTCGATGTTAGTAACGATGACGACTCCAACTGGGAGGTGGCCTTCGAGCATGCCGGTTTACCGAAACCCCTGTTTACCGCCATCTACGGAACTGTCCCGGGTGTTCGCCAGCCCATTACCAGCAAGCCGTCACTGGTGGTTCATCCCAATCCGCCGGCCGGCAATCCAACGCCCAACCTGCTGGTCTTTTTCGGCACCGGCCAGTACCTGGAGAACGGCGATATCGCCAATACCGACACCCAGACCTTCTACGGCGTATGGGACCAGGGGGACGGCGAGCTTGAGCGCAGCGATCTGGTGGGGCAGACCTTTATTTCCAATACGGAAACGGACAATTTCGGCAATGCGTTACGCTATATTACTGACAATGTGGTGGACTATGCAGGTTCCGATTACGGCTGGTACATAGACCTGAGTATTTCGGGCGAGCGGGTGGTGGTTAATCCCAAGGTGAGAGGCAGTATCATCTACTTCAATACCTGGATTCCCAATACCGATGCCTGCAGCTACGGTGGTTATGGATACCTCATGTCCGTGGACCAGGAGAACGGCGGACCGCCGGACAGCGTGATATTCGATATAACCGGGGACAATATCCTGGACAGCGGTGATTTCCGTGATGTGGGTGGAAACGACGACCAGGTTGCGGTGGGTCGGGAGTTCACCCGTGGTCTGCCCGCCTCATCCAGTTTCCTGGGCAATCGCCGCTATACCCCGGGTACCAAGGGTGTGGGTACGGATGCTTCCACCATCATCTTCGGAGACACGGTGGAAGATCTGGGTGGCCCGAAGACCGGACGTCTTTCCTGGCAGGAACTGGGGCGTGAATAGCTGATGCGGAGAACGAGCATATGAAGTTGCAAGCGAACAGACAATCGGGCGTCACCCTGATTGAGTTGATGATTGTGGTAGTGATTATCAGTATTCTCGCGGTAATTGCTATTCCCGCCTATACGGAACAGGTGAGGAAAACCCGTCGCGACGATGCGGCCGGCGCCCTGATGGGGCTGGCCGCCGCCATGGAACGCCACTATACGGAGACCGGTTCCTACTGCGATGCGGCCGAATCAGGCGGGACTGTGGTGGCGAATTGCGGCGGCGGTGCGGAAGATGAAGGGGCACCGGATATTTATCCCTCCCAGTCACCTATAGATGGGAGCAGCAGTCCCTTCTATAACCTGAGGATTACCGATGCGACCGCGTTTACCTATGAGATCAGCGCCATTCCGATCACAGGCACTGATCAGGAAACGGATAAGTGCGGTACCCTGACATTAACTCACCAGGGGATTAAGGGCGTTTCCCTATCAACGGTTGATCTGTGCTGGTAATAGCGGTGCGGCGCCACGGGGCGCCTCTCCGCTGAGGAGATTAACTGCGGCGGCTATTTTTCGGGATTGTCGCCGCAGAATTCCTCGACCTGTTTTTCCGCTTCCTTAATCAGGGTATCGCGGCGTTCTTCGTCGAGGGATTCGTAGTTGCCTTCCTCATCCCTTAGCGATCCGATGCGGGGATTGTTAAGCAGCGTGAGGTTGTGTCGGGCGTTCTCGCAGCCCCTTTTTCTGGCGGCATCCGCGGCCTCTTTTTCCTTCTGCTGTTTGGCTTCCTCGCCACGTCCTTCGCGGACCTTGCCCAACTGCTGCTGCATACGTTTCAGATTATCGCCGGCGGCAGCCTGCTCCTCCTGCGGTGTGTCTTTGCGCAGCTTTATCTCCGAATAGTCTCCCGTCGGAGGGGGGTTCTGGGAATAGACGGTATTGCCCTGTTCGTCCACCCAGCGGTAGGTTTTGGCAAGAACCGGGGAGGCGCTGCCGGCTATCAGATAGAGGGCAACGAGGGATGTTGCCTGTAGGCAGGTCCTTGAAAAATAGCGTCTTTTCATTTTGTTGTATCCCATACTTTATAGATTACAGCAAGCACCTGAAATAGGGTCAAGCATTTTGACCCCCCGCCGTGGCGAAGTTCTCACTTTATCCATCAGGGGAGTATAGAGGGTGTCGGCAGCCTATTCTATTCGCTGTTTGTTCCCGCCTGCAGTTCCCGGGGAAGGGGGAAAGACACCTCTTCTTTCTTTGTTTCCTGTCCGGTTACGAGCTCGCCGCCCCACTCCGCCAGCCTGGCAATCACTCCGTGTACCAATACCTCCGGTGCGGAAGCTCCTGCGGTAACGCCGATCCTCGATACTCCATCCAGCCATCGTTGCTGAATCTGGTCGCCGTCATCAATAAGAAACGCCGTTGTGCCAAGGCGCTCGGCAACTTCCCGCAGGCGGTTCGAGTTTGAACTGTTGGGGGATCCTACCACCAGCACCAGGTCACAGGAACGCGCAAGATCCTTAACCGCATCCTGCCTGTTCTGGGTGGCGTAGCAGATGTCATCCTTCTTCGGTCTCTCAATGAGAGGAAATCGCCGGCGCAGGGTGGTGATGACCTCTGCGGTATCATCCATGGAGAGGGTCGTCTGAGTGACGTAAGCGGTTTTTTTTGGATTCCTGATTGTCAGTTGCTCCACGTCCTCCGCGGTGACCACCAGGTGAATACCGCCACCTGCTTCATTCTGCCGGTACTGTCCCATGGTGCCTTCCACCTCGGGATGACCGCGGTGACCGATCAAGATCACTTCGTAACCTTCGCGGCAGTAACGCGCAACCTCAAGGTGCACCTTGGTTACCAGGGGGCAAGTGGCATCGAAGACCCTCAGATCGCGCTGTGCCGCTTCTTCACGAACTGCCTTGGAAACACCGTGGGCACTGAAGATCACGGTATTGCCGTCGGGAATCTCTTCCAGCTCGTCGACAAAAATAGCCCCCCGTTCGCGCAGAAGTTCTACTACAAAACGGTTGTGTACCACCTCATGACGGACGTAAATGGGAGCGCCGAAGATGTCGAGGGCGCGTTCCACGATCTCTATGGCGCGATCCACGCCGGCGCAGAAACCGCGAGGGCTGGCGAGCACTATCTGCATCGTTCCATTCGCTTTATCAGAACCCATCTCATTGCTCTTCAATACGGATTTCCCCGTGTCCCTTGACCTCCAGGACCTCAACCCTGAACACCACCTCTCTTCCCGCCAGGGGATGGTTGAAATCCACCGTAACCTCATTTTCGTCGACGTTCAGGATGGTGCCGGCAAGTTCCCCGCCGTCGGGCGAGGAGAATCCCATAACCAGCCCCGGTTCCAGTTCCTGTTCCGGTGAAAAGTTGCTGCGGGGCAGCTGTTGTATCCGCGATTGATCCCATTGCCCAAAGGCCTGATCCGCGGTGAGGGTGAGGGTCTGAGTGTCTCCCGGTCTAAGGCCGTAGAGGGCGAGTTCCAGACCCTCGGCGAGGGTGCCGTCACCCATCACGAAGGTTTCGGGTTCCTGGCCGAAGGTTGACAGTGCCTCCAATCCGCTTGTGGTGGAGAGGGAGAGATGGAGGGTGACCTCGCTGCCGGGCGCGATTTCCCGGGTACCTTTATTCATCGGGATACGCCTTCCCACGGGGTTTCCGCAACGCCGTTTTCCGCGTTTTGCGCCCTTGCCATAACGAACAACAGGTCTGATAGCCTGTTCAGATAACGTATTGCCTCGCCGTTGACCCATTCGCCGTCCCTGGAAGCGAGCTCACAGAGCCGACGTTCCGTTCGGCGGCAGACCGCCCGTGCAAGATGCAGGTGGGCCGCTGCCGGTGTGCCGCCGGGGAGAATGAAACCCTGCAATGGAGGCAGGTCTTTATCCAGGGAATCCAGTTCCTGCTCCAGATCGTCCACCGCCGCGGGATGCAGCCGCGGTGTAGGCGGCGAGGCCAGTTCCGCGCCCAGGTCAAACAGGTGGTTCTGCAGCCGAATCAATACCTGCCTGAGACGGGAGGATATGTCCTGGGAGATCAGTATTCCCAGCAGGCTGTTGAGTTCATCCACCGCGCCTATCGACTCGATCCTGAGATGCTCCTTTCCAAACCGTCGCCCCCCGCCGAGGGAGGTGGTCCCGTCATCGCCTTTGCGGGTATAAAGGGTTGATCGTTTGTTCGACATTAGGGAGCCTCTGATTAAGTCCATGATGGCCGAGACGCCAAGAACAGGGACGGAGTATTTTATTCCCTGTTCTTTCTGGGGGTTAGCCGACGCTACAGGTGCTCTATTGTAGCATCCTGTATAATCCTCGGCTTTATTGGCGCAGGCGCCGGCAAGAGGAGGCGCCAGGAGAGCGAGTATGCAGATCGACGGTCCTATGAAGATATCGGTTGCCGATTCCCCTGACGGGCAGGGCAGGATATTGATTCTGGGTTTTAAGCCTGATTTCCAGGAACTTGACGTTCCGGAGCAGGCGACCCGTTTCCAGGCCTATCTGGATGAGCTGGAGCGGAATATCGCCGCGATCGAGGACGAGAACGACCGTAACCGGGCCGGTATGCTGATTATCCAGCAGATCTCCGAGGAGCTGTTTCCCCATATCGAGGCGGGTGATCTGGCGCTGGAGGAAGGCATCATAATACAGATCGGCCAGGATCCTCACTCGGTGGCGCTGACTGATCTGCTACAACAGATCCAATGAGCTTTCTCCACAAGAGATATGGATTCTACGGTCCCTTCCAGCCGGCCATGGCGTACAGGGTATGAAAAGCCAGGCACCTAAAATCGGCTTTGTCAGCCTCGGGTGCCCCAAGAATCTGGTGGATTCGGAGCGTATCCTGACCCAACTTCGGGCGGAGGGGTACGGCATCTCCCCCTCCTATGACAATGCCGATCTGGTTATCGTCAATACCTGCGGTTTTATAAATGAGGCGGTGGAGGAGTCCCTGGATGCCATCGGTGAGGCGCTGCGGGAGAACGGCCGGGTTATCGTCACCGGTTGTCTCGGGGTCAGGGAGGCGGAAGTGCGGGACGCTCACCCCGGACTGCTGGCCGTTACCGGTCCCCATGCCTATGAAGAAGTGATGAAGGCGGTCCACAGTCAGATTTCACCGCCTCACGATCCCTATCCGGGCCTGGTACCGCCATCGGGTATCCGTTTGACGCCGCGTCATTACGCCTATCTCAAGATCTCCGAGGGGTGTAGCCACCGCTGCAGTTTCTGTGTAATCCCGCAATTGCGGGGAGATCTCGTCAGTCGCCCCATCGATGAGGTTTTTCAGGAGGCGGAGAACCTGGTCAATTCCGGGGTGCGGGAACTCCTGGTGGTTTCTCAGGACACCGGGGCTTATGGCCAGGATCTGAAACATATCCCCGCGTTCTGGCGAGGGCGCCCAGTGAATACGCGGCTCCTGGATCTGGTAAACGGTCTGGGGGAACTGGAAGCGTGGGTGCGATTGCACTATATCTACCCCTATCCCAGCGTCGATGAACTTATCCCCCTGATGCAGGGCGGCCGGGTCCTTCCCTATCTTGATATCCCGCTGCAGCACAGCAGCAACAGGATACTGCGGGCCATGCGACGGCCGGCGGCCGCGGAAAAGATGCTCGACCGAATAGCGGCATGGCGCAGGGATTGCCCCGAAATCACCCTGCGCAGTACCTTCATCGTCGGTTTTCCCGGTGAGACGGATGCGGAGTTCGAAGAGTTGCTGGACTTTATCCGGGAGGCACGGCTGGACAGGGTCGGGGCATTCGCCTACTCACCCGTTGCCGGGGCGGAGGCGAACCGTTTGCCCGGACAACTGCCGGAGGAGATAAAACAGGAGCGCCTGGCCCGGTTCATGGCGATACAGGCGGAGATCAGCGCCGACCGGCTGGCCGGGAAGATAGGTTCCCGGATCGTGGTCCTGGTGGATGAGATCGGAGAGGAACTGCTGGTCGCCCGCAGTGCGGCGGATGCCCCGGAGATCGACGGCAGGGTCATGCTGGAGGGGGCCTGGGATCTGCAGCCGGGGGATTTCATCGAGGTGGAGGTCACCAGCGCCGATGAGCATGATCTTTTCGCCCGGCCAGTGGGTGCGGAGGATTCGTATTGAATAAGGTTCATGTCGCGGTAGCCGTCATCCGGGACCAGAAGGGCAGGGTGTTGCTGAGCCGGCGCCATGATCATCTGCACCAAGGGGGGTTGTGGGAGTTTCCGGGAGGCAAGCTGGAGCCGGGAGAAACCCTGCAGCAGGCCCTGCGGCGCGAGATCCGGGAGGAGCTGGGGGTGGAGCTGCTCGAGCACCGGCCGTTGATCGCGGTAACCCATCACTACCCGGATCGAACGGTTTTGCTGGATGTTCATCTTGTCTCCGGATTTCGCGGTGTAGCACGGGGGCTGGAAGGGCAGCCGTTGGAGTGGGTGGAACCCGGGGCCTTGTCGTCCTATGCGATGCCGGAGGCGGATAGGCCGATCTGTTCCGCCCTGAACCTTCCAGACCGGTATCTGATTACGGGTGCAGACCCGAGGGACGCCGAAGGTTTTCTACGACGGTTGGCACGGGCGCTGGATGACGGCATTAAGTTGGTGCAACTGCGAACGCCGGGACTGTCTGATGGGGAGCTTTCCGCCCTGGCTTCGGCGTCTCTGAAACTGTGTCGGAAAAAGGGGGCCAGGCTATTGCTTAACGGGACACCGGAGATGGCCGATCGGTTCGGCGTCGACGGCGTACACCTGGCCAGTCATCGCCTCATGGCCCTGAACCGGCGGCCGTTGGACGGGGACCGGTTGGTGGCCTGCTCCTGCCATTCCGCGGAGGAGCTGGCGCGGGCCTCGGAAATGGGGTTCGATTTCGCCGTACTCTCCCCGGTACTGGCCACCGCCAGTCATCCGCATGCGCAACCCCTGGGTTGGGCGCGGTTTTCCGATCTGACCAGGGAAACCTCGTTACCGGTGTATGCGCTGGGCGGTATGGGCGACGGGTTGATACCCGAGGCATGGCATCACGGAGGCCAGGGGATTGCGGGAATCAGCGGTCTTTGGCCCGGACCTCGTTGGTGAAACGACAGGCCTCACTCTTCGCGTAACGCGAAAAATTCCACGAGATCCGCCATTCGGGTTGCAAGGTGCGCGGCATTGGTACTGGCCGCGGCCGTCTCTTCGGCAAGAGCGGCGTTCTGTTGCGTGGACTCGTCAATCTTGGTTATGGCGCTGTTGACCAGGTTGATGCCGTCCATCTGTTCCTGGCTGGCGGCGGCGATCTCGGAGATCAGATCCCCGACCTTTTTCACCGAACTGACGATCTCTTCCAGGGTCTTGCCGGATTCATTTACCAGCTCGGATCCGGTTTTGACCTTTGTCACGCTCTCGTTGATCAGCTCCTTGATCTCTTTTGCAGAGGCCGCGCTGCGCTGGGCGAGATTGCGTACCTCGGTTGCCACCACGGCGAAACCGCGGCCTTGCTCACCGGCCCGGGCGGCCTCTACTGATGCGTTGAGGGCGAGTAGGTTGGTTTGAAAGGCAATATCATCGATTACGCCGATGATGGCGGCGATCTTTTCACTGGATCGCTTTATTTCACCCATTGCCGTGATTGCATTGCCCACCACGTCGCCGCCCTTCTCAGCAAACTGGCGTGCGGTCAGGGCAAGCTGGTTGGCTTCGCCCGCATTGTCGGCATTCTGCCGCACGGCGCTGGCAAACTGCTCAATGCTCGAGGCGGTCTGCTCGATGCTGGATGCCTCCTGCTCCGTTCTGGCTGAGAGATTGGCGTTGCCGTACGCGATTTCCGCAGCCGTGGTTTTGATGAAATCGGATGCATCGCGGATCTGGGAAACGATCTCGTTCAACTTGTCCAGGGTCTGGTTGACCCCGGACTTCAGATTTCCGAAGGCACCCTGATAGTCTCCCTCGATCTTGTGCTTAAGGTCACCCCTGGAGAGACCGCCTACTACCACCGAGATCTCGTCGATCGCATTGCTGGTGACATCCAGCAGGCTGTTTACCGAGTTGCTCAGTTGAGCAAAAAACCCCTGTTTTCCGGCGAGCTTGATGCGTTCATCAAGGTTGCCGGTGTTGGCGGCGGTAATGATCTCGGCGACTTCCCGTTCCACATCCACCTCGGCGGTGCGGTCGGTCCATTCAACCGCGGTACCGAGACGTTCGCCTGTTTCATCTATAACCGGGTTGGCCACGATTCTGAGCGTATGTCCACCCAGTTCGAATTCAGATACATGTGTATCCTTCATCCTGGTAAGCATATGCTTTTGATGAGAAGCGTCCTTATGGAATCTGTCAATGCTACCGCCCAGTAGCTTTTCCGCCGAGAATTCAGGAATCTCTCGGCGGATGTCTGTTTCCGCATTGCCGAAAAGGCCCTGAACTGATTTGTTCATATAGATAATGGTATTTTCCGTATCCGCGACCATGACGCCGCTGGACACATTATCAAGCGCGGTTTTGAGCCGCTGGGCTTCGCGTGACCGCAGCTGTATCTCCTCTATGATGCCGCCGAAACGTTTGATCGCCTTGTTGAAGTAATGCGCGAGGTTTCCGATCTCGTCGCTGGCGTGGATATCCAGTTTCCTGGAGTAGTCCACCTTACCTTCCGCTACCGCCTGCATGGTCCGGGTGAGTGTTTTTAGGGGGCTGGATACCACGCGGCCGAGCACCATGGTGATCAGGAACAGGGTGGCGGCCATCACTGCGGCGATAATGCTGATGGTGGTCCAGAGGTCGTGGGTCAGCTGGCTGTCCAGGGATGCCATGGAATAGTCCACCCGGATCGCCCCCAGTACCGAGTTCTCCTCCACTATATGGCAGGACAGACAATTGATCCCACGATAGTCCTTAATCGCCCGCATCGGAGTGACGATGGTCAGGATGCGACCTTTCTCCCCGTCGTGGAATTCGAGGATCGGCTCTCCCGCCATCCCGCGCCGGTCCCACTCATCCTGAATCTTTGCGCGCTCCACTCCTTCCCCATAGACCTTGGTTATACCCTCGCCGCGCACTATTCGGGCGGCCAGGACCTCTGGATTGGCCAACACCTTCTGCCGGGCGATTTCCGCGCTGGCCATTTGGTTGGTAAGCATCAGGGTGTTGATATTGTCGAAATAGGAGTCGGCAAGATTGCTGACCAGGTCTGTTCCCACATGATTGGCCAGCTCGCCCTGGCTGTAGGCGAGGTAGGCGCTGGTCAGCCCCAACATGACCGCGAACGGAAACAGCAGCGTGCCGCGGATCTTTGTTGTAATGGAGATGAATTTCCTGTTTTTGGACATTCTTGTGTTCCGGGTGAGCGGAGGTTCTTTAGATAACATCGGCAGAAAGTGGGTAATATTTAGTGTTTCAAGCCCGGTGATATCGCTCGCGGAGAATAATATTTACGCAATAAAAGCATGCTGTCAGGGTCCGGGGGAGAGGGCTTGTTATCAAGCCGTATAGTCGCCGGGGGTTCAATCGCGGCCGGCCAGGGCGAGGTATTTGAGGTGCAGCGTTTGCACCAGTTGCTCCAGCGCGGCCGGACTTCCTGAGTTGTCTATGACGTCGTCTGCGGCGGCGAGGCGGGTTTCGCGGCTGGACTGAGCCGTCAGGATCGCATGTGCCTGCTCCTCGCTGATGCCGTCCCGGCGGCAAACCCGCTCGATTTGTTGTTGTTCGGGGACATCGACTACGAGTACCCGATCAACCGTATCCGCGCGGCCGGATTCGATCAACAGGGGGATCGACAGGATGGCATAAGGGGTATCCAGGGCGTTCAGTCGCTCCTGCATGCGGCTGCGTATAAGGGGGTGGAGCAGGGATTCCAGCTCCTTGCGGGCGGCGGCGTCGGCAAAAATGCGCTCCCGGAGGCGGGCACGGTTGAGGGTGCCGTTCGGATTAAGCATCTCTCCCCCAAATCGCTCCACGATGGTCTCCAATGCCGTTTCCCCGGGGGCCACCACATCGCGAGCCGCCTGATCCGCGTCGATCACCGGAATGCCGAGGCGGGAAAAAAGATCGGCAACGGTGCTTTTGCCGCTGCCGATACCTCCGGTCAGGCCGATGATGAGCATGGTGTTAACAGGCCCTAGAAAAGATTGATCTGTTTGCCCCACAGCAGGCTTATCCAGCCGGCTATTGCGAGGTAGGGTCCGAACGGTATCGGAACGGACCGGTCATGGCCGCGTACCAGGATCAGCAGAATTCCGATAACGGCGCCTACCAGGGAGGAGATCAGGATGGTATGGATCAGATACTGCCATCCGTGCCAGGCCCCGAAGAGTGCCAACAGTTTGAAGTCGCCATAGCCCATCCCCTCTTTACCGGTCAGCAGTTTAAAGAGCTGGAAAACGGTCCACAGAGAGAGGTAGCCGATTGCCGCCCCTATTATCGCCGACTGCGGGTTAGCGAAAATACCAAACAGGCTCAGGATGAGCCCTCCCCAGAGAAACGGGAAGATGATGTTGTCGGGCAGCAGTTTATGGTCAAAATCGATCAGGCTGAGGGCGATCAGCGCCCAGGTAAGAGGGAGCAGGGCGGCGGTCTGCCCGCTGAAACCGAAACGCCAGGCGACGATGAAAGAGAGCACGGCGGTTATCAATTCCACCAGGGGGTAACGCGGAGATATGGAAGTGCCGCAACCGGAGCAGCGTCCCTTCAGTATGAGATAACTGAGGATTGGGATGTTCTCAAAGGCCGTGATCTGGTGGCCGCATTGAGGGCAACGGGAACGGGGGCGAAGCAGGTTAAAAGGTTCCCGGGACTGTTCCTCCTCGTCGGGAAGTTCCATGAGTTCCCGGCACTGTTCTTTCCAGTCCCGTTCCATCATTACGGGGAGACGATAGATGACGACGTTCAGAAAGCTGCCGATTGCCAGCCCGAGGAGGGTCACGACCAGCAGAAAAAACGGTGGATTCTGCTGAAGCTGTTCTAAAACAAGCATATCAGTGCGGTAGAGGGTTATCGCCGATCAGGTCGTAAGCATCTCGAAAAAAGTGATCTGCCCCGCGCTTACCAGGAATCTTCATGATCCTCCAACTTATCGTTATCCGGATGTCACTGAGAGACTGCTGTTATCCGGGCTGCAGGGGGTAGTAAGTTTCCCTCTTATGCTTAGAACGCCTCGGCCATATGGAATATAGGCAGATACATGGCCACAACCAGTCCACCGACGAGCGTTCCCAGGATTACCATAATCAGGGGCTCCAGCAGGCTGCTCAAGGCATCAACCATGTTATCCACCTCTTCTTCAAAGAAGTCGGCGACCTTGGAGAGCATGTCATCCAGCGACCCCGATTCCTCGCCGATGGCCACCATCTGAATGACCATATGGGGGAAGAGATTTTGCTGCTTCATCGTAAGTTGGAGCGATTGCCCGGTAGCGACGTCCTCACGCATACGCAGTACGGCGTCTGCATAGACGATGTTGCCTGTCGCACCGGACACGGATTCCAGTGCTTCAACCAGGGGAACGCCTGCGGCAAACATGGTGGAGGTTGTTCTGGCAAAACGGGCGATGGACGCCTTATCAACAATTACCCCGATAATGGGCGTTTTCAACAGCGCCTTATCAATCGCCTGTCGGAATTTCCGGGAGCGTTTCCAGGAAAAAACTATAAAGTAAGCGCCGGCAAATACGCCCGCAAGCAGGAGGAACCACCAGTCCTGCATCCAGCGGGACATAGTTACAACCATCTTGGTGAATGCCGGCAGGTCTGATCCAAAGCTTGCGAACAGGCTCTCAAACTGAGGGATAACGAACATGAGGATCAGGGACACAACGATTATGGCGACCACGATCACCGCCGCGGGATAAAATAAAGCCTTTTTTATCTTTCCCTTCAGAGACTCGGTTTTTTCCTTATAGGTGGCGATCTTGTCCAGCAACTCTTCCAGGACACCCGCTGCTTCACCGGCCCGTACCAGGTTGACGAAGAGGTCGTCAAAATGAAGAGGATGTTTTGCCAACGCCTCGGCAAGGGCGGTACCCCCCTCCACGTCCGCCTTGATGGCGAGCAGGAGATCCTGCATTGCCGGATTTTCGCTTCCGCGGCCGACGATATCGAATGCCTGAACAAGCGGAACACCGGCCTGCATCATAGTGGCGAGCTGGCGGGCGAAGACGGCGATATCCGCAACCCTTACCCTGCCTTTTCGATTGGTAAATATGGAGGTGGCTTTCTTTCTTATTTTTAACGGATTGATCCCCTGGCGTCGGAGTTCCGCTCTTACCAGATTCTGGTTTTCCGCCCTGGTTTCCCCCTTAAGGCGTTTGCCGCGCTTATCCGAGCCTTCCCAGGTATAGACTGACGCCTTCTCGGCCGCCTTGACAGCCTTCTTCTGAACAGGCCTTTTTTGCACTGGCTTTGCCATAATGACTAATCCTTGGTTACGCGGTTAATCTCTTCGAGGCTGGTTATGCCCGCTTTTACTTTTTTCAGTCCTGAAGCACGCAGGTTTTGGACCCCTTCTTTTTCCGCCTGTTTGGCTAGTTGCATGGAGCTTCCGCCTTCCATGATCAGACGTCCCATTTCCTCTGAGATTGGCATGACCTCAAAGATACCAATACGCCCTTTGTAGCCGTTAGTACACATATCACATCCTACGGCCTTGTAAATCTTGAGTTTCGGGATATCTTTTTCGGAAAACCCCTCCTCGAGCAGTGACTCCTTTGGTACATCGTCCACGGTCTTGCAATGTTCGCAGAGTCTACGCGCCAGACGCTGAGCCATGATCAGTAGAACCGATGAAGCGATGTTATAAGGAGGGATGCCCATATTGGCCAGGCGGGTAAGGGTTTGCGGTGCGTCGTTGGTATGCAGGGTGGAAAGCACAAGGTGACCGGTCTGTGCTGCCTTTACCGCAATTTCGGCCGTTTCCAGGTCACGGATTTCGCCCACCATTACGATGTCAGGGTCCTGGCGCAGAAAGGCCCGGAGTGCCGCAGCAAAGGTCAGACCGGTTTTAGTGTTCATATTGACCTGGTTGATTCCGGCTACCTGGATTTCCACCGGGTCTTCTACCGTTGAGATGTTAACTTCCGGCTTATTCAACATGTTCAACGCGGTATACAACGTTACCGTTTTACCGCTTCCCGTCGGGCCGGTTACCAGAACCATGCCGTAGGGTTTGTCGATGGCATTCTGGAAGGCGGCTCTTTGGTGTTCTTCGAAACCAAGGGCCTCGATTCCGATCTGCGCGGAGGTCGGGTCGAGGATACGCAGTACCACCTTCTCACCATAAAGGGTGGGGCAGGTGTTGACACGAAAGTCGATGGAGCGATTCTTGGACAGCATCATCTTGATACGTCCGTCCTGGGGTACCCGGCGTTCCGCGATATTCATACGGGACATGACCTTGATACGTGCGATCAGTCGCGGAGCGATATTGACCGGCGGTGACGCTACCTCATGCAGCATGCCGTCCTGGCGATAACGGATGCGGAAATTCTTCTCGTAGGGTTCAAAATGGATGTCCGAGGCGCCCAGTTTGATGGCATCCAGCAGCATCTTGTTGACGAAGCGGACAACGGGGGCGTCATCCACATCCAGATCACCTTCCTGGCCCTTATCTTCTTCGCCTGTGGCGATGTCCAGATTGTCCAGGTCGGTGTCCATTATGTCCGTGATGGTGGTTTCCTGGGCCTCCAGCGCCTTGTCTATGGTGCGGGCGAGTTTCTCCTCTTCGACGATGATCGCTTCCGTGGCAAGACCGGTATGGAACTTGATCTGGTCCAGTCCCTCCATGTTGGTGGGGTCGGACACACCGAGAAACAGGCGATTACCGCGCTTGAAAAGAGGCAGGGCCCGGTGCAGACGGACCAGTTTTTCTTCCACCAATCCGACCGGCGCCTGTTCCAGGTCGAGAACGTCGAGATCAAACAGGGGAACACCGAACTCCTGCGATGCGGCGCGGGCTATCTTGCTGCTCTCAAGGATCTTGTGTTCCACCAGGTAGGTGACAAAAGGGGTGCGCTGGGATTTCGCCTGTTTCAGGGCCTTCTGCGCGGTATCCTCGGTCAGGAGGTCGTCCCTTACCAGACGATGCGCAAGTCCGCTGATGTTCAGTTTGGGCTGGGCTGAGGCCATCTCTTAGTCTTTCTCTACCCTGGATCCGTTTGGAATTCCGGCATTTTGAAAATAGTCATGAAAAACAGCACGATAGAGATTTTATCGGCCGCTTTTCCCGATACTTTATGATATTTTTCGTGCAGTACTACCTGTATTTTACTGAAAATTAAGCAAATTGTAGCTTAATGTCCACTACTATTTGTGAAATATGGCAATAAACGGGAAATCATTTGAACCCCGTGTATGTAACTGTCGGCATCATCGTCCGTTGCTCAAGGTGGTATTTGCAAAAAAAGGAGATGATTGCCGCTTGATTATGCGTATTCGGGACGCGGTTCACGTCAGTGAACGAAGGAAGATCCGCTTAATTCGATTTAGGTAAACCGCCGCCTCTGGCGGCGAGACATGAAAGGGCTCTGCCGTTCCGGCGGGCGCAGCCCCCCTACGAAGCTGGAGACCGGATTATTAATCCCCATGGGGGATACAGAGGAACACAGGGAGATTAACAACCTGGGGTGATACCTCTCTCTGTGAACCCTTGCGTTCTCTGTGGCTGGGGTGTATCTGCCCCTTCCAGGGGCCTTCATCAAACCGTCCGCTTTGCAGGTGGCGGTAAATTTCTCAGCGGGTATATGGGAAAACAGGGAGAGTCAGGTGCCGGCGGAGTCGTGACGGAATATATAGTGCTTTCTGGCGCCGTAGTTCCAGAGGAACACCCCCCCTGTTGCGATAACCTTGGAAAGGAGGATGTGGAGCTGAAGGTTTTCTATCAGCAACCAAAGAAAGAGTTGGTTGAGGAAGAGGCCGACCGCACTGACGAAGAAGACCAGTTGTATCTCACGTTTCCGGGAGAATCTGGCGCGGCTTTTGAAGACGTGTCGGACGGAAAGGATGTAGTTGGTTGCGGTGGCCGCGAAAAAGCTGACAACAGCGGCGGGGAACCAGGGTATTCCGATGCCGATGGTCAGGACGGCGAACAGGATAAAGTCCACCGCAGCCGCCGCAGCGCCGACAAAGAAGTAACGTATTATGGTCATCTGAATACGTTGTATTTTATGATGCAGTAGAGCGCTCTGAATCCATCCTTCCAGCCTATCTTTTTCCCCTCGCTGTAAGTTCGCCCGTGATAGGCAATGCCGACTTCGTATACGCGACAGCCGGTTTTGGCGATTTTTGCGGTGATCTCAGGTTCGAAACCAAAACGGTTTTCCTCGATGCGGATTCCCTGGATGAGCTCGCGGCGAAAAGCCTTATAGCAGGTCTCCATATCCGTCAGATTGAGATTGGTAAACATATTGGAAACGAAGGTCAGAAATCCGTTGCCTACACGGTGCCAGAAATAAAGAACCCGATGGGGAGCTCCACCCAGAAAGCGCGATCCATATACGACATCAGCCTTGTCATCAACTATCGGTTTGACGATATATGAGTATTGGTTCGGATCATATTCCAAGTCGGCATCCTGAATTATGACGATATCACCGGTGGCGGCCTGAATACCTGTTCTGAGCGCGGCTCCTTTTCCCTGGTTGATATCGTGATAGAGGACCTTGTCCACCAGGGGGGAGATTTCTTCCTTTAGAAGTTCGCGTGTTCCGTCGGTTGAACAGTCGTCGACGACGATTATTTCCTTGTCCTCATAAGAAGAGCTTCTTACCGCCTCGACCAGTTCACGAATCGTCGCCTTTTCGTTAAAGCAGGGTACGACAACGCTCAGCTTCATGACTATAGCGTCTTCCTGAAGTAATCGATGGTTTCTTTCAGCCCGTCTTCAAGACTGACTTTCGGGCTCCACTGCAACCGGTCAGATGCCAGGGCGGTATCCGGTTTGCGTCGCAACGGATCGTCCTGAGGGAGGTCCAGATATTTTAATTTTGATCGACTGCCGGTGAGTCGCAACACCAGTTCCGCGAGTTCAAGGATGGTTATTTCGTGGGGATTGCCGAGATTTACCGGGCCGATAAAATCCGCGGGGCTGTCCATCATTCGAAGAAAGCCGTCTATCATGTCATCCACATAGCAGAAACTTCGAGTCTGGCTTCCGTCGCCGTGGATTGATATCGGCTCATTATTCAAGGCGTTGACGATGAAATTGCTGACCACTCTTCCATCGTTCGGGTGCATGCGGGGGCCATAGGTGTTGAAGATCCTTACGACTTTGATATCGAGACTGTGCTGGCGGTGGTAGTCAAAAAACAACGTTTCCGCACAGCGTTTTCCTTCGTCATAACAGGCCCTCGGCCCGATGGGATTTACCCGCCCCCAATACTCTTCATTCTGCGGATGAATTTCCGGGTCACCATATACTTCACTGGTGGATGCCTGGAAGATCCGGGCCTTGATGCGTTTGGCCAGACCCAGCATATTGATCGCCCCGTGTACGCTTGTTTTTGTTGTCTGGACCGGATCAAACTGGTAATGGACGGGGGAGGCAGGGCAGGCGAGATTATAAATCCGGTCAACCTCAACATAGAGCGGGAAGGTTACATCGTGGCGCATAAACTCGAAGTAGGGATTAGTCATCAAGTGTGCGATGTGGCTCTTTCTCCCCGTGAACAGATTGTCCACGCAAAGGACGTCGGATCCACGCTGAACCAGTGTTTCGCACAGATGTGACCCGAGAAAACCGGCGCCGCCGGTTACAAGGATGCGATCCATATGTTTCTGACCAAGCGGATAATTGATTGTTAGGTATCATGAATCCTAGCAAGAAGCCCTTCTCCAGGAAACCGGCTGATACCATTTTTGAAACACGGAACGCCGGGCGTAAGGTTGCGTCCCGAACGGCGGTGTCGGGGTGTTTCGGTGTAAATATCTTTTAAAATACCTATAAAAACAGTAAGATAAAGCGCAACAGACCTATGAACGACAGAAAAAGAAAGCGTCTTCTTGTCCTTACTTCCACGTTTCCGCGATGGAAGGGCGATCATGAGCCGCCTTTCGTTTACGAACTTGCCAGGCGCCTTACACCCGAATGGGAGGTTCATGTATTGGCCCCGCATACCGCCGGCAGCGAATCCGTCGAGACTATCGACGACATATCTGTTCATCGGTTCAGGTATGGACCTGACTGGATGGAAAAGCTGGCCTATGAGGGGGGGATGCTCGCGCGTCTGAAGCAGAATCCATGGCGGTATTTTCTTTTGCCGCTCTTTTTCATCGCCCAGTATCTAAATTCCCGGCGTATCGTCCGTCGTTATGCAATCGATGTTATCCACGCCCATTGGCTGGTTCCCCAGGGGATAACCGCGTTGCTTACGAAACAAACAACCGGAGGTTCCGTTCCTGTTCTCTGCACTTCCCATGGGGCCGATCTGTTCGCTCTCCAGGGTGGATTTGCTCACTGGGTGAAAAAGATCGTACTGAAACATACGGATTTCCTGACGGTTGTGAGTGATGCAATGCGCCGGGAGGCCCAAAGACTGGGCGCGGATTCCGATAGATTGGAGGTCATTCCGATGGGGGTCGATCTGGAATCCCGATTTATTCCGGCCGCGGACCGGCGCGATCCGAAGACCTTGGTGTTCGTGGGGCGCCTGGTTGAGAAAAAGGGGCTTTGTTATCTGCTCGAGGCCTTCTCGGAGTTATTGCGAGAACAGGGAGATTTCAGATTGCTGGTTGCAGGAACCGGACCTGAGGAGGCGTCGCTCAGGAGGCAGGTTTCGACGCTGGGTATAGGGCGGAATGTGGAGTTTGTGGGGGCGATGGAAAATTCCGATCTCCCGTCCCTGTATCAGCAAGCCGCCATAGCGGTATTTCCCTTCATTATGACTCCGGAAGGAGACCAGGAGGGTTTCGGCCTGGTGATTGTGGAGGCGCTCGGCTGTGGATGTGCCGTTATCGCATCGGATCTGCCGGCGGTTCGGGAGATTTTGACCGACGGGGTAACCGGTTTACTGGTTCCTCAGAAGGGGCGGAATCAGTTACGAGAAGCGATCGAAAAGCTATGTAAGAACCAGGAGTTATGTTTGAAATTGGCACGGCAGGGCGGGAACGAGGCTCGGGAAAAGTTCGACTGGAAGGTTGTTGCCGGCAGATACAATAAACTGCTGTGCAGGCTGGCGGATACCGGCTCCAAAAAAACCGAAGGATGAAAATTTCGCGGTGAAGAAACGTTCCGGAAAACGGATGTTTCAATTCATAGCCAAATCAGAAGTCATTCAGTAGGCGCTCATAAAGCTCAGCATAATTCGCTGCCACCCTGTCCAGCGTGAAGTGTTCTATCACGCGGGAACGTCCCGCATCACCCATTTTCCCGGCCAGGACAGGATCGGAAGCTAAATTCCTTATAGCCTGGCAATAAGCGTCAATATCATCAGTAGGACAAAGAAAGCCGGTCTCCCCGTCATTTACCACCTCGGTCAGGGCGCTGTTGTTGCTCGTTACCACCGGTTTGCCGCAGGCCATGGCTTCGCAGACCACATATCCGAAGCCCTCGTAGCGGGAAGGGAACAGCAGTGCATCACAGTCCTGATAAGCCTTCAGCAAAGCCCGGTCATCCAGCCTGCCCAATGATTCTATATTCGCCGCACCCGGCGATTTGCCGCCCCGCAGGCCGCTGGTGATGCTGAGTTTAAAGCCTTTACCGAGGCGCTCCATAATGGGGATGAGCAGATCGAACCCCTTACGGCGGGTGGGGTTGCCGACGTATAGCAGCCTGAAAGGGCCATCCTTGGTAGTCGGAGCATGGTCCGGTACAAAAAACTCGTGATCCACTCCGGCGTAAATAACGATCGGGTGGGTGCCGGGGAAGGCCTCCGTAACCCTCTCGGCGGTAAAATGGCTATCGGCAACGACCGCATCCGACAAGGCAAAACTATGTCTTTCATGTCTGTAGATGCGTGTTTTATGGTAGATTGACTGCATTAAGCTGCGATAGGGCGCATAACCCATATCGTGTACACAGTGGTGAACGGTGGTTACCATTGGTATATCGGTTCGTGCAAAGGCAAAACCATGCCAGCTGTTTGTGTGGATGATATCCGTCCCCTGTGGCGGCGATACTCCTTTTAGTAATGAAGGTGCCAGTTCCAGGATGTGTGGAAACCAGTTGATCGTGGGGCTGATTCCCCGCGCCATAAGTCCGTTGGCCAGCTGCCGGGTAAAGACATCGGTGCCGCTGCCGGTTTTGACTGTGGGCAGCCATATCTTCATAGTGCATATCTCATGAGGCGGTTAAGAGTAGCCATTGATGCCACCCCCGTATTGGGTGCAAAAACGGGTATAGGTCACTATATAGCTAACTTGATTCAGGCATTACAGGTCCTGGATGGTGCTCCTGATCTTGCATATTTTCTGGGAAGCTCATGGGTCGACCACTTGCCCCTGTCGAATGCCTCCTTAGCGAAACGACCTCTTCCTGTTAGAGGAATCAGCCGCACTCTCGACCTATTTGGGAAAAATGCCGCGCTCCTGAAAAAAAACCTTAATTTGTGGTATCGACAAAGAAAATTCTTGGGCGGCATAAGGCTTATCGCGCCTGATGTTATTCATAACACGAATTATAGTGTGTTCGATGCTGATGTACCAAGTGTTGTAAATGTTTACGATATTTCCTGTTTTCGGCATCCGGAGACTCATCCGGCGGCACGGGTGGAGATGCAGAAACAGACTCTGCCCAAGGCGCTCCAGACGGCCTGTCATATTCTCACGATCTCAGAGTTCTCGAAAAACGAGATCGTCGACTACTTCGGAATATCGCCTTCAAGGATATCCGTCACGCATGTAGGCGTCGATAGTGATTTCAGACCGCGGGATATGGAAGAGATTGCCCCTGTTCTCGCCAGATACTCTCTTGATCCAGGTAACTACATCCTGACCGTTGGAACCATCGAGCCCCGCAAGAATCTGGAGACCCTGGTTCAGGCCTTTCAACGCCTGCCGTCTTCCATAAGGACAAAGTTTCCGCTGGTCATCGTGGGAATGCGGGGTTGGAAAGAGTCGAAGTTTATGCGGCTACTGGACCCTCTGATCAGTCAGGGGTCGGTAAAGTTGTTGGGGTATGTCGAGCAAGGGGATCTTCCGCTGATTTATGCAGGTGCGCGTGTTTTCGCCTTTCCGTCGCTCTATGAGGGTTTCGGGATGCCTCCGTTGGAGGCGCTTGCAAGCGGTATACCTGTGGTGGTATCGGATCGTTCCGCGCTGCCCGAGGTAGTAGGGGATGCCGCATTAGTGGTGGATGCGCTCAATCCGGTAGTCTGGGCGGAAAGTATTCAGAGATTGTTGGAAGATCAGACGCTGTATCATGAACTTGCAATCGCGGGTCCGGAACGGGCGCGGCGATTCAGCTGGAAAGGGGTGGCCGAAATAACCTTGGCGGCTTATAGGGAGGCTGCAGACAGTTGAGGAATTCCCGGTGTATGTGCCTTATGGCGCAGGGAAAGGAATTTCTTTAATCCTGCGCCAGGTGCCGCATGGCGGAATCCACCATTAACCGTACTATTTCATTGATCTGTATCCGAGCCTTCCATCCGAGTTTGGATGCGGCCTTCGAGGGATCAGCACGGCTTGCGGCCAGATCGGTGGGGCGGATATAGGCTTCATTGATATCCACATGGTCGTGCCAATCCAGGCCGACGGCCTCAAACGCTAGTGCCAGAAAGTCCTGAAGCTGGACTGTCACCCCGGTTGCAATGACGTAATCGTCCGATGATTGTTGTTGCAGCATCTTCCACATTGCTTCCACGTACTCCGGAGCCCAGCCCCAGTCTCGTTGGATATGGATGTTACCCAGTTCCAGACGTTCTTTGCTGCCGTTAGCAATACGACAGACGGCGTGAATAATCTTCTGGGTGACAAAACGTTCCGGCCGTAACGGCGATTCGTGATTGAAAAGGATACCGGAGCACGCATATAGCCCATAGGCTTCGCGGTAGGTTGCAACTTCCCAGTACGAAGAGGCCTTGGCCGCTGCATAGGGGCTGCGCGGTTTGAAAGGGGTTTGTTCATCAGCTGGAGTGCCTCCGGTATCGCCGAAGCATTCGCCTGAGGCGGCATTGAACAGGCGAACTTCGCTGTTCAAAGAACGGACGCTTTCGAGTAGATTCAACGTTCCGAGAACAATACCCTCTACCGTTTCCGCCGGATTTTCAAAAGACCGGGAGACTGAACTTTGGCCGGCCAGGTTATATATCTCATCAGGTGAGATGGAGGAGATGGTCTGCAGTACGCTCTGCGGATCGATGAGAGACAGGGACAGTATCTCAACCCTATCACGGATACCTAGATGGATAAGATTACTGAAATCGGCCTTCCCGGCATCGCGGGAGGTCCCCGTTACCCGGTAACCCCGGTCGAGCAGGAAGTTTGCGAGATAGGCTCCGTCCTGACCCGAGATCCCGCATATGAGAGCGGTCTGCCTGGTGTTTGTCATTTTGCGTCGCTATTAACGTTGGGATGTTGCTACTATTCCTGATTCTGGTAAATCGGAAAACCCTCTTTACTGCAGAGCAGGTCGCGTTCGGCGAGTCTAAGATCTTCCTGCACCATCTCCGTTACCATCTCATTGAATGAAATCTTGGGGCTCCACCCCAAACGTTCGCGTGCAAGGGAGGCATCGCCAAGCAATGTCTCGACCTCTGTGGGGCGGAAATACCGGGGATCAATCCTTACAATACAGTTTCCTGTTGCGGTATCGATCGCTTTGGCATCGATGCCGTTTCCGGACCACTCCAGCTCCAATTCCAATTCCGCTGCCGCAGCATCCACAAAATCGCGCACGGAATATTGTTGGCCGGTGGCAATAACAAGGTCCATAGGTTCCGGCTGCTGCAACATCAACCACTGTGCTTCCACGTAATCCTGCGCATGACCCCAGTCCCGACGCGCATCAAGATTGCCGAGGTAAAGGCATTTCTGCAATCCGAGTTTTATGCGGGCCAGACCCCGGGTGATTTTCCGTGTGACAAATGTCTCTCCGCGAACCGGCGACTCATGATTGTAGAGAATGCCGTTACACGCATACATACCGTACGCCTCCCGGTAATTTACCGTAATCCAGTAGGCGTAGAGTTTTGCGACACCATAAGGGGAGCGGGGATAAAACGGTGTACTTTCGTTCTGTGGCGACGCCTGTATTTTTCCGAATAATTCCGACGTCGAGGCCTGGTAAAAACGCACATGTTCCCCCATGTCAAGAATGCGGATCGCCTCCAGCAGGCGCAGGGTCCCCAGGGCATCCGCATTCGCCGTATATTCAGGTGACTCGAAGGAAACTCCCACGTGACTTTGCGCCGCAAGATTATAGATTTCATCCGGCTGTACTTTCTGCGCGATACGGATCAGGCTGGTGGAGTCTGTTAGATCACCATAGTGCAGAGTCAGCCTCGCATCCCCTTCGTTTGGGTCCTGGTATAGATGATCGATGCGGGCGGTATTGAAGAGTGAGGAGCGGCGCTTGATGCCATGAACACGGTATCCTTTTCGCAACAATAATTCAGCGAGATATGCTCCATCTTGACCGGTAATCCCGGTTATTAAAGCTGTTTTTTCGTATGCCATTCTATTTTCACCGTAATGCCAATGGTTATTAAATCTGTAAATCGCCGGTTAGGATTCAAAAAAGATAAGTTTCATAAGATAGTTGTGAGTAGTAATAGAAATCATCAAGTTTTATGTCGGCCGGCTATTCGTTCATACAGGGCTTTTGAATAGCGGCGTATTTTTCCAAAGGGGAATTCATCCCCGATAGCTCTATTAAACTGAACTAAACTGGTCGATAGCCTGGATCTGAATTTAGGGTGGTTTCCCGGTATCCGGAGTTGTTCTTCAACCCATTTTTCATGTTCCTGATACCATTCAGCGGGGTGAAGGCTATTAAAGGTCCTTCTGGGCGATATATCCACCCTAGAAACAGTAGATTCATCGAGCAATCCCGGACGGATCAAATGAACTTCGGCCCATTGGTTAAAATTATCTACCGCTTCGTTATACCACCATGTATCTTGCGCGTAACCGCTTACTTCCTTATAGCTCAATAGCCAAATAGTGTAAAACAATCGATAGGGATGGCCTGGAATATCGATATTCGACAAGGTGTCTAATATTCTATAAATATGTATAAAAAAGGATTTATCCAGCAGTTCTGGGCGTTCTTCGAAATTATCAGTTCCGTCCCTGTGAAACATGGATTCCCATACCTCATGAGGGCGTCTGAGAAGATGTATTATCCTGGCATCCGGATACTGTCTTCTCAGCCAGCCGGTTTTGAAGTCAGCATTTACAAATTTAATTAGGGGAATACCATGCTGCGCACCTTCGTTCAGCAGGAAATCCAAATAGCGCTTCAGGCCAGGAGCAAAAGAATAACGACCTAACCGTATATTTTTTGTTGCATTATTAATATGCCAGCAAGAGATAAGCCGGTCTTTATCAAGAGTGCGATATTCTGTCCAATAATCGGCTATGCCGGTATGAGTCGGATCAAGAGGAAATGTTTCCGATCCAAGAACGCCATCAAGCAAATATTCGTTTAGCGGTTCATAGAGGCAGAAGTAGCGATCAGATTGCCGGAATATATTCCAGAACATACTGGTTCCACTGCGATGTCTACCGACCAGAAAAATCGGGCTGTCAGTTTGTGCGTTTTGACGAGCCATTAATTTTTGGTCTGACGCCATGAGTGATCGACATGAAAATAGCTTTCCGCCGGGGCTCCGCCTTCGATCGCGAACGTATACGCTTTTTCGTGGTTAGCCAGATGTCCTATGCCTTTGTCATCGTATAGCCTGATAGATGCTAGATATACGCCGGGGGTCAGCGGTAGTTGAGGAATTACAAGGGCAAGCGTTCCTCCGTCGGACAGTTCAGTTATAAACGGTGGTAGTTTATCGTTGTCTGAGCGACAAACGATCAGTTGATCACCTTGCAGGTTGTGGATAGCGACCCCTGCGTGAATGGCTAGTTGTTTTGTGCAGCGATAGTGTATATCTATACTCACTGAGTTATTAGTCTCGTTGTCGACATTGATTTCAACTTGTTTGATGCTGATATCGGGTCGTTCGTATATATGTCCGGGAAGAGAGTTCCTGCTAATCAGGCGTGATCTGAATATATCTATTGCCTCAGGAACATCTATCGGGCCATAAACGCCGTCAGTCGTCATTGCCAGAGCGAGGTCACTTATTTTCTGGAGAAGGGTGAGCTGATGGGAGACGATGATCATTGCTACACCCTGCTGTTTCAAATCTGACATCCTTTGCAGGCATTTTGCCTGAAAGCCGATATCTCCTACGGCAAGTACTTCATCAACCAACAGTATGTCAGGTGAGGCATGGGTGGCAATGCTGAAACCTAGTCGGACGTGCATGCCATTGGAATAGTATTTGATGGGGGTGTCCAGAAACTCCTCTATCCCAGAGAAAGCAACTATCTCATCGAACTTTCTGTCGATTTCCGCTTTTTTCATGCCGAGGATAGAGCCATTAATATATATATTTTCTCGCCCCGACAAGAGGGGGTGAAATCCCGCTCCAACTTCAATAAGCGTGCCAACGCGCCCGCGAATATGTATCTGTCCCTTATCCGGAGGGTATATACCGCTGAGCAATTTGAGGAGGGTGCTCTTGCCGGCCCCGTTATGTCCGATCACGCCCAGACATTCGCCCGGAGACAGTCCGAAAGAGACATCTTCCAGTGCCCAGAATTCGCCATGGCGGAGAGGCTCGGGAGTTACCGAAAAACCCATTAACTCCCGGGTGATGTCGCTTATACCGTAGAACATGGAGCGTTTGAGGGATCGGCAAAACTTCTTCGCCACATTTTCCACGGTTACAAGATGGGTAGAGGACATTGGTGCTACGCCCGTTCCGCAACTCGCGGCATAACAATCCGGAATATCCGCCAGCCGTAAATAAACAAGGTTGCTGAGAAGATTGTCCCCGCCAGGAAAATGTCTGGATGCCGTAACTCTCCATAAGCCACCAGGTCCTGGGTGGCAATTAGCAGAGGACTGACAGGGTTGAGGAAATTAATAAGAAAGAATGGTGCGGTTACAGGAGGGGGATAAAGAACCGGGGTGGCAAACATCCCGATAATTACCAGCATGTTTACGATGTTACTGGTATCGCGTGCCGCGAGATTGATTACAGATAATATAAAACCCAGGCCCAGGGCCAGTAGCAAGAGAGGTGTCAGAGTCAGAGGTATTAACAGCATGCTCCAGGAAGGAATCACGCTGTATATACCGCAAACAATAGCGAACGCGAGTAATTTGATTGCAAACTCAAACAGGGGTTGTCCTAGCGCCGCTATTACAAGAGATTCTTTAGTGAAATTGAGCTTGGTAACCAGGGGACCCGCTACGGTAAGGCTATCCGTACACCCGGTAAGTATTCCGGAAAAAAGTTGCCACACCATAAGGCTCCATAGCGCAAATACCGGATAAGGAATCGGTGTGCCACCGATAGGAAGAGCGCGGCGATTGGTTAGGAAAGTAAAAATGGCGACGGTAACAAGAGGCAGGATGAGAGCCCAGGCGTAGCCCAAAAATGATTGTCTATAGCGAGCGGAGATGTCACGGATCATGAGTCGGATCAGTAATTCCCTTGATTGCCATAAATCACTTACCATTTCCACCCAGGGGCTTAAGCCTACCGGAGTCCCCCTGTTCCCCCCATATACCAGTTCTTTAAACTGTCTTTTTTCTGTTGCCATGTCTAACAGCCTTCTTTAATTTGATCCTGAGGTACAGGGTCGGTAGGTGACGATCCTTATTGCCGTTGCCACAAAATCAACATAGGCCGGGTCTTGAGTGTTGGGCGAAGGGTTGCATATTCCTGGGTACTCATAACCAATGTGCGGATCTTTCGCCCGATATGCCGCTCAGCCTTGGCAACCAGATCTGCAAGATTGTCCTGGCGGATATTGCCGATCAACGCGAGATCGATTATTCCGGTATCCTTGCCCTGGGCGTAGTCATCAAGCAGGAATGCCTGTTCCAGGTCGCCCAGGCGCTCCACGATGCTCTCCAATATATGGTCCATTCCCAGGGCCTTTCTCACCATGGAATGTAACTCGGGAAAAAGGGGATGCCGGGTGTTGGCTCCGTAATCAACCTGACGGCCTTTTTTCTTATTGATCAGTAGTTCGGCCTGGCTGAGTTGCCGCAGCTCTTCCCTTACCTGGCTGGGAGACAGGTCAAACTCGGTGGCGAGGCCCCGGAGATGGGCGTTCTGATCCGGATTGAGAAACAGGCGCATCAGGATCCGCACGCGGGTCTTCGAGGTTATCAGGCCGGAAAATATGGAGTCTGCCATATGCAATATCGTTCTATTTTTCAGAACATTATAGGACAGAATCGGCCGGTCGAAAGGTACCCGGGTCAATGCTGTGATTTGGGTCCCATTTCGATGGAGGCAGGGGGTGTGGTGCCTGTGGCAAGCCTGAGCGATAATCCTTTGTGTCAACCTGCAACTTGATGATTTGAAAAAATAATTCTAATAACCAGCCTGGAGTGGTCTCTGAATGAAGAAAAACGCGGGTCCAGAAGTCAGCATTATTCTTCCTGCAAAGAACGAGTTTGCGGCACTGCGCGAGCTGTTGGGTCAGCTGCGGGAGCGTTTTCCAGAAGCGGAGATACTGGTTGTGGATGACGGTTCCACCGATGAAACCCCCAGTCTGGAAGAAAACCCCGGAGTAAAAATGGTGCGTAATCCGTACTCGATGGGCAACGGGGCGGCTATAAAGCGCGGCGCAAGGGAAGCCAGCGGGGATATCTACATTTTTATGGATGCGGACGGTCAGCATCAGCCGGTTGACGCAGAAAGGCTTCTGCAGCGGTATAAGACGGAAGGCTACGATATGGTGGTCGGCAGGCGCAGTGATGAAGCGCAGGCGACGGTCGGACGTTTTTTTGCCAATCGCATATTTAACCGGCTTGCCAGCTGGATGACGGGGCGCAAAGTGAAGGATCTGACTTCCGGCATGCGCGTGGTTAATGCCGGTAAATTTAAGGAGTTCCTGCACCTGCTTCCAAACGGGTTCTCCTATCCCACTTCTATTACCATGGCCTTTTTCAGGACAGGCTATTCGGTGGCCTACGAGCCGGTATCGGTGTTGCGACGAAACGGGGAAAGCCATATCCGCCCCCTTAAGGACGGCCTGCGGTTTCTGGTGATTATCTTTAAGATAGGATCGCTTTATTCCCCGTTGAAGTTTTTTCTACCCATCAGCGCATTCACCTTCGTGGCAGGTTGTACATTGTATCTATACAGTTTTATTACGTGGGGAAGATTCACCAATATGAGTGCGTTGCTATTCTCCACCTCGTTATTGGTTTTTCTGATCGGCATTGTGTCCGAGCAAATAACGAATCTGATGTATATGCGCAAGGACAGTTAAAGCGCTGAATCATTTTCTTTCCGGTAATCGGGCATTATCGCGTTTCGCTTCAGATAGATACTGTTCAAGCTCGTCTATGAGATGGGCGTAATACCGGATGGTTGATTTATCCTTTGCTCGTAAAAGCAGCACGGTCTGTTCCGCCTCTTCCAGCATATTGCTATTCAATTCCAGGTAGGCTTTCTCCAGAAGAGGTCCCAAGTCGGAAGGGTTGGATTGATAGGCTTTTTCGTAATGAGCAATCGCCATCGCGGTGTTTCCGGAACCAAAGAACAGCTTGCCCGTTGTCATATGAAGGGTCAGTGCGGTGCGTCCCGCTTTCCTGATTGATTTATCCGCCAGGGCGGCCTGCAGCAGCGTCATAATCTCTTCCGTACTGTAGGAACCGCATCGCTTATTGATGGCGAGCTTTCCGAGTATTGTCAGGCCGGAATCGTCTCCAAGAACGTTATTCGGATTCTGCAAAAATTCCAATGCCTGTTGGTAGTCGTTTTCGGAACGGACGCCCGCGTAACAGTCAATAAGCAGACGAATGATAGTTGCCTTGGCCTCCCGCGGGCGCAGTTTCCCTATTCGCTCGGTTTTCTCCAGTGCCAGATCGTAACGTTTGTTCACTGCGTCAAGATTTACCTGTTCCATGAGCAGGGCGACGGAATCCGGGTGATATCGTTCGAGAGCCGACAGGAGCTTTTCTTTGGAGGACCAGGTATCAACTCTAAGGGCGGTAAGAAATACGGAGAGTGCCAGAAACAGAGTCAGCCCTGATAGCACGGCGGTGCGCCAAAGCGCCTTTGATTCCCGGCGCAGGACATGTACGGCAATATCCGCAAAGAGAAAAGAAAGCATTGCCAGAGCCAGGTAGTTACGGTGCTCGTAAACCAGCTCCAGCGGAAGGATGGTGGATTCGAGAAGGTGGGCGGAAAAAAACCACAGTATCCCCAGGGATGCGATAGGAAAGCGTTTTCGATAAATGCAGGCGGCGGAAATGGCGCATAGAAACAGGAACAGGTAAACCAGGGTTATCAGATCCAGGCCTTGCTGCAACGGGAAATCATCATGAAATATCCCCATCATCGAAAGATCGGGGATAAAAAACATCCTTAAGTAAAAGACCAGTGCATGTACTTCCGTCAACACTCTTTCAGTGAGTGAGAAATAGCGGCTGTCATAGCCCGCAAGCCAGCCTTCCACGTGCATCACCGAATAAAATGCACCTAACAACAAAGGTGTGCCTACCAGCAAAACAAAAAATAGATAAAAAGATCGTCTTGCATCTGGTATTTGAGGAAGGCGAAATTGAAAAATGGTGAATTCAATAATGAGCGCAAACACAGGCAGCAGCGCAGTGTTTTCCTTGCAAGCCAGGCCGAGCACTCCGAAAACGGAATATCCGGCAATATATAGCGGAGTGCGGGGTGGCCGGGCGTGCAGAATCCTTTCGCGAAAAGCGGTATAACTGAGGAGGGCGGCGATAACGAATAAGCCGGACATTATGGTCATGCGTTGTACGGCATAGAGTACGGTGCTGACCTGAAGCGGGTGGAGCAGCCAGGCGGATAGTGCTATCGAAGCGACAAGATACAGATGATTCCGCGAAATATCCCGGGGGTATTTAATGCGAATGATGCGCTTCAGGAGTATGAACAGGAGAGCGCCGGTGATCAGATGCAGGAGTACATTGACGAATTTATAGCTCCAGGGCGACTTGTCGATGATCGCATTAAGCACAAAAGTGAACTGCGCCAGGGGGCGTCTGAGCATGCCGCTCTGGTTGGAAAAAGAGGCGGAAAGAATATACTCCAGATCGAACTTATATGAATACGAATTGATCTGGTTGGAAAAGTCATCCAGAAGAAACGGCCCGGAGAGGCCTGAAAGATACAGCAAAAACCCGATAAGTGCCGGGACCAGAAGATAGAGGTATTTGTATCTTTTCATAGGCGGTGAACGGGGATGGAATCCGCTATGTTTAGGGAGATGTCAGTCGTTTGTTCACGATCTGCAGGGCCTTTTCAATCTCTTTTCGGCGTATACCGTACCTGTCTCTCTTTCTTGCGTCCTCTATCGCGATGAGCGCCTCTTCCCATTCCCTCTTATGGATCAGTGTCCTGGCCAAAGCGAGATAGGGGAGTGGTTGGTCCGGAAAGGCGGCAATCGCTCTCCGGTACTGGGATTCCGCCTCCTCCTCCTTTCCCAGGACATTTTCTAGAAACATGCCGTAAATGAGTATTGTCTTGTGGTGATCAAGATCTGCCGCATTCCGGAAAAGGGCAACTATGTTGTCGTCGATAAGGGTGCAATACTGCGCCTCCTTAAAACAGCCATACAGACCATAAAGTCCAAAGATGGAGGAGTGGGTGATATTGCCGGCTTTGAGTTTCTGTTGCGCACTGTCATGCCAGCTCTGGTCGATTGCCAGCCCCAATCTTTGACCCGCGATTATCATCGAGATCTCGGGAACGATGCTGCGGCGGTCGGTATCGCGCGCCTTCTCGAGAAAATGAACGGCATCCGGAAGCAGGCTGGTTTGTCCGGCGCCGACCGCATCCAGCAGGACCTGGCCTGCGTAACCGTTGGCCCTGGGTGAATCGGGATGGTGGCGGGCCTCATCAACGGCGAACTGCAGTCGGTTTCCCCAGGAGAGTGAACGCAGAAAAGTGGTGGATCCGGTAAAGAGAAGAAACGACAGCAAGCCCAACGTAATCAAACGGTAGGAGCGTTCGGTGAGTTGTAGTTGATAGGGGAGCGATACCAGGCCGATTATTATCCCCACGCTGGCGAGATAGTTCCGGTGTTCATGAGCGAGCTCCAGGGGGAGGATTGTCGACTCGATGGAATGGGATATAAAAAAAATAAGAATGCCGAAGGAGGCTACCGGGGCCCGTCTGGCGAGGGGGAATGCGGCGATAAACAGTCCCGCCAGGGCGAGCAACGATATCAGAGTTGTCGGCGGGTCAAGAAGTCCTGTCGATAGGGTGATGTCATCGTGATATATGCCCAGGGACTGCAGGGTGGGGATGAAAGTGAACTTGATATACATCCACAGGATGCGGCTTTCGGTGAGTAGCCGTTCCATCAGGGTAAAATCACGATAAGCATAAACCGCGAGAACAAAATCAGGGTTATAGGCCAGATAGGCGAGGCCCAGTATCGCGGGCAGTGCGGCGCAGATGAGGAACACGGCTGTTATGGAGCGTTGCACTGTGCCATCCGGCTTCTTAAAGCGAAAAAAGATCGCTTCCGTTATCAGCAGGTAGGGGATCAACAGGATGCCGTTTTCCTTGCTGAAGACGGCAAGGGGCAAAAACACCAGAAATGCGCAAGCAATAAGCAGGTAGCCTCCCCGCCCATCCAATTGGCGTACCCTGCCGACCGTGTAAGAGAGTAAACCCAGTAGCATAAAGAGACTGGCAAGCCCGGTCATCCGCTGTGTCACGTACAATACCGTGGTCAGATTGACGGGAGCTAAAAGCCAGGCGCTCGCGACAAGGGCGGGCAGCCATTTCGGGAAGGTATGTTTGCGGCGGACCGGGGTGGAAAAAAACAGCAGACTGCAGAGTAGATATATGCCGATTCCGGTCAGGATATGGATGCCGGTATTTGTGAGCTTGAAATAAAACGGATCCGGACCGAACAAATAGTGGGTTAGGGCGAAAGAGAGCATGCTTACCGGCCGTTTGAGGTGCGAACCGTCAAACGAGAGTGAAGTGCCTTTCAACTCCTCAAAAGTCAGAGCGGATATCTTGATCTGCTCGTTATAGAGGATGGTGGAATAATCATCGAACAGGAACTCCCCGGACAATCCGGGCCAGTAGATGATGATCGTCAAAATCGCCGCTATCAGGAATACCCCAGGGTAGCACCGAAGTAAATCGCGGGCGTGAGGGATATGCGACGGGTCTTCGCAGGTGCGGGGCATTGTTGTTTTAAGGTATTAAAAGGACCGATATGGCGAACAGCTGTTTACCACCGTTGCAAGAAGAATAGGGGTTTGGAACTGATTTGGCAAAAAAAACGGGGCTGTCCCGAAAGACAACCCCGTTTTAGCTACGCAGTACCTATATTAACGGCATGCGGCCGGCAGGTATTTGACGTTCTCCGCGTCGCTTCCACCAGCGGTACAAGTCCAGTCGACGGCACCCGTTACGTCAGCGGGGGTAAGGACGACTTCGAGGGTGGTACCACCGAGAACGGCGTTGTCGATACCGGCCTCATCCAGATCAACAGTGATGATGCCGCCTGCCGCAACGGTAAGGGCGGAAACGTATTTGGTGACGACGTTGCTCGCGCCGGCGGTGGTCAGGTTACCAGGATAAGCGCCCTGTGACTGACGATATTCGGCAACGGAGGTCTTCGCCGCGGATGCAGCCGCAACACCTTCAGAGACCTTCGCCCGGATGGTGTAATCCTGGTAGGCCGGGATGGCGATGGCCGCCAAAATACCGATAATCGCTACAACGATCATCAGTTCGATCAAGGTAAAACCGGATTGCATCTTTTTCATGTGTTTCTCCTACTTGTCTGAAGAGTGAGCTTTAAAGAAATTAAGGGTATTCATCCTTAGCGTCTTGAGTCTCGAATTAATTACGATATCTGTTCAATATCCTCGCTATAACTTAAGCAATAGTTGTGCCCAATCACTTTATGTACCGTCTGAAATCAGCCAATTGGATGGGTATGGTTGTTTAACTTGTTGATTTTACGCGATAATATGCAGTTATTGGTACTATATGACAACATGCCCAAGAATTCGTTCAATCCCGCAAAATGTGACCAGAAAAACCAATAAGTGACAATTCTGGTCACCTGCGTGGATGCCCTTTCCACCGTTCCCTGGTCGATAAGGATACGGATCATTATGGCCCTTTCCCCATGCCATAACAGTGATCTCGGTACAAAAAACGGAAACAATCATGGGGTTAGCCCGTCGCGGGGCGATGGGTGAGATCGGCGCTAAAGTCGCAGCAGGACCCCGAGTTTTTCCCGCCCGGTTCTGTCCCGGGGGCTGTTCGACAGGTGCAATATCTTTGAACGCCCGGGGATATCCGGCGGCAGTCCGGTGCGTGCGTCGTACCCGGACAGCATGGGGGGAATCATATAGTAGTAACGACAGGCCAGGGGGAACCCGTATCTCTCCCCGGGGTTATCCCAAGGCGGTGTGAGGGCCGCCCGCTTCGCAAACAGACGAACCAGTGGGGGGAACTCGGTGTAGACGCACGAGTTTTCCTCGGTCATTTCTTCGATCACCCGCATATCCCGGATAAGACCGTCACGCGCCGCGGCAGTGTTGATGGCGTGAGCGGTGTCCTGACCGGTGATCCAGATGACGGTATGTCGGTAGTCCGCCAGGAAAGGTGGGATCGGCTCGCTGAGTCGGGTTGCGGTATGCAGAACGGCTGGAATACACACCGTTATAAATAGGATTATGCCGGTCAGGTGGGTAATGCCGTGAGGTTTGGTTCCGACCAGCCTGCCGCAGCGTAGAAGCGCAAATACGGCGTAACCGAGGAGAATAAAGAACACGGGGTAAATGAACCGATAGGCGTGTTCCGGATAGGGCCAAAGGGCTACCGTAACCAGATAAAACAATACATAAAAGGCATCCACCCTCTTCTCCCTCAGGCGCAGGATCAGTTCGACGGCGGAAAGTGCCAAGACGACACAGGCAAGGGCGGTCGTGAACGGCCCCGGGGCAAAGGAAAAAGCCTTTATCCACGCCGAGTAGTAATGGGCCGGGGACTGGGAGAGCGACAACCAAAGATCCTGCAGGGAGGAGGAGGTTAACAGGAGTTCATAGCGGTGGCTGGAGCTGTTCAACAGGGCGTTCAACGACCGTTCGGCGACAAACGGCAGGGCGGCCATCAGGATCAACAGGCCGCGGCGAGGCGGTTTACTGATAAAGGCATGGATCGCAAAGGCCGCAATGAGGGTAATGCCGACGGATCGTGTGAGGGAGGCGAGGGCGACGAGCGCCCCTGCGAGCAGCCAGTATTTGTCGTTTCTATCGGTGAGCCCCAGGCAGAGCAGGGCCGACATGCTCAACGCCAGGTAGAGATGTTCGCTCCAGAGTGTCTGGAAATGGAGCAGGGTTATGGGGGACAGCACGGCGACGGTGGTAAGCAGCAGTGCTGCCACCGGATTCATTGATTGTCTGATGAGCCAGAGATGGAATGCGATGAAAGCGATGACAAGCGCCGTCGCCGTCGCCAGTTGTGCAACGCCGATATGGGCACTGCCACCACCGAATACAGCCATAAAGAGCGGGTAGATGGGAGGATAATTTCGTTGGCCGGTAGTCAACGCAATCGAGACGGATACCTCATGCTGATAAGGTGAAAATTTGTCCGCCATGAGCAGATAGTAGGCATCATCCCAGTTGAAACCGGCGTAGCTGTTCTGATACGAGAAATAGATAATGCCGGAAAACAGGAGACAGAGCAGGATCGCGCCGGCTAGATAGGTAATAACATCGATAGATGGGTTGCGGGCATATAGGACGTTTTTTATCGGCATAACGTCGTTTCGGATCTGTTCTGGTGCTGACGGATCGATAACGTTATCGGCGTGTTAACGGTTTACTCGTTAATACCGAGTTTGCGCAGCCGGTAGCGCAGGGCCCGGAAACTGATCCCCAGTTTCTTTGCGGCGGCGGTGCGGTTCCAATGGGTCTCTTCCAGGGCCTTGACGATCAACCGGCGTTCCACCTGTTCCAGGTATTCCTCCAGAGGCAGTTCCTCATCCATGCCAGGCGGTTCCTTCCTGGTCACGGGCAGTTGCAGATCATCCAGCCCGATGCGGTTTCCTTCGCACAGGGTGACGGCCCGTTCCAGAATATTTTCCAGTTCCCGTACGTTGCCCGGGAGGGGTTGGGAGCAGAGCCTCTTTAACGCCGCCGGCTCAATTTCCGGCAAGGTGGTGCGGTTCTTTTCGGCAAACCTGGAGAGGATGTTGTCCACCAGCAACGGGATATCCTCCGGCCTCTCTCGTAAAGGCGGGATATCCAGGCCGATCACGTTGATGCGGTAAAAGAGATCCTGCCGAAACTCTCCTTCTTCCACCAGTTGTGCCAGATTCCTGTGGGTGGCGCTGATTATGCGGACATCCACCGGCCGTTCCTGTTGGGTTCCGATGGGGCGGATGGATTTCTCCTGGATGGCGCGTAGCAGTTTTACCTGCATCTCCAGGGGCAGGTCCGCTACCTCGTCCAGAAACAGGGTGCCGCCGTCGGCTGCCTGGAACAGTCCTTCCTTATCCAGTATCGCGCCGGTGAAACTGCCCTTTTTATGGCCGAAGAACTCGCTTTCCATCAGCTCTCTGGGAATGGCTCCGCAGTTTACCGCTACGAACGGCCGGTCGGTCCGCGGACCCTGTTCGTGAATCAATCTCGCCGCCAGCTCCTTGCCGGTTCCGGACTCGCCGCTGATATATACAGGCGCCTGGCTGCGGGCCAGTTTGGCGATCATGGCGCGGATCGATTCGATGGCGTGGGATTTACCCAGCAGTACCGTTTTTATCCGGGTGGATTTCTCGGGTGCGGAAACAGGAGCCTGAGCGGCGCTTAATTTGAGAGCGGTCTGAACCAGACGCCGCAAAATCTGCAGATCCACGGGCTTGGAGACAAAATCGAACGCGCCGGCCTTGAGGGCCTGGATGGCACTTTCCATATTGCCGTGAGCGGTGATGACCGCCACCGGCAGGTCAGGGTGGTTTTTGCCGATCTCTTCCACCAGTTCAATGCCGCTCCCGTCCGGGAGACGCATATCCGTGAGGCAGAGATCGAAGTGATTCTTTCGCAGCAGATGACGGGCGCTTACCAGGTCGGCCGCCGACAGGGTGTCGATCTCCATGCGGCCGAGGGTGATCTCGAGCAGTTCCCGGATATCCGGTTCATCATCTACGATCAGGGCGGTGGGGTTGCTCATGGATTCAGATTCTTAACATTTCTTGTTAAATAGTCCAGTTGTCGGGTTTTCCCTTAAGGGCCCGGGGCCAACTACGCCCTTCGTGATAAGGAAGGGAAACTGATGCGAAAACAACTCCCGCCTTTCGGCTGCACCAGGTACTCCAGTCCCAGGCGATTGGCCTCGCACAGCTCCTTCGCAATGAACAGGCCGAGGCCGCTGCCGGTGGTGCGGGTGGTGAAGAATGGTTCAAATATCTGTCGTGCCGCGTCAGCGCTGATGCCGGGGCCGTTGTCCGCTACCGCGAAGAAAGGATCCCCGGACTCCGGATTTATACCGCCCGTTATCCCTATACGCAGTTCCTCAACCGGGCCTTCGAAATGGCAGACCGCATTTTCACAGAGGATGGTCATAATCTGATACAGCTGAGAAGGGTCCGCGGATACCCGGGTATCCATAGGGTGGATCACCAGAGAAATATTCTCTGCGGAAAGCGGGCGGTTTTGCAGAAACTCCTGGATAAAGCGCGCCAGCCAGTCTGACAGTGTTATTTCCTCCGAGCGTGAGGGCTGCCTGCGGGAGATCTGCATAACGTTCTCAATGATTTCGTTTACCCTCTCGGAGTTGGTGCGAATGATCTCGGTGAGGCGCCGGTCGGCGGGGTTCAGGTTGGTGGACTCCTCCAGCAGCTGCTCCGCATGGCTGATGGCACCCAGGGGGTTGCGTATCTCGTGGGCGATGCTGGCGGTCAGGCGGCCGAGGGAGGCCAGTTTCATCTGCTGCGCTCGTTGGGTGACCAAAGCCGCGTCTTCAAGAAAAATAAGCGTGCCGGCACGATATTCGTTACCCAGGGGCATGAAATTGGCCTGCAGTTCCATCCCTCCGGTCGGGGCTCGGAAAGTCTCAGGGATCTTTCTTTCCCTCTCCCAGCGGGAAAGCTGGCTCGTCAGTTCTCTTGAGATCTGGTGCAGATGCCAGCCGGACCATCCTTTCGGGTTGCCGAGGAGATGACAGGCGGCCTCGTTCGCGAGTCTGATCCGCCCGCCCGTGTCTACCGCGATGATCCCCGCCTGCATGTGGTGGATGATGTATTCATTGAGCTGTTCCAGATTGGCCAGGTCCAGTTCCCGTTGACTCGCCAGTTGTTCCGATTCCCGCAGCCGGCGTGAAAGCACATCGGCGAGAACGGCCATGGCGAAGAAGGTCGCACCCAATAGCCCGGCCTGGGTGTAAGCGGTGACCGGAAAGGCGCTGTAAAGATGGCTGTAAAGCTGTTCCCCCAGAATCGAGACGGTGGCAAGGGAAGCGAAGGCGTGGGCGGCCCGGCCGCGCATGACCGTACTGCCGAAGGCGATGGAGACCACAAGCAGCATGCCGAGGCCGGTGGTGACACCTCCGCTGGCATGGGTCAGCAGGGTGATGGCCAGGATATCGACGAAGACCATCACGTAGGCCTGTTGCTGATCGTCCAGGGTCCGCAGGTGCAGAAGAACACCGCTTGCCAGGACGGCGAGCAGATAGCCGATACCCACGCCGATAAAAAGTAACGGATTGTAGGCGCCCAGGAATATCGGGCCGAACCCGGCAAAGTAGAGGGTCAGTAACAGGATGCTCAGAAACAGCCGGTAGGCGAAAAAGTAGTGCAGCATCCGCCAGCTGCGGGGCCGGGGAAAGTCCTGATGGGCCGGTTTCTGTTCCGCGGTATTTTTTGCCATGGTTATTCTGTTTCGGCCGTACACCCACGAAATGTAGGATAGACTGGGAAGGTGATGCCCCGTACCCGATCCGGGCTACTCATCCCCGTCCCCGATTTGCATATGTTCCGGGCAGCAGTAAAAACGGCCATCCTTGCTCAGGGCCTCCGGCTGAGGGAGGTGAACGCCGCAGCGGGCGCAGGATACCGTGTCGACGGCCGGCCGGGGGCGGGGCTGCTTTTTCGATAGCCGGCGACGGTTTAGGGCTCCCTGGACGATAGAGACAAGTACCCAGAGGGCAACCAGCAGTACTATTAGACGTAAGCCCAATTTATCGATCCCAAACCTATTTCTTTTTGCGCATCCCGGTAATTTAGAAAATAATACCCCTTTTTTGGCCAACAGGTTGCATAAGATATGAACCTACACGAATACCAATCGAAACAGCTGTTCGCGAAATACGGTATCCCCGTTTCCAAGGGACAGCCTGCCTCTTCCGTTTCCGGAGCTCGGGAAGCCGCGCAGGCATTGGGAGGCGGCCGCTGGGTCGTCAAGGCACAGGTGCATGCGGGCGGTCGCGGCAAGGCCGGCGGCGTGGTGCTGGTGGACAGTCTGGATCAGGTGGAGGCGGAGGCGAACCGCCTGCTGGGAAGCTACCTGGTGACCAAGCAAACGGGTGAGCCGGGCTTGCCCATCAATATGCTGCTGATCGAAGAGCCCACCGCCATTGCGCGGGAACTCTATCTCAGTGTGCTGGTGGACCGCGTCACCCGCCGCATCCTGTTCATGGCTTCTCCCGCAGGTGGAATGAACATCGAGGAGGTGGCGGAAGAGACCCCGGAACAGATCCATACCATCACGGTCGATCCGGCCGCAGGCCTGCAGGGCTACCAGACCCGTAAGCTGGCCTTTGCCCTGGGACTGGAAGGGACCCAGATCCGCGAATTCCAGAGCTTTATGAACGGGCTTTACAACCTGTTTATCCATTGTGACGCCAGCCTGGTGGAGATCAATCCCCTGGTGGTCACCGAAGGGGGCAACCTGATCGCCCTGGATGCCAAGATCAATATCGACGGCAATGCCATCTATCGTCAGCCGGAGATCCTGGCCATGCGGGACATCACCCAGGAAGATGCTCGTGAGGCGGCCGCGGCGGAACATGATCTCAACTACATCACCCTGGACGGCAACATCGGTTGCATGGTGAACGGTGCCGGTCTGGCCATGGCCACCATGGATCTGGTGCAACTGAAGGGCGGCAAGCCGGCCAACTTTCTGGATGTGGGCGGCGGCACCACTGCGGAGCGTGTTGCCGAGGCCTTCAAACTGATCCTCTCCGATGAAAAGGTGGAGGGGGTGCTGGTCAATATCTTCGGCGGTATCGTTCGTTGCGACCTCATCGCCGAGGGCATCATCCAGGCGGTCAAGGTGGTGGATATAAAGGTCCCGCTGGTGGTGCGCCTGGAAGGCACCAATGCGCCGCAGGGGCTGGAGATCCTGGCCAACAGCGGTCTGGCCATCACCACCGCGGCGGATCTGAACGAGGCGGCCGAGAAGGTTGTGGCCCTGGTCCAGGGTTAGAGGATTAAGAACATGAGTATTCTAGTAAACAAGAACACCAAGGTTATCTGCCAGGGTTTTACCGGAAAGCAGGGTACCTTCCACACGGAACAGGCATTGGCCTACGGCACTAACGTGGTGGGTGGCGTCACCCCCGGCAAGGGCGGCCAAAAGCATCTGGATCTGCCGGTTTTTAATACGGTGCACGATGCGGTAAAGGAGACCGGCGCCGATGCTACCATGATCTATGTGCCTCCCGCCTTTGCGGCGGACGCCATCCTGGAAGCGGCGGATGCCGGCATTAGGGTCATCGTCTGCATTTCCGAGGGTATTCCGGTTCTGGATATGCTGAAAGTGAAGGCGGCCCTGGAGAACTACGACTGCCGTCTGATCGGTCCCAACTGCCCCGGTATCATCACCCCGGGTGAAGCCAAGATCGGCATCATGCCTGGCGTCATCCACAAACCGGGCAAGATCGGTATCGTCTCCCGTTCCGGCACCCTCACTTATGAGGCGGTGTTTCAGACCACCAACGCCGGTCTGGGTCAGAGCACCTGCGTCGGTATCGGCGGCGACCCCATACACGGTATGAATTTCATCGATTGCCTGGAGCTGTTCCAGGCCGACCCTCAGACCGAAGGGATCATCATGGTGGGTGAGATAGGCGGCACCGCCGAAGAGGACGCGGCTGAGTACATCCAGGCCAACGTCTCCAAGCCGGTGGTCAGCTATATCGCCGGTGTCACCGCGCCTCCGGGCAAACGTATGGGCCATGCCGGCGCCATCGTCAGCGGCGGCAAGGGCACGGCGGACAGTAAATTCGCGGCTCTGGAGGCTGCCGGGGTTGCAACCGTGCGTTCCCCGTCCGATCTCGGTGCCAAGATGCTGGAGTTGTTGAGTAGCTAATAAACCCGTTGTCGCAGAGGCACGGAGAATACAGGGTGGTTTGTGCCTTTTGCAGTGGAGCCGATAGAGGTATAGGGTGGGGCATTGCTCCACCCTATGCTATTTTCATAGGGTTAACAGACCCTGGTAGCAGGCAGTTCCGAAATCGGCGTCCATTTGCGTTTTTTGCGGACTTTAATTAACGAGGTCCCCGTTGAACCTTCGAGTTTCCCTCGCGCAACTTAACCTGCTGGTCGGCGATGTAGCCGGCAATACCGAGCGGGTGATCGAGGCGGCGCGTATCGCCCGCGATGAGCAGCAGGCCCACGCGGTGCTGTTTCCCGAATTGACCCTCACCGGTTATCCCCCGGAAGATCTGTTGTTGCGCCCGGAATTCATCCGGCGGGTGGAGCAGTCGTTGCAGCATCTTTGTGCTTCGGTCAGCGGTGTGGACGTGGTTGTGGGGTATCCCCGTTGCGACGAAGGGCGGCTTTTCAATGCGGTGGGTGTGATCCGTGACGGTGAAATCATCGCCGAGTACTATAAGGCGTTGCTTCCCAATTACAGCGTCTTCGACGAAAAACGTTATTTCGAACCCGGAGGCGATCCTTGTGTGGTGGAGATCGCCGGTATCCCCGTGGGTCTTACTATTTGTGAAGATATCTGGTTCCGGGAACCCGCGGCCCGGGCGGCGGAATCCGGAGCCCGGGTGCTTTTCAACCTCAACGCCTCACCCTTCCACTCGGGAAAAGCGCCGGAGCGGGAGGAGCTGTTACGCAAGCGGGCCGAGGAAAACGGCCTGGCGATCCTGTATGTCAATCTGGTAGGGGGGCAGGACGAACTGGTTTTCGACGGTGGTTCCTTTGCAGTGAACTCAGGTGGAGAACTTGTTCATCGCGCCCCTTTCTTCGCGGAGTCCCAGACCCTGGTGGAACTCAGGGACGGGGAGCCGCTTGCAGATGAAGTCACTCCTTATCCGCAAGAAGAAGAGGGCATCTACAATGCCCTGGTGCTGGGGGTGAGGGACTATGTGCTGAAAAACGGTTTTCAGGGCGCGGTGCTTGGGTTGTCCGGGGGTATCGATTCCGCGCTTACCCTGGCGCTGGCCGTGGACGCCCTTGGGGCGGATCAGGTCGAAGCGGTATTGATGCCGTCCCGCTACACGGCGGATATCAGCAACGAGGACGCGATCAAGGAGGCCGAGACCCTCGGTGTGGAATATCACATCATCCCCATCGAACCCGCATTTCATACCTTTCTGGAGATGCTGAAGGATGAGTTTGCCGGGACCGAGCGGGATGTGACCGAGGAAAATATCCAGGCCCGCTGCCGCGGCATCATTCTGATGGCGATCAGTAACAAGAAGGGCAAGATCCTGCTCACCACCGGCAACAAGAGCGAAATGTCCGTGGGTTATGCCACCCTCTACGGAGATATGGCCGGTGGCTTCGCCCCCATAAGGGATGTGCCCAAGCTGATGGTTTATCGCTTGTCGGAGTATCGCAACCGGGAGCTTGAGGTCATACCGCGGCGGGTAATAGAGCGTCCTCCATCGGCCGAATTGGCGCCTGACCAAAAGGATTCCGACAGCCTGCCGCCATACGAGATCCTGGACGAGATCCTGGCCCGCTATGTGGAACAGGATAAAAGCGTGGCGGAGATCGTGGCCGAGGGTTTTGACGAGGCGACGGTGCGGCGGGTAGCCCGTATGGTGGACCGGAATGAGTACAAGCGCCGCCAGGCGCCCCCCGGTATCAAGATAACCCGTCGGGCGTTCGGGCGCGATCGGCGCTACCCGTTGACCAGCGGTTTCTGAGAATGGAACTGTTCCCTCGTAGGCCTGCTCTCCAACGCCCGAAATGCACTGTTCCCGGGCCGATGCCGGCCCCCATAAAGGTATGAACCCGGACGGTCAATGCTGTAGAATGAGCGGTATCTGTTATTTAGGAGGAAAAAAATGAAAAAAGTCGACGCGATTATCAAGCCTTTCAAGCTGGATGATGTTCGTGAGGCGTTGTCCGCGGTTGGTATTACCGGCATGACCGCGACGGAAGTGAAGGGCTTCGGGCGTCAGAAGGGGCATACGGAACTCTACCGCGGCGCCGAGTATGTGGTCGATTTTCTCCCGAAATTGAAAATCGAGATGGTGATCAACGAAGATCAGCTGGATGCCTGTATTGAAGCCATTACCAGCGCTGCCCGCACCGGCAAGATCGGTGACGGCAAGATCTTCGTGACCACGGTGGAAAGAGTGGTTCGTATCCGCACCGGCGAGGAGAACGAATCGGCGATCTAGGGAACCTCTGGCCGGATTGCTCCAGAGATCCCCTAGACAACCCAGGTACGGTCAGTTTCTGTCCAGTTCGAGGTAGTCCCAGATCGTTCTGCTGAGGGGCTTGATCTCGGGTTCGTCCGGGGTGGCACTAAAGGTTCCGTTCTGCCGGTTCAGGGCCAATACCCGTTGGGCGTCCTTTGACAGCGCCTCCATCCCCATCTTGTCATAGGCCTCGATCATGATCTCCAGCGCTTCTTCCACGGCGAAGGTGCGCTGGTAGTTCTCCACCACGTCGATACAGCGATTCACGGCTGCCAGATAGGCACCGCGTCGCATGTAGTAACGGGCCACATGAACCTGATATTTGGCCATATTGTTACGCAGGTGTATCAGCCGTTTCCTGGCGTCCGCCGAGTACGGACTGTCCGGGAACTTGCGGATCAGCTCTGAAAAGTCCTTGAAGGAATCGGCTGCCGCACCGGGATCGCGCTGGGAGGAGTCAACCGGGATAAAGCGGTCGAAAAACCCCACCGAACGGTTAAAATTCACGATCCCTTTGAGATAGTAGGCGTAATCCACATAGGGATTGGTGGGATGCAGCTTGATGAAGCGGTCCGCGGCGGCGATGGCCAATTCCGGCTCCTCGTTTTTATAGTGGGCATAGGCGACGTCCAGCTGTGCCTGCATGGCGTATCGGCCAAACGGGTAACGTGCCTCCAGTTTTTCATAATATTCGATGGCCTTGTCGTAATCGTTTTCGGCCATGGAGGCGGACGCTTCGGCATAAAATTTATTTGCGCTCCAGTCTTTGGTTTCATCGACCTGTTCCGGTAGAAGACCGCAGGAAGAGAGGAGAAGCGGGAGCAGTATTAAAGACAGCAGACGACGAGTAGTCATGATCTAATGGTAACCGGTAGTGAACTCAGGGATGAGAGTATAACCCATTGCTGAAATGAACTTAAAATCACAGATACTGACCGCCACCGTGGGGCCGGAGCATGCCGGGAAAAGACTGGACCAGGTTTTGGCCGTTCTTTTCCCGGACTACTCTCGCAGCCGCCTTCAGGAGTGGGTCAAAGAAGGGCTGGTAACGGTGGACGGCACGGTACGCCGCCCGCGGGACAAGCTGTTGGGGGGGGAGCGGGTGGAGCTCGAGGCCCGCTGGGAAGAGCGGGTGGGGGATAGCCCGCAGCCCATCCCTCTGGATCTCCTGTATGAGGATAGTGAACTGCTGGTGATCAATAAGCCCGCGGGATTGGTGGTCCACCCGGCGGCCGGCAATCCCGACGGCACCCTACTCAATGCGCTGCTCCACTATGATCAGAACCTGGCGGGGCTGCCGCGGGCCGGTATAGTTCATCGTCTCGATAAGGATACCAGCGGAATATTGGTGGTTGCCCGTACCCCGGGCGCCCATAAGTCCCTGGTCGATCAGCTGCAGGCCAGAGGGATGAAACGGGAGTACCGGGCGGTTGTCTGCGGCGTAATGACGGCGGGGGGGGCGGTAGACCAGCCTATCGGTCGCCACCCGGTGAACCGGATCCGCATGGCGGTGACGGCGGCGGGCAAACCCGCGGTCACCCATTATCGCGTGCTGGAGCGGTTCCGCGCCCACAGTTATCTGCAGGTAAATCTGGAAACCGGTCGGACCCACCAGATCCGGGTGCATATGGCCCATATCCGCTATCCACTGGTGGGCGACCCGCTGTATGGCGGCCGTCTCCGTATCCCGGCCGGTGCCGGCAAGGGGTTGCAGGAAACCCTGCGGGGATTCCGGCGCCAGGCCCTGCACGCCAGGATTCTCGGTCTCTCCCATCCCGAAACCGGGGAATGGATGGAGTGGGAACAGGAGATTCCGGAGGATATGCAGAGGCTGTTGCAGGTGCTCCGGGAGGACGCGGCGGATGGTTGACTGGATAGTTCCCGACTGGCCTGTTCCCGAGCATGTGCGGGCCGTTATCACCACCCGTAACGGCGGCGTCAGTCGCGCGCCCTTCGACGGTTTTAATCTGGCCGATCATGTGGGTGATGATCCGGTAGCGGTCTCCCGCAACCGGACGCTGCTCAAAGAGGTGCTCGGATTTCCGCAGGAACCGGGATGGCTGCAACAGGTGCATGGCTGCCGGGTTGTGGATCTGGATGGGCAAGGGGGCGGGTGCCCGGCGGACGCCTCCGTCGCCTCTGATCCCGGTCGGGTCTGCGCCGTTTTGACCGCGGATTGCCTGCCGGTCCTGCTATGTAACCGTTCCGGCACCCGGGTGGCGGCGATTCACGCCGGCTGGCGGGGGCTGCTGGCCGGTGTTATCGAAAGCGCCCTGGAGCGGTTTGAGGATAATGGCGCGGATATATTGGCCTGGCTGGGGCCGGCCATCGGGCCTGCCGCCTTTGAGGTGGGGCCCGAGGTGCGGGATGCGTTTCTCGCGGATCATCCGGAGGATGAGGAGGCCTTTGCGGCCAACCGCCCGGGTCACTGGCTGGCGGATATTTACCTCCTGGCACGCGCCCGGCTGCGGGCGAAAGGGGTGGGCTTCGTGGGAGGTGGCGAATACTGTACAGTATCGGAACCGGAACGGTTTTTCTCCTACCGGCGGGACGGCGTCACCGGGCGGATGGCCGCTCTGATCTGGATAAGCGAATAGGTGACGGTGGTATCGTAGCCGCCTTTCTTCGTAGGGGATCGGGAGAAATAACGCAGAGGACGCGAAGGCGCAAAGAATTAACAGATTGGTAGTTTGAAATTCATATACTCCGCGACTCCGCGTCTCTGCGCACTCTGCGTTGAACCCCGAGGGGTCGGACGGAGGCACAACGGATATTTTCGAAACGTAACGGGTAATTATGAATAACTGGAAAATGTTGACTCTGGTCGGTGTCGACCGGCCGGGAATTGTGGCGCGGGTGACCAACGCCCTGTATCAGAACGGTTGGAATCTGGGGGAGGCCTCCATGCTTCGTCTCGGCGGCAACTTCACCATCATGATGATGGTAACCGGGGCAGGGGACGTGGAGAAGATACTGCAACCGGTGTCGGAGGAGATGGGATTGCGTGTCCACGTGGATCCCATAGAAGGGGGGCTCCATCAGCATGTGGTACCAAATATCCGGGTGCGTGTGGTCGGTGCGGATCGCGCCGGTATCGTGGCTCAGGTGACCGAGGTGCTGGCGGCAACCGGATTCAATATTCTGGAGCTGGAATCGGATGTAGCGGGTTCGCAGGAAAGTCCGGTCTATATCATGAATATCGAGGGTTATACCGATGCCGCCGTGGAGGCGGTGCAGGCGGCAGTAGCGGGGCTGGGTGAACAGGGAGTCGATGTACAGGTATCGGCCATCGAAACACTGATCGGTTAGCAGGCCCTGGATATGGCTGTACTAGAGATTCTGAAAATACCGGACGAACGCCTGAAACAGGTGGCTGAGCCGGTGGAACACTTCGATGACGAACTGCGTACCTTCATCGACGATCTGGAGGAGACCCGTCAGGCCGGTCCGGCGGCGGTGGGCATTGCCGCCCCGCAGGTAGGGCGGCCCCAGCGCCTCATTATCGTCGATGTATCCAACACCAGAAAACCGGTTCCCAACCACGGTCATCTGGTGTTGGTGAATCCCGAGATCACCGAGTGGGAGGGATTTGAAATGGGCCGGGAAGGGTGTCTGTCGGTACCCGATTACACCGGTAACGTGATCCGTGCCACCCATATCAAGCTCAAGGCACAAGACGCCTACGGGAATTCGCTGGAGTTCGTAATGGAGGGGTTTGAAGCCCGGGCAGTTCAACACGAACTGGATCATCTGGATGGGATGCTGTTCATTGATCGGGTGGTAAGCCGCCGGACCGACCTGTTCCAGCGCAAGGTCTACCAGAAGTAGGGACGAGGTCGTAGGACCAGGGGCCGAGGGAACTATGGATAATCTCGCCTGGGTGCCGATAGCGGGTTTTCTGCTGCTCGGTTGGTTGCTTTACCGCCTGGTGCGGGCTTGCCGTCTGGCCAACCGCGTGGACTGGGGGCGTGGTTGGATAAATCTGCTGGACGGCCTGAATCGGCTGTTCTGTTACCGCTATCACCGGCTCAATATGCTGGCGCTGAGGCTGCCCCCTTCGGGGCCGGCGATCCTGGTGGCCAACCATGTCTCCGGACTTGATGCCCTCCTTCTCGTCGCCTCGGCCCGCCGTTCCGTCCGATTTCTTATCGCCCGCGAGGAGTACGAACGTTTCGGGCTTACCTGGTTGTTCGATGCTGCGCAGTGTATCCCGGTGGACCGCGACCGCCGGCCGGAGCAGGCGCTGCGCAGGGCCCTGACGGCTCTGCGGGAAGGGGAGGTGGTGGCCCTGTTTCCCCATGGCAAGATTCATCTCGACAGTGATCCGCCGCGGCGTCTGAAGCCGGGCGCGGTGCGCCTGGCGGAGCTGACCGGCGCCCCGATCCTGCCGGTACGGATCACCGGAATACGCGGGGAAGGCCACGTGATCCGCGGCCTGTTGTGGCGTAGCCGGGCACGAATGGAGGTCTTCCCGCCGCTGTTGCCTGGAGATCGGGGGAGTAAAGAGCTGCTGGATGAGTTGCAGGAAATATTAATGGGCAACCAATCACTGACAACTGATAACTGATACGCGGATTTCCCTTGAAATCCCCATGGCTTTCCCCAATCTGAGTTCGTAGTGATATTTTAGAGGTTTTATTCATGCGAATGGATCGACTGACCAGCAAGTTTCAAATGGCCCTGGCGGATGCGCAGAGCCTGGCTGTAGGCCGTGACCACCAATTCATAGAGCCGTTCCACCTGATGATGGCGCTGTTGGATCAGGACGGGGGAACGGTACGCTATCTGCTCGCACAAGCAAACGTGAATATAAACCAGTTGCGTTCCAGCCTGGGGGATGCCCTGGACCGGTTGCCGAGCGTCGAAGGTACGGCTGGTGATCTGCATATTTCCAACGAATTGGGGCGTCTGCTCAATCAGACCGACAAGCTCGCGCAGCAGCGTAAGGACCAGTACATATCCAGCGAGCTGTTCGTACTGGCGGCGGCAGGCGACAAGGGCGAACTCGGGAGCTTGTTGAAAAAGGCAGGTGCCGCCAAAGAGGGAATCGAGCAGGCGATCGAGAATCTGCGCGGCGGCCAGACCGTGGACGATCCCAATGCGGAGGAACAGCGACAGGCCCTGGAGAAATACACCATCGATCTGACGGAACGGGCGGAACAGGGCAAACTGGATCCGGTAATAGGCCGTGACGACGAGATCCGCCGTACCGTCCAGGTACTGCAACGGCGCACCAAGAACAATCCGGTGCTGATCGGAGAACCGGGTGTCGGCAAGACCGCCATCGTGGAGGGGCTGGCTCAGCGCATCGTCAATGGCGAGGTGCCGGAGGGGCTGAAGAACAAACGGCTTCTGAGTCTCGATATGGCGGCTCTCATCGCCGGGGCCAAGTTCCGCGGCGAGTTCGAAGAGCGGCTTAAGGCGGTGCTTAACGATATCGCCAAGCAGGAAGGCAACATTATCCTGTTTATCGATGAGATCCATACCATGGTGGGCGCGGGTAAGGCCGAGGGTTCCATGGATGCCGGCAATATGCTCAAACCGGCCCTTGCCCGTGGCGAGCTGCACTGTGTCGGTGCCACCACCCTGGACGAGTATCGGCAATATATCGAGAAGGACGCCGCCCTGGAGCGACGCTTCCAGAAGGTACTGGTGGATGAGCCGACCCTGGAGGATACCATCGCGATCCTGCGCGGGTTGCAGGAGCGCTATGAGGTCCATCACGGGGTGGATATCACCGACCCGGCCATCGTGGCGGCTGCCACCCTGTCCCACCGCTATATCACTGACCGTTTCCTGCCGGACAAGGCGATCGACCTGGTGGACGAGGCGGCGAGCCGTATCCGTATCGAGATCGATTCCATGCCGGAGGAGATGGATCGGCTGCACCGCCGGCTTATTCAGCTGAAGATCGAACGGGAGGCGGTAAAAAAGGAGAGCGACGAGGCATCGCTGAAACGTCTGAATGATCTGGAGGCGGAGATCAATCGGGCGGAACGCGAGTTTTCGGATCTGGAAGAGATCTGGAAATCGGAGAAGGCTGCGGTGCAGGGTACCACCCACATCAAAGAAGAGCTGGACCGGGTGCGTACCGAACTGGAGGCCGCCCGGCGTGCCGGTGATCTGACGCGCATGTCCGAGCTGCAGTACGGGCGCATTCCGGAACTGGAGAAACAGCTGGATATGGCGGCCCAGGCCGAGATGCACGACATGAAGCTGTTGCGCAACAAGGTGACGGAAGAGGAGATCGCGGAAGTGGTCTCCAAATGGACCGGCATCCCGGTGGCTAAGATGCTGGAAGGCGAGCGGGACAAGCTGTTGCAGATGGAGCAGGGTATCCACAAGCGCGTGGTGGGTCAGGATGAGGCGGTGAAAGTGGTCGCCGACGCCATTCGTCGTTCCCGCGCAGGCCTGGCCGATCCCAACCGGCCCAACGGTTCCTTTCTGTTCCTTGGTCCCACCGGCGTGGGCAAGACCGAACTCTGCAAGGCGTTGGCCGAGTTCCTGTTCGATACCGAAGAGGCCATGATCCGCATCGACATGTCGGAGTTCATGGAGAAGCACTCGGTGGCACGGCTTATCGGGGCGCCGCCGGGCTATGTGGGTTACGAGGAAGGGGGATATCTCACCGAAGCGGTGCGGCGTAAACCCTACTCCGTGATCCTGCTGGATGAGGTGGAGAAGGCCCATCCGGACGTCTTCAACGTACTGCTGCAGGTCCTGGACGACGGCCGTCTGACCGACGGTCATGGCCGCACGGTGGATTTCCGCAACAGCGTGGTGGTGATGACCTCCAATCTCGGGTCGCATAAGATCCAGGAACTGGCGGGTGAGGAACACTACAGCGAGATGAAGGACGCCGTGATGGAGGTGGTGGGTGAGTACTTCCGACCGGAGTTTATCAACCGGCTGGATGAGGTGGTGGTATTCCATCCGTTACAGAAGGAACAGATCCGCGCCATCGCCGCCATCCAGATCGGCTATCTGAGAAAACGACTTGCGGAAAAGGAGCTGCAGCTGGAGATCTCCGAAGCGGCGCTTGACCGGCTGGGCGAGGCCGGTTTCGATCCGGTCTACGGCGCCCGTCCCCTGAAGCGCGCAATTCAGCAGCAGTTGGAGAACCCCCTGGCGCAGGCGATCCTGTCCGGCAGTTTCGTGCCGGGTGACGCAATCCGGGTGGATCTGGGGAGCGAAGGGCTCAGCTTTTCCAAGGGTGAATCCCGTATCAGCGTCGCCTAAGCCTCTATAGTCCGAAGCCCGGCGGAATGGGCAGTCACTTCTCTGCCTGCTCCTCGTGGCGGCGTGCCCTGCGGAGGTTCTCTAGTTTCTGAGACTGATAATAGGCCAGCCCTGTGCCGAGGCATGGGCAGCCAGTTGCTCGTCAGGATCGACGGCAATCGGATGGTCCACCTGCTCCAGCAGCGGGATGTCGTTGTGGGAGTCGCTGTAGAAGCTGCTGCCCTGAAGCGTTTCACCACGGCTCTGCAGCCAGTGGTTCAGGCGGACGACCTTGCCCTCACGGTAGCTCGGTTCGCCGGCCACCTCGCCGGTGTAACGTCCGTCGACTACCTCGGGATCCGTGGCAATCAGGTTTTCGATACCGAAGCGCTCGGCAATGGGAGCGGTAACGAAAGCGTTGGTGGCGGTGATGATCAGCAGGGTGTCCCCCGCGGAACGGTGCCTCGCGATAAGATCGCGGGCGGCAGGCAGTATGATGGGATCAATCTTTTCTTCCAGGAATTGCTCCCGTAGCCGGCGCAGCCGCGAGGGGTCGTTTTCCCTCAGGGGTTTCAGAGAGAAGCGCAGGAACTCAAAGATGTCGAGCCGCCCCTCGCGGTATTCCCGGTAAAAACGCTCGTTTTCGCGTTCATAGTAGGCGCCGTCCACCACCCCCTGTTCCGCCAGGAAGACCCCCCAGAGGTAGTCGGAATCCCCCGCCAGCAGGGTGTTGTCGAGGTCGAATATGGCCAGGGACAAGGCTGATACTCCGAATAGAAAAACAAGGGCGGATTCTACCGCAATATGGGACCCGATGCCGGACAGGCGTGTGTCTCCTTCGTCATTGCATTACCGCCGGGACAATTCTTGAATCTGATAAATACTTGTGAACAGTAACGTTATTCCGTGCTTCGAGATATCCAGGAACGGGGTTTCGGGTTGCCGGAGGAGGCGTTGTTATGGAAGAATCAAGTAACGGAGTGTTCCCAAGGGACCCATTTTGATCGATTCCGAAGGCTATAGATCCAATGTCGGCATTATTCTCTGCAACGGTCAGCGGCGGCTGTTTTGGGGTCGTCGTACCGGTCAGAATGCCTGGCAGTTTCCCCAGGGCGGTATCAAGGAACATGAGACTCCGGAGCAGGCCATGTTTCGTGAACTGGAGGAGGAGGTCGGGCTGAAGCCCCATCATGTCGAAATCATGGGTTCCACCTGCGATTGGCTTCGCTACCGAATTCCCAAGCGTTACCTTCGCCATAATTCTCATCCGCTCTGTATCGGGCAGAAGCAACGCTGGTTTCTTCTGCGTGTCCTTTGTGAAGAGGACGCCTTCTGTCTGGATACCTCATCCAAGCCCGAGTTCGATCAATGGCGCTGGGTCAAGTACTGGCAGCCGTTGCGTGAAGTGGTTTATTTCAAGCGCCAGGTCTATTCCAAAGCGCTCGAGGAGCTGGCTCCACTGCTTTTTCCGGAAGGCGCGCCGCCTGTTCGAGCCAGTTCCAACTATCTGCGTCAGAATCGTCGCTGACCCCTGCCGGATGGCCGTCACCATGGCACCAAGAGATGCTTGATACCCTGCGCCACATAATCCAGGAGGTGAACGGGGCCTCGGATCTGGGTGAGGCGCTGCAGATTATTGTGAAGCGGGTGAAGGCTGCGGTTAAAACCGACGCCTGTTCTGTTTATTTGACCGATTTTGAACGGCGCACCCATGTGTTGCGTGCGACGGACGGGTTGCGTCCTGAAGCGGTGGGTCGAGTGGCCCTTCCTCTGCATCGCGGATTGATCGGGCTGGTCTGCGAGCGGGCGGAACCGGTCAACCTGGAGAATGCCCCCGCCCATCCGAGATATCTCTTTACCACGGAGACGGGCGAGACCATCTACCACGGGTTTCTGGGGGCGCCGATCATCCTTAATCGCAAGGTGCTCGGTGTGCTGGTTGTCCGGCAACGGGAACAACGTCAGTTTGACGAAAACGAAGAGGCGTTCCTGGTAACCCTGGCCGCGCAACTGGCGGGTGCCATTACCCATGCCCAGGCCAGCGGCGAGCTACGCGCGTTGCAGCAGCAGAAAGGGGTGCCGTCCCGATTTCTCCAGGGGCTTGCGGGGGCCGGCGGCGTGGCGTTGGGGGAGGCGGTTGTGGTCTATCCGCCGGCGGATCTGAACGCTATTCCCGATCGTTCGGCCGAGGACGAGGAGCGGGAGATCGCGGTATTCCAGGAGGCCGTGGACAGGGTGCGGGCCGATCTTACGGGCTTTGAAAAGAAACTGGAAGGGGATCTGCCGCCGGAGGACCGGGCCCTGTTCCAGGCCTGGATCCTGATGCTTGAAGGGAGTTCCCTGGTAGCGGTCGTGAACGAACGCATTCGCGACGGCAACTGGGCGCCGGGCGCTCTGCGTCAAACCATCGAGGACCACGCGCGGGTGTTCGAGAACATGGAAGATGCCTACCTGCGCGAACGTTCATCGGATGTGAGGGATCTCGGGCGTCGCATCCTTATGTATATGCAGCAGGATGCTCCGACGACGATTCAGTATCCGGAGCAGACTATTCTGGTCGGTGATGAGGTGAGCGCCATGCAGTTGGCCGAGGTCCCTGTGGGGCGCCTGGCCGGGGTGGTTTCGGCCCGCGGTTCTCCTTCTTCCCATGTGGCGATTCTGGCCCGGGCCCTGGGCGTACCGGCGGTCATGGGGGTGGTTGCGATGCCGGCCGGGCGCATGGACCGTCAGCGGATTATCCTGGATGGATACCGCGGCCGGGTATATGTTTCGCCGCAGCCGGCGGTTCTCGAAGAGTATCAAAGACTGGCGCAGGAGGACCGGGAACTCTCCACGGAGATGGAGGGGTTACGCGGCCTGCCGGCGGAGATGCTTGACGGCAGACGGGTACCCCTTTATCTCAATACCGGTCTGGTGTCGGACATGAGTTCCCTGGGGATGGAGGAATCGGAAGGGGTGGGGTTGTATCGTACCGAGCTGCCGTTCATGGTCCGTGACCGTTTTCCCAGCGAATCGGCTCAGATCACCAACTACCGCCACGTTCTCAACGCTTTCGCCCCCCGCCCGGTTACCCTGCGTACCCTGGACGTGGGTGGTGACAAACCGCTGCCCTACTTTCCCATCGATGAATCCAATCCCTTCCTGGGCTGGCGGGGAATCCGCATCTCTCTTGATCATCCGGAGATTTTTCTAACTCAGGTACGCGCCATGCTGCGGGCGGCCATAGGCTTGGACAATCTCCGGATTATGTTGCCCATGATCTCTTCCGTTTCTGAAGTCGACGAGCTGAAGCTGCTTATCCAGCGGGCGCACGATGAACTGAAGGAAGACGGGTATGAAGTCTCCCTGCCGCGCATCGGGGTTATGGTGGAGGTGCCGGCGGCGGTCTATCAGACCGAGGCGCTGGCGCGGCGGGTGGATTTTCTGTCAGTGGGGACCAATGACCTGACCCAATATCTCCTGGCTGTGGATCGAAACAATCCGCGAGTCGCGGAGATATATGATGACCTTCATCCCGCGGTGCTGCGCGCCGTTCAACAGATCGTTGACCGGGCGGCTGTCTATAACCGTCCGGTCAGCATCTGCGGCGAACTGGCGGGAAATCCCCTGGCGACCGCTCTGCTGTTGGGAATGGGTGTGGAAAGTCTGAGTATGAGTGCCAACAGCCTGCTCAGGGTGAAGTGGGTGGTACGGAGTCTGAGCCGCACCCGCAGCAGGGATTTGCTGCAGGCGGCATTGCAGCTGGAAGAGGCTCAGGCGGTGCGCCGCCTGATGCGGGAGGCATTGGAGGATATGGGATTAGGCGGATTGGTGCGGCCGGGTAAATAGCCTGCCGCGACTGCAGTACAGGTTTCAATCGGCCACGACCACGCGGTTACGGCCATTCTTCTTCGCCTGATAAAGTGCTTTGTCACAGCGGTGGATGAATTCGTAAGCGGATTCCCCGAGTCGATAACGACCGACACCGATCGATGCCGTGATATCGCTCAGCAGTTCTCTGGTCTTGGGGCGCCTGAGTATCAGTTTCTCCACGTGCAGACGGATATTCTCCGCAACCGTGGCGGCGTTTTCCAACTCCGTTCCCGGCAAAAGCACCGCGAACTCCTCGCCACCGAAGCGTGCCGTCCGGTCACCACCCTTGGTATGCGTATTAAGCAGCTGCGCCACGGCCTGGAGAACCTTGTCTCCGATCAGGTGGCCGTGTCTGTCGTTGACGGATTTGAAATGATCAATATCCATAATAAGCAGGGAAAATGCCGGAGTGGTCTCTTTCGCACGTTCGATAAGTTCCGCGAGTTCCTTATCGAAACCGCGTCGGTTCAGGATGCCGGTAAGGGCATCGACATAGGCGGCGTGGCGTGCCTGCTGTAATTCGTCCTGGAGTTTTGTCATCTCCTCCGACGAGTAATTCAACTGTTCTTCCAGTTCCCTGCTTTCGGTAACCAGAGCGCGGGTCTCGGAAAGGATGGAAGAGGCGACCGACAGGATCTCCTGAACGTTTGTCGTCTGTTGTAATGTGTCGATATGCCGTTCGATTTTTTCACTGGACACCGAGGCTTTCGCCGCCAGTTCCACCAGTGCACCTATCATCTCCGCAACCATCCGCAGGAGCTCCTCACGCAACCCCTCCAGAACGGTTTCGTCACAGTTGTAGATGAAACGCAGGAAAAGTTCTTTTGCCTTCTCCCGGGTTAATCCCTCCTCTTGTGAGAGCGCCTCGTCCAACTTCTCCTGCAGACGGGTATCCCTTCCCGCCGAGTAGTTGAATCCCAGGCCGTAATTCAGCGGATTGGGGGGGAGGTCATGCTGCGTGAGGAGGCGCACCGTCAGGCGGAAGAACTCCTTGGCCTCCTCCATGGTCTCGGCTGTGAATAGGAGAGGTTGGTTCTCGTCTTGCGCTTGGTCAGGCATGGAATAGGTCAGTCCCGTTAACTATCAAGCCCTTCCCTGAGACTTTTGACGATTGTTTTTCGAACGGATATCTAAAATATAGTACCTTTGAGTCATTCGGTAACAGTTCCCGGGCGATTTTATGATGTATTGCACATAGGTGGTTACGGCGTCCGGTTTTCCTATTCCCAACGAAAACTGTATGCCGCGATAAGCAGGAAACAGGCGGTCATTATTCCGAGGGCGATGAGGTTGGGCGCGATCTCGATCAGTCCGGCGCCATCGATCATCACCGATCGGGCGGCGTTGACCAAATGGGTCAGCGGGAGCAACAGGGCGAGTTTCTGTACCAGGGTTGATGATCCCTCCAGGGAGAACCAGACACCGGAGAGAAACAGCATCGGCATGCTGAGCAGATTGAGGAAACCGTTGGCCACCTCTTCGCTCGCCAGTCGGGCGGCGACGATAAGACTCAGGCTTACCATGCTCAGAGTGCCGATCAGCAGCACCAGAAGCAGGGTCAGATAGGAACCGTTCATGCAGAACCCGATAAACAGGTTGGTACCCGCGTAGATCAGGATAGTGATGATCATGATCAGCCAGAGACGGGAGGTTACCTGCGCGGAGAGGAATTCGAAGGCGGTCAGGGGAGTGGCCTTCAGTCGTTTCAATACCCCGTTTTTCCGGTAACGGACGATGACGTATCCGACGCCGAAAAGAGAGCCGAACATGATGTTCATTCCGAATACCCCGGGTGCCACCCAGTCCACGTAGCGAATTTCCTTTCCGCTAACGATCTCTTTCCTGACAGAATCGCCGCCGTTGTCCATCAGCCGTTGCAGGAAGTAGCCGCGTTGGGATTCGGAATTGACCCAGTAACGGCTTTGCGTCAGGTCCAGAAGCATGTCCAACTGGTGTCGCTCCACCCTGGTAACCGCCTGCTGCAGGTCGTGGACCGGAATGAAGCGGACGTGGTCGGTATCCAGGAAATGCTCCAGCTCCGGGGATTCAGCGTCGGCCTCTCCATAAATGCCGACCTTGAACATCTCGCTGCTGTCCAGGTTGAAGAAGAAGGCAAAGCCGACGACGATCATCACCGGCAGTATGATGTTCCAGGCGATAGCGGTGCGATCCCGCAGGAACTCACGATTGCGTGCGGTGAGGGCGGCGGTAAAACGTCTGAAGCGCATATTAAATCCTTCAGCCTCGCAACTCGTGACCGGTGAGTTCCAGAAACAGGTCTTCCAGGGTCGGCGACCGGATCTGCAGACGGTTCAGGGAGATACCGTTCTCCATCAGTCGCCGGATGGCGCTGTCCACATCATCACTGAATATCTCGATCTTCCCGTTACGTTGGTGTAGCGGCAGTTTCCCCTCGAGTTCGGGGATAGAGGGGATGTCCGTGACCGGCAGGGAGAGAACCGATTGGTCGAAATGGCGCTTCAGCAGTTCCTGGGGTGAGCCCTGGGCGATGATATGGCCATGATCGAGGATGACGATCTCATCGCAGAGCTCGTATGCCTCTTCCATGTAATGGGTGGTCAATATCACGGTTTTGCCCTCCGCCTTGATATTGTTCACCAGTTGCCAGAAGTTGCGCCGGGACTGGGGGTCCAGTCCGGTTGTGGGTTCATCCAGAAAAAGTATCCTGGGGTCGTTGATCAGGGCGATGGCCAACAGTAGCCGCTGGCGCTGGCCGCCGGAAAGGCGTTTGGCTTCACGGTCGAGAAACTCCCCCAGGGCGCACTGTTTGATCAGCTCCGACAGCGGTCGGGCCCGGATATAGAGGCGTTGGAACAGGTTCAGTATATCCTGCACCGTGATCTGCTCCTGCAGGGCGGTGGTCTGAAACATGATGCCCGCCTCTTCCTTGAACTCCGTTCCCAACGGCCGGCCCTGATAGAGGATTTCTCCGTCGGTGGGGGAGAGGATACCCTCCAGCATTTCGACGGTGGTGGTTTTGCCTGCGCCGTTCGGACCCAGCAGACCGAAACAGGTACCCCGGGGAATGGTGAAACTGATGCCATTCACCGCCTTTACCTCGCGGTAGTGTTTGATCAGGTTGCGTGCTTCCAGCAGGGAGGGCATGGATCGATCCGGCAGATTGAAAAATGCATTTTAACCTAATCAGAGGCTCCCTAATGGCAGGTTCGAATCTTTTTCTGTTATTTTTCGGAGTACTGTATATAATTACAGTTGTTAGTGTCATTTCGAGCGAAGCGAGAAATCCTAAGTTATGAAACTTACGCCCCGACAGAGTCAGATCCTGGAGTTGATAAGGAAACACCTGGATGAGACCGGGTTCCCCCCGACCCGGGCGGAGATCTCCCGGGCGTTCGGCTTCCATTCCGCCAACGCGGCGGAGGAACACCTGCGGGCATTGGCCCGCAAGGGTGCCATAGAGCTGCTGAAGGGCACCTCGCGGGGGATTCGTCTGCTGCTCCCGGAACAACCGGCGGTCGGGCTGCCGGTGGTGGGGCGGGTGGCGGCGGGCAGGCCCATCCTGGCGGCCGAGCAGGTGGAGGATCATCACGCCATTGATCCCGACCTGTTCCGCCCACGGGCCGATTATCTGCTGCGGGTGCGGGGTATGAGTATGCGTGATGCCGGTATCCTGGACGGTGACTTGCTGGCGGTACATACCACCCGCCAGGCGGAGAATGGTCAGATCGTGGTGGCGCGGCTGGAAGACGAGGTGACGGTGAAGCGGTTTCACCGCCACGGCCGTTGGAAACACCGGGTGCAGTTGTTGCCTGAGAATCCGGATTTTTCCCCCATTGAGGTGGACCTGCGGCGGCAGGAGCTGGTGATCGAAGGGCTGGGGGTCGGGTTGCTGCGGGATCTTTCGGTGCAGAAGGTGAGGTCGTGACGGTGCTGCGATTTATATTGTTTTTATCCGCAACTAAACGCAAATAAACGCAAAATTTATCCCGGCTCGGGTAAGCCATGGTCTTGAGCTTTCAACACCCCTTCCAGGGGAGTTAAGAGGGTGCCCTGTCCCAGCTTGGATAAAGAGATTACCCGATATTTATTTGCATTAATTGGCGTTCATTTGCGGACTGTTAAGGCGCTTTTCTAGAACAATGAATCTGACCCATCTCGTCCAACAGCGCGGCGATCTCTGGCGCGGGGGCAACCGTTCCCCGGTCGTGGGCCCCGTTGTTTCCAGCGGTTTCGGCGATCTGGACCAAGCGCTGGCCGGCGGTTGGCCGCAAGGCGCGATTACGGAGATCCTGCAGGGCGGGGAAGGGATGGGCGCCATGACCCTGGTGCTGCCGGCGCTCGCCGGCCTGAGCAGAGAAGCGCGCTGGATCGCCCTGGTTGGACCGCCCTATATCCCCTACGCTCCGGCGTTGGCGGCTGGCGGGGTGGAGCTGTCCCGCCTGCTGCTGGTCTGGCCAAGGGGGGAGCGGGAGTCCCTCTGGGCGGCCGAGCAGGCACTGCGTTCCGGCAATTGCGGGGCGGTCCTGGCCTGGCCGCAAAGGGGGTTGAAACCGGCCGTGTTGCGGCGGTTGCAGCTGGCGGCGGCGTCCGGGGGCGGTCTCGGTTTTCTGTTTCGTCCGCAACGGGCGGCGGGGGAGTATTCGGCGGCGGCGTTAAGGCTGCGGATACAACCGACGGCGGAAGGGATGGAGGTGGAACTGTTGAAACGGCGGGGCGGCTGGCCGGGGGGCAGGATACATCTCTCAAGTTAACGTGGAGGACGCGGTTCGGTAGGGCGGGCGCAGCCCGCCCTACGAAGTCGGAATTCCCGGGTTAAGCATCATGCATTGGCTGGCGATCCATCTACCCCTGCTGTTCCTGGAGATCTTCAGCCGGGGCGAGGTCTCGCAGCGACCCTTGGCCGTTGTCGAGGAACGGCGCGGGGGGCGGTGGATCCTGGCCGGCAACCGGCCGGCCACGGAGGCCGGCGTGGCGCCGGGGATGGCCGCCGGCGCCGCCCGTGCCATCGCATCGGGATTGCACATTCTGCAGCGGGACCGGCGGCGGGAGGAGTCCGCCCTTGAAGGGTTGGCCGCCTGGGCCGGGCAGTTCACCTCCCAGGTCAGTCTGGAGCGTCCCCAGGGCCTGCTGCTGGAAGTGGGAGGGAGTCTGCGCCTGTTCGGCGGCATTGAGCCCCTGCTGGCACAGGTGCGGTCGGATCTGGAAGGGCTGGGATACCAGGCCCGTCTCGCTGCGGCGCCGACACCGGCCGCCGCCATACTGCTGGCCCGTGCCTCTGGTCAATCCGCCACCGCCGGAGGGGAAGAGGAGGTCTGGGGCCGGCACCAGCTGAGGTCCGCGCTCTCTTCCCTTTCCCTCTCAGAACTGCCCCTGGAAAAGGACAAACTGGCGGCACTGCAGGGTATGGGGCTGAGGCGGTTGGGGGAGTTGCTGCGCTTGCCCCGGCACGGTCTCACGTGTCGTCTGGGGGAAGATACCATGCAGTATCTGGACCGGTTATTGGGGCTGGTGCCGGATCCGCGCCCTGTCTTTGAACCGCCCGCCGGCTTTTATCGCCGTCTGGAGCTGCCCGCCGAAGTGGAGAGCCGGGAGGCGCTGCTGTTTGCCGCCAGACGTCTGCTCCTGGAGCTGGGCGGATTTCTCACCGCGCGCCAGGGCGGGGTTCAAGTGCTGGTGTGGCACCTGCTCCATGGGGATGACGCCGTTACCTGTTTTCGGCTCGGTCTGTTGGCGGCGGAGCGGGATCCGGCGCGCCTGCTGGAGCTGTTACGGGAACGACTTGAGCGGATCGAGCTTCCCGCGCCGGTGCGGGAGATAGTGCTGGAGGTGGATCATGTCCAGCCCCTGCCCGGCCGGCCCCTCACCCTCTTCGGCGGTCCTGCGGGGGAAGGGGACGGGCGGCTGTTGGAGCGTCTGCGGGCGCGCTTGGGTGCGGCGGCGGTTTCCGGTATCCGGCTGGTGGCCGATCACCGTCCGGAACGGGCATGGGAGCGGTGTCTCCCGGGAGAAAAGGGGGAGGGATATCCCGCTGCCGGGCGTCCTCTGTGGTTGTTATCGCAGCCGCTGCCCCTGGAGGAGCGGGGCGGCTGGCCTCACCACGGCGGCCGGTTGCTGCTGGAAGCGGAGCGGGAGCGTATTGAGAGCGGCTGGTGGGACGGGGCCGCCGTCGCCCGGGACTATTTCGTGGCCAGGACGCCCGCCGGTGAAAGGCTGTGGGTCTACCGGGAGTTGCACGGCATGCGCCGCTGGTTTCTGCACGGCCTTTTCGCCTGAGCGGTCAGTGAGCGGTACTGTTCCCCCAGATCTCCTCCACCCGTTGATCCCGGCCGCAGTTCCAGCGATAAAACTTGTAGCGCGTCGGGCTCTTTTTATAGAAGTCCTGATGGTAGTTCTCGTCTCCCTTAATGGGATAAAAGGTCGTTGCATCTAGAACCTTCGTGGCCACTCTCTGGTTCGGGAACTGCGCCTCCACCGCTCTTTTCGTTTGTTCGGCGACCTCCCGCTGCTCCTTGTCAGCAACAAAAATAGCGCTTTTGTAGCTATGGCCCTTGTCGCAGAACTGTCCCTGATCATCGAAGGGATCGATATGCCTCCAGTAATAGTTCAGCAGCTCCTCATAGCTCACCTTTGTTGCATCATAGGTGATCTCCACGGCCTCGTAGTGACCGCTATGATCGCCGTTATAGGTGGGGTTTTTCGCGGTGCCGCCGGTGAACCCGGAGATCACGTCGGTCACGCCGGGCAGTTTCTCGAAATCCGCTTCCATACACCAGAAGCAGCCTCCCGCAAGAACCGCGGTGTCCGCCCGGACGGCGGATAGGCCACATAACAGAGCGACCGCCAATAAGCCGTTTAATCTACCATTCACGGAAGTTCTCCTTCGGTATATATCCTCTGACAACCATACGCAGAATGGTTGCCCTATGGATTCAAATATATTCCCAATAAACCTGATTACTACCCGATGAACCCAAATGTTATTGTTTTGTTATAAACGGATAGCATTACTAATTACGCGGGAAAGAAGACAACCCTTAAGGTGAGCGCAGCCCCCCTTTTTTTGGGGGGTAGCGGGGATGACCGGAAAAGGAAGAAGAGTTTTTGCGGGTACGGGTGGTTGTTTATTCAACCACCCGAGGATGACGATAGCCCTGTCACCAGGAAGTGAGGAATTTTCTGATCCGGCGGTTGTTAATCGGCGGTATGCTCAATAGCCGCATTAACCCCATCGATGGATTTGTCCAGAAAAATCGTCAGTAGTACGAGGTATGCGATTGTGGCCAGGACGCCGATTATGGGTATCATGGAAACGATTGCCAGGATGCACATTGCCAATGCGATTTTCTCTGGCATTTTCTGGTCGCAGATATTGTTCTCGGAAGAGTACTGATTGAAATCCTTCGTCCAACCCCAGATCGCCTGAAACATCCAGTAAAGATTAAACAACGGTATAAACAGGAAGCCGACCGCTTTGCCGGGTGTGGTCCTGGCGTATTTCAGGGGTACTGATGTCCACATTTTATGAATGAAGAGGGCATATATAACCACGCCGTAGATCATGACGCAGAAGCCGATAGGCAAAAAAATCACTCCCAGTATTACCGCGGCGTCGTTATAGGACGGGGTCAGGGCCATGGATGCCAGAAAGAGTATAAAGGAGCCTGCAAAACCCCCGATAATTGAGGCGATATAGAAACGTTTTGAAAGGGTTTTCATAAAATGTCCTTGTAATAGTGTTTATATAGGGGATGTGTCGGACGCCTGACAACCGGGCGGTCGGCGCATAACCGGGGCGGCCAGGGAGGTAAGGATGTTGTTGAACATGGAATTATGCCACGGTTCAGAGACTACAGGGCGATGGAAATCGCCGGTATTGTGCGAACTGTCGGGTAATTATGCAGACGGCACTAAAATTGGAATAGGTCCGAAAGGTGTGTGAGTACTAAAAAGTGTGAAATGGACCCCGTTATGGCGTCCTGCGGGTAGGTTAACGCCGGGGTGGACGAGTGGTTATAAGGGTTCCGGGGTGCCGGATATCGCCTGAATAGTTCAGTTGGTCTCGCGAGGGGGGAGGGCGTCCTCCAGCGAGACAACCCTCACCGGCGGGGCTTCCCGGAACCGCCGAAGTTCTCTGCGAACGGTCTTTTCAACCTTTTCCGCGTCGTCGACATTCCGGGCGAAAGCCGTCAGGCCGAGGCCGTCAGGATGTATTTCGAAAAACGGCTGACCCAGGAGTATCTGCCGTGTCCGTGAATCGTTTTTCAAGGGAGTGAACAGGATTCCATGAGCGGAGGAGGGCGCAGCGCTCAGTTTCGGCCGATACTTGCTCTTGAATTGCAGTACCCCGTTCCTGAGAAACGCCGGGGTATACATGAAACTGGCCTCAGAGTACCCCAGTTCATGTGCCCGCTTAATAAAAAACCAATAGGCCGCCGCCAATGAACCCCTTTTCACCAGCTGCTGGTCGCCGTCCTTGACGCCCACCTCCATGGCGTCGGCGCATCCTTCCCGCTTTTGAAAGATCATGCCGGCGATCCAGTCGTTATTCGCACTTACCTTAAGCAGTTCCCAGGTTCTCTCCGTAACCTCGTTCTCCCGGCATAGAAAGTCGTAATCAAAATCCATGGCACGGGAGCCGTAGTGCAGATCCTTGTAGGGCAGATAGTACTGTTCCAGAAAGCGCCTGAACTCTTTTGGTGTTCGGGAAATTTCCACCTGGAACCCCTCGATCCTGAGGCGTCGGATATCGTTTTGAAGATGCTCGTTTTTGTACAGCAACGCGTCGAGATCATCGATCCGAACGTGCGTCATAACGAAATAGGGCAAATAAAATAGACCGGTTCTGGACCCGATGAAGCGGCTGATAATGTTTTTCCTGCTGCCAGGGCTCTCGATCAGCAGGAAGGAACAGTCGTTTTTACGCGCGATATCGCCTACCTGCCATAGCCACCGGCGCCCAAAAAATACCTCTTTATCGATGCCGCGTAAGATCTGAGAGGGGAAGCCTATACGGATACTACGAGGGGAGAATCCCGCGTAACAGATGCGTATAGGTTCTCCGGTCTGTTTCTCTGTGCCGTGAAGGAGGGTTACGCCCGGGCGCAATAGATCGCTCTCTGTTTGTAACGATCTTCTTGCGCGCCGGTACAGTCGATACGGAAGTGAGTTGTGGTTGCGACTTTGTTGTGTATCGGGGGTCATCGGCATCCTTTAGCCGGTGTCTGACGGCGAGCGGCCGGGCGGCGCGGTTTACCAACCACCGCCACCGCCGCCGCCACCGCCACCGCCGGAGGATCCGCCGCCGCCACCACCGGATGAAGAGCCGGGGGCGGTGGATGAAGATGAGATGGCGGAACTCATGGCGCCGCCCATGGCACCTGCGAATCCACTGAGATTGCCGGGGTTCCAGTTGTGACCGCTATACCAGGAGGGCTGGTACGCTTCGCTGCCGGCACGGCTCAGGACATCGTTAAAACGTTCCGCCCACTGCTGTTCCACGTCCAGGGCCAGCGCAAAGGGCAGGTAGGCCTCGAACAGCTCCGGGGTTTTTTCCGGTGGGTTGCGGAAATTCATCTCTTCGCTCTCCGCCACGGAGAGGAACAGACGAAACCCCTCCGCCTGATCCAACAATCTGCGCCCCGCCAGAGTCGGGGCCTTGAGCCATTGGTAAAACAGGAAATTGATCAGGAGGACGGCAAGAAATGTAACGGGATAGATCGGGGAAACAATGGCAAGCAGGGCGGCCAGGGCTCCGATCTCCGCTGCCACGAAGGGGGCGGCAAACAGGCTGGCGCCCAGGGCGCCGCCGATAGAACCGCCGCTGGCGACCCCCTTCCAACTCCTATAGGCGCCCATAAGCAAAAGGAACACGCCGATGGTCCAGATGGAGAGCCACAGGGTAAAAAAACCGGCCGCGGCCATCTGCTCTTCTCCCGGCAGCGACAGGACGCAGACCGCTAGGGTGGCGATGGAGAGCAGGATGCCCGGTATCAGATAGCGGCGGTTGGTTTGAAAATAGGCCTTTTCATAATCCGCTTTCAGGGAGAGCTTGTGTGCTCTCAGCGCATTGCCAATTCTGGAGTGGTTTGCCTGCTTCAGAGTGACGTGTTTACCCCTGCCGCCAAACAGGACGCGGACGACGGCTGCCTCTCCCAGCGCCAGCTTTATGTTCTGATTGTCGGTTTTCTCCAGGGTGAATTCGCCGTCCTGCGCCTCGCGTATCTTCAGATAGCCCTTGACCGCGAGGTTGACGATGGCCGCGGTAAAGGCCTTGTCGTCATACCCCATGCGGCGGACAAAACGCATGGCGGCGGGGGAGAAGTTTTTCGGCGGGGTATAGAGCGGTACGATGAAACCGGCCCTGGGGTCACGGCCCACGGCACGCCAGGCCAGGAGATAATAGAGCAGGATCACTGCTATACCGATACCGCCTACCAGTGCCGTCCGGTTGTCCTGCAGGAACCGGTCGATCTGTTCCTCCCGGGTGGGTTCCGTGACATACCCCTTGGGCCAGGTGACGACGATGGTGAGTCCTTCGTAGCTGTTCAGGGGGTGAGTGGTTTCGAACAGGGCGGTTCCGTCATGATCGACTCCGGACTGGTAGGCGGCGCCTTTCGCGCCCAGAGGGCCGGTATAGGCCTCCGTTCCGATCCGGTCCGTGGGAACGCCGGGGGGCAGGGTGACCCGGGCCGTCGCCTGCTGAATAGGGAACTCCCAGCCGTTGCCGGTTACATTCCAGTACAGCTCGTCGTGGTCGTCGAAGAATCCGAGCTGACGGTCGGTGATATAGCTCAGGGAGTAGGTGTAAATGCCGTTTTTCAGATAGACGTCTTTATCGCCGATGTAGATACGGATGCCGTTGCTCAATGACTCGGTATGATAGGGTTCCCCGCTGCCGTCCTTCTGCACCGACACCAGATCGAATCCCACGCGGTAACGATTGCCGAAACGGTCTTTATAGGTGGTGGGAAAGTCGCGGTAGATACCGCGTTTGATCTGGTTGCCCTCGGCCTGGACCTGGATGGTCTCGGTCACCATCATGCTCCCGTCGCCCTGTATCCGGATATCGCTGTGGAAGCCGAGGATCACCTCCCGCCCTGCGGCATCGGAGATGCCGGCAAGCGTAAGCAGAAGTATCAGGAGCAGTCGTCGGATGGCGGTCATAGGGAAAGTTCCGGGGGTGATCCCTCGGTGGCACTGTCCAGCTGGAAGAACTCCGCCGGGTGGAAGCGGAACAGGCGGGAGATAATCAGGTTGGGGAAGGAGTCGATCCGGATATTGAAGTTGCGGACTGCCCCGTTGTAATAGCGGCGGGCAAACTGGATGTGGTTCTCCACCTCGCTCAGCTGTTTAAGAAGATCCAGGAACTGTCTGCTCGCCTTGAGATCCGGGTAGGCCTCGGCCACGGCGATCAGCTCCCGTACCCGCCCGGTGATCAGCGTCTCCAGCCGGCCTTTTTCCGCCGGTGTTCCGGTCTGCTCCGCATCGCTGCGCAGAGTGGTGATCTCTTCCAGGGTTGCCTGCTCATATTCGGCGTAGGCCTTTATCGCGTCCACCAGCTTGGGCAGCAGATCATGGCGGCGCTTGAGCTGAACATCGATATCGCTCCAGGCCGCCAGTACCTGGTTCTTTTCCCGGACCAGCAGATTGTAGATGGCGATCGCCCAGACCAGCAGCAGGCCGACCAGGAACCCAAAAATCAGATCCATCGGTTCTCCCCAGGTTGTTCAATGTCCCATCCTACATGGGAAAGGAATGGGAGAAAAGAACAGGCAGGAGAACCTCTGATCGATCAGCCGGATATATAACGAGACTTAAGCTCTGAACCGAAAAGACCGGAGCTTCTTTCCATCGCTTAGTATTAAATACTAGGCTCCAATATTCGCAGGGAAGAATTGGTTGTCATTTTAAAGAGTTCAGGAACGGCTCTTTAAAGCCGCCCAAGCGGGCGTACTCATTTGTTATTTTCCGAGCGTAGACTGTGCGGCTGGTTATGCCTGCAGTCACCAGGAGAAGGACCGTAAGTATAAAAAGCACAGCAGATACGACCTCATCCGTTATACCCAGAAGCAAGACCGCGGCAACGAAAGAAGTGGATGCGGCGCCGAAAAAAAAGAGAATACGCCGCCGGCGTTTGGCCGCGTGCTGCTCGCATAGCCCGGGGGAGATCGGAAACGATTTTCTGGCGATTAAGCCAGCCACCGCATAGACAATGATGTTTATCAAAATCAACAGATAAAGCCATGGAGTATGCCAGTAGACCTTTTTGCTCTTGATCGGCGTGGTCACCTCTTCATTGCAGATGATACAGCGTGGCGGCAAGTCTGCTCCGGCTTCCACCACAACCCACTTGCCTTCGCGCCTGCATTTACTGTTCGTAGTAATAGTAAGAGACGCCTTGGGTGGGGCGTATGGGTTGGTTTCGGTCATGCAAATAGCTCCATCAGTAACTTGAAAACATGTCTTTTCGGAAATCGGTACTCAATATAGCAGATTGATCGCAACCGGTAATCAGCACTCTGAGGGGTGGTCTTCCGTCTTATAAGAGCCCGCGGCAATCCAGCCTATCCCGAACAGGGTCAGTCCCCAGTATTCAACCCAGAAGAAGGTATCGTCGATCTCAATAATCTCTCCCAGCAGGTAAATGCCGATCATGCCTCCTCCCATTAGAATGCTTATTCCCCGATAGAGGTAGGCGCGACCGGGTTTTCCTTTGCTCTTTGCGCGCTTGGAAAAGGTCCACATCAACACGATAAGGCAGGTAAAAAGAAGAACCGCGGCGGTAATATGTATGGTTCGATGGGTCAGCCCGACAAAATCCGATATCGCCAGAATCCATCTGGCCGGAACGTCGGCAGCGGAAAAGCCGCAGGTTGGGAAGAAGGCGACACAGACAGCGAAAACGCAGGCCGCCTTGCTTAAGGCATATCCCAGATCCCTGCCGTTGCCGGCGCCGTTGTATGCGGACAGAAAGAATCCGACCGCAATCAGAGAGCCGACGAAAATATCGCGGGAATCGGTCCAGTAAGAGATACTGATAGACGTCATCTCACTGCCGACGCCGGAAAGAATCCATACCGTGGGAGAAAGCAGAAGGGCGATGATCCCTACTATTATCCGCATGACCTTATAATTTATCTGACGGCTTAAAGGCATTGTTATGTTTGACATCCGTTAACACTTCCTGAGTAGCGGAAGCGAAGCATGGAGACGGCGTTACGCTCCCGGTATCTTCCTGATATCCTGCAATGTCAGCGATTGCAGGTCCCTGTATAAGATAAATATTTCCTGTCCCCTTCAAGTAGATACCGCAACTCCACTGAATCCAGCCCGGAGCTGATCTCAATTTGCTCGCCGAGAACGGCAGCGCCGGCTATCTCTTTTTCACCCGGAAAGTAGCCCTGGTAGTCGTCATACACTCTAACCAGGTTCGTAGTACGCGCTTTATCGCCATCGATCAGTTCGGCCCTCATCTGCCGGTCATCCAGATTGACCGTCAGGTTGGCGGCCTTCCGCGTTGCCGGGCCCTTTCCCATGCCGGATTCGTAGATATAGTTGACCCCCGAGCAATGGAGGGTAACCGTTTCGGCTATGAGCAGTGAGGGCGCGAACAGTATCAGGGCGGCGAGGGTCAGGGATTTACAACAGGAGTTCTGTTTGTTCATGCGAATACCATAAATGAGCGGTTGAAGCGAAGGGGTGCGCTGCAAGGTGTCGATTGCCACCCATATTATGCGCTCTCATACCCGATCTTAACGTTGGGAAACCAGTATTTTTTCCAGCGCTCGATACGTTCATCGTCGCTTAGTTCGGCCAGGTGAGCTTTATGGCCCTCACCAAAGCTTGCGGAATCTTTAGCGGACCGGATATTTATTGAGCCATAAAGGTATCCGTCTTCTTCATAGCAGACGTTAGTCAATACCCCGCAGTTCATACAAATTAAAAAATCCGCAATCTGACTTCCAAGCCTGTATTTATTTACTTCATTTGCACTTTTAATCCTGATTGTAAGCGTTCCCCTGCTATCGGATGCATATGCGGCCCCATGGCTTGTGCAGAATCTGCAACTGCAGGAACGAGGTTTATAAAAAGAAGGCGCGTCCGGCATTTCAGCTTCATAGGATATGTTTCCGCAGTAACAGCCGCCTGTTATTTTATGCATAGTTCCTCCCTGTCTCCTTGTAAGGCGGAAAATCAACGTGGCTTAAGAGTGGCTACGTATTGGCCCGGCCATAATTGAAAACACTCCGAGCAGAAAGCCGGCGGCAATACCGATGACCATATGCACTTGTGCAATTGATAGTTCTATCATTACCTTTATGTCGAGGACTCTTGCGACCATGATGTTTGAGTCGTCAGAAGGGAAGAAGTATCCCGCTAAACCTCCAATTGCTCCCGCTGCCGCGAAAATAGCTATTGTTTTCCACCGCTTCTTGAAAAGTAAAGGGACTAAAATAATTAAGCAGAATAATATTATGAAACCTGCAATAACAAATATGTAAAGGGTCGTTTCCATTTTTATGCCTAAATATGGAGCGCGCAGAAAAGTATGGCATTCCAGCGAACGGATATGAACGATCTTGATGTGATTGTTAGCTTTCCTCAGGGATAAAATCTTTGAGTATTTTTATAAACTCCCCAATTTCACCTCTCCTTTCAGAAACGGGAATTTGGATATATGTTTTGATATTACCGTTAACTCCCATACTGACGGTAAAATACTTGGGGTCGGCCATATTTCGCCCAGATTCTGCCGGCACAATGAACTCTTTAAACGGCTCGGAGCTAACAAGATTCCAAATCTCATTAAACCTACTGATCGGGATTGCTCCTTCTTCGCTAATTTCTGAAGCTCCCATTCCTTCCACAAACACAACGGCAATATTTTTGTGCGCACGAAGTGATACGTAAATGATATGGCCGGGTGTCTCTTGCTGTAGAAAGATTAAGCCTCTCTCGCCAGCATGGGATAATGAGCCAAAAATGCTTACTAAAAGCAAAACTGAGATGGCTGGCGTCTTCATGATATCCCCGTAAAGCTAACTGATGATTATTATGGACGGCTTAAATATAGAGTTATGCCGCCCGGGAGTAGTCGAGGAAGGATGAACAGACCATAGCATAAAAGCCGATCGGTCTGGGTGCCGGACCGGGCGCAACGGTACCGGCTGGAGGGGTCAAATTTGCTTTCCCCTGCCTGACCTCCCCCGCAAGCGGGGGAGGCAAAGTTGCAGACGGATTGTCAGCGGTTCGCGCGGTTTTCGATGAGACTATTGACCACTGACGGATCCGCCAGGGTCGAGGTGTCACCCAGGCTATCCAGTTCATTGGCGGCGATCTTACGCAGGATGCGGCGCATGATCTTGCCGGAACGGGTCTTGGGCAGCCCCGGCGCCCACTGGATGATGTTGACCTTGGCGATGGGACCGATCTCGGTGCGGACCAGGTTGACAAGTTCCTTCTTCAGTTCCTCGCTACCTTCCATGCCGGCCATCAGGGTGACATAGGCGTAGATGCCCTGGCCGGTCAGCTCATGGGGGTAGCCGACCACGGCGGCCTCGGCTACGGCGTCGTGCAACACCAGGGCGGACTCGATCTCGGCGGTGCCCAGACGGTG